>JNJQ01000001.1 GCA_000701725.1 Erysipelotrichaceae bacterium NK3D112
CATTCTGTACTGATCGAGAAGCTTAATCTGACTCATGAGATATATGATTCCAAAAAGTTGAATGAGCTTCCGGATGAAGAGAATCCACTCGATCCAATCAATGAGATTCACTCTCTTGCCAAACGCTTTATGAGAGCACATGGCGGGTACAACAGAGAGAATCTTCAGGACTGGATGAACTTGATTGCATTCCTTCTATCAGCCCCAAGAGACCGATATGAGAAGATCGATTTATTCATCAATATGGCACTAAATTCGACACGAGTGGTGAAATATCGCGATGTGATGTCTAAAAAATCCAGTAAATAAGCGGTTATTCACCAACGCAGTGCAAATTACCACCTATGAAATATAAACCGCGATGATCACATTGATCCTGTAACAAAGCGCCAGCGGCACACCTGCCAGATGCAGAAGCGCCGAAGGAATCAGAAAGAGATCGTTGTAAAACAGGGAGCTCGCATAGCCAAAGCCGTTGTTTTCATACGGATAGATCGCCGGGAAGAAATCCCCGTCTTTGATCGCAAGGGAAAGATTCTCGATTCTGGAAAGATGGAAGAAGGTGTCATGTTCCACGGGTGTGAATGAGCGGATCATATACGGAAACATGAGCACAGCCGTCAGTACCAGTGAGAACAGCAGATCCCATTTATACTTTTTCAGATAGTTTTTCAGCCAAAGTGCCATGTGCCTAACCACTCCAAAGAATTGATATAGTTCAGTGATGTTCCGAAACCGCAAGTGACAGGCAGGAAGACCACAAACAGGAATACATAGACCGCCATAAAGACGATGATCCATTTTTTATATTCCGGCGCATTGCGCATGATCTGATCAATCAGATAGACAATCGCAAGTATCGTGAAGATGCTGGTCGGATAGAAATGATAGCTGAATACACAGCGCTCCACCAGCAGCCATGGACAAAGAGCACTCACATATCCGGTCACGATCACCATCGCTTTCTGACCTTTATCAAGAATCAGATGGATCAGACTTGTCGCAATGCCAAACAGGCCTCCATAGCAAAGCAATGGATTGGAGAAACAGCTGATCGAATGGACATAGCCGTTTCCATCCGTACTGATGTGATACCAGATCGGCCTGATATCCAATAACCACATATACCATACCGACTGATAGGGATGTGTGGCATCGACATTCTTATGGTATGTGAAGATATACCTGGTCTGTTTCCATACATTGGCAAGCGACCAGGTGTCATCCTTCCATACATGGTCCGGCAGATAGGTGAGCACATAGATAATGAGCGGAATGATGATAAAGAACACCACGCAGCAGGCCAGTGTAATGATCAGATTCTTCACGAAGACCTTGCGGATATGCTCTGATTCACGGATCTGATTCAGTGTGTGTTTTTCAGGATCTTTCAGAACCTGTCCCGCTTTTACATATTCCCGCCATCTTCTGATCAGATTGGCAAACAGCAGTACTGCAAGTCCCACCGCACTGTAGCAGCCTGTCCACTTGGTGGCGATGGCAATGCCCATGAGAATGCCGCAGATCAATAATATCTGTAACTGTCTTTTCAAAGGGGTGTCATAGAAGCTGGAAAGATAATAGCGGATCATGTAATAGAACATCCACATGATAAAGAAAACGGAGAAGGGCTCCAGTGTGCCGATTCGTGATGTAGTGATATGCATGAACTCCGCTGCCAGCAGAACCGTGCCGCATGTGCATGCAAAGGTCTTGTGGAACAGCAGCTTGCAAAGCACATAGAGAAGTGGAACCATCAAAACTCCGGTCAAAGCTCCCGCAAACCGCCATCCGAACGGTGTAAACCCAAGCACCCTGATGGCAAGCGCCATCAGATTGGTGCCGAACAGGGGATGAACCGTCGCGTACATCCGCTGACCGTTTGCGATCTCCCAGGCATTGCGCGCATGATACACTTCATCAAAATAACTCTGCTCATAATATGTCGGAACAAGAGGAACCTTGTCCTGTTCATCAATGATCAATGATGCCGGATATATATCCGAAGGATCACTTTCCGAAATGACTTTCAGATTCAGGAAGCCGCTGTGATCGTTTTTGCGCAATGCGAATTCCGTGATGGTATCGTTTTTGTCTCTGGAGGCGATCCATACATAACGGTAATTCCAGTCGCCTTCATAAATTTTATATTGATAAATTCCCTTGCCTTCCATCGTGCATAACTTCTGCCAGTTCTTTCGGTCACTCGAACCGTAGACATTGATATTGTGGAAGCCCAGCTGATATGCATCGGGATTGGAATTGTTGTCGCCTTCGTTATAAATCGCATAGACCGCGTCAAAGGATGTTTCATCCTCGCATTCCAGAATGATGTCTGTGCTCTCATCCGCCGGCTGCCAGGTGGTATTCACATAGCTTGTGCTGCCAAGCATATGGAATGAGACGATGGCATACATGGCTGTGATGATGCACATGCTTCGCCAGTCTTTTTTTGTGAGGGAAGGCTCCGGCACGGAAGGCTTCACAAAATCCAAAGACGAGATGCGTCCCTGTCTTCTGTTCTTTTTCCACTCGGGCATCAGACGGAAAGCAACCCATAACAAAACAAATGCGGCAATGCATTCCATCAGCAATATCAGCAGTTCACTGTTACGGAACAGGTTATAACTGAGTTCTCTCATACATTCCATTATAAACATCAATTGTTCTGCATACATGAAAAAGCCCATCGCCTGAAAAGGTTTTCCGGTATTCAGACCGCATGAAAGCTGAGTGCTATAATAATGGGAATACAAAAGAACGGAAATCATCATGAAAAAACAGCACAGAATCAAAAACAAAGCATTGAGAATCATTGTCAGGATTTTACTTGTCCTGGTGATACTGGCAGCCCTTGGCGCATCGACGATGACGATCGCCTATCATCACCGCTCAGATCCGAAAGACACACTGTTATATGAAACATCCAATCCGCATATCACTGACGGAAAATCCAGAATCTCTGCCCACCGCTCGGGATCCGGCATTGCGCCGGAGGAGACCATGATGGCATTCAGACGGTGCATTGAGGATGAAAGCTTCGACGTGGATTATTTTGAATTCGACCTCCATATCACAAAGGATGATGTGCTGGTTTTACTCCATGACAATGAGCTCGACCGCACATCAGACTGCCAGCAGGTATTCGGACAGGAACACTGCAGACCGGAAGATTACACCTTTGAACAGCTGAAACAGCTCAATATGGGTGCGAAGTTTGTGAATGAAACGGGTGAGATGCCTTATGCGGATCTCAATGGGGCGGATGTTCCGGAAGATCTCAGAATTCTGGATCTTGATACCATCCTGGATTATCTGGAAGACAACGGTCATTACAATTACATTATTGAAATCAAAAATGACGGCGATCTCGGCCGGCGCAGTATGGATATTCTGTACGCAGATCTGAAAGAAAGAAACATGCTTGAGCGCTGCATCTTCGGCTGCTTCATCTCTGAAATCTCCGATTACAAAGACGAGATGTATCCCGATTTCATCAGAGGGCCGTATGGAGCTGAAGTGGTGGAATTCTATTTCAGCGCATTGACCAACCGCAAAAACTACAACCCGAAGTTTAAGACATTGCAGCTGCCGTTCAACTGTTTCCCGATGGACAGGGGCGTGAATCTTGGCACTTCGACTGTCATCAACTACGCCCATGCGCATGATATCGCCGTGCAGTACTGGACCGTGAACAATGAAACAGATGCGGCATATCTGATGAGCATCGGCGCCGATGCGATCATCACCGATTATCCGGATATGGTTTACCGGGTACGTGAAAACTGAAGATACAAAATACCGGAACTTCACAAAACGAAGCTCCGGTTTTCATTACAGATTTTCAAGCAGGCGGTTGACTGCCTCATTGATCAGCCTGCCGGTGTTTGTTTCAGAGACACCGACAATCACGCTGCCGCAATGCTGGAAGGGGATCAGGATCCTTCTGGCTTTGGATCTGCCGATGGCCTTGGCCATTTTCGGTGTCACTTCGCCAAGCATGGAATCAGCGATCGCAATGCCGATCGGACCGATGATGACATCCGCATCCCGGCATGCGGTGATGACGGCGTTTTCCCCGGTGGCGCATAAGTCCGCACCGGCCTTGAGCATATTCTGGGAAGCGGCTGAATTGGTGCCGACCGCATGGATGATCAGGTCTTTTCTTCTGCTTTTGATCTCACTGATCAATTGACGGCCGATCCCGCCGCCCTGGGCATCAATGACAAGGATGTTCATATACAATCCTCACTTTCATAAGCATTCTAACATACGCGTGAAAAGAAAAAATCAGCGATTCAAAAAAGATTTGGCACTCGCCTTGACAGAGTGACAGCAAATGACTAGAATAATCAATGGTTAGCAAACACTCTATCGGAGTGCTAAAAAAGGAGGCATTCAATGTTGAAACCATTACATGATTATGTGGTCCTTGAAAAAGTCAAGGAAGAAGAAAAAACACAGAGCGGCATCATCCTGACAACCCAGAAGGCGAAGGATGAACCCAGCCATGGCGTTGTCGTGGCGGTAGGCCCGGGCAAGGTTGAGGACGGCAAGCTTGTGCCGATCGATCTCACCGAAGGCATGAAGGTTATTTACAAGAAATACTCCGGAACAGAAGTCAAGGTTGACGGCAGAGATCTGCTGCTGATCAAGGCTGAAGACATTCTGGCAATCGTTGAATAATAAGAAAGAAGGTTATTTCATATGGCAAAGGAAATCAAATATGCAAAGGACGCCCGTCAGAAGATGCTCGACGGCGTCAATACCTTGGCCGACGCGGTCAAGGTGACTCTTGGCCCCAAGGGCAGAAACGTTGTTCTGGAAAAGAGCTACGGTTCACCGGTCATCACCAATGACGGTGTCACCATTGCCAAGGAAATCGAACTGGAAGACAAGTTCGAGAACATGGGTGCAAAGCTTGTTTATGAAGCTGCCAACAACACCAATGAGACAGCAGGCGACGGCACAACCACAGCCACAATCCTGACCCAGTCCATGATCACTAACGGTCTTAAGGCTGTTGACAAGGGAGCCAACCCGGTTCTGATGCGTGAGGGCATCGAAAAGGCTGCCAACGCTGCGGCTAAGCAGCTGCTCAGCCTGAGCCACCAGGTCACAACCAATGACGATGTCAGAAACATCGCCACAATCTCTTCCGGTTCCGAAGAGATCGGTGCCATCATCGCCGAAGCTATGGCGAAGGTCGGCAACGACGGCGTCATCAATGTAGATGAATCCAGAAGCTTTGAAACAACTCTCGAAATGACCGAGGGTATGCAGTATGACAAGGGCTATGTTTCACCTTACATGGTCTCCGACCGTGAAAAGATGGAAGTCTCCCTGGACAGCCCGTTCATCATGGTCACAGACCAGAAGGTCAACACCATCCAGGACATCCTTCCTGTTCTCGAGGAAGTCGTCAAGGCCAACAAGCCGTTGCTGATCATTGCGGATGATTATGACAACGAAGTCATGAGCACCCTGATTATCAACAAGCTCAGAGGCACATTCAATGTTGTTGCGACAAAGGCTCCGGGCTTCGGCGACAATGCGAAGAACCAGCTGGCTGATATCGCTGCCATGACAGGTGCGACATTCTTCGCCAAGGATCTCAACGCCAACCTGGCTGACATGACAGTTGCTGATCTTGGTTCCGCCAAGAAGGTTGTAGTCTCCAAGGACAAGACAACCATCATCGACGGCGCAGGCGATAAGGCTGCGGTTGCACAGAGAGTTGCGGAAATCAAGAACGCAATCGAAAATACAAAGAGCGACTATGACAAGAAGAAGCTCCAGGAAAGACTCGGCAAGCTGAGCAACGGCGTTGCGCTGATCAAGGTCGGTGCTACAACCGAAACAGAACTCAAGGACAAGAAGCTGAGAATTGAGGACGCTCTGAACGCCACAAAGGCTGCGGTTGAGGAAGGCGTCGTCACGGGTGGCGGCCTGGCCCTGATCCAGGCTTACAAGGCTGTCAAGGATACCGTCAAGAGCGACATCGTCGATGTTCAGAGAGGCATCAACGTTGTTCTTGAATCCCTCAAGGAACCGGTCATGCAGATTGCTGAAAATGCCGGCTTCGACGGAAATGAGATTCTCGAACAGCAGCTCGCAGCGGACGAGAATGTCGGCTTCAACGCCAAGACAGGCGAATGGACTGACATGTTCGCAGCAGGCATCATCGACCCTTGCAAGGTCACAAGAAGCGCTCTGCTCAACGCATCCAGCATCTCCGGTCTCTTCATCACAACCGAAGCTGCAGTTGCTGAGATTCCGCACGAGGAACCGGCTGCTCCGGCAATGCCTCAGTATTAATTCCTTAAAACACATCAATCCGGTCATACGACCGGATTTTTGTTTGCCTGCATATGACGTTATGAAACGATACATGATAAAATGTTGCAGAAAGAAACTGTATTTATAAACAGGCAGGAAATCATATGAGCCAGAATCAGACATCATCCCCGGGCATGAAAATGAATGAGTTCTCGGTTGCCCTGGGTTTGCTGGATTACATCAATCCGATCTTTTACGCTGTCACATCGATGATTCTCATACACAACATGAAGACAATGTCACCGATGCATTTCATGATGTTATGTGCCGGTATCGGCATTTCTCTGATCGGCGGTTTCATCATTCCCACCGGGAAGCTTCTGGTGGGTCTAGGCAAAATGAAATTCAGAATGCCGGTCAGTATCGTATTCTTTGTCAACAGCGGAATTCTTCTCACTGGTCTGGCGCTGTTCAGTCACATTGCGCATCTGGAAAAAGCGACGCTGTTCATGTTGATGGCGGCGGTTGCGGCATTCCTCGCTGTGGTTATTCTGACAACACACAAAGTCAACACGGCGGCGGTTCTTTGCGGGGCGGGAGGCTATCTGCTTATCTACATTTCCCTGATCATGACCGCATTGAGCGTGCATATGAATATTCCGGTATATCTGTATCTCATGGCAATCGGTTTGTTCGTGTTTCTTTGTTACATCGGGATCAAAGCCAACCTCTATGACGCAAGAATCCACTGGGTGATTGAAATCTGCAATGTCATGTGCCAGGGTCTGGTCGCACTTGCGACATTTGTGCTGTTTCGTTACATGTGAGTGAATTTTGTCATTCTGTTTGTCAAAATCGGAGTAAAATGTACTTTGTTGTTCAAAGGAGATAAAGATTATGGGCGACAGATTTGACGCAAAATATCTGAAAAATGTGGATTCGATGCATTTCATTATGCCATTCATGTATCCGAACCGCTGCGACAACGAGGCGTTTTTCAGCTTCCGCATTGATCTGACGGAAGTGAATAAATACATTGAAAAAAAGAATGCGGACAATCCCGATTATAAGTACAACCTCTTCCAGTGCCTGATTGCGGCAACCCTGAAAACAATCACACTGCGTTCCAAGCTTTCCATCTTCATCCACAACAAGAAGATGTACAAGCGCAATGAGATCAGCACCGCCTTTACCGTCAAGCAGGAATTCAGCGACGAGGGCGGAGAGGTGCTTGCCTTCATTCACGCAAAGCCGGAATGGACAATCGATGATCTTCACAATGAAATCAGAAGACAGCTTCTCAAGCTCAAAAACAAGAGCTACAAAGATGAATCCACCGGTGTCATGGACAAATTCAACGCGCTTCCCAAATTCATCTCAAGACCGATCCTCAATGCGGTCTGCTATCTGGAAAAGAAGGGACATATCCCTCCCGCTCTGGTTGAAACCGATCCGTACCATTCCACGGTCAACTTTGCCAACCTCGGCTCAATCGGACTCCCCAGCGGCTATCACCATCTGACCAACTGGGGCACAACCTCCATGTTTGTGGTTATTGGCAAAAAAGACAGAATGCCGTTCTATGAGAATGATCAGGTCGTATTCAAAGACGGAGTTGATCTGAACATCACCATGGATGAAAGAATTGCCGACGGCTATTATTTCTCCAAGTCGATGAAGATTCTTCAGTACTTCCTGGCTCATCCGGATCTGCTGGACGAACCGTTCAACACAAAGCTTCCCGACGAAGTGTTCAAAAATCTCTGATCCCAATGAAAAACAATCCATCGCGGATTGTTTTTTTGACTGCACAGTCATGACATATGGACTGTGATTCTATTTTTTCTTCAGATAAAACAGTCTGCGTGTTTCTTTTTCTGTTCTGCATGCGCCAAGCATCATGCAGCTCAGAACACAAAGAACAAGCTTTTTCCATTTGTTCATATCGTTATCTCAAAAAAATTATATAAGAAAAAAACGGGAAGCCTTCAGCAGACTTCCCGTTATGATCATATGGTATAGTTGTTTCTGTTTCTGAAATAATAGAGCACTTCCAAAGCGCATGTGACCATCCAGCCAACCGGATAGCTGAAGCCGACCAGGGCAGGGGTGTTGGAAATGAATCGTGTCATGACAAACAGATAAATCTGTCTGATGACAACGAATCCGGTTAACATGATCACCATCGGTGCCTTCGAATCGCCATAGCCTCTTAAGCTGCCGGCCAGCACATGGTTGATGCAGTTGAACAGCAGGAAGAAGACATTGGTTCTCAAGAAGAGAACACCGTAATCGATGACGGCCGGATCGTTTGTGAACAGGGCAACCGCGGCCGGCGCGAAGACATAAATGAACGCGGCGATGACACCGGTGACGGACAATGTGAGCACATTGGTTGTGACGGTTCCCTGCTGGGCACGTTTCAATTGCCGCGCACCCATGTTCTGGGCAACGAATGTGGTGGCTGCCATGGCCATGGAATTCATCGGCAGCATAATGAACATATCGAGCTTGTTATAGCAGCTCCAGCCCGCCATGACACCGGAACCGAAGTAGTTGATATAGCCCTGTACAAAGATATTGGAGAAGGTTGTCAGCACCGACTGGATGGCTGCCGGCATACCCACGCCGAAGATCCGTTTCAGAATATCGAAGTCAATGCACATGTCTTTGAATGTGAAGCGGTAGACATCCTTTGTGCGGATTAATAACAGCAGGATCAGTCCGGCTGATACAAACTGCGCGATGATTGTTGCATAGGCCACGCCCGCAATGCCAAGATGGAACACCAGCACAAACAGCAGGTCAAGAATGATATTGAGAATGCTGGTCAGAATCAGGAAGTAAAGAGGACGGGTTGTATCGCCGACGGCTCGGAGAATACCGGAACCGATATTGTAGATCAATAATCCCGAGATACCCGCGAAGTATATTCTCAGATAAACAGACGCGCTGTCGAATACATCCGCCGGGGTTGCCATCAGTCTTAACATCGGATGGACCAGGAAGATTGAGATGCCCGTGAACAGCACGCACAGAATGAATGAGGCAGCCATGACCGTTTCAATCGCCTGATGCAGACCGTCCATATCCTTCGAACCGAAGTATCTGCCGATGATGACACCGGCACCGATGGAGAAGCCGTTGAAGAAGAACACAAACAGATTGACGATCATCGTCGTGGAGCCGACCGCCGCAAGCGCCTGGGTGCCCACGTAATTGCCGACCACGATCGAGTCGACCGTATTGTAAAGCATCTGGAACACATTGCCGAGCATCAGCGGCAGGGAGAACAGAATGATCTGTTTTGCGATATTGCCCTCAGTCAGATTTCTCGCGGTTGATTTTGCCATGTCCATGCCTCCTTCACTTTTGCCTATACATTATACAGCCACATTTTCCCAACTGGCTCCAAATGACCGAAATGAATGCATGTATACAAATTCGCAGAATATAAAAATGCATGCATGGGTTTGATGCATGTTTATAAAATTCAGAATTCATCGCAATGCATTCATGATCCATATGGACGGTTTTTTCTTGTTGCAGTAAAAAAACACGTTTATAATTTTCTTAAATAACAGGCACCTGCGTGCAAAAAGGAGATAATATGGCGATTGGCAAATTCGTGATCAAGGACACCAAAACCGGTGTCAAGTTTGATCTCAAGGCATCAAACGGAGAAGTGATTCTGACATCTGAAGTCTACAAATCCGAAAAATCATGCCGCAACGGTGTCGCATCCGTAGCGAAGAATGCGGCCGTGGCAGCGATTGAGGATCAGACGGTGGAGGGCTATGAGCCTCAGAAGTGCCCGAAGTTTGAAATCTACACCGACAAGGCTGGCGAAACACGTTTCCGCTTAAAGGCAAAGAACGGACAGAACATCGGCTCCAGCGAAGGCTACAAGTCCATGAAGTCCTGCAGAAACGGCATCGCTTCGGTTGTCAAGAACGCACCGGAAGCCGCAGTTGAAAGACTCTCAGAAGAATAAGAAACTGAATCATTATAATTGTACAAAGGCACGGCACTTCACAGGCTGTGTCTTTTTTACGCGCTCAGATTTAAGATTGAGGCCTTTTTCTTTCATGAATGATGATCTTAAACTTCGCGGATGAAAAACAATCTATGCTTAAGACGGAGGACCGGTTATGTCTGTTTTGAAATGTGAGCATCTGAGTAAAACCTATGGGGCAGGGGACTCTCTGGTCAAAGCGCTGGATGATGTCAGCTTCAGCGTGGAAAAGGGGGAATTCGTCGCGGTCACCGGAACCAGCGGCAGCGGCAAGTCAACACTGCTGCATATCATCGGCGGTGTCGACCGTCCGGGCAGCGGCAGCGTTTATATCAATGATACCGATCTGCATTCTCTGACTGAGGATGCATTGGCAGTATTCAGAAGAAGGAATATCGGTCTGATTTATCAGTTCTATAATCTGATCCCGGTATTGAATATCGATGAAAATATCATCCTGCCGTCTCTTCTTGACGGGAAGGCAAAGGATCAGAACAAGCTTGATGAAATCGTTTCGTATCTGAATCTCAATGATCGCAGGAATCATCTTCCTTCCGAGCTTTCCGGCGGCCAGCAGCAGCGCGTATCCATCGGCAGAGCATTATATACGGAGCCGATGTTATTGTTATGCGACGAGCCGACCGGCAACCTGGATTCCAAAGCAGGGAAGGAGATTGTGAATCTTCTGAAATCCTCCAACCGCGAATACGGTCAGACCGTGATCCTTGTGACGCATGATGAAAGCATCGCGAAGGAAGCGGACCGCATCATACGCATCGCGGACGGAAAGATCATCAGTGACGAAAGAGGAAATATATGAAGTCTTCAGCAATCTTCAAAGTCACTGAGCGCTATCTGAAGGCAAACCCGAAAAAGACCTGGCTTTCCAGAATCTCGATCATTCTCATGGTTGCTCTGATGACATGCGTATTCGTCGGTAAAGATACCGTGATCCGCTATATGGGCGATATCGCCGAATCGCTTTACGGCAGCTGGCATTATTCTTTCTACAATGTGAATGAGGAAGAATATGAACAGATCCGGAACTTTTCCTATGTGAAGGAAACAGCTCTGTCGGAGAATCTGCAGATTACACAGTTTGAACAAAGCGCCAACAGCGAAAAACCGTTTCTGAATATCCGTTATTATTCAAAGCAGATGTTTGCCTGGAACAACATTCAGATTTCTTCCGGCAGACTGCCCGAAAATGAGGATGAGATCGTCATCGCAAAAAGCGCGGTGGATGACGGTGCATCCATTCAGTCCGGCGACCGGATTGAAGTGAACTGTTTTCAGAGATATCTGCATAACTCCGGTGAAACGACCACCGTATTTCCTTTCCAGCATGTAACTCTTGAACCGGGTGACACTGTCCCGGTGCCGGATGATTTTCCTTATTTTGATCCGGATACGGAAGCGGGAAAAGAATTCCTGAAAACCCATGAGGAAAGACATGAGCCGAACGGTTTCAGTCATACCTTCACGATCAGCGGCATTATCGAAACGCCTTCCTTTGAAACAATGGATTCAGCCGCGTATACGGCAATCGCGTTTCTTCCCGAAGGGGCAGCGAGGCATGCGGAAACATTCAACGGCATGTGTGTTATCGATACCGCACACGCATACAATGCGTCATGGGATTTTTACGAACTGCTTGGCGCAGACAGATACAAGGCCAACAACCAGGTGCTTGCGTTTTCAGGCAACTCTTCGGAAAGCGGTCTGAATTCGATCATCCTGATTGCCCAGCTTTTCTTCATGATATTGATCGCGGCGGTTTCCGTGATCCTCATTTACAACATTTTTCAGCTTTCATACGATGAAAGAAGAACGTATCTGGGCATGTTGAGCTCGATCGGCGCCACCGCAAAGCAGAAACGATCAAGTGTATATTACGAAGCATTCAGCCATCTCTTATGGGCGCTTCCGCTCGGATTTGTTCTGGGACTGATCATCGTGTATGGCGGAGTGAGTCTTCTGAAACCTTACACAGCCGCCTTAAGCGGAATGGAAGCAGCGTCATTTGACTCCTCCATGACAGTACCGCTCAGACTCTGCATCAGGCCGCTCTCGGTGATCCTGACCATGGCATTCAGTGTTCTGACCGTGCTTGTTTCCTCTTTGATTCCGGCAAGGAAGGTTTCAAAGATCGGCATCATCGATTCGATCCGCGGCAATGATCCTTCTTTCAGCGCAAAAAGGAAAAAGAAGAGTCATTCCGCTTCAGCGTCAGGAATGATCACTTCCGCACTGAACACCTATGATTCCCGCAGAACAAATTCCATCGTGCGCGCGGTTTCGGGATTTCTGATTATTCTCTTTGTGATCAGCTATGCGGCAAGCATGATCCTGTAGATGGTGGAATTCAAGCTCATCGCCGGCGAAGAAACCATTGAACGCACATCGCCTTTGGAAAATGTGCAGCTGAGTGAAACGGAACAGGTCTATGGATTCTTTGTTTACCGGAATGCGGACAACATCTTTGAGGATGTGAAAAAGCAGATCGAACAGACAGAAGGGGTTCACGGAACGGACTTCCATTGTGAAATATTCTATGCCGGTCTGATTGACCATGATCTTTATTCGGAAGAATACGAAAATGCATACAGAACATTGCTTTCGCAGTTTGAACCGCCGCTTTCGCAAAGTGAGATTGACAGCTATTTTGAAAACACCGGCTCTTTGAATATCTATGCCGTTTCCGATGCTGTGTATGAGGAAATGCTGAAAAAAACGAACGGAACAGATTCTGAAAACAGCTGTATTCTCTGTAACCATACAGAGCTTTCCACTAAGAATTACGGCGTAGAGGGAACAACCGCACCCGAATACCGCTTCTATGAAGTCAGTCATTCGCTTGATCTGGAGAAGGGTCAGCAGTTCAATTTCCAGACTTCTGTATACAATCCTGAAAAGGATGATGTCGATGTCTTTGACATTTCGTTTAAAGTCGCATCCGTCACAGACGGCACAGAGATCGCGGATGATGTGAAATTCCATACCGAATATCCGTGGATCATCATTCCCGAGCGCTCCCTTTACGGCCAGCCTTTTGCGGAAAACGCTTCTTATACTCTTGCATTCATTGCCGATACGAAAGATCCTCAGGCTGCGGATCTGATTATGCGTCTCGAAGAGCTGAGTGCGGATGAAAACAGCGGCGTCTATTTCACTTCGCAAAACGGCGGCGCAGGCAATGCCATGCAGATTATTTCCGGCATGATCCGGATTATCATGACCTGCTTCGCGGTTATTGTTTCAATCATTTCACTGCTCAACATCTTCAATTCCGTTTCCGCTCTTCACGCGCAGCGGTCAAAGATGAATGCCGCACTGGAATCCATCGGCATGACCCGTAACCAGTTAAGGTCGGTTTACGCAAGAGAAACGGCAGGCATGATCCTTAAGAGCATAATGATCTCACTGCCGGTCATCCTTGCGCTTTCCTGGCTGATCCGCACACTCATGATGAGCCGCTTCGGCGACTTTAGTGTCAGAGTGCCGTATCTGCTGTTATGCATTGTAATGCTTACCGCAATTCTGAGCGTCTTTGCCATCCAGCAGCTCAGCTTCCGTCTTTCTTTAAAGAGCAGCCTGATCGAACAGATCCGCTCGGAAGCTCGCTGATATGAAAAAAGAGGAATCCCTGAAGCATTCACTTCAGAGATTCCTTTTCAAAATGTATCAGAGCATTTCAAGCACTTCATCCAGGGAAGGCATGTCCATGATATTCCTTGCATAATGTGCATATGCGGCTGTTCCGTCTTCATTCACGATGAACCATGCGGGCAGCTGCGTGTCTGTTTTTGCCAGATCATTCTGAACATGTTGTGCGTCGCTTTGCATTAATACATACACCTGCGCGTTTTTATCAATGAATTCCTGATATCTTTCCGCGATCAGCTTCACATCATAGCGGCATACCGTGCAGCCGATATATCTTAATACCCAGAAGACGGTTTTGCCTTTGAGTATATTGATGCTGTTGAGATCATTCTGATATGCGGTGTTGAATGAGAAAGAGGGGAATGCGTCGCCTTTGTTCAGTTTTGTCATGGCTCAATATCCTCCGGTCTGTCTGAAATCATTATCGCTTCCGGCTTACCGAAGGAGGGAATACATGCATCAGAGCTCAATGGAAGTCAGCGGCAGCTGCACCACGCAATTGATTCCGTTGGCCTCGCAATACTTCACCAGCTTATGGAAGGCAACTTCGGTTTTCTCCACAACCGGAATCATGCCTTTTGCCGGCTTGCGCAATGAGGAGAAGAAATTGTCCCAGTGCAGGGGAATGATCAGCTGAGGTTTCAGCTTTCCGGCTGTTTCCGCAAAGAACTTCCGTTCGGTTTCCTCATCCGCCTTGGCAAGTCCGGCTGTACCCAAAAACAGCACATCCGCCTCATAGCCGTCCATCTGGTTTTCGATGTAGTTGAAACTCGGACGGATCATATATTTCTTCCCATGCGCCTCCACATAGAAATCATAGGAACCGCCTTCCTTGTAATCACGCAGTCTTGCCGGCTGTTTCAAAGGCTCATCGATTGTTTCACCAAGATCATTGTTCAGGATTGTCGGCTTTGAATGCAGGGAAGGAATGACGGTAACTCTGAAATCACCGACTTCATAGGTCTCATTGGCTTTGAATTCAATAAGCATACTGTCAGGCACATCCGAGCCTTTTGCGACATTCATTGCGGAAGAGCTTCCGTAGATGAGCGCATCGCAGCGCTTGGCAATAAACGGCGCATCCATGACATGATCATGATGTGTATGCGAAACAAAAATCGCTCTCAGCCGGTCAATATGGTGTTCACGGATCTTTTCGTCAACCAGGTCATGGTCTGTTTCCGCGCTTGAAAAAATGTATCTGAACAGGGAAGGTCTTGTCAGATGCGCATCAAATAAAATCTGATCTTTGCCGTCATCAAACAGCAATGTTGTCGTACCGAAATAAGTTATTATCATATTGTTAAATCTCCTGATTCTGTGATGAATGTACCAATGTCATCTTACCATGCAATCACATTGCCGCTGCGAAGAAAAAAGCATCTTCATGAAAGTGATGAAGATGCCTGCATTCAGATATTCAGAGATTAAGGACTGCTTCGATGCATAAGCGCAATGCTATTTCTTTGGAATCATTTCCCCAGCCGCGCTCATCATAGTTTTCACAATCCGCCAGTGTATCGGCAGTGTAGAGAATCATGCCGAAAAGACAATTGCGCATCTTTGCACAGGACGCCAGCGCCGAACATTCCATCTCGACAGTCTGACAGCCTTCGCTTTTCCGGTAGGCAACCTTTTCCTTTGTCTCACGGAAGAATCCGTCGGTTGTCCATGTGATGACTTCACGGTACGGCAATTGACGGGCACCAAGGGCTGCTTCAATGGCGCTTCTTGTTTCAGCAGGAATTTCAACAAAGCGGGAAGGGGGAAGATAGTGATAGGAAGTTCCCTCATCCCGCAAAGCCTTATAAGGCACAAGGAAAACATTTTCTTTCAGATCGCATAAGACACCGCAGGAGCCTGCGCTGATGATCTTTTTCACACCGTATGAGATCAGCCAGTCCATGATCTGACTTGCAGCCGCAGCTCCCGCCGGGGCCTGGATCATGCAGTATTGCTCACCGTTTTCTTTGAGCAGATACAGCGGATAATACTTTGTGATGCTTTCAAAATATGCGACCACTTCCCCATGGTGTTCTTTGCAGTAAGTATCCACGCTGTCTCCGAGAAATGCGAAGACGGCTCTTTCGGGAAGTTTGAGATTGAGCTGTTCGTGATCCGGATTGATGACGGCACTTTGCGCATCATCATATTCCAGAATCGGGATTTCATTTTTTATGAGCATAATACATTCCTAATAGCCAAGTTTTCTGTCCACGGTATGCACGGGCGGCTCACCGCTTAACACCAGTTCGATATTTCTGTAAACAACATCCGTGACACTCTCATAATTCACACCGGCCCGATAGCCGCCTGAGATATGAGGTGTGATATAAACACGTGAGGTTGTCCATAAAGGATGATCCTTGGGAAGCGGTTCGGGATCCATGACATCCAGACATGCAGCTTTGAGATGGCCTTCATTCATGACCTTGATGAGATCTGTTGTAACAACTGAATTGCCACGTCCGGTATTGAGCAGGATGGCGCTCTTTTTCATTAAGCGAAGTCTTCTTTCATCAAACATTCCTTTGACTTCCGCAGTTCCCGGAAGAGACAAAGCAACCACATCCATTTCCGGCAGCAGTTCATCCATCTCATCCACGGTGACAAGCCGCTTCACAAATTCCGGCTTGTCATGAACACTTCTTCTGACGCCATAGCAGACTGCCCCAAGCGCATCCGCTTTTTTCAGATATGCCGTGCCGATCGCACCCATGCCGACGGAAAGGATGTTTGAACCGGCAAAACGGTCAATGTCCTTAAGCAGATTCCAGCCCTGTTCCTTCTGCATGTCGAGATACTCCGGCATGCGCTTCATCGCCATCAGGGTTGTTGTAAGCATATGTTCGGCAATGGATTCCCCATAGGCGCCATAGGCATTGGCCAGTATGATCTGTTCAGGCAGCCAGCCGTAATTGTTTGCGCCGGCACTGAACAACTGCACAAAGCGAAGCTTCGGCATTTTCTCAAGCAATTGCGGATTCACGCCTCCGGCCACGATTTCAGCTTCCGCAAGGTTTTTGGGATCCGCATCCGCAAGGGAAGGAACAAACACGACATCCGCATTCAGTTTTTTGAACCGTTCAATGGTTTTCTCTGTATGATTGCCGCTGATGATGACTTTCACGCTCATAGCTTGTTCTCCTTTTACCATTTGAATGAGAGACTGCTTCCGTCAGCGGGAGGATTCTTCAGAATTTCCTCGATCCACGGTCCGTAGTTTTTATCCCATAAAACCTTCTGCATCAGCCCGTACGACGGATCATTGAGAATGTTTTCTGCTTCATCTGCCAGAATGCCTCTGTCCTGGGCGTCAAAGAAGGCGGAAACCAATGTGATCACTTTTTCTGTTTCTTCTTCATTGAGATTCTTCTCTTCGCAAAGTGTGACAAACGTGCTCATGAAGCTCTCAGACTGTCTGGATATAAATTCTTCCGAGCGGCTTTGTAAACCGGCTGATCCGTATTTTGCAAAATCGATTTCTTTTGTTTCGTAGTTCACACCCTCATCATCGATGTTCAGAAGACCGAATGTATGAGGGGCAGAATAGGGCATGCCATTGAGGATTTCATACATATCCTCATAGGCATAGACCGCCTGGTTATGCTGGTGGCCGCTCATGCATAAGCGCACATCCGCCTGTTTCAGCATTTCATAAAGACCTTCATTCTGCACGAGATACGAACTGTACATCTGTTCCGTTCTGCCGCACAGAATGTTGTGATGGCTCAGGAAGAGAATGCGTCTGTGATCCTGATTTGCCTGATCAAGCTGATTTTCCAGCCATTTCATGGTGTCCTCACCAAACACGCCGTCAGAGCCCCAGGCATGGGAATCATCCATGGCAAAGATGCGTATACCCTGGTTTTCAGAGACATAGCTGTAAGAGGAAGGATCTTTTTCCTTCATATTCAGCAGAGAAAGAAAATATTGATCATAAGGCTTCATGTCCGCCTGGCCGTAATCATGATTGCCGGTGGTCATAATGACTTCAATGCCTGCGTCTTTGACTGTCTTCAGTTTGAGGGCAAGCTCTTTCACATCCTCCGTTCTGCCGTTGTTGGTGTTGTCACCGGTCAGTATGAAGGCATCGGGAGACAGATCAATGACCTGCGCAATCAGGGCGTCAGTGACCTCCGGTCCAAGCGGCTCAAGAGGCACGATGGAATTAAACGTCGAAGGGGAGCCTGTATAGTGAAGATCACTGACAACAACTGCGGTGAAATCAGCGCTCTCATAGATCTTTTCCTCATTCTTTGTTTCAGCTTTTCCGCATGCGCATAACATCATGCACATACATAAAAGAATCTGTTTATATTTCATGGCTAAATCATAGCGGAAACCAATGGCGCTGTCATGAATTTGCTCATATGCTTTCTTTTCATGATATGCATTTTCCGTTTCACTCATATGAATAAAGCCGGTATGGTATCATTTTCCATGTAATTGAATATGCAGAAAGGAAACGCATCATGGTGGACGCAGAAAGAAAACAGAAGCTTTTAATGAACATTAATAAGCTCAATGCCTATACAGAGATTCAGAATACAATGGGCAGAATGATCGCCGCCCTCAATTTCAGACAGAAGGAAAAAGTCGCGGACTTCTTCGCATTGGATCAGAAGGATGTCTCATTTGAATATGCGGATGAAGGCGTTTTTGAAGGCAAAGATGCAGTCATTGCCGGAATTGAATATCTTCTTGGCAAAGAGGTGAAACCTGGAGAAATGATCGATCTGCAGCTGACAACACCGGTGATCGAAGTGGCGGATGACTGCAGAACAGCCCGCGCCTTATGGTGGTCGCCCGGTGCGGCAAGTGTGCTCAGGGAAAACGAAGACCCGCAGGCACAGTGGATCTGGGGTGATTTCGCGGTGGACTTCATCTATGAACATGATGAATGGAAGATCTGGCATCTTCATTACTTCACCCTCATCCATTGTGATTATCACAAAGGCTGGGTGGATGACACTTCCCTGATCAACCGTCCCAACACGCCTATGCACGACAATGCGCAGCCTTCCACATGGCACAATCCATATCATCCCAAAGCGATCCGCTATGGCATTCCTGCCGCCCCATATCCTTATGAGACATGGAAGGAAGAAGACAGATACTGGATGTTACGGAATGACAAGACAAGGTGAAGATGATGATCACGATTGAAGATATTGAACTGCTGAGTGAAGAAGAATTTATCGAAGCAGAAAAGACAGTTGAAAAACTGATTGCCGTCTGGGAAGTAAAAAATCTAAGAGGAAGGGCAGCTGTTTTCCATGATGATCAGCACATTAACCAGCCCCGCAAAGAGCTCAAGGCCATGGAACATCCCTCATTTGATGCTGAGGCTGAAATTGCCTTCCGCATGAAGCCGGTAGTCGATTCGCTGGAAGGAAATATGTTGATTCATCCGTTGACAACGCCTGTGATTGAAGTGGATGATACATGCACAAAGGCAAGAGGCACATGGTGGTCGCTGGGCATCGAAGGTCTTTCGAAATACCGCGAAACACCGATGGCCATTCTTTCTTTGGGAATGGTTCCGGGAACCCATGTGAAGATGAAAGGGGAATGGAGAATCCTCTCCGGCAACTGGCAGAGAACAACCAAAAATGAATACCATGCCGGCTGGATCCATGACATGCAGGTTACCAATACAAGACCGCCTCTTACAAAAGAGCAGGACAGAAACTTCCTCGGTAAATATGCCTATATGAAAGATGAAATCAGAAAGCCTGTGCCAAGACCTCCGTACAAAGACACCTGGCAGGAATACCCCGATGAAACCGATCCCTCCTGGCAGTATAAGGATCTCTGATATACGGGCAAAAAAGTGTCAATGCAATTCAGAATGAATGCGTATTATAATAGACAGGCCTGAGGTAACACATATGAACGTTTATGACTGGGATAATACCATCTACCGCGGAGATTCCACCTTCGGTTTTGTCCGCTGGCTCTATATTCACCGTCCGAAAACACTTCTCTCCATTCCAAGGACCGCTTTCTTCGGACTGCTCTATGGCGTCAAAGCCGTGAAGAAGCTGACCTTCAAGGAGAATCTCTATCATATGTTCACATTTGTGGATGATATGGATGCGGCGGTGGAGGAATTCACATCATCGCATATGAATCACATCAAGGACTGGTACAGAGAAGCCCAGAAAGACGATGACCTCGTCATTTCCGCATCTCCGGAATTCCTGATCCGCTCTTTCTGCGAGAAAACGGGAATTGATACATGTATGGCCTCGGAAGTGGATATCAATACCGGAAAATACAACGGGCTCAACTGCCATGGCAAGGAAAAGGTCAGACGGTTCAATGAGCTCTATGGCACAAAGGAAATTGAAAAGTTCTATTCGGACTCGTTATCGGACAGTCCGCTTGCGGAAATATCCAAAACCGCATATCTGGTCAAGGGGGATGAACTGAAACCCTGGCCGAAGGAGAAGTAAACAGCTATGGGATTAACAAAACACTATGATGCGGTTATCATCGGCGGCGGAATCGGCGGCCTGATGTGCGCATACAGACTTTCCGAACGCAGACCTGACATGAAGGTTGTCATTCTTGAACGCGGCAAGGATCTGGAAAACAGAAAATGCCCGATCCTGACCGGCGCCGTTTCCAAATGCATCAAATGCAAGAGCTGCGCGATCATGGAAGGTATGGCCGGAGCAGGCGCATTCAGTGACGGCAAATACAACATCACCACCGAATACGGCGGCTGGCTGCCCAGAGTCATGGATGAGAAGAAGGTTATGGATTACATCCTGCAGGCCGATTCCATTCTTGTGGAACATGGCGCCCAGAAGGAAGTCTATGAACCTGACAATGAACTGAAGACCCTCTGTCTTCAGCATGATCTGCACATGCAGCAGGCAAGAGTCAAGCACCTTGGCACAGATGCCAACTTCGGCACAATGCTGAGACTGATCTCAGATCTCAAGCAGCGCATTGAAATCATCACCGAAGCCACTGTCACCGATGTGAAAAAGGACACCCGTGAAGTTGTATATGTCAAAAAGAATGAGGAACACATCATCAGCGGTGATGTCGTCATCTTCGCAGTCGGACGCATCGGCAACCGCATGTTTGAAAAATGGTGTGACAATAACGGCATCTTACGCCATAACAACCAGGTGGATATCGGTGTCCGGGTTGAGCTTCCCTATGAAGTCTGGAAGCACTTCTCCTCAAGAATCTATGAGCCCAAGATCATCAACCGCTCCTCCCACTATGCGGACAGAACCAGAATGTTCTGCTTCAATGAGAGAGGCCATGTTGTCACGGAAAACAGCGACGGCGTCTTAACGGTCAACGGACATTCCTATAAGGAAGAGGAAAGAAAATCAGCCAACTCGAACTTCGCGCTTCTTTGTTCCACCAATTTCACCGAGCCGTTCAACGAACCGGTGGAATACGCCCGTGATATCGCAGCCCTTGCCAACAAGATTTCCGGCGGCTTTGTACTGGTGCAAAGATATGGCGACCTGATGGCCGGCAAGCGCACAACCGAGCACAGACTCAAAGCGGGAACCGTCAGACCCACTCTGGATGCAGTTCCGGGAGATCTCTCATTATGCATGCCCAAGCGCCAGCTTGACAACATCGTTGAAACCATTCAGAAACTCGATGAAATCGCCCCGGGCACAGCCAACTATGACACACTGCTTTACGGTGTTGAGTGCAAATACTACAGCGCCAGACCGGATGTGACCGATTTCGAGCTCAACGATGCCAAAGGCATTTACGCCCTGGGCGATGGAGCCGGCTTCACCAGAAGCCTTTCCCAGGCGGCAGCCAACGGACTGATCGTCGCGGATATCATTCTCAACAGACAGTAACCAGACAATCATATGCGGATTCCTTTCTCACAAAGGGATCCGTTTTTCTTTTTCATTTTTTTTCGAAAATCTGTGACCTGATCGCCAAAGAATCTGTGTATGAAGGTGAAAGGGCAAAAGAAAAGCCCGGACAGAAAAAAAGATTTCAAAAAGATGTGACCAGGCACAATCAAAACCTGTGTATGAAAGTGAAAGGCAAAGAAAAAGCCAAAGGAGAAAGAAAATGTTGAAATCAATGATCGCAGGCGCAGCAGTCATCGCCATGTTAACAGGAGCAGCCATGAACAATACAGCCAAAACAGAAGAGACGATTGTCGGCGGATGGGAAAAGACAGAAGAGACAGTCATCAATGATGACGCAAAAGCAATCTTCGACGAAGCAACCGAAAAGCTGATCGGTGTCAATTATGAGGCCATCGAGCTGATCGAGACACAGCTGGTCAACGGAACAAACTACAAGTTCCGCGCAGAAAGCCAGGTTGTCTATCCGGGAGCCGAAAAGAAGGAAGCCATCATCACCATCCACAAGGCACTGGACGGAACTGTCACAATTCTCGACATCGAAGCATAATGAAGAGAAGAAAGGAGAAAGTCTATAAGAAAAAATCAACTGTGCACTGAACATATGCTCGGCAGGATATGTCAGAAAACAGAAAGAGGACAAAGCAATGCGGCATCAGCGGATGCCGCTTTAATATTCAATCACACATGTATATATATGAATCATGAATCTTCTTAAGTGAACACAGATCATTTACAATATTGCCGAAAGGAAATACCAACATGTCAAAAATACTCTTTATAGATGTCGATGGAACATTGTGCTCACCAACCCTGAACAGGCCTCCCGAATCAGCGAAGAAAGCGATCCGCGCTGCCTGAGAAAACGGACACAAAGTATATATCTGCACCGGCCGTTCCATGGCTGAACTGTATGAGGATATTCTGGAAATCGGCTTTGACGGCATTATCGGCGGCAACGGCTGCTATGTCGAGGATCACGGCAATGTGATTCTTCATCAGAAGCTCACCGCGGAGGAATGTGCCCATGTGGTTGACTGGTGTCATGAGCGTCATATGGAATTCTATCTGGAATGCAATTCCGGACTGTATCCTTCAGAACGATATAAGGAAGTCTCCATTGAGGCAGCTAGGAGAAGGGGAATCAAAAATCCCGAATACGGCGAATTCTTTAAACGGATGATCTATGGCGCAAATCCGTACCGCGATGATGTGAACAAGATCAGCTTCCGCCTCAACAGCTGGGAAGACTACCTGGCCGCATGCGGGGAGTTCAAAGATCTCAAAGTCGGCTGCTGGGGAGGGGATGCCCCCAACTGTTCCCATGGCGATGTATCCCCGCAGGGCATCAACAAAGCCAACGCGATCAACAAGCTTCTCGAATATCTTGGCGAAACATCCGAGAACACCATTGCCTTCGGGGATGAGGCGGTTGATATTCCGATGTTTGAATTATGCGGCTATTCCGTCGCAATGGGCTCGGGCAACCAGAGTGCCAAAGACGCGGCGGATTATATCACCACCGGCACTGATGATGACGGCCTGCTCAACGCCTTTGTTCATCTGGGTCTGATCACTGAATAACGAAAAGACTGGTCTTATCGATCAATCTTTCTTTAATCAGCCGTGCTGTTTCAGATCCAGCGTGAATGTCTCATGAATCAGGCTGTGCTCTTTGGCAACCTCGTTTCTTTCTTTGATATCCGCATCATGGATTATATTCGCATTTTCCTCATCCGCCACATAGCTGATATCGATTTCCACCGTGCAGTCCTCCTCATATCTCAGCATGAACATGAAGCATGGCTTCGGATTGTCTCCTTTCATGTAAGCGGAAATGGGTTTACCCTCAGGATCAAGAAACCGGCAGGATGTGATTGCTGTGTATGGGTTGAGGTCCTTTCCGGTATATTCAATATAGACGATCGAATCCGGATGCATGCCATCGGAAAACAGCTGCGAATTGAATACGGTGTAATGAAAATCATTCTGTGTATATTCCGTCTTTGTATAGGCTTTGTTTTCCTCATGGGAATACAGGCCCTGATAGGCAATCTCATCCAGCTCTTCCATCGTATCGGCGCTGTATGAAATATTGAAAAATCCGTTTGCGTCGTAGAGTTTCTCTTTCCTTGCTTCGGCAAGTCTGACCATGGAAATCACATTGTATGTGAGCAGCACCGCAATCGCCGTGATCAGGGAAAACTTCCATGGCGGAATGAGTCTGTGTCCTTTTGAGCCTTCCAGAATCCGGTTGATGTTCCGGTTGTAATACTGACGGTAAAGCAATATGACAATCAGCCATACCAGAATCAGCGACTGGGGCAGAATCAGATAACCGTTTGTTAACATAAAGCCTCCTCAGATTCCGTATTCCTTCCGGAAAATATCGTAATAGGTGCGGGTGACATCCACCTCTGAGCCGTTACTCAGGGCAAGCGTGAATTTTCTGGTGAAGGCGGCCCGTATTTTCTTCACCTGCTTTCTGGCGATGATCACCGAATTGGAGATTCTCAGAAACAGGGAAGGGTCCAGTGTTTTTTCAAGATAAGAAAGCCGCTCCGAAGAATTGAAGGTGCCGTCTTTTGTATGGACCAGCACATCATGTCCAAAGCTTTCAATATAAATCACTTCGCTTACCGGAATGTGCAGATGATCCTTATCCTGTCTGACTTCCAGCCAGTCGGAATATCCCGAAACGCTGCTCAGAACAAGCGGGGCATCGTCGCTCACTTCGATTCCGTGTTTTTCCAGATCGTTTTTCACTTCCTCATATTGGGATGCGGGAATGTTCAGACGTATCTTCATGGCTTCCTCCGCTTATATTTTAAATCAGCTCAAGAATAAAAAAAGCGGACCCGCATACAATGCACGGATCCGCTCACACAATGCACAGAAAAAGCCGCACGGCTGTGACCGTACGGCTTGAATGATCATCAGATCAGAGGCTGTTGTACATGTCGATGTACTGTTTTGCGGCCTTGTCCCAGGAGAAGTCCTGTTCCATATCACGCTTTACCAGCGCATCCCATGCCTCAGGCTGGGTGAAGTAGATTTCCTTGGCCTGGTTGATGCAGTCAAGCAGGATCCACGGATAATATTCCTCAAAGGAGAAACCGGTGCCGGTGCCTTCATATTTGTTATAGGCCTGAACGGTATCCTTGAGACCGCCGGTTTCACGGACGATCGGGACAGCGCCATAACGCATGGACATCAGCTGGGTCAGTCCGCACGGTTCGAATCTGGACGGAACGAGCATCGCATCGGCAGCCGCATAGATCTTTCTGCTTCTCTCATCGGAATACATGATTGAAGAGGATACATTGCCGCGGTGTCTGTCTTCGAAATAGCGGAAGCCGTTCTCATATTCAGGAACACCTGTGCCAAGCAGCACAAACTGTGTGTTGCCGTCAATCAGCTGATCCATGATCGGCAGCAGCAGGTCAAGACCCTTCTGGTCGGTGAGTCTCGAGATCAGACCGATCATCATCTTGTCCGGATTGACCTCAAGTCCGAGTTCTTCCTGCAGGGCTTTCTTGTTGGCAGCCTTGCCGGCTTTGACGGTTTCAACATTGTAGTTGGCAAACAGCTTCTTGTCTGTTTCCGGATTGTAGATGTCATAGTCGATGCCGTTGACAATACCAAGCAGCTTATAAGCATGGTAGGAAGTGACGCCTTCAAGGTTTTCACCGTATTCGGCTGTCTTGATTTCTTCGGCATAGGAGTTTGAAACAGTGGTGATGCGGTCGGAGAAGATCATGCCGCCCTTTAACATGTTCGCATCCCCGTGCTGGGTCAGCTTGTCATAGGTGAACACATAATCCGGCAGACCGGAGAGATACTGGATTCTTTCGATGGTGTGGATACCCTGGAAGCGCAGATTATGGATGGTCATGATGACCTTGGATGTTCTGCCGACTTCGGTATTGGCGAACAGGGTTCTCAGATAGACCGGAACAAGACCTGCCTGCCAGTCATTGCAGTGGATGACATCAGGGATGAAGCCAATAACGGGAAGGGCAGCCAGAACCGCCTTGTCAAAGTAGATGAACTTCTCGAGGTCATCCGACATTTCGCTGTACGGATTGCCCCAGCCGAAGAGTTCCTCATTGTCGATGAAATAGCAGATCACTCCGTCAAGATCATACTTCTTGATGCCGACATACCATTCCCTGCCGTTGTTGCCGACCTGCATATAGAAGTGGGTGATATACTCCATCTTTTCTTTGTACTGTTCCTTGATGCAGCCGTAAAGCGGCATGATGATACGGGCATCGCAGCCTTCCTTGTTCAGCGCACGCGGAAGTGCATACATGACATCGCCGAGACCGCCGGTCTTGGCAAACGGGTAGGCTTCTGAGCCAACAAACATGATTTTTTTCATTGTGTTTTTTCTCCTGGTTTGTGAACGATTTCCTTAAGTTAAGTATCTCACAATTCATCCGTAAATTACAGATGATTTGTCCAAATCGGGTTCGTATGTTCACGTGAAGTGGTATATAATATCTGTGTCAATTTGGAGGACAAAATGGAAAAAATTCTTGTAGAAGTATCCGCACGTCATATTCATCTTTCACGTGCCGACATGGATGTTCTGTTCGGTGAAGGCTCCGAACTTCATCCGATCAAGTATCTGAGCCAGCCCGGCCAGTATGCAAGTGAAGAGAAAGTCACACTGAAGGGCCCCAAGGGCACAGCCGGTGTCAGAGTTCTCGGACCGCTGCGTAAGGAAACTCAGGTTGAACTGTCTCTGACAGATGCACGCTCCCTCGGCGTCAAGGCTATGATCCGTGAGTCCGGTGTTCTTGACGGAACAACCGGCGGACTGACAGTCGTCGGCCCTAAGGGCGAAATCGCTCTTGACAGAGGCGTCATCGCTGCGAAGCGCCACATTCATATGACACCCGCTGATGCTGAAAAGTTCGGCGTCAACAATGGTGATGTCGTTGCGGTCAAGGTTGTCACAGACGGCCGTTCAGTTGTCTTCGCTGACACTGTTGTCCGTGTTTCCGACAGCTACTCACTCGCTATGCACATCGACACCGATGAAGCAAATGCGGCTGCCATTTCCGGCACAGCTGAAGGCGAAATCGTCGCTTTCTGATCAGCTGATATTAACTGAACATGGGAACAGCTCCACGCAGCTGTTCTCTTTTTTTTCTTTATATTCTGCCCGTAAGTTATAAAACAATAGAACAGCCGCGTCTTTTGGTACTAAAATGAATTTATGAAAACGACAATCAAACGACTGATCATCATTCTGCTTTGCATTTTCACTATCATCCCGTTTTTTTCTGCGGTCCATGCTGAAGAAGGGGATGGGGAGACACGCACCATCCATTCGCGTTTCTATGTGCTGACGACAAAGGAGACAAGAACCCTGGATGTGCCGTTTAATAAAAACTGGTTCAACCGGGACGCCCGCATATACAGCCATGATCTGTGCAAGCTGTCCATCGGTCTTGCTACGGCTGCCTTCCGTCCCAACGCGGCGGATGAGGACCACAGTACGGCTGACATCAATCTCAGGCAGTTTCTGTCTGAAGCGGACTTCGTTGATCTGCGCAGCGATGACTATGAAAAGAATCCGGGCATGTATACCGTTTCAACCGTCATGGGCCATCAGCGCATCGGCGAAGGGGAGGATTCCTATGAGCTGATCGCGGTCGGCATCTGCGGACAGGGATATCTGGATGAATGGGAATCCAACTTCTCGATCGGCGACGATAAAATCCACGAAGGTTTCAACCGTTCCGCAGGACTTGTCTATGACCGTATTTTCGGCTACATCGCTTCGGCGAAAATCAAAGGCCCTTACAAGGTGTGGATCTCCGGCTTCTCACGGGCTGCCGCCATTTCCAATATCACCGCGGCCAGACTGAGCGAGGCGGATGAGTTCGGACAGGCCAATGTGTTTGCCTATACATTTGCCACCCCGCGCACCGTGATCACGAAATACTTTGACACCTACCTCAACATCTTCAATATCGTCGGCAAGGCTGACCCGGTTCCCCAGGTGCCGTTTGCGGATTGGGGATATGAGCGCTATGGTCAGACATTCTATCTGCCGGCCATGGAAACCGATTCCGACTTTGAGGAAAAGCGCGTCCGTGCCAATGTGGTATACAAGGAGCTGACCGGCATCGACTACTGGTACAACCGCGATGCCAACAATCTGCTCAGAGACATTCTTGCCTATTTCATCGAGATCTGCCCGAGTGCGGAAGTCTATGCCAATTCCATCCAGAACAACTTCATTGCGCTTTGGGAAGACCGCAGTCCGGTCAATATTCTGAGCAGACTGATCGCCATGGCAAACGACCCGATTCTGATCACGGAGAAAAACCGGGGTGAGGCGAATATGCTGCTGAATTATCTGCTGCTGTTTGCCATGGACTGGTTTGATTCAAACAGTCTGTTCTCACGCTGGAACAAAAACGCCTCCCTTGGCGCCAATATTCTGCAGGCCCATACGCCCGAGCTTTATGTCTCATGGCTTTATTCCGCAGGGCCAAAAGAGCTTTACAATGAGCAGCAGCACTATGTGACCTATGTGTTTGACTATATGAATGAGGTCTGTCTCTACAAAGACGGAAACCTGATCGAAAGCCTGCCCGGGCCGGTTTTGATCGACCCTGAAACAACTGACTCTGTCGAGATTATCAAGGAATCAGACAGAGTTGTTCCGGACAATTACCAATACATGGATTACATTGATAACTCCGTGTCTGTTCAATTGCCGCGTGATACGGAATATGAGATCGTCCTGAAAGTGGAGTCAGGCACGCCTGTCACCTGGGTGGAGGCAAACTATGCCGCCGGCCGCCAGACACCGCTTTCCACAATCCTCAGGGTATATGAGTGCGATGCGCATGAAGACCTCATCATTCATGTGAAGCCGGAAATGGATGATGAATTTGACACGACCAAAGGCATGAACAGAGATGAGCTATATGAGAGTGAAAGCGACGAGCCTTATTCCTATACGGTGCTGATCACAAGACCGTCAAATGCGACTGTATCATGGCGCGATGCGATTCTCTGGGCGATCGGTATTGCCACATCCATTATTTCCCTGTTTATTTTCCAGATCGTCTTTGTGGTCGGCAAGCTCAGACACAACCGCCGCATCCGTCTTGGCTGGATTCCCAAGGGAACAAAATACAGAGCACTTCCGCAGTTATGCGTAACGGTCATTTTCATCCTGTATGTGCTCATGCTGTTTGATTATTCCCTGTTCCCGGACAATAAGAATGTGATCACGGTGCTCAAAGTGGAGATTGCCGTGCTGTCCTCACTGATTGCCTTAATCGGTTTCCTCAAGCGAAGAAACATGCTGTCCGGTTTCATCACGATCGGCGTTGCGCTGCTTGGCATTGCGGATGCGATCACCGCCAATTCCATCCTGGCAGGCTCGCTCCTGCACATCGCAGCCTATATCACACTGACTTATGCCTATATCAAAGAGGAGATGCCGGGCTTCCGCCGCATCACCACATGGGTGATCATGACCGGAATCGGCGTTGCCGCATTGATGAGCGTCGATGGCAGCTATGGCTTCCTGCGGGTGATTGCCATTGTGTATCTGGCAGCTTCGGCAGCCATGGTGATCAGTTCGCTTGTATTGCCAAGAAGAGTCTTCTACGGAAGCATCTTCCTCTTCTTTGCGGGAATGCTGCTGATGTACAATCAGATCAACGGCACAACCTTCTTCAGCCACGCGCTTTCCCTTGGCTTCTATTACCTGGCCATCATCGCATTGGCTACCGCAAACACAAGAATCATCATTCCGAAACTGGTGCCCGAAATGCTCGAGCAGGAGGCAGGAATCGAAACGGCCGGATGAAAATCCGGCTGTTTTGAATGTTCAAAAACCATACAGATCCCATTCACGTTGCGTTCAGAAAATGATTGTAAACTGCAATCATTCAAAGAAAGGAACAGCGATATGAAAAACAGATTATGGACAGCACTGATCCTGACATCAGTCACGGCTTTATACGGATGCACCTCAACTGCAGCGGAAGATTCTGTTACGGAAGAAATCACGGAAACAGCCGAAGCGGAAGAAACCGCAGCTGAAGAAACCGCAGAGACTTCACTGAACACATCTTCATATCTGACTGAGGATGATATTGAAATTAATCAGACGATTGAAAACAGCGAGGATGGCGGACATGCGCTTGAGGCAGACGGAGAGACAGTCTCCCTGAGCAATGCCCTGATTACGAAAACAGGGGAAAGCTCCGGCGATGAGGCGGACTTCTATGGTGAAAACGCTGCTGTATATGCGCATGATGAGGCAACTCTTGATCTGAGCAATCTCATCATTAAAACAAACGGAACCCATGCCAACGCCGTGTTCAGCTACGGCAGCGGCACAACCGTCAATATTGAAGATTCTTATATTTACACCGAAGGCAACTGTTCCGGCGGCTTGATGACTACCGGCGGAGGAACCATGAATGCGTCAAATCTGACCATTCACACAACCGGCAATTCCTCAGCTGCCATCCGCTCGGACAGAGGGGGCGGCACAGTCAATGTGAGCGGCGGCTCCTATACAACCGAAGGCAAAGGCTCACCGGTCATTTACTCGACCGCTGATATCACCGTCTCTGACGCACTTCTCACATCGACAAGCGCACAGGGCGTGGTCGTCGAAGGCAGCAACTCCGCAACATTGAACAACTGCGAACTGAATGCGTCCAACGTATCCAAAAACAGCGACAAATCCGATTATTACCAGGCGGTGATGATCTATCAGTCGATGAGCGGAGACGCCGCGGAAGGTCTGGCTTCCTTCACCATGAACAGCGGCACCCTCACCAACGCCAACGGTGACATCTTCTTCGTCAACAACACCACCGCAGAAATCACTCTGAACAATGCGGAGATCATCAACGAATCTGACGGCGTGTTCCTCAGAGCCGCTGCGGCCGGCTGGGGCACTGAAGGCGCTAACGGCGGCCGGGTCACACTGTACGCGACAGATCAGGAAATCAACGGCGATCTGTTGGCAGATGATGTTTCCTCACTGAATCTGTATCTGAGCGAAGGCTCTCTGCTTAACGGCGCGATCAATCCGGATGGCGAAGCAGGGGATGTCTATGTTGAAATCGATGATGATTCCGTATGGACACTGAGCGCGGATTCCTATATCACATCTCTGACCTGCGACGCGGATGCGATTGATCTTAACGGATATACACTTTATATCAACGGTGTTGAATATACCGAGGGCACAGCCAGTGAAGGCAGCGCCATTGAAGTCACAGTCTCATCCAGCGCATCCCACAGCGGCATGCCTGCCGGAGAACCTCCCGCAAAGCCCTGATGATCCGAAAGATCATACTGAATACTGAACAACTGAAACACAGAGGGCCGTCATTTCCGCACAGCCGGAAAGCACGGCCTTTTGTGTGAAAAAATTCACCGGACAGAGAAGAGATAAGACAAAAGGTGAGAGCGAACATGTTATAATTCATTCGAAGAAAACATGATTCATGATAATCATTAAAAAGAGGAGGAGATCATTATGGCTTCATTCACAATGAAGAATGATGAAGTCTGTGTCGTCATCGATGAACACGCTTCGGAAATTCACAGTTTCAAAGACAATGAGACAGGACTCGAGTATATGTGGCAGGGGGATCCCGCATACTGGAGCGGAAGAAATCCGACCCTGTTCCCGATGGTCGGCAGCACCTGGGACAAGATTCTCCATATCGACGGCAAGGAATACAAGACAGGCAACCACGGCTTCTGCCGCCGCTCTGATTTCACATGCATCGAACACACGGACAATGAGATTGTCATGGAACTCAAGGACAATGAGATGACACGCTCGGAATATCCGTTTGCCTTCACCCTGCAGATCCGCTATGAATTATGCGGAAAGAAACTCGTGATCACCTATACGATCAAAAATGAGAACGACCGCGAGATGCCGTTCAACTTTGGCCTGCATCCCGCTTTCAACTGCCCGGTTGAGCCGGATAAGAAATTTGAAGATTATCACATCGGCTTCTCCAATCATGAGACATTCGAATGGTTAACCACCAAAGCGGACAATATTAAAGAGCTCGCTCTTGACCGTGAGGCTCTGGCGGCTACAATTATCATCACTGACCCGAACAGCAGCTATGCCGAACTGACAGACGGAAACCATGGCGTGCGGGTCAGCTGCGTCGGATACAAGTGGCTTGCCTTCTGGAGCCCGAACGCACCGTTTGTGTGCATCGAGCCGTGGCACAGCCACACCGACTTCACGGAAGTGAAGGTTCCTTTCGAGGAAAGAGAAGGAACGCTCAAACTTGAGGCAGGCAAGACCTTCACAACCGCCTATTCCATCGAAGTATTCTGATTTGATTATAGAAAGGAGTCATCGCCTATGTTCAACGTAGTAATCGCTGATGATTATGATCTGGTCAGCTCGGAAGCTTTCAAGATCATGAGAAGCGTACTGACAAAGGAAAAGCCCGTACTTGGCTTAGCCACCGGTTCCTCACCGGTCGGTCTGTACAAAAAGATGATTGCCGACCACAAGAGCAACAATACCAGCTATAAAAATGTCATCACATTCAATCTGGATGAATACATCGGTATTCCCAGAAACCACGAACAGAGCTATTACACATTCATGCACGAAAACCTCTTCGACAGCCTGAACATCCCGGAGGAAAACATTCATATTCCCCGCGGAGACTGCGAGGATATGGAAGCGGAATGCGCCCGCTATGAGGAAGAACTGTCAAAGTATGTGATTGATCTGCAGGTGCTCGGCATCGGCAGCGACGGACACATCGCTTTCAATGAGCCGGGTGTGAGCTTTGATTCCCTGACCCATGTCATGGAACTGACCGAACAGACCAGACGCGACAATGCCCGCTTCTTTGATGATGATATCAATGAGGTTCCGACCCATGCCATCACAATGGGCTTAGCCTCCATCATGAAAGCGAGCAAGATCATCGTCATCGCCACCGGCGCCAACAAGGCCGATGCGGTCTACGGCATGGTCAAGGGACCCAAATCCAGTGACTGTCCGGCAAGCATTCTGCAGGACCATGATGATGTGACCGTAATCCTTGACAACGATGCGGCCAGCCGGATCATCTGAGGTGCATTCTGCTTAATACGCCGAATTGTTTGTGCAATAATACAGACGGAGGTAATTGAAAATGTATATTGTAAAAAATGAAGAAGATTTTGATCAGATCCTGAAAGATAACGAAGCAGTATTTGTTGACTTCTATGCCGACTGGTGCGGACCCTGCAAGATGGTCGGCCCGATCGTTGAGGAGCTTGCTGAAGAAAAGACAGACGTCAAATTCATCAAGGTCAACGTTGATGATGTTCCGGAAGTTGCTGAAAGATTCGGCATCATGTCCATCCCGACTCTGATCTACTTCAGGAACGGTGAAGTTGCCGGCCAGACACTCGGCTTCCAGCCCAAAGAAGCAATCGCATCCATCATCAAATAAGCTTCATTCAGAATACAAAGTCAGAAAAACCGGTGGGATTCACCGGTTTTCTTAATGCACTACTGTCTGGGCTTAATCGACTCGGGCGTTAAGAAACGTGAGTCATAAAAGCGGGGAACCGTATCGCATGTCTCCTGGTACCACCTGAGCATTTCCAGCTTCAGTTTCAGGATGACTGCTTCATACTGTTCTTCATCGATACGGTTGATCTTTTCCTTCGGATCGCTTTCAAGATCATAGAATTCATCGTTTCCTGACATGCGCATGACATATTTGTAACGGCCGTCAAAGATCATCGTTCCTTTTTCGTGGGCGTCATCATCCGCTTCCGCATTCATCTTGGCCCAATAGTCGCTCGTTTTCGAAGGCCCCTGATCACCGTATTTGTGATATTCATCGGCCTGCTTTTCACATGCGCGTCTGCCGCCTTCGCAGAACACGCACTGTCTGTGGGCTGCGTTTCTGTCTTCAATGCATGCACGCAATGATCGGCCGAACTGATCATGTTCCGGCGCGACATTCGCATAATCCATGAGTATCGCATAGAAATCGACAAGTTCGCACAATGATGTGCAGATGCCCGGATCGCACTTTTCACTCTTGGGAGGCTTGATCAGAAGGGGAACCCTTGTCAGCACATCCTCAAAGCTGTTCTGCGCCTTTTCGGGCAGATCATAGTCACCGGCAAAATCGCCATGGTCGGAAAGGAAGAAGATCGCCGTGTTATCATAGATGTCCGCTTTCTTCAGCGCATCCACGATCATCGCAAACATATCATCGACAAGTGAGCACTGGGCCAGATAGATTCTCTGGATTTCCTTCCATCGTTCCTCACTCATCCCATCAAGCGCGGAGAATTCACGCAGTTTCTGAATCATCAGGGATTTTCCTTTTGTATCACTGAAATGAACTCTCTCCTCAATCAGATCCGGATTGATCCGTTCATAATGCTCGCGGTCAGTCAGATAAGGCACATGCGGATTCTGCCAGCCAATGAACATGCATAACGGATCGCTTTCATCCTTCTGTTTCAGAATCCTCTCACACGCGGCCCTGGTGTCGGCCATGTCGGGACTTTCTCCCTCATATATGCCGATGTAGTGGGAATAGGGGAACTCTTGCGAAACATGGGGACGGGGAGGATTGCTGATATTGGAAAAACCGCCTGCCTGCAGTTCATCAAACTGGGTGGCCATTTCGCCGGGCACATTGGCGGCGATGAAGTCATTTCTTGAATTCATCCACACCTTATATCCGTTTCTGCGCAGCTCGGCAAACAAGGTATCCTTACCGTCATGCATCAGATAATGCATGGTGCGGTGACCGTTCACATGTGGATAAAGACCGGTGAAAAAGCTGCACCGGGAGGGGACGCAGACCGGGTTCTGGCAATAGGTGTGATCAAATGATACCGCCTCATTTTGTGCGAACCAGTCAAGATGGGGTGTGGATGCGGCAGGATTTCCGGTATGGCCCATGGTATTCCAGCGCATCTCATCGGGATTAATAATAATGATGTTGGGATGTCTGCTCATAAATCCTCCTGTGAACTGCCTGTGTTCACAATATAACACAGCCGCTCTGAAATGTTGCGGATTATGAGCGAAAGAGGAACTGATTCATATTGCCAAAAGCAGCACTGCCAAATGAATTCCGTCAGGCACAGATTTTCTTTCGTGAAGATGGCAGAACGAAACAAATTCTGTTGCATTAATTTCATTTGAAAGATATAATGATTTGGCAAGTGGAGAGATATGGTGCCATAGCCAAGTGGTAAGGCAACAGACTGCAACTCTGTGACCGCCGGTTCGACCCCGGCTGGCACCTCCACTTATTTTTTATCTAAAGGGGAAGTGGCGGAATCGGCAGACGCAACGGACTTAAAATCCGTTGGTGGCAACACCGTGTGGGTTCAAGTCCCATCTTCCCCACCACTTAACCTGAAGTCCGGAGATTCTCCGGACTTTTACTTTCTGTGCACATGATCTGTTTTCCAATTATAATGAATTTAAGCAATGCATTGCCCGCTTGAAGGGCATTTATGAGGATCATGGATATGAGTGAAAGAAAAGAACAGGTTGACGCAATTCTTGCGAAGGTGAAGGAGCTGCTCAGAAAAGGCTCCGTGACAAAGGTGATTGTCAGGGATAAAGCCGGAAAGAAGATTTTCGGCTTCTCGGCAAATGTCGGCATTGCCGGCTCATTGATCGCGCTGCACGCGCCGATCCTGGCGCTTGGCGCGGTGCTGCTGGCAAACAGTGCCGGCACAACCGTTGAGGTGGTCAAGACAAACGGCGAAGTCATTGACCTCTCAGGCGCCGCAAAGGAAACCGCAGCGACATTTGTCGATTACACCCGCGGAATCGTGGATGCCTTCACGGACAGAAAAGACTGAAGATGGTTCAGAAACGGCAGGGAACGCACGGTTTCCTGCTTTTTTGCGCTTTTGTGCATCTTTTCCAATATTCCTGTATAATCCTTATGGAAGGAAATAACGATGAATATTCTCATTGCGAATGATGACGGCATTGAATCGGAAGGCCTGCGTGTTCTGGTCGATGCCCTCAGGGATGAATATGATGTTTACGTGGCTGCGCCGATGTCGCAGCGCAGCGCATTCTCGCACAGCGTCACTTATTTTTACAAAAATAACCGAGCTGAAAAACGTGAGATTGCCGGCACGAAAGGGGCATATGCGATCGACGGCACACCTGCTGACTGCACCTATTACGGCATTAACGGACTGTTCGGCGTGAAGATGGATCTGGTTGTCTCAGGCATCAACGTGGGCCGCAATCTGGCAAGCGATGTCATCTACTCCGGCACCGTCGCGGCAGCCGGCGAGGCATTAATCCATCATATTCCCGGCATTGCCGTTTCGCTTTGTTCCTATACCGGAGGAGATTTCACTCCCGCTGCGGAAGCGGTGAAACAGATCATACCGTTTTATATGAACCATCCGGACAGGGAGAATTTCATTCTCAATATCAATGTGCCCGCACTTTCCGCCGAAAACATCCGTGGAATCCGGGTCACCGATCTTCATGATCATTCCGATTACAGCCGCCCGGTTGAGAAAAAAGAGAAAGACGGTGTGCTGTATCTTTCCATTGAAGATGATATGACGAAAGATCCGCCAAGCTCGAGAAAACGGATCACCGATGTGGAAGCGGTGGAAGCGGGATATATCGCAGTCACCCCGCTGTATTATGATCTTTGCGCAAGGAAGATCATCGATACGCTTGAAGTTCTTGAAACAGAAACAGAGTAATCACAACATGCCATTTGAAATCAAAATCAGACAGACAGGAATTTTCCGCACAAGACTGAAAATCGAAAGACTCAATACCGTATCATGTGTCATCGGCATGCATGATCGTTTTCAGCGTTTCACCGACATGATCCCGAGTGAGGGATATCTGATCATTTATGATCCCGAACACATCGGCACCGGTGTGCGCATGCGCTATGCCGAAGATGAAACCGCGGAGACCGTATTGAGCGTGCCCGGCGTCACGACAAAATATGATATTGAACTGTTGATGAACCTTACCGCGGCGGTGATGAAAAAATGGCATACCCGCACAATTGAATATGACGGATTCACATACAAAAGGGACGCGTTAAGCGAGCTTGGAGAAATACTCTGCGCAAAGAGCCGAAAAGTTCTCTCGGAGATACATTCTGATTATGACAATGAGCTGCGCCTGGTTCATGGCGCTTTATGGCCGCTCGTGTTTGAGACGGATCAGATCCGCTCATATGCAAAAGAGGATGAATGGGAGAAATTCGCCTCGCTTCTGCATGAATGCCAGTCAAGAAATCTTTACTGGTGCGCATGCCATGTGTTCCTGGATGATGATCAGAAGAATTATCAGGGTGTCATGACCATCACATGCGGCATTGACACGATCATTCCGTTAAAACCGGCACCGCCGGTGGATATGATCGATCCGGTCAGCGGAGACGCGATTGAATGCCGCAAATATCTGGCAAGAATCGTGACCGGTCCCAACAGACGGCCGATCATGCAGATGGAATATCATAAATTCCTGGAGATGATCCATGCCTGGGAAATGCCGCTGTATGACGCGCGCCATGTTGTATATCATGCGGATGAGGAAAAACTGCTTAAGGAAGCAGAGCGTCAGGAAGAGATGGAGGGGAAACCATGCTGGTGATCAGTAACGGGCTGATTCATGACGCGATCAACAGAGAACCCTATACAACGGGTATTCTCATTGAGAACGGAAAAATCATTGCCCTCACAAATGAAATCCCGGCTGATGCGCAGGTGATTGACGCATCAGGCAAAAACATCTGTCCGGGCTTTGTCGATGCGCATACCCATGTGGGTGTGTCCGGCACCGGAATCGGCTATGAAGGAAGCGACTACAACGAGCTGAGCGATTATCTGACCCCTCAGCTGCGTGCCATCGACAGCGTCAATCCGTTTGATCCATCCTTTGCCAAAGCAAGAAACGCCGGTGTGACCACGGTCGCCACAGGTCCGGGCTCGGCCAATTCAATCGGCGGCATCTGGGCAGCCTTTAAAACAGTGGGCAAAAGCGCGGATCAGATGGTGGTCCGCGATCCCATCGCAATGAAATGCGCCTTCGGTGAAAATCCCAAATCCGTTTACCGCACCAAGGGAATCAGTGCCCGCATGTCCAATGCAGCAAGAATCCGTGAAATGCTGTTTGCCTCAAAGCAGTATCTGGAAAAGAAAGAGGCGGCAGGGGATGATCCTTCCAAAATGCCTGCCTTTGATTTCAAAAAGGAAGCGATGATTCCGGTATTGAAAAAAGAAATCCCGCTCAAGGCGCATGCCCATCAGGCCAATGACATCCTGACCGCAATCCGTATTGCAAAGGAGTTTGATCTGAAGCTCACACTGGAACATGTGACCGAAGGACATCTGATCGCTGATATCCTGGCAAAGGAAAACTATCCGCTGGCCGTCGGACCGACACTTTCGCATGCCTCAAAACCGGAACTGAGAAACAAGTCATGGCAGACCGCAGGCATTCTGGCCAACAAGGGCTGTACGGTTTCGATCGTGACGGACCATCCGTTCTCGATGATCAGCTATCTGCCTGTCTATGCAGGCTATTGCGTGAAAGAGGGGATGGACGCGTTTGATGCGCTGAAGGCAATCACGATCAATCCCGCCCGCCATATTCTCTGCGAAGACAGAATCGGATCCATTGAAGCAGGTAAAGACGCGGATCTGGTGATCTATGAAGGCGATCTCTTCTCATCGCTCTCAGTGATTCACAATGTGCTCATTGACGGATGCCCCATTTCCAATGAATAAACAGGAACGGAAAAATACATATGAAAAAAGACTATAAGATTGTCGTTGCGGACATTGACCGCACTCTGCGCGATCGCGGTTATGATTTCGGCGAGATCAACCGCAAGGCGATGCAGGAGCTCCACAAGCGCGGCGTATTGATCGGCTTAGCCAGCGGCAGACCGCTCTGGCAGCACCTGCTCGATCATGCCGAGGAATGGAAGCTCGGCTTCCAGTTTGATTTCATCATCGGCCTTAACGGCGGTGAGATCTATGACAGCCGAAAAAACGAGACCGTCAAACTCAATCCTCTGATGCCTGAAACAATCAAGGAAATCATCACCGGCATGGAGCCCACCCAGTGCAATCCGTTCATCTATAGAGAAGGGTATATGCTGGCAAGATGGGACGACGAACTGCTGCAGGCTTCCGCAAAGCGCAATCAGAATGAATCCCGTGTTGTGAAAAATGTCGAGGAGTTCTGGGAGGAACCCGTCGGCAAGATCATGTACAGAACCCACTCTGCCGAAGAAATGGATGAAACGGTAGTGCCGCTTGCCAAAACGCTTGAGAACGACACATTCTTCTGCTTCAAGACCAGAGTCGATCTGCTCGAATTCCAGGACCGCCGCAACAATAAGGGCAATGCCGTGCAGGAATTCTGCAAAGCCAACAACATCGACATGGCGGATGTGATGGCCTTCGGAGATGCCGAAAACGATCTGGAAATGATGAAGATGGCAGGCTATTCCGTATGCCTTTGCAACGGCATGAAGGAAAACAAGGAAATCGCCGATGCGATCACCGAATATCCGGCCCACGAAGACGGCTTCGGACGCTGGCTGTTCGACCATTATCTCTGAACAGAATCCGTAATTTGTATGAATTACGGTTTTTTTCTTCTCAGGCACTTGAAATGACATTCATGCAGTTATAATCAATCATTCCATCTCAGTTTTTCTTATTCTGAAAACTCCATCTCTACGGTGTATTCCGGTGATACCGAAGCGATGATCGGCTGGAAGATCTCCCATGTTTTCAATACCGCAAACTCATCGGCCTGAATGAGCAGATCATCCTGGTTCAGCCGCTCTTCCATCGCGCTCATCACGCTCTTTTCCAGCTCATTGCTTTCTTCGGTAGTCAGTTTAATATCCCCGAAGGCAAGCCATCCTTTTTCCGTATCCTGGAATTCCGTTCTGGAAAGATCCGGATTCACATACTGCAATACAGCATGCGGAATCAGAATATTGACCGTGCGGTTAAAGAGATCGGTACGGATATGTTTTGCGTCAATCTTTGAAAGATCGACGGTATAGACGCCTGTGCCGTAATAGGTGACATCCTTGACCTTGGAGAAGATGGCAAGATTGCCCAGCCCGCTTTTGGTGATGGTGGTGGGGATGGAAAGGGGCTGTTCCATGACAATCAGCTCGGAATGCTCACTGGCTGCCTCAAGCACCGCTTCCTCAAATTCAACCGAGGAAGGACCCGAAGGCTCTTCGGTTTCCGCCGGTGTTTCTGTTTGGGCATTCATCATATTCTGATACATCCTGTCCAGGATGAAGTATGCAATCAGCATTCCGCACAAAAGACCGATCAGAGCGCCTTTGAGAAAATCATTCCATCTGATTTTGCCGGTGTTTTTCAAAGCGGCCGCTGCCGCACCGGCTGCCAGAGCTGCGATCTGTTCGCTCTGTGCTTCCTTTTCAGCCGCAAGCTTTTCCTCTTCCTCTTTGGCTTTCCGTGCTGCTTCCTCTTTTTCTGCTTCCGCTGCTGCATGAGCTTTCTCAGCATCTTCGGCTGCTTTCTGTTTTTTCTTTTTAATTGCTTCGGCATCCTTTGCCTGCTCACGTGTCTTTTGCGATTCGGTGAGTTCGGCTCTGGATTCCACTTTTATATTGTCTTTACTCATATGCTTATCCTCATCTTCATCCTATCATGATCGAGATGAGTGTGTATCAGACAAAAAGATCATAAAAAGAAAGTATAATAATCCGCATAAGGAGATCTGATTATGACAGTATTGACAGACCCGTTTGTTTCAAAGAAATTCAGCCTGAAAAACAGGCTGGTCATGCCGCCGATGGCGACCGGAAAATCCGATGACGGAAAGGTTTCAGAGAACCTGCTCGCATATTATGACGAAAAGACAAAAGGCGGAAAGATCGGCCTTGTGATTGTTGAACATGAATATATCCTTGCCGAAGGAAAAGCCAGTGAAAACCAGATGTCAGTCAGTGATGACAGCGATATCGAAGGTCTGAAAAAGCTTGCGGATGTGATCCATGCCAATGGCTCCAAGGCATTCCTGCAGATCAACCATGCCGGCGGAAAGGCAGTGATCAAAGAACCGAAATCAGCCGGAGCGGTTGAGTTTGCCAGACGCAATGAGCCCGCAGTTTTGGCAAAAATGATGACGCAGGACGATATCGATCATGTGATTGAGAGCTTTGCGAAATCAGCTTCCCGCTGCAAGGCTGCCGGCTTTGACGGAGTGGAAATCCACGCTGCCCACGGCTATCTGCTTTCCCAGTTTTACTCGCCGCTTTATAATCCGAGAACCGATGCCTATAACGGCACAACAATTGAAGGCAGAACCAGACTGCATTGCGAAGTGATCAAAGCCGTGCGCAGGGCGGTCGGTGAGGATTATCCGGTTGCCATCCGCTTTGGCGCGGTGGAGGATCTTGAAGGCGGCGCAGCAGCGGAAGAGGCACCGCTTGCCGCAAAACGCTTTGAGGAAGCAGGCGCTGATCTGATTGATGTGTCCGGCGGAATGAGCGGCTATATCCGTCCGCTTGTCAAAGACGCGGGCTATTTCAGAAATGAAACCGACGCCATCCGCAAGGCGGTCAATATCCCCGTGATCACAGCCGGCGGGATTGAAACCCGTGAGCAGGCTGACGAACTTCTTGCCTCATATCAGATCGATCTGATCGGAGTTGCCAGAGCCATTCTGAAAGATTCAGCGTGGGCTGAAAAGAATATGGATTGAATATGATGAAAGAACTGTGTTTTGAAAGGGACGGCAAAAAGATTTACGGCCATCTTCACTTGCCCAAAGGAAAGGACCCTTTCCCTATGGTTATCATCTGCCATGGCTTTGGCGCTGATCTGAATGATCATGAATATTACGCGACAATCTTTGCGCGCAAGGGCATCGCTGCCTATTGTTTTGATTTCATCGGCGGAGGACCGAAGGTGAAAAGCGATGGAAAGATGACCGAAATGTCCGTGCTGAGTGAAGTGAAGGATCTCAATACCGTGATTGACGGCATCCGGAAACTGCCTGAGACAGACAAAGAAAATCTGTATCTGATGGGCGGCTCCCAGGGCGGCTATGTCATTACCTATGTTGCAGATCAGAGAAGCGATGAGATCCGCGGTCTGATTCCGCTTTATCCGGCTTATGTGATCCGTGATTTTGTCAGAAACCTTCTGAAAAACAAAGACGGCATTCCCGAAACATTCCGCTGCCTTGGCTGCACGGTTTCCTCGCTTTATGCGACAGACGCGCTGTCCGTTGACATCTATGAGCACATGCGTTATCCGGGAAAGGTTCGGATCATCCATGGCACGGCCGACTCCCTTGTGCCCATTGAATATTCCGAGCGGGCAGTAAAGATTTTCAAAGATGCCGAGCTGATCCGCGTTCGGGGCGCGGACCACGGTTTCTATGAAAAAGATGAAGTTCTGGTTTCAGAGCTTGCGGTTGAATTCGTGAAAGATACAATGAGATTATGAAGAAACTGAAACCCCGGAAACTGAGAATGATCATCCTTGCGGTTTTCGTGCTGCTTCTGATCATACTGTGTCTGCTGTATCTGCTGCCGCCAAGCGACCGCAGACTGCCGGACCGTTACAGCGGAAAGATCCCCGCTTATGTCAGTGAGCTTGATCAGGACGGGGACGGCATTGACGATCAGACGGATATCCTGCAAAGCGCATGGGAATATCTCGCAACCCGTCCTGAATACAAAAGCCGCTATTATGACGGCGGTTATCCGGATGACGGATACGGGGTATGCACGGATGTCGTGGCGTTTGCCTTGAAAGGTGCGGGCTATGATCTTTCGGCTCTCGTGGATCATGATATCCGGACCAATTATGATGATTACAATGTGGAGACACCCGATGCCAATATCGATTTCCGCAGAGTCAGAAATCTGATCGTCTATTTCCAACATCACGCGCTTTCCCTGAGTACCGACCCGAATGAAACAGGCGAATGGCAGGGCGGGGATATCGTGATTTTCAAGGAACATATCGGCATTGTTTCAGACCGCCGCAACCGCTTCGGTGTTCCGTATCTGATCCATCATTACGGACCGTTTCAGCGCTATTACGAAGAGGATGTTCTGTCCATGCGCACTGACATTCTCGGCCATTACCGCTTCATCGGTGAATGACCTCATGGGCAGTTCCATCCAATTCAGAATGATTTAAAAACCTCATCGCACAGTCTGATCTGACAGACTGTATGAAGAGGTTTCTTTCATTTCAAATTGGTTTTGTATTCTGTGCCGAACTCCGCCATGGCATTGATGATTGGACGCATCATATTGCCAAGCTCACTCAGCGCATATTCCACTTTCGGAGGATTTTCGTCATATACGGTTCTGGTAATGATGCCGTCCTCCTCCATGGAACGCAGAGATTCGGTGAGAACCTTGTTTGAAATCCCGTCGAGATCTCTTTTCAGCTCATTGAAACGCCATGGCCTTGCAATGAGGTTTCTGAGAATCAGCAGCTTCCATTTTGAACCGATCAGCTGCACAGTGGTCGCCACCGGACATTCAGGCAGTTGGTCTCTTGTTTTCATCGGCACCTCCTGATGATTTGCCATAACTATACCATGGTTACAAAAAGGTGCGTACTTTTTCCAGGTTTGCGGACATGCAAGAATACCAGTGCGCAGAAAAGGAGAATTTGTTTATGAAGGAAATGATTGACCTGATCAGAAACAGACGCACAGTACGGAAATACCGTACTGAACAGATTAAAGAGGAGGAGCTTGAAAAGATCCTTGAAGCCGGTCTTTGCGCGCCAAGTGCCGGAAATATGCAGAGGGTGAAAATTGTCGCTTTGCAGAACCGTGAGATTTCAGATCATCTTGGCAGGATTAATGTCAGTGTGATGAAACGACCTGCATCCGCGCATGTTTCAGACGAACAGCCAAGCATCATCGATGATCCTTCCATTCCAAGCGGTTTTTACAACGCTCCCACGGTATGCATCATCTTTAACCGCATAGAAGGAAAATACAGCATTTCCGATTCATTCTGCACGGCTGAAAACATGATTCTTGAGGCAAGTGATCTCGGTGTTGCGAGTGCCATCATCGGCCGGGCGGAAGAGACATTCGAATCTGAATACGGCCGCGCATTAATGAATGAGTGGGGCATTGAACCGGATTATACAGCCCGCTGCTTTGTATTGCTGGGCTATATTGACGGGGTTTATCCTTCCATGAAACCGCGTAAGGAAAACCGTGTCAGGATTATCAGGTGAATATGAAAAAGCTTCTTATCGCAACGCTGTTTCTGCTTTGCGCATGCGCATCAGACCAAAGGGAGAAAGAGGAAATGAGTGATATAAATGAAATACTGGAATTCTTCCAGGCGCTGGATTATGAAAACGGACTGGAAGTGGTTGTGAAGACATTTGAGCGTTTTCCGCTTCAATATGCCGCAACTCTGGGACTTGACGGCAATGCGCAGGTCAGACCTTCGAGTTCAAATATGAAGAGGATGGCCTGCTGTATTTTGACACTGTCACTTTTTACACCTCCTACAAAGAACTGCTCGCCCATCCGTATATTCAGATCTGCGTCTGCGATCAGCCAACCATGACTTATGTCAGAGTCAGCGGGAAAGTGAATTTTACGGATGATCCGGAAGTGATTGAAAAATGCTTTGAAAACAGTCCGGTACTGACATCACAGTTTGGAAACATGCGCGAGGTTGTGATCGGTTATTATCTGAGCGATGTTCAGACGGAGTTTGAATCATTCTCACCGCAGCTGACTCACCGCAGGTATACGCTTTCGGGCGGAAACGACTGAAAAGCCGGTTACAAAAAAGTGCGTACTTTCATCCATTATCGACGCCTGTTATGATATCCATGCACAAAGGGAGGCAGTTATGAAACGTACAGTGACAGAAAATATTGAAGAATTCGAAACCGTATATACAAAGATTGATGAAACTGAGATTGATGGTGTCAAAGCGATCCGTGCAATCAAGGCGGACAAGATCATGCAGTTTGACGAGAACACGATCGTGAAACTGAAAGACTGTGATTTCCATAACGGCATTATCCGTGTCAAAATGCTCAGCCGTCTGCTTGCGGACGCACCGGATTTTGCCAGAGGATTCATCGGCATTGTCTATCGCGTCAATGAAAACAGCAGCGAATTTGAATCCTTCTATACCAGACCGACCAACGGCATGAGCGATGATCCAATCCGCAGATCCCATGGCTGTCAGTATTTCTCCTATCCCGGCTACACATTTGCCTACTTCAGAGAATTCGGCATTACCGGATATGAGGCGCCGATCCGCTATGGTCTTGATGAATGGGTGCAGCTGACCGCAGTGATTGAGGATGAGAAAGCCGCGTTCTATCTCAATGAGGAAACAGAACCGGTCCTCACGGTCAGTGATATGAAACACGGCAAGGATGCCCGCGGCTCCGTCGGCTTCTTCTGTGAAATCGGCACCGAAGCATTCTTCCGCGATCTTGAAATTAAATTCAAAGACTGAACATCAGGATTTTCAGGAAAGGGGATACGTGAAATGAATCAGCAGGAAAGAAGAAACAGTCTGATCCGGTATCTTCTTGATGAGGATCCTCAATACCGGGATATCAGAATTCCCGCATCGGATGCGGCGCAGAAACAATTATTAAGAGCGCTCATGAATGTGCGGATGCCCAAAGAAGCGGACCCGGAATTCCTTGCCATCCAGGATGCCTATCTGCAGGAAGAACTGAAACAGAAGGGAATCACGGACTTTCGTGAACTGAAACCTCTGCAGAAGGGAATCTATCTCTGGCAGGGGGATATCACACTTCTGGCATGCGATGCCATTGTCAACGCGGCCAATTCCGCGATGTGCGGCTGCTTTGTGCCAAACCACACATGCATTGACAATGCCATTCATACATACGCAGGCGTTCAGCTGCGCTGTGAATGCGCAAAGATGATGGAAGAACAGGGATATGATGAGCCCATCGGCCGGGCGAAAATCACATCCGCTTACAATCTTCCTTCCACTCATGTCATCCATACGGTCGGTCCGGTTGTGGAAGGAAAACTGACTGAGCATCATAAAGAACAGCTGCGCTCCTGTTACCGCTGCTGTCTTGCGTGCGCGGAAGAAAATGGTCTTTCAAGCATTGCCTTCTGCTGCATTTCCACCGGCGTCTTCCGTTTCCCGCGTGAAGAAGCCGCAGAAATCGCAGTTGATGAAGTCAGAAAATGGCTGGATAAAACAGGCAGTCAGATCAGCGTGATCTTCAATGTCTTTGGCAATGAGGATTATGAGATTTACAGCAGACTGCTGAAAGCTTGAGGAAAAAGGAATATGACACAGTCACAAAACAATCTGATTGAAAAACTGCAGACAGCCCTGAATGAAGCCGACACCCTGATCATCGGTGCCGGGGCAGGACTTTCAACTGCGGCGGGATATACATACAGCGGTGAGCGCTTCAGAAAGTATTTCTTCGATTTTGAAGAAAAATACGGTTTCCACGACATGTACAGCGGCGGCTTCACACAGTTTGAAAGCGATGAGGAAAAATGGGCCTTCTGGAGCAGAAACATCTGGATCAATCGCTATGCGCCGATTCCGTCTGATCTGTATGAAAAACTGTATGAACTTGTCAAAGACAAAGATTATTTTGTCATCACCACCAATGTCGACCATTGTTTCCAGCGTGCCGGCTTTGACAAAAAGAGACTCTTCTATACACAGGGCGATTATGGACTGTTCCAGAGTTCAGATCCTTCCGGCAGCTTTGCGCATCAGACATATGACAACAGGGACGCAGTGCTGAAAATGCTTGAGGCCCAGGGCTTTGAAATTGGAGAGGATGATACGCTGATTGTCAGAGATCCCAAGCAGATTCAAATGCATATTCCTTCAGAGCTGATCCCGTACTGCGAAGATGACGGAAAAGAGATGGCGATGAATCTGCGTGCGGATGATACCTTTGTCGAAGATGAAGGCTGGCACACGGCCGCGCAAAGATATACCGAATTCATCAGAAGACACTCCGGTACAAAAACCCTGTTAATGGAGCTTGGCGTCGGCTATAACACACCATCCATCATCAAATTTCCTTTCTGGCGCATCACTGCCGCAAACAAAGATGCGGTATATGCGTGTCTCAATTACGGACAGGCTTATGCGCCGGATGAAATCAAAGACAGATCCATCTGCATCAACGGAGACATCCGGGAGATCCTGATGAAGCTGTAAGCACTGAAGACAACTGAATAGCAAGTACAGGCAGTAAGACGTTTATTTGTTTTTCCCATCGGGGATGCAAGTAAGCGTCTTTTTTTATCACTTCATCCGTCAGCAACAGGAAGATATCTTCGATGATCCTGCGGTCATGAAGTATCGTGAAGGACTTACGGGAATGGCTCGCATTAACTGGCTTAAAGCCAGGCGGGGCTATTCGGTTATCTATGCCTGATGGCCGGATCAGATGAGTTCACTAAATTGTTAATATACCTTCCGTTTTATTGAAAATGAAAAGCCAACGGATTTCACCGCCGGCTTTTTTAGCTATGTGATTATACAAGACGTCCCGCAACAAATCCTTCGTGAACAGCGTCATAGATCTGACGAACACGTTTGCTGTCGCCGACATTGTAAACTTCAATGTCCGCTTCATCCAGCTGATCTGCCAGAGAATGCTGTGCAGTGAAGCCTGCTGCTGTGACAACCGCGTCAGCTTCGATTTCCGATGTGTTTCCCCAGCGGTCGATCAGTGTAATGCTATGATCGTTCACCGCTTCAAGGCGCTTGCCGGTCAGGACACGGATTCCCGCTTCAGCAATCTTGATGCTGTAGGCCTGGCAGGAAGAAGCCGGATTAGCCAGGAAGGCATCCGCCATTTCAACGACAGTGACTTCCTTGCCTGCTTCATGCAGTTCAAGAGCTGTTTCCGCGCCGGTGATGCCGCCGCCGATGACTGCCACTTTATTGCCGCTTACCTGCATTTTTCCGCCAAGATAATCCATGGCGGAAACAACCTGCTCACGCTCAATTCCATTGACGTTCAGCTTCCGTGCCTTGCCGCCGATGGCGATGATGACTGCGTCAAAGCCGGTTTTCAGTGTTTCGAAGTCCGCTGCTTCATGCTTCAGTGTGATGTTTTCCTGCTTTTCGATCTGCCGCTTGTAGAATTCGATCAGACGGCGGATATTGGCCTTGTGCTCAGGAGCGGAAGCTTCAATCATTGCACCGCCGATTTCGCGCTTTTCAAACAGGGTGACCTTATGGCCGCGTTTTGCTGCCGTAAGAGCTGCTTCGCAGCCGGCAGGACCGCCGCCGACAACAGCCACGTTCTTAACAGTTTCAGCCGGAACAACCGGGGCGCATTCATACTTGTAGAGGGTAGGATTGACGGTACAATGGATGACATGGTGGCCAAGCATTCCCTTGTCGATACAGCCGATCATGCAGTTGATGCAGGGGGTGATGTCCTCTGCGCGGCCTTCCTTTGCCTTGCGTGCCCAGGCTGGATCAGCCAGCTGGGAGCGTCCCAGGGCGACGAAATCGCCGCAGCCTTCTTCAAGGAGCTTTTCAGCTTCCTCAGGGGAGAAGATATTGTGACCGACAAACACAGGAATGTTAACGGCATCCCTGATCTTTTTTGTCAGAGCAGCGTTGAAACAGTTGGGCAGAACGAATTCCATGGCAGCAGTCGCATGTGTGCCGCCCATCAGGTTCAGATGGGAAACTCCTTCACGCTCCAGTGCCTTTGCGACTTCGATGGTTTCCTCAATACGGATTCCTTCCGGTTCCCAGTCCTCTGTGCTCAGCTTGACGCCGACCGGGAAATCCGGACCGACGGCCTGCTTCATGGCGCGTACGATTTCAAGCAGCAGACGCATTCTGTTCTGAAGGCTGCCGCCGTACATGTCTGTGCGCTTGTTGTCATGGGGTGAAAGGAAATTGGTGGGAATGCAACCGGCAGCGCCATGGAGTTCCAGCACTTCAAATCCGGCGTCCTTGCAGCGGGCAGCTGCACGTCCGAAGGCAGCCACCAGTTCATGGATTTCTTCGATGCTCAGCGAGCGGGGCAGTTTGGCACCCATCTGGTACCAGGGTTCAAAAGTAATAGGGGAAGCACCGATGACGTCAGCACTGCCGACAAAAGCAGCGTCACGGCCCGGGTGCGCAATCTGCATCCCCGGCACAGCGCCATGTTCCTTGACCGCTTCCGCCAGAAGCGAAAGACCGGCCACATACTCATCTGCATGTGCGGTCAGACCGCAGGAAGTCATAGGTACAGGGACAACGTTGTCCATGAAGATCAGACCTGCGCCGCCTTCGGCTGCTTCCGCATACGCCTTGATCTGGCGGTCTGTTACAGTTCCGTCGGGGTTGCCGAGATATGTGCCCATGGAGTTGCGCACAATGCGGTTTTTAATGACGACATTGCCTAAACGGCCTTTTTCAAAAAGCTTTGGATAGAATTGGTTTTTCATTGAGTGTCCTCCTCTTACTTGTTATTGTATTCACAATCTAAACTGTATGAAGGAGGCGTTCAAGCAACAGGTTTACAACAGCTGGTGCTTATGCAACATATATTGCATAACTGTTTCATACTTCATTGAAAGCGTGTGCCGTTTGGTTTATATTTTGCAGGGAAGGAGGCATTCCATATGTCAGTTGACCTGCGGGTGATTAAAACACGCGAAAACATTCAGAACCAGATGATCCGGCTTCTGGAGACAGTGCCGTTTGAAAAGATTACAGTAAACCAGCTGATTGAGGCATGCCGCATCAACCGTTCCACATTCTACAGAAACTATGAAGATAAATATGACCTGGTCAGAAAAATGTGCCGGGAACAGCTCGATGAATTCCAGAGAGCACTGCGCACGGATTTTATCGCCCTGCCTGAGCTGGGGGAGGAGGAAACCCGGGAATCTTTCCTGCCGCTTCTGAAATACTTTGAAAAGAACCGTAGTGTCCTTGTGATCTTATGCGGACATGATCTTCCGATAGATCTATCGGGCGACATGCACCGGATCTACAGTGAAAAGATTCTTGAGCAGATGGTAAAGCATTTTTCAATTCCTGCAGCCCGTCGCAGTATGGCTTCTTACTACGCCAGACTGATCAGCGGAAACATTCTCACTTCCATTCTCTGGTGGCATGAACAGCAGTTTAACGCCTCGGAAGATGAAATGCTGGAAATTATCCGTACAGCGGTCAGTCACGGCGTTTACAACAGCATGCATGACAATCTTGGACTCTGAAGAAAAATGATTCCGGAGTGTAACAGCTTATGAAAAATCATGAATATGTCGATGGAGAACATTCTTGGTTCGAAAGCAGGGATTGAGTTAAGGCTCTTTACAAATAGCATTATCACAAAACAAGGCTATCCTGAGCCTACCGGTCAGGCCAAGATCACACCGGGATTTAACCTTCCGAGCAAATATATTATCCATACGGTAGGTCCTATCGTTCAGGGTCGGCTGACCAAAGAAAACGAACGGCTTCTGGCACAGTGTTACAGATCATGCCTTGAAATGGCGGATGAAAATCATCTTGAATCCATTGCCTTCTGCTGTATTTCCACAGGCGTATTCATGTTCACGAATCAAAGAGCGGCAGAAATCGCTGTTGAAACTGTCACGAAATACCTGGATGAAACCGGCAGCCGGATCAAGGCCATCTTCAATGTCTTCAAGGATATTGACCTGATGTTATATAAAAACAATCTGTGTGAGCCGGAAGCGGAATAAAACCACAACTTAACACTTTGTCATTGACGGTCTCGGACTGAAAAAGGTTCGGGGTTGTTTTTTCTGAACATATGGAAAAAGAGGAATTACACATTATCAGCTGCAGAGACGGCAAAGGAGGAAATCGAATATGGCATTTTTCAACAGCGCAGCAGGTGTAATGCAGACTCTTGAATTCATGTTTTGCGCAAGCCGCAGCGCTCTGATGCTGCGCATTATCGGCCGCATTATCTTTACAATCATGCGGCACATCTGGAATTCTATGGCGATCATGATTGTGATTGAAGTTTTTCCGGTTCTGATCATTGCCGGGGCTGTGGTAATTGAAGACGAATTACAGATGGCCAGTGAGAGCTTTGGCGGTTTCATGAGAACATGAGCCGTTCTGAATTTTAACTGTCACATGAATAAATCACTTGTTTTAGGGAACGTTTTCATCAGCAACAAGGAAAATGTTCCCTAATGCTTCTTGGATTTTAGGGAACATCTTAATATAATATGCATAGAAATGTTCCCTAAAGGAGATTTATATTATGTCTGCATTTGATGAAATACAATCTGTTCTTCGTGAGCGGGCTGATCTGAACGCAAGATTATCGCTGATTCCCTATGAAGGTACACCTGAAATCAAAGAAGTAAGCGGCCAGAAGTATCTCTATACAAGAAAGCGGGTCGGAAGCAGGGTCACATCCACCTATGTCGGAACGTATTCGGATGAACTGTACCAGCTGCTTTTGCGAAACACCAGAGAAGCGCGTGAGATCCGGAAGAGGTTAAGAAAACTCGATAAGACACTGGCGGAATTAGGCTATCAGGAAATCGAACTTTCTCCCCGTGTGATTGAGAATCTGGACTTTGCCAGAGCCAACATGAAGGCCAACATCTATGATCAGGCGGTTCTGGAAGGTGTTGCCACTTCATTTCCGCAGACAGAGGAGATCATAGAGAACGGTAAAGTAAATGGTATGACCGCTTCGGATGTCCAGAAGATCCTGAACCTGAAGCATGCCTGGGAATTCATTCTGGACCAGGACGTAATACAGGCAAAAAGCGATTACTATGTTCTCTGTCATATTGCCAGGCTTGTGAATGAGGGCTTTTTTGCTGACGGCGGAAGGATCCGCGGTGTTCCTGTAACAATCGGAGGTTCATCTTATATTCCGCCCCTTCCAATGGAATTTGAGGTCAGGGAAAGAATTGAAGAGATACTGCAGTATGATACGGAGGATATCGATAAAGCAATCTCATTGTGCCTGTATACGATGAAAACACAGGTTTTCATCGATGGGAATAAGCGCGCTGCCGTCATCTTTGCGAATCATTTCCTGATTGCCCATGGACAGGGATTTCTGGTGATTCCGGAGGTGCATGTTGCTGAGTTTAAGAAGCTTCTTGTGGCCTACTATGAGGGAGAAGACGCGGGTATAATTACAGCTTTTCTAAAAGACAACTGCTGGAAGACTTTTTGACAATTCGAAGCTACTCACACAAGTTTTTGAATGGTTGTATCAGGAAAGACTGTATCAGTTTCTTTGATACAGCCGGTTGCATACCGCTTGATGGCACAGTGGTATTGTAAGGAAATTGTGTGTGATTCAGAATCATTAAAATGATGCAGAGGAAGGCATACACACAGAAATGTCACAGTCAGACAAGTGTGGAGAACTGCATCCATACCTTCGCAGGGATCCAGCTTCGGGCGGAGTGCAATCGTCAGATGAATCAACTCAGGGCAAAGTACGGTCCGGATTATGAACAGCCGACAGCGGTTCCGATGCTGACGGACGGATATAATCTTCCGGCAAAGAAGGTCATCCATATCGTCGGACCGATCGTAGAAGGAAGATTGACAAAAGATCTTGAGCAGGATCTGGCTGCCTGCTACAAAAACACACTTGACATGTGCCTGGAAAACGGATTGCACTCAGTTGCTTTCTGCTGCATCTCCACCGGTGTCTTCCACTTCCCGAATAAAAGGGCAGCGGAGATCGCGGTTCAGGCTGTGACGGAATGGCTTTTTGAACATCCTAATGCCATGGAAAGAGTGATCTTCAATGTTTTCAAAGATGAGGACAAAACATATTATGAAACAGAATTACAATGAACTTCCGAACGGATATCTGGAATCCATCAACCGAGGGATCCTGGCGGTTCGTTCTTTTCAGGGTGGCATGAGCAGAGGAAAACTCTCCCGTGCGGAAGCTATCGCAAAGCTGAAAAACGAAATTGAGTCAGCCGATGCCATCGTGATCGGAGCCGGAGCAGGGCTTTCCACAGCAGCCGGTTTTATCTACAGCGGTGAACGGTTTGAGAAGTACTTTGGAGACTTTGCGAAAAGGTTTGGCATTCAGGATATGTATTCCGGTGGTTTCTATCCTTTTCCGGATGCCGAAACCCGCTGGGCCTGGTGGGCCAGAAATATCTACATTAACCGCTATGTACCAGCGCCGAAATCTGTCTACGATAATCTTCTGTCACTGGTGAAGGACAAAGATTATTTCGTCATCACAACGAACGTCGATCACCAGTTTCAGAAGGCAGGTTTTGATAAAAAGCGGCTTTTCTACACGCAGGGCGACTACGGTTTATTCCAGAGTGTAGATCCGAAGAACCGGAAAACCTATGACAACGAAGAATGGGTCATGAAGGCGATGGAGGCACAGGGCTTCGTCAGAGATTCTGAGAATGTCTTCCAGCCGCCGAAGGACGGGACACTTCTGATGCGGATCCCGAAGGAACTGATCCCCAAATGCCCGGATGACGGCTCGGATGTGACTACAAATCTTCGCTGTGATGATTCATTCGTTGAGGACGAAGGCTGGAAGAGAGCATCGGCAGCATACTCCGATTTCCTGAGAAGGCATGAGAAACTGCATGTGCTTTATCTGGAGATCGGTATCGGAATGGGAACGCCTGTTATCTGCAAATATCCTTTCTGGCAGATGACGAATGACAACCCGAAGGCAGTCTACGCCTGCCTCAATTATAGCGAGGCTTATTGCCCGGTGCAGATCGAAAAACAGTCCATCTGCATCAATGGCGACAGTGCAGAAGTGATAGAGCAGCTTCTGTGAGAAGGCAAAAAATGAGAAAAGTATCCCAGAGCCAGATGTCGGTTTTGCCGATGTCAGGCTCCGGGACTTTTTTGTTCTGGAGCAGATCAGTCAGTTACTTCGCAGAAATTGAAGATGAAATGAAACCGTATCGGGAAAAAAGCAAAGATCAGAATGAAATCAGCCGGAAATCAGTCAATGTAACATGCCATGTTACATTATGAACGCGCTGTTTTCTTGTGATCAGGCTTGTTTCTTTCTAAGATGAGAGTGCAGAAAGAAAGGAAAACATGTAAATATGAACGGACTTGGAAACAAAATAGCCCGCCGCAGAAAAGACCTCGGCATGACCCAGACGGAGTTCGCGGAAGACCTCTGCGTGACCCGACAGACCGTCAGCCGCTGGGAGGCGGGCAGTGTCATGCCTGATATTGACAAGATCGCCGATCTTGCAAAACTGCTTCAGGTCAGCTGCGATTATCTGCTCAATGATGAAATCAAAGAAGATGAAACACCTTCCATCCATACAGATCCGGTGAGCAGACTTCTCAAAGATGCGCTTGGCAAAAAGGTGAGATTCACATTCTTTGAGGATGAGGCGGATATGGATCTTTGGAATACCGTATGTGAGATTGTCAGCCTGGAAGGCGGATGGATGAAAGTGAAGGCGCAGACGAAAAAGGGCGAACTTGAAAAGCTGATTCCTGTCTCTTCCGTATTGAGCATCGCCTATGAAAAGGAGGAAGAATAATGGAGTATATCGCATTTGTCTTCAGCATTTTCGGGCTGCTGGCTTATACTGAAATCTCTTCACTCAAATCCAGAATCACACAGCTGGAACGATCATTGACAAAGATGGAGGGCACAACACAGCACATTGACCGCAAAGCCCTAATCAAAGCCGCTTCGGAATATATCGGAAGCGATGTGGTCCTCGATCTCAAAGAGGATTATCAGGATGCGGATATCATGCTTTACGGCAATACAAAGAATGGTTCAAATATCATCCTGGATGCGGATGAAGACTGGATTCTCGTGGAAACCCGTTCCAAGAAGGGCACCGAGACAAAGCTGATCCGTACGGAAGGACTGGAGTCCATCGCAAAAAAGAACGCGTAGTCAGTCCAACATTAAGATTTGAAAACAGGAAGGCGCGTGGATGTCTTCCTGTTTTCCGATATAATGGAATTGAAGTACAGCCCTGTACACAAAGGAGGACCACATTATGAAAAAAGCGAAAAAACTCCGTGTGACCGCTTCCGCCATCATTGCCGGACTCTGCGTGTCGGGATGCTCATTTGCCCCGGAAGAAAATGAGCCGGTCGATGTATACGGTCCACCGATCAGTGAAGAGAGCGATGAGGAAAACAAAACCCCTGAACCCGAAACGGATGAAGGCGAACAGAAGGAAGAATACAAACCGGAGGAAAACGCACTGGAAGGTGTCTATGGACCGCCTGTAACCGAAGTGCCGGATGAGAATTATGAGCCGGGTGACAATGTCGCCGAACCGCTCTACGGCCCGCCTGCGGGAAGTGAAACCAGATAGGGAGAATACCAGTGAAATCAATCAGGGAAGTCAAACAGAACCATCTGGAAAAGCTTGCGGATTACGTGGAAAACAGACTGTATAGGAAGCCTGAACTGCGCCATCTGTTTCTCGAGCTGACACTCCGCTGCAATGAACATTGTTTTCATTGCGGCTCTTCCTGCGATTACACCGGCAGTGAGGATCTCAGTCTTGATGACTACAAACGCATTCTTGATGAGGTGAAGGAAGACTTTGACATTTCAAAAATGATGTTATGCATCACCGGCGGCGAGCCGCTGTTAAGAAAAGACTTCTTTGAAATCATGTCTTATGCTGATCAGCTTGGCTACCGCTGGGGCATGACCAGCAACGCCACCCTGATCACACCTGAGATTGCCCATAAACTTGCCGAAACCGGCATGCGCACCATCTCGGTGTCAATTGATGGCCTTGAGGAAACCCATGACCGTTTAAGAGGCACAAAAGGCGGCTATGTGAGAGCCATGGCAGGCATTCAGAATCTGATCGATGAGGATGCCTTTGAAGCGGTGCAGATCACAACCGTGATCAATCATAAAAATATCGAAGAACTCGATCAGCTGTTTGAAATCATGGACCGCATTGACATCGATTCCTGGCGGCTGGCTGCGCTCGAGCCGATCGGCAGGGCACTCTTGAGACCGGAACTGATGCTGACAAGGGAAGATCATATCCGGCTGATGAACTTTATCAAAGAGAAGAGAAAGCAGGGCTATCCTGTCCTGTATGGCTGTTCCCATTATCTGGGCCTTGATTATGAAGCGGAAGTCCGCGACTGGTACTGGTTATGCAATGCGGGCGTCTATACCGGCTCGATCATGGCCAACGGAGATATCGGCGCATGCCTTGATATTGAGCGGCGGCCCGAAACCATCCAGGGCAATATCTTCAAAGAGCGCTTCAGCGATGTCTGGAATCAGCGCTTTGAAATCTTCCGCAAAGACTTCGCAGATGAAAACAGCACATGCGCTGCCTGCGAACACCGCAGGTATTGCCGCGGGGATGCGAGGCACAGCTGGAACTATGATGAAATGAAACCGATGGTGTGCATGAAAAACATTCTGTTCTGAGCACATATTAAAAACGCGCTGCATACGAGCGCGTTTTTGATTGGTATTTGCGGAGCCTTACGGCTGCGGCCAGTAGCCCGGCAGGGAGTTTCCGGACTGCTCATCCTGCTGTGGCTGTTCAGTCTGTTCCTGCTGCTGGCTGGTTGTTTCATTTGTGGAAAGGGAACCGGTCAGGGTGACCTCGATGTCCATTTCCTGATTGTCACGGACGATGCTCAGGGTGATCTTGTCGCCGACTGCCTTCTGACGCAGATAGATCGAAAGATCCTGATAGCTTGTCACCTCATTGCCGTCGATGGCAGTGATTCTGTCATAAGGTTTTAAGCCCGCTGCCTCCGCGCCGCTGCCGGTGATGGTATCCGTGATATAAAGACCTGCTTTATAGTTCTGGGTATCCTGGGTGAGCTGCTGCAGATAGACGCCGATGGTCGGACGGTTTGTCACTTCGCCATGGGCCATCAGTTCGGAAGCCACATCCATCGCGGTGTTGACCGGGATGGCAAAACCGATGCCTTCAATCAGTGCGCCGGAGCTGGTCTGGCCGGAGTCCTTCGCATTGACGATACCGATCAGGTTGCCGTTGCCGTCGAACAGGCCGCCGCCGGAGTTGCCGGAGTTGATGGTCGCGTTGGTCTGGATCAGCTCCATTGATTCATTTTCAATCACGATCTCACGGGTGGTTGCGGAGATGATGCCGCTGGTGACGCTGCCGCCAAGGGTTCCCAGAGGATTGCCGATAACGATTGCGGTATCGCCGGTTGCGATCTTGGAAGAGTCGCCGACGGTTGCCGGGGTCAGGTTGCCGGCATCGATCTTGACGACCGCGATATCTGATTTGGCATCCTTGCCGATCAGTTCCGCTTCATACTGCTTGCCGTCATACAGGGTGACGGTGATGCTTTCCGCGCCATCCACGACATGGTTGTTGGTGATGATGTATCCGTCATCGGAAATGATGACGCCGCTGCCTGCACCCTGGGTTGTATAGGTGCCTCCGAAGAAGCCGTATCCCTGGGCGGTTGCGGTGATCACGATCTCAACGATGCTCGGGCTTGCCTTGGCTGCCACATCGGCAATGCTCATGCCGGTTGCGGCTCCGGAAGCGGAAGTCATCGGGGAAGTGGATGAGGCGGTGGACTGATATACAACCGTTGTGCCCGCGCCGCCAAGATGCGTTGCCGCGAACCATCCGCCGCCAAGACCGCATGTCATTGAGATCACGGTGCTTGCCGCAAGAATGGCAATCGGATGCGCCTGCTTTCCGGTTTTTCTGTTTGTACGCTGGTATGCCGGTCTGACTTCGGTATACTGTGTATTCCTGATTTCTTCAGTGTTTTCAGATTCTCTGTATTCACTCATAATCTGTATACCTCCAATTTCTTTTTACGTTTCTGATACTAGTTTCCGAATGTGACATTTAAGTGAACATTCCGTAAACTTTCCGTGGTTATTTTAACCCTGTTGCGGATAATTGTTAAATAATACGCCATCCAGTGCATGCAATCTTAACATTCCGTTTTCATCCGCAAAACCCTCTCAAAGCAGTTGAAATGATCTGCCTGAATTCAGATAATATTGACAGATATTAAATGCAGACAGGAGAGGAAACCATGCTCAGAATCATGATCAAATGCCTTGGCGGCTTTTCAAGCAGCGGGCTGGTAAACCAGCTGAACAATGAAGTAAAGGAAAAGGGGATGGAGGACAAAGTAAAATTCATCTTTCCCCAGTTCGGTCAGCACAAGCTCGATCTGAGCTCTGAGCCGGTGGACATCGTTATGTTATGTCCGCATATGGCCATCTATGCCAAAAGCCTGGCAGAAGCCAATCCCGATACCCCGTTTTACATCATGCCGACAAGACTCTACGGCATGATGCAGGCGGAAGAGCTTTATGAGGATGCGGAAGATGTGATCAAAGGCTTCAAAGAAACCGGCATGAATCCGTTCCATTTTGAAGGCGAGGAAGTGGCCATCCGTGTCAAGCGCGCCGTTTCCCACCGCAAATTCATCGCAGAGAATCAGAACGGATGAAGAGCTGTTCTGAAATACAGGTTAAAACCGAAACAATACATATAAGGAAAAACACATGGCGAATGATCTGCTGATCCGCAGCTTGAATATTGACTGGGGCATCATTCCGCATGATTCCTATCTCAGAAAGATTGAATCATTGAAAGACAGGGATGAGATTGTTTTCAATGCGCCTGTGACATTCTTCGCCGGGGAAAACGGCAGCGGCAAATCCACGCTTCTCGAAGGCATCGCGGTGGCGGCCGGATTCAATCCCGAAGGCGGCACAAGAAATTACGCCTTCTCCACATACGATTCCCATTCCACGCTCCATGAGGCAATCCGTCTGATACGCGGGGTGCGCAGAATCCGCACCGGCTATTTCCTCAGAGCCGAAAGTTTTTACAACGTGGCGACCAAAGAGGAGGAATACAGCCGTCAGAAAGGCGGCAGACCCCAGCACTACCATGAAAAAAGCCATGGCGAAAGCTTTCTGGCAATTGCGCGGAATCATTTCAGCGCGGACGGTCTGTATCTGCTCGATGAGCCTGAAGCGGCTCTTTCACCCCAGCGTCAGCTGACGCTTCTGTTACATATCAATGAATATGCCAAGCGCGGGGCACAGTTTATCATCGTGACGCATTCACCGATATTGCTTGGCACACCGGATGCGGAAATCCTGAGCTTTGATGAAGGAACGGTTCATCCGATTTCCTATGAGGAAACAGACAGCTACCGCATCACAAGTCTTTTCATCAATCAGCGCGAGCGTCTGCTTAAGCAGTTGCTGCAAGAGGAAGAAGAGTAAAACAAAAGGAGGTTTCAACACCTCCCTTGTGAGCCTTTTGGGCTATTGTGGATCTTATGGAATTCAGGCGGCGGGTGCGTACCATTTCGGCACATCCGCTTTTTTGAATGCGCTTGTGTTTTTGATTGCCGAAGAAATCAGCCGGATCAGCTGGCCATAGATGCGTCCGTACTTGGAACCCAGGGCAGCCTCGATACTGTCGAACATGATGCCGGTGCGCCTTGTCTTAAGAAGCTTAGCGGCATCGGGCATATCGGATGTGATGATCTTTGAAACGGATGATTCATTGACTTCGATGCTGAGCTCATCCGCAAATGCGGAATCCCAGCTGACATTCAGATAGAGTTTGGCTTCCCCGTCGAGAATCACCGCCTCCGAGGAAATAATGGATAATTCACTGCCTTCATTCAGATCCAGATGCATTGAGAGTACTTGTTCTGTCATATCAGTGCTCCTTTATCTGTACTTTCATTATAGACAATGATTGTGTAAGACCTGTGAACATATCCAAACAAATCATTAAGACAGTATAAGAAAGTCTTTGGATCACCTGTAAATCATATGGACAATCCGTGACATACTTCATGCATGTGTAATCCATTTAGACAGGTAATGAAAAGAAAATCTTTTAAAAGCGCGATATGTATAAAAAAACAATCTTTATCATGCAAAAAACCGGATGTTTGTAGTATTATGTTAAGAGCTGTAATTAACTGATGATTGCAGTCAGATACAAATACACAGAGGGGATCGATTATGGATTGGAAAACATTACCTGGATTTGAAGAAAAGTTTGCTAGAATCACAATCAAACCGCACAACACATTCGGCGGCAAGGTTGTGGAAGTGCTCTATGGCGCACAGGACGAAAACGGCAACCCCGTTCAGCCGAAGGAAGTCGGTGTAGACGGATGCGGCCGCTGGTACGGCGTAGACAATGACGGAGAGACCACAATGTATGTGTGGACACATCCGGCATGCGACGGCGGAAACACCGAGTACGGCACAGAGTTTGGCGAGAATGCAGTCGAGGCAATGGAAAACGATGTCCGTGCGAAACTCGCTCTTTGCCGCAAGGCGGAAGATATTCTGAAGAGCTCCGGCAACACAGAAGAACAGATCGCTGAACTCAGAGCTGAGTGGGATGCGATGAAGGACTGGGGCACAGCGAAGGAAAAGGAATATGCGGAGCGTCTTGAGAACTCCCTGTCCTCCTTCAATGCAAAAGTTGAACGTTTCAAGGCCAACGCTGAAGACAAGGCAAAACTCGTTGCCGAGGCTGTTGAGCTGGCTTCTTCCACAGAATGGAAGAAGACTCAGGAAGCGTTCCGCACACTGCAGGATGAATGGCAGGAGATCGGTTCCGCAGGCGATGCGGATGATGAACTCTGGGGCAAGTTCTCCGCTGCCAGAAAGCAGTTCAACGATGCGCGCAGAGCTTACTTTGACAACCTGGACGAGATGCGTGCAAAGGCCGGCGAAACAAAGAAGCAGCTGATCGAAGAGGCCGGCAATGTTCTGGCAGGCGTCAAGAACTGGAAGCAGGCAGGCGAAAAGATGAACGCTCTGATGGATTCCTGGAAGGCTGCAGGCAGCTCAGGAAGAGAAACAGACGATGAGCTGTGGGCTCAGTTCAACGGCATCAGAAAAGAATTCTTCGAAAAGAGAAGAGCATTCTTCGATGAGAGAAATGAACTGAGAAAGCAGGCCGTCGACGCAAAGAAGGCGCTGATCGCCAAGGCTCAGGAGATCGTTGACCAGAAAAACTTCTCCAAGGAAATCACTGAGCAGATGAAGAATCTCGACAAGGAATGGAAAGCAGCTGGCAACGCCGGCAGAGAAGAGAACGACAAGCTCTGGGATGCCTTCAAGGCAGTCAAGGAAGTCTTCTGGAATGCCAAGCATGAAGACAGCCTGAACCGTTTCAGAGAGATCATCGACCGCAAGCAGAACTCGATCAAGACCATCCGCGCTGAAGTTGAAAGACTCGGCGAGCAGGAATACGAGACCAGCGATTATACAAAGATCCGCGGCATTCAGTCGAGAATCGAGGAAAAGAAGGCAGTCATCGAAAAGCTTCAGGAAGAGATCAAGGATCTCGAAGCGAAGATTGCCGAATAATCACAATCTGATTGTTGAAGAAACAGCTGCTGCGAAAGCAGCTGTTTTTCTTCTGCCGGAAAAGAAAACATCCGGATCATATGACCCGGATGCCCGATTGTTCATTTACGCTTCATCGAAAGTCCGTATACAGCGCCGATCGTGCCGCCGATGATGTGGGTGAGCTGGGAAATATTGTCCGCCATTGCCACACCTTCGTAAACCTGCTGGGTGATATAAATCAGGGCGACGATGACCGTGGTCAAAGGAATGCCTTTGCCGCTGCCGGTGACAGACGAAAGAAGAATAAAGGCAAAGACCACACCCGATGCGCCAAGCAATACCGTATTGCCGGGCAGAAGAATGTGCACCACGCCGGTGATGAAAGCCACCGTGGCGATGATGCCGGCAATCCTGCCGCTGCCGTATTTTTCTTCGAGCAGGGGTCCCACCAGAAGGATCAGGATCATGTTGTTGCAGTAATGCGAAATGCCCGCGTGTCCCAGCACATGCGTAAACAGGCGCACATAGAACAGCGGATCGGTGAATGAGCCTTTATATACCGAAAACAGCAGGATGTCCGACCTGCCCCCGGTCAGATACGAGGCAGCCAGAGCACCCGCGGAAAGAAGCGCGAAACATAACACCACCGGTGAATTGAATTTGATTTTATTCATATACACCTCCGACGGTAATTATAGAACATTTGTGCTTTCAAAGCGAAAACGATATACTTTTAACGGTAAGCAAGTAAGGAGGTCTTATGGCCAAAGGTAATAAAAAGAAGAAAAAGAAAGTCAAGGCAATCCAGGGAACACCGATTGTCAATCCCGAGCTGAAAAATGCGATTGACCAGCTCAGACAGAACAATTCCATGGAGACACAGAACGCCCTGACGGAAGCACTAAAAACCGCAAAACTGCTTTCCCCGGTGATTATTGAAGGGGATATGGTCAAGGATGAGATGGGCAGAATGACCCTGAAACCGAACCAGGTCAAATTCCTTTTGATCAACGCCAAGGACGGCAAGACATTCTTCCCGGCTTTCACCGACATCGAGGAAACAAGAAAATTCCAGGTGAGCGGGGAAAATGATCCCAAACCGCAGAATGTTGTCAGAACCATGAAGGAGTTTGATCAGTTCCTAAGAGATCCCAACTCCAAGGCGGCCGGCGTTGTGATCAACCCGGGCAGCGACAACATCGTGATTCCGAAGAATCTGGTTTCCCTGGCTGCGGGAACACTGAAACTCGAAGCTGCGCCGAATGTCAGCCAGACATCCCAGCAGCAGGCACCGGTGAACAATCCGCTGCTCAATGTGAGATATGTCGAGCCTTCGATTTATCCGACCAGAATGATCAACGCGGTGTATGACCATTGCGCGACAGTTCCTGAAATCGACCGTGTCTTCTTCAAGCAGAAGCTGGCCGGCAACACCGTTGCCTTCTGGCTGGCGGTTGAGGCTGACACCAAGGATCAGGCGATTCTCGACGGCATCCGCGAGGCGGCAGAGCCTTTGGCAAAGGAGATTCCGGTGGAATGCGTCTTTGTCACGGATCAGATGATGAAGGAGATCATCAAGGATACGGTCGCTCTTTATGACCGCGCGCTGGAGCTTTGATGAAGATTGTTCAGCTGGATGAAAGCGCCAAGAATGAGGCGCTGAGCCTTGCCAAAGAGGTGCTTTCGGCCTCATATGACGAGAAACAGACGGAAGCGCTGAGTGTGTTTCTCAAAGAGCGGATGTCACGCTATGAATGCAAAGGCGCCTATGATGACGCGCTGGCCGGATTCATCGTCTATGATGAAAACGAGGCGCAGATCGTACTGCTGATTGTCCGTGAAGATGCGCAGAAGCAGGGCATCGGCACGATGCTGGTGGATGAGGTCCGTAAGGAAGCAAGCGCTCATCACTATGCCCGTCTGAAAACCAACGCGCCGCAAAAGATGAAAGGCTTCTTTGAGTCCTATGGCTTTGAAGCAGCCAATGCGCCGCAGGGCGAAGGAATGATGCAGATCACGGAGATGGAATATCTGCTTGGCAGAGAATACATCGGCAAAACCGTCACGGTCAGTGTCGACCGGCCTTACGGCAGCTTCCATCCCCATCATCCCGATGTGATCTATCCGCTTAATTACGGCTATGTCGATGAGCTGATCAGCGCGGACGGGGAATTCCAGGACGCCTATGTATATGGTCCCAAGGAACCGGTGGAAAGCTTCCGCGGCGTTGTCAGCGGAATCATTTACCATAAGGACGGACCTTCCCGCTTCATAGTCACAAGAGCGGGGGAAGTGATCGACCGCAAAGCGATCATGGAAGCCGTCGCCTTTGAGGAACAGTATTACGACACCAGATTTGTCTGGAACAATGAACTGAACTAGATGTCTGTATTGCACGGACATCTTTTTTTTGCCTTCACAATATTGTTTCAAATGTTCACATGATCTTCAGATTTCATTCAATGAATCCACATACACGGCCGGTATTCTTGAAACCGTAAACAGGAGGTGCAGCACATGAGCACACAGGTGATCGATACCTTCCAGAGAGTGGAGGACAAATACAGGATGACCCGTCAGGAAGCACGTGAAATCCTTGAGGAAATGAAAGGCCATATCAAAAAGGACGACTACTTCCAGTACACGGTCCACAACATCTACTATGACTCAAAGGATGCGCAGATGATCATCTCCTCCCTGAACAAGGATAAGTTCAAGGAAAAACTGAGACTGCGCTGCTATGAACAGCCTTCGCACGATACGATGTGTTTCCTTGAAACAAAAAAGAAATACGGCGACATCGTTTACAAAAAGAGAATCACCTTAAGCCACGCCGAGGCGATGGCCTATCTGAATCACGGGGTTCCCCATCATGTTCATAACAACACGGCCGAAGAGATCGACTTTCTGAAAAACTATTATCAGGTTGAACCGAAAACCCTCATCCTCTATGACCGCACCTGTTTCTCATCGGTAAGCGAAGCGGATGTCAGAATCACCTTCGATGCCAATATCCGGGCAAGGATTGATGATATCAGCCTGACGGAACGAGGCGATGAGCAGCTGCTGATCGGAGAGGATGTGGTGATGGAGATCAAAGCGATGAACCGCTATCCGATGTGGCTGGTGGAAATCCTTTCCAGAAGAAAGCTTTACAAGCAGTCCTTCTCCAAATACGGCATGAATTACAGAAACAGCGCAAATGAACTGTGTCAGAAAGACACACCGGCATATATTTACACAACAGAGAAAAAGGAGAATCAGTTATGTTCAGTTCAGTATTGACCGGTACGGCTTCCGGATTATCAGCCGCTTCCGTCGCGATCTGTGTCGCGGCATCGCTCGCATGCGGGCTCATTCTTTCCCTCACATACAGAAAATGCGAAAACCCTACAAAGAGCTTCACAACAACCGTTGCACTTCTTCCGGTGATTGTCATGATGGTGATCATGATGGTCAACGGCAACCTCGGCGTCGGAGTTGCCGTGGCGGGCAGCTTCTCCCTGGTCAAGTTCAGATCGCTTCCCGGCAAGGCAAGTGACATCCTGATCATCTTCGCTTCCATGGGTATCGGTCTTGCGACCGGCATGGGATATGCGGTATTCGCCATCGCCGCATCCGTCGTATTCGCACTCTGCTACTTCGTGTTCTCAGCGACATCCCTGTTCAGCTCGGATCAGACTTACAGAAGCTTACGCATCACGATTCCCGAAGATCTTGACTATATCGAAAGCTTCAATGACATCTTTGAGAAATACACAAAGAAGGCCGAAGAACAGGCAGTCCGCACCATCAACCTTGGCACCATGTACCAGGTGACCTATGATATCAGCCTGAAAAACGCGTCCGATGAGAAGGCAATGATCGATGCCATCCGTGTACGCAACGGCAATCTTCCCGTCATTTCATCCAGGGCCGCCACCGTTTCGGCGGAACTGTAATATACAGATTCAGGAAATTCAGCCTGCGGGCTGATTTTCTTTTTGAATCGAATCCGGCTCTTACAGAACAATTCTGTGATAACATTTTTCTATGCTTTATGTAGGAATTGTCTCAACCGTGAGTCTGGTGCTCTTTGGCACCGCATACAGTTTTCTTTTATACAATGCCCACTTTCAGAACTGGCTGATGGAATGGTTAAGCGCCAAAGCCAATGTGATCCATATGAAAGAGGAAACCGAACTGAAAGGAAAGCGTTTTTATGTGCCCCGTGAAAACCGCGATATCCGCGTGAATATTTACAATGATTCCAAAGGGGAGGACAGACCTGCTGTCTTCTTCGCCCACGGCTCACAATTTGTCGATTCGGATGCCGATGAGTGGGATGACTTCTGCGATTGGTTTGCCAGGGAATTTGACTGTGTTCTCTTCAGTGTCAATTATTCGAAGATCGGCATTCATGTGACAAGCTATCCGCAGGATGAAATCCAGGACACGATCCGCTATTTCCGTGCCCACAGCAGTGAGTATGGATTCCATAAAAACAACTTCATGATGATGGGCTTTGAGGCCGGGGCCTATCTTTCCATGATCGCGGGCTTCCAGCTGCTGAGAAGAGGCATCTTTTCCAGGGGCTTTATCTTTGTGAATCCGTTTGTGGATTATACCAATGTCAGCTTTGCCCAGGCCGGCTACCATCCCCAGCCGCTAGCTCTGATCACACTTGGCGCGGATGAGATGCGGGAAAAATGGAATGAATATTCCGGTGCCATCCGGGCACAGGATATTTATATGCGGGAATGGGACAGACCCGCTGTTTCAAAGAAAATCCTTTACGCACCTTATGAAAAGGCAGAAGGGCAGGAAGCGGAAGACCAGAGGCTTCTTGTCAACTGGCTTCATACACGATTCAATGAATTCGCAGGATAAACAAACAGGAGAATACGACAGATGAGCGCACAATTCACAAAATGGGCTGCCTGCTGGGGCAATGCCACATCGATTATCAACCAGACGGAATGCACATATGCCAAAAACATGACCTACCGCTATCCGGTAAGAATGTGCTTTGACGGCAGCCGCATGCGGATCCGCTTCTCAAATATCGCCGGCACGGAACCGGTCAGCTTCACCGCAAGCGTGGCGAAAAGCAGCCGCAAAGCCGTGATCAGGGAAGACACAATTGTCAAACTGAGACAGGGCGGCAGCCGCAGAATCGTGATTGAGCCGGGAAAGGAAGTCACCAGCGATGAGTTTGATTTCGATATGAAGGCAGGGGAATACATCTCAGTTTCCATCCATGTCTGGGAAGCGACCCAGATGAACTCGGCGGTATTGATCACCGGTCCGCTTTCCGGCGGTTTCTATTCCTATGGCGATCATGAATATGAATCCGTGCTGCCGTTGGATGAGACAAGAAAAACCAACTGGTATTTCTTCCTGAACACCATCGATGTCTGGACCGAAGAGAAAAACCATGCCCTGGTATGCTATGGCGATTCCATCACCGCCCAGGACTGGCCGGATTATCTCGCGCTGCGTGCATGGGATCTCGGATACCGCGATGTTTCGATTATCCGCAGAGCAATCAGCGGCACCAGAATTCTGAGAGAATACACCTGCAAAACCTATGCGGCATATGGCATCAAGGGAGAAACCCGCTTCCCGGTGGAACTCAACACAGCCGGGGTCAGCGCGGTATTGATCCAGCATGGCATCAATGACATCATCCATCCGGTCGGGGTGGAAGTGAATCCATGGAGACCGCTCAGCGATCTGCCCACTGCCGAGGAGATGGCCGAAGGCTTTACCGAGTTCTATGTGAAACCGGCAAGGGAAATGGGCCTGAAAGTCTATGGAGGAACGCTGATTCCGATCTACGGCTGGCGCACGTACGCATCATTCCGTGAGGAGCTCAAGGATCAGTTCAACGAATGGATCCGCACAACCGATACACTGGACGGTGTGATTGATTTCGACCTGGCGCTCAGAGACGATAATAATCCATACGCATTCCGTAAGGAATACGATTCCGGCGACCACCTTCATCCAAGTGCCGAAGGTTACAAGGCGATGGCTGAAGCGGTGGATACAGAACTTCTCAAATAATCCGTTACAGAAACCGGGGAGGACACATCATGAGCATGCGCGCACGGGGAGGCAGGAATCAGTTTCTGACTGATGAAGAAAAAAAGAACGCTCCCAAAGTCACCAAGGAACTTCTGCTGAGAATACTTTCATATCTCAGACCGTACTGGAAACAGATGGCAATTGTGCTTGCGGCCATCATCTGTTCCTCCGTTCTTTCCATTTATCCGAGCATCATCACCGGCAAAATCATCGATGAGGGACTTCTGGCGAAAGATCTCAACCGTCTGGTCTTTCTGATTCTGCTTTCACTGGCCGTGACGCTTGGCTCCAATCTGATCGGTGTGCTGGAGAGCTATATGAACACCTGGATTGCCCAGCATATCACTTTTGACATGCGCAATCAGATGTATGAGCATCTTCAAAAAATGCCTCAGAGATTCTTTACTTCCAGCAATCAGGGTGACATCATCACCCGCATGACGTCCGATATTTCCGGTGTGCAGCAGATCATCACAAATACCTTCACCAGCATTCTTTCCAATTCCATCACGCTGATTGTCGCTTTGATCGCGATGTTTCAGAAGAACTGGGTGCTGGCGATCACCGGCATCATCATCGTGCCGCTTTTCACACTGCCCACCCGCAAGGCCGGCAAAACCAGATGGACACTGACCCAGGAGGCGCAGGCATGCAATGATCAGATCAACGGCATTCTCAATGAAACGCTCTCTGTTTCAGGACAATTGCTGGTCAAGATCTTCGGCATGGAGAAGTTTGAATACCGCAAATACCGCAAGGCCAATGAGAAGATGATCAATCTGAACATCCGCGAGTCCATGGCCGGCAGATGGTTCCGCGTGGTCATCTCCACGGTTTCCTCCGTCGGACCGATGCTGCTGTATCTGGTCGGCGGCATTCTCATGATCCGCTACAACCAGGATCTGACCGTCGGCGATGTGACTGTGCTTGTCACACTGCTTGGCAGGATGTACGGACCGGTCAACTCACTGCTCAACATCCAGGTGGAATGGATCCGGGCAATGGCCAACTTCACAAGAATCTTCGGCTACTATGACATGCCGGTGGAAATTGAAAACGCACCCGATGCCATCACACCGAAACAGGCAAAGGGCAATATTGAATTCTCCCATGTCTTCTTCCGCTACAATCCGGAGCGGATGATCCTCAAGGATGTCAGCTTCAATCTGAAGTGCGGCCATTCGATTGCCATCGTCGGTCCTTCCGGTTCTGGCAAATCGACCATGATCAATCTGATTCCCCGTCTTTATGATGTCACAGCGGGCGCCGTGAGATTCGACGGCATTGATGTGCGCAGACTTGATCTCGAATTTCTGAGAAGGAATATCGGCATTGTCACCCAGGACACCTATCTGTTCAACGGCACCATCCGGGAAAATCTCATGTATGCCAATGTGCATGCAAGTGTTGAGGAAATGGAGGAGGCATGCCGCAAGGCCAATATCCATGATTACATCATGAAGCTGGAAAAGGGCTATGACACAGAAGTCGGCAACCGCGGTCTCAAGCTTTCCGGCGGTGAGAAGCAGCGTATCTCCATTGCCCGCGTACTGCTCAAGAATCCGGCTGTGATGATATTCGATGAGGCGACCGCATCGCTTGACTCCATCAGTGAGAAGGCGATCCAGGACGCGATTGATCCGCTGATTGAATCACGCACCAGCATCCTGATTGCCCACAGACTCTCCACCATTCTGGCAGCCGATGAGATCATCGTGCTCAAGGACGGCGTGATTGTCGAGCAGGGAACCCATAAGGAGCTGGTCAATGCAGGCGGTGTTTATACCGAACTTTACAACACCCAGTTCAAACCGCAGATTACCGAAGCCTGAGATTCAATATGGAATTGAATCTTGGAAATCGCAGGGATTGTGGTATCATTAACGCATTAAAGCGATAAAGGAGGCTGCGTATGAGCAAGATTCAGATGAAGACGCCGCTTGTCGAAATGGACGGCGATGAAATGACAAGAATCCTTTGGAGAATGATCAAGGACGAACTGATTCTTCCGTTTGTGGATCTGAAGACAGAATATTACGATCTCGGACTGGAACACCGTGATGAGACCGATGATCAGGTAACGATGGACTCCGCTCTTGCGACTAAGAAATACGGCGTTGCGGTTAAATGCGCAACCATCACACCCAATGCCGACAGAATGAAGGAATACAACCTGAAGAAACTGTATAAGAGTCCTAACGGCACCATCCGTGCGGCACTGGACGGAACCGTGTTCCGCGCACCGATTCTGGTCAGGGGAATTGATCCCTATGTCAGAACATGGAAGAAGCCGATCGTCTTGGCAAGACATGCCCATGGCGATGTTTATAAAGACAGTGAAATGAAGATCAATGCCGAAAATCTGCCCGTCAAAGCAGAGCTGGCTCTCACCGATGCAGACGGCAATGAGACCAGACAGGAAATCTTCACATTCATGGGCGACGGCATTCTGGAAGGCATGTACAATACCGGCGCATCCATCAGAAGCTTCGCACGCTCCTGTTTCGAATATGCCCTGGATCAGAAGATGGACCTCTGGTTCTCCACCAAGGACACCATTTCCAAAGTCTATGACGGCGAATTCAAGGCAGTCTTTGAACAGATGTATGAACAGGAATACAAGGAAAAATTCGAGGCAGCAGGCATTGAATATTTCTATACCCTGATCGATGACGCTGTTGCCAGAGTCATCCGCTCTTCCGGCGGTATGTTATGGGCTTTGAAAAACTACGACGGCGATGTCATGAGCGACATGATGGCAACCGCCTTCGGCTCACTGGCCATGATGACATCCGTTCTGGTTTCACCGGACGGCGTCTATGAATATGAAGCAGCACATGGCACCGTGCAGAGACACTATTACAAATATCTCAAGGGAGAAGAGACATCCACCAACTCGGTTGCGACAATCTTCGCCTGGAGCGGTGCATTACGCAAGAGAGGGGAGATGGACAATCTGCCTGAATTGATGACATTCGGCGATCAGCTCGAACAGGCTGCCATCGAAACCATTGAAAGCGGAAAGATGACCGGCGATCTGGCCCTGATCACATCCCTCGAAAATGTCACAAAGCTCAATTCCGAAGACTTCATCCACGCCATCCGCGAAAGACTCGAACAGATCAGAGCATAACAATATACACAAGACAGTCAGAACAAGGCTGTCTTTTTTCAAAGATCACGCCATGTGCAAATATGCTATGATTATTGGCAGGAAGAACATCACATGAACACAAAACCCGACTATCTTTACAATCCAGAAAAATGCCCGTGCCCAAGAGGGGAACAGGCAAACTGCCCCAATTACCGCAATTGCAAGGCATGCGTGAAAAATCATCATAGCAAACCCAAAAATCCTTATACCGCCTGTGAGAAAAAAGCGATACAGGAGGGGAAAGAAGAATATCTGTTGGAGGAACTGATATGAAAACCAATAACAGATGGCTGGCCTTCGCACTCTATGTGCTTGCCACCCTGGCAATCTGGACACTCCTGGATCTGATCACAGCCGCATTTATTCTTCATACGCCGTATCAGTTCACGGTGGTCAGATCTCTGATCGTGCCATTGATCAGCGGATGCGCACTCGGCTATCTCAATACCCTCGGAATGAAAGAAAAGTGATGAAACACAAAAGCGGAAACCGGATGATTTCCGCTTTTATGATGATTTGCGTCATTGCGTGTTTCAGCTGTCAGGAGAGATCCGCCTCATTGAATTTCTTCATGATCCCTGCCACCTGTGCTTCATCTCCGGCAAGGATGATCCGGCAGTGATTGTCATCATAGCCGTAATTGAACGTGACATCCTTTGCATTCTGCATTTCTTCGCAGAAGAAGGCGGATATTTTTGTGCCTTCTGAGAGACTGACAGCCCTGTCAATGATCACGCAGGCATGGTTCTGATGTGCTTTCGGGGCAGAAAGAAAATCGAACACGACGCTGCTGCGTTTAATCCGAAGACCTTCTCTGACATAAGGGTCTGAGAAGAAACGGTCAATCTCCTCTTCGGAAAACTGCCATTTCCCATCTGTTTTTTCTCCATTGAGCAGTCCCTGTTTCAGATAGCTGCGCAGGGTTCTTTCCGTGAATCCCGACATCATTGCGATTTCGCTCAGACTGTATGTTTTTTCCATTTCCGTACTCCTTTGTTTTACACTTTCATCTTAAAAAGTGCACAAGCCTGTCTCAACATGAAATCAGCTCACTTTTTCATGTTCAATAACACGCACAGACAACAAAAAAGCAGGAATTGCATCCTGCCTGATTGTTCCGGTTTACGCTTCCGTCTGTTTCAGTGCGTCATTCAGAAGCCTGCGGTCATTTTCTCCTTCGGTCGCATACGGATACTCTTTCAGAAGCTTTTCGTATTCCGCCATATTCTTTTTGAACTTTGCGTCATCATGATCATGGAGCTTCGCTTTGAGACACTCCATTCTCAGAATGGGCGGAAGGGAGCGCATCTGTTTGACCGTCTTGGCAAATTCGGCTGTATAAATGGAATCGATGATTTCCTTTCTGTTTTCATGGGTCAGTTCATAGAAGATATCTTCCGACTGCAGCAAGGCACGGTAGATCCCGGGCAGGCCGGTAACTTCCGCAAGGATATGCTTTCGAAGCTCAGCTGCTTCATCAAATCTGCCCAGTGTGAGAAGACGGTCATTCCTCGCGTAGGGGATATAGCTGATCAGACTGCTGTTATAATCTTTCTTTTCCGGCATCTCAAACCACTCTTCAGGCAGATCGGCGATACTGATGCCGTCCGAAATCTTCGCGTTGACTTTCATCGAAATCCAGAAGGCGCGTTTTGCGGCAGGATTTCCGATCAGTTCCAGGGTATTGGAGCCGTCATTATTGACAAGACCCTTCAGCGGGATTCCGTTGGTAAGGGCAAGTCCGATGCCGCATACAGTCATCAGACTGCAGAAAACATGCAGGTAAGGATTGTTTCTGCACAGCAGTGACAGCAGCCAGAAGAGCGCCGCTGCGATCAGGTTGACGATGACACCGCCCATGTTGTAAAGCACAACCGGGAAATCAGCATTGATGTCTCCGGGAGGCTCCATCAGACACTGTCCGCCAGTGCCGGCAAGTGAATACTTTTTTCTTTTGATTCCTTCCGGTGTTCTCAGCCACATGAGTGATCCGACTCTGAATGAGACAAAGCGGTAGCCGCTCAGCAATCCGAAAAGACAATGGTCGCCCTCATGGATGATGATATGGATATAAAGCGCAATGCCAAACAGAAGAAGTCCCACCGCAATGGCCACCGGAAAGCTGAGTCCTGTGATCTCATCGGTGATGCGGCTGATGACAATTCCGCCGGCTGCACCGATGATGATAAACATCACCGGCACGATATATTTCTGCAAAGTTGATTTTTTCATGGTTTTACTCCCTGAAAAAGCATACCACGAACCAAAGGGAAAGAGAAAAACATGCGGATATAACAGATGATTTCATCCGCGATTGCGGCTGAATATTACAAATCAGGAGTCATTGTTTCTGACCGTCAGACACTCAGATCTTTTTCTTTTCACCGTTCTTTCATCACAGGCACTTGAACGTATGCATAGTATGCATTATAGTTAGTAATGCAAATAGTGCAAATACAGGAGGTATTTATGGCACAGGAAAAAGTAACAGTCGGAAAGAATACAGACTACCCGCTGAGCGGCATACTCTGCCTTCCGGATCAGATTGACACACCGGTGCCGGCTGCCGTCTTTGTGCACGGCTCCGGTTCCAGCGACATGAACGAGCATGTCGGCGGACTGTATCCGTTCTTTGATCTTGCGGAAGGGCTGATGCACAGAGGAATCGCCTCGCTGCGTTATGACAAGCGCAGCTATGCCCATGGCAGGAAGATGCTCAAAAACATTCATCCGATCACGGTGTATGAAGAAACAATCGAAGATGCCATACTGGCGGTGAACATGCTCAAGAACGATCCGCGCATTGATCCTGATAAGGTATTTCTCATCGGCCACTCGATGGGTGCGATGCTCGCGGGAAGAATCGATGCCGAAGGCGCTGATTGCGCCGGACTGGTTATGATGGCGGGCATACCGTTTACTCTTGATGAGGTTCTTGAAAGGCAGATCACTGAACTCGCTGAGGGTTCAAAAGGTCTGATTGGCTGGATCATGCGGAAACAGCTGAACAAGATAAAAGCAAGTTTTGAAGGACTCTATGAAAAAGATCCCGAAGAACTCAAACAGACAAAGATGGGCGGCGGAACAACACTCTATTACTTCCGTGAGATGGGGGACCATCCGGTTTCCATGTATCTGAAAGACAATCAGAAACCGATCCTGATCATGCAGGGGGAAAAGGATTTCCAGGTCAGAGCGGACACCGATTACAAAGCATTTCAGGAAATGCTCGGCGGAAAAGACAATGTCACATTCAGACTGTTTCCCGGTCTCAACCATATGTTTGTGACGGCAAAATCAGACCGCATCACTGATTCAAAGAATGAATACAAAGACACCCGTCACATTCCCGATGATGTGATTCAGACCATCTCGGACTGGATCTTTCAGTGCTGCGAAGAAAAATGAGGTGATCATTTCTTATGATTCTGAAATTTGATTTTTCAAGCAGTGAGCCGCTGTACATGCAGCTGCGCAACCAGATTGTCATCGGCATCGGCGAAGGAAAGCTGAAACCCGGTGAAAAACTGCCGACCATACGCGCATTAGCCGAGGAAAGCGGCATCAATATGATGACCGTTTCCAAGGCATATCAATTGCTCAAGCAGGAAGGCTACATCACAACCGACCGCAGAAGCGGGGCAACCGTTGCCCGCAAGGAGATGGTCTCCGTATCCGATGCGACTCTCAAGGCATTGCGAATCTGTGTTTCCGAGCTGCGTCTTGCCGGTATGAACAAAGAGGAAATCATGGCCTTATGCGCGAATGTTTATGAAGAAGGTGAACTGAAATGATGAAAACGATTTTATGGCTTACGGTGATCTGGCTGCCTGCACTGATTGCCTGGCAGCAGCTCAACGAAGCCAAATTCAAAAAGAATATCACCGTCGGTGTGACGCTGCCCCCACAGGCGCAAAGTGATGAAGGCGTTGTGAAAATCCTTGCCGAATACAGAAGAAACACCATCATCGCAACACTCTGTGTCATGGCGCTTGCCGTGATCGGCTGGGTGTTTGATACACCCTATATGACCACCGTGTTCATGAGCTGGACATTGATGGCAATCCTGATTCCGATGATTCCCTATGCTTTGGCAAATCTCAGACTGAAGGATTACAAAAGGCAGAAGGGCTGGGTTCAGGAACAGAAGACTGTATTTGTCGATACAGCTTCCGTGGAAACCACCCGCACACTGTCACCCTGGCTGTTTGTGCCGCCCGTGTTCATTTCCCTGATCCCGGTGATTTATGACCGCTCTCTGATTGTGATGTATCTGTGGCTTGCACTGATCTGCGCAATGGGCTGGTTTGGCTACCGCTATCTTTACCGCAACAAGGCGGAGATGTTCAATGAGAATACCGATATCACCAATGCGCTTTCCAGAATGCGCCGCTACAACTGGGGCAAGCTTTGGCTGCTGCTCAGCTATGCGATGAGCTTCACTGCCCTGGCCATGAGTGTTCCTGCGAAATATCAGGTGATTGCCTTTATTGTGATGATGGTTGTTATGGCAGCCCTTGCCGCATATTCCTTCCATCTGGAGATGAAAACCAGACGCATCCAGCAGAAGCTGACCGCGGGTGAAAAAGGGGAATGGTATGTGGATGAGGATGATCATTGGCTGCTTGGCAGTTTCTATTACAATCCGCAGGATGAAAACCTCATCGTCAACAACCGCACCGGCATGAACACGACCATCAATATGGCAAAGCCTGCCGGCAAGCTGCTCATGGCTTTCGCCGCTCTGATGCTGATCGCGCTTCCCTTTATCGGCCTGTTCATCGACCGTCTTGGAAGTCAGCCGATTGAGCTTACCGTAAATGAAACAGAGCTGCGCACAAAGTCAGGCATGTTCCACTATGAGATTGCCCTGGATGATATCAAAGACACCAAGCTGCTTGATGAGCTTCCTTCCTCGCTTGTGCGAAAGATGGGAACCGGCACGGATAAGCTGCTCGAAGGCAGATTCTCCAGTGAACAGTATCCGGCAATGACGCTGCTGGCGGATCCGACCGTCTCACCGTATATCATCATCGAAACCGAAGAAGGTAAAATCTACATGTTCAACAGCCGCGATCCGCAGGCGACAAAAGACATATACAATCAGTTAAATCAATGAGGATAAAAAAAAGCGATCAGGCAAATTGCCTGATCACTTTTGTCAAACGGGATTATTCGAGATCTTCGCCGTTGGATCCGTAGACCTTCTGCATGTAGAAGAAGGAGTCTTTTCTGGATCTTTCGAAGTTGCCATTGCCGTCGTCATCGCGGTCGACATAGATGAAGCCGTATCTCTTTCTCATTTCACCGGTACCGGCGGAAACAAGATCGATATGACCCCAGGGCATGTATCCTCTCAGATCGACACCGTCGATTTCGATGGCGTCTTTCATGACCTGGATATGCTTGCGCATGTAGTCGATTCTGTAGCTGTCATGGACGGAGCCGTCAGCTTCTCTGACATCGATTGCGCCAAGACCGTTCTCAACGATCATCATCGGCAGCTGATATCTGTCATAGATCTGGTTGAGGTTGATTCTGAGTCCGAGCGGGTCGATTGTCCAGCCCCATTCGGAAGCGGTCAGATACGGGTTCTGCAGGCCTCTGACCTGGTTTCCTTCGACCTGTTTGATGCTTTCCGGATGAGCCGCATATGTTGCGGAGCTGTAATAGGAGAAGGAGTAGAAGTCAACGACACCCTTCTTCAGCAGTTCGTCATCGCCCGGTTCCTTCTTGATCACGATGCCGTCTCTTTCAAGCTGCTTGACCTTGTATGCAGGATAGTATCCGCGGCAAAGAACATCGCCATAGAACCACTTCTGATCATGGGCGGTTGTGATTTCGCAGAAGACATCCTCAGGGTTGCAGGAGTACGGATAGGTTGCGCCATGGGCGATCATGAGACCGATGAAGTTGTCGGGATCGACCTCGTGGCCGATGGTGACAGCCAGAGCGCTTCCCACGAACAGATGCCATCTGCACTGCTCGGCATTCTGCTTGTTGGAGATGTGCTCATGGACACCGTTCATCATGAAGTTGGTGTTGATGTTGATTTCATTGATGGTGAGCCAGTAATGAACCTTGCCCTTGTATCTTGTGAAGACAGTGCGGCAATAGCGCTCAAAGGCATCGACGGTGTGTCTGGAAACCCAGCCGTCATATTCATTGGCAAGATGGAGAGGGCAGTCGAAATGATAGATTGTGACTAACGGTTCAATGCCGTACTTTTTGCACTCATCAAACACGTTGTCATAGAACTGCAGACCTTCCTCATTGGGCTCATCATCATCGCCGTTGGGATAGATGCGGGTCCAGTTGATGGAAAGACGGAAGACATTGCAGTTCATTTCAGCGAACAGTGCGATATCCTCTTTCCAGTGATGATAGAAGTCAGTTGCCTCATGGCTGGGATAATAGACATCCGGATCAACGTATGCCTTGGCGCCTGCCGGAACTTCCTCACGGCCGCCGATAGTTGTCTTTGTGCCGTCAGCGAGAATGATCGAGAACTTTCTCGGGATGCCATGGATGCCATCACCGCCGGTCAGTGTGTCCGCTACCGCGAGACCTTTGCCGCCTGAAAGATAACCGCCTTCATACTGGTTGGCTGCGGTTGCACCGCCCCATAAAAAACCTTTGGGAAAACTCATTGTGTGTAAATTCCTCCATTTCTATATGAATATTATATTGGAATTGACTCATGCATGAAACAGTTTCAGCCCGGAATTCAGATTGAATCACGCCTTTTTTTCACGAAAGGGATTATCATGGAAACAGGAGGTGTTTCGTCATGAATGATTACGAAAAGGAACATCTTGAATTACTAAGAAAACATCTTGCGGAATGCACGGTTCTTCTGAAAAAGGACGGCAGTTTTCCGCTTGCGGAACCATGTGAAATCGCCGCTTACGGCTCCGGCGTCCGCCATACCGCAAAGGGCGGCACCGGCAGCGGTGAGGTCAACTCACGCTTTTATGTGAATGTCGAGCAAGGTCTGGAAAACGCCGGCTTCACGGTGACATCCAAAGACTGGCTGGATGCATATGAACGGCTGGATGAAAGAGCGAAAAAGCATCATCTGATGAACCTGAGAAGCGATGCCCGCGCCAATAAAACCCTGGCGGTGATCGAAGGCATGGGCAAACCCATCCATGAGCCGGAATACTATATTCCCTTAAACGCGAAAGGGGATACAGCAGTCTATGTCGTGCGCAGAATCAGCGGTGAGGGCTCCGACCGTACGGAAGAGGATCTTCATCTTTCCCAGACGGAAATCCGCGACATTCTCAGCATCAATTATCAATATAAGAATTTCATGCTCGTCATCAACGCGGGGGGATATCTTGATCTTTCCCCGGTTGCCCATGTCAAAAACATCCTCATTCTTTCCCAGCTCGGGGTGGAAACCGGCGATGTGCTGGCGGATATCCTGCTTGGCAAAGCGGTGCCTTCGGGAAAGCTGACAAAGACCTGGGCTTCCCATGATGATTTCTATGCGGAATCAGAATTCGGCAATGCGGATGACACCCGCTACAAAGAGGGCATTTATGTCGGCTACCGCTATTACAGCACAATTGGAAAGAAGCCGCTCTATCCGTTTGGCTACGGCCTTGGCTATACGGAATTCTCCCTGACGCCGGGCACATTTGAACAGAAAGGCGAAACGATCGAAGTTTTGTGCAAAGTGAAAAACACCGGGGTGTACAAAGGAAAGGAAACGGTGCAGCTCTATGTGTCTGCGCCGCTTTCAAAGCTCGATCAGCCATATTGCGCACTGGCAGCCTTTGCCAAAACAAAAGAGCTGATGCCCGAAGAGGAAACAGATGTCACGCTTTCCTTCATGATGCGTGATCTTGCCTCCTATGATGAGCAGACAGAAAGCTATGTTCTGTTTGCGGGCGATTATCTGATGCGCCTGGGAACAAGTGTAGAGGATACACAGCTGATCGGCGCCTTCCATATCGAAGAGGACATCATCACGCAGAAGGCTTTGAACAGCTTTGAAAAACCCGACTTTGAAGATCTGAAACTGCCGCAGAATGAGCGGGAGATTCCCGATACGGTAATTATCATCGATCCCTCTGCAATCAAAACTCATACGCTTTTTCCGTTGGATGAGCGGATGGATCCGCAATTGCTCGGACTGGAAGATGAAGAGCTCGCCCAGGCCAATATCGGCGCGTTCGGCGGCGATTCCCTGAGCATCATCGGCTCCGCCGGCAAACAGGTGGCAGGCGCAGCCGGAGAAACCACATCAAAACTCAAAGATTACGGTTATCCGCAGATCGTCATGGCCGACGGTCCGGCCGGATTACGCTTAAGCCGTTTCTATTTCGAAGACAAAAAGGGAAGTGTACACGGCATCGGTCCGGTTCTGCCGGAAACGATCAGCGAACTGCTGCCAAGACCTGTTGTCAAAGGCGTGCAGCGCTTAGCCAGAAAGCCGGGCAAAAAGGATACCGTCCTTGAGCAGCACGCCACCGCATTGCCGATCGGCACCGCCATTGCCCAAAGCTTCAATCCGCAATTTGCAAAGCTTTGCGGAGACATTGCGGGCAGGGAAATGGAGCGATTCAATATTGATATCTGGCTGGCGCCGGCGCTCAACATCCAGCGCGATGAGCGGTGCGGACGCAACTTTGAATACTTCTCGGAGGATCCGCTTGTCTCAGGCATTTTTGCCGCCGCCATCACAAAGGGTGTGCAGAAACATTCCGGCAAAGGCGTATGCGTCAAGCACTATGCCGCCAACAACCAGGAGACCAACCGCTACAACAGCAATTCCGTCATTTCAGAAAGAGCGCTCAGAGAAATATACCTGCGCGGCTTTGAGATTGCGATCAGAGAAAGTCATCCGGCTTCACTGATGACTTCCTATAATCTTGTCAACGGCATCCACGCTTCCGAGCACAAGGGACTGCTGATCAATATCCTGCGCAGACAGTTCGGCTATGAAGGCATTGTCATGACCGACTGGGTGACGGCCGGCTTCCTGCTTTCCAGAAATGCGAAGTATCCTGCGCCGGATGCGGCCAAGGTGGCAGCCGCAGGCAATGATCTGTTCATGCCGGGATCCAGAAAGGAACTGAGTGAAATCCTGAAAGGCCTGAAAAACGGCACCGTGAAGCCAAAAGATCTGCTGATCAACGCCTCAAGAATCAAACGTGTTCATGATGACATGATGCGCTGGTGAGCAAATGAAAACGCTATCATTGCATGAGGGACCCTATCACGGGTCCCTTTTGTTATGAAACGTTTCATGATAAACGGAATTTTTTCACAAAATATCAAATCCGATGCGCAGAGATGCGCGTTTTGTGTTAATATAGCCTCGATTTTGGCTTTATAAGGAAGGTAGGTATTTTTATGAATAAACAGGTTCATATCACCGAAGTAGTACTGCGTGATGCCAATCAGTCACAGATTGCCACACGTATGCCGAGATCCGATTTCGAGGATATCCTCGAAACCATGGACAAAGCAGGCTACTACTCAATGGAAGTTTGGGGAGGCGCCACATTCGACTCCTGTCTGCGTTATCTGGATGAGGATCCGTGGGACAGACTGCGCTTCATCCGTTCCAAGGTGAAGAACACCAAACTGCAGATGCTTTTAAGAGGCCAGAACATTCTCGGCTACAAGCATTACTCTGATGACACTGTCCGCGCATTCGTACGCAAGTCCGTTGAAAACGGAATTGATATTATAAGAATCTTCGACGCGCTCAATGACCCGATGAACATGGCAACCGCCATTGACGAGTGCCTCAAGGCAGGCGGACATGCACAGGGAACCATCTGCTACACCATCAGCCCGATCCACACATTCGAAAGCTATGTGAATCTCGGCAAGAAACTGGAATCCATGGGATGCAATTCCATCTGCATCAAGGACATGGCCGGCATCATGAGCCCGCAGGTCTGCTATGATCTGGTCTCCGCTCTGGTCAAGGAAGTGAAGATTCCGGTTTATGTGCACTCCCACAGCACAACAGGTCTCGGCCCGCTGACTCTGATGAAGGCGGTTGAGGCAGGCGCAGCCGGTATCGATACTGCAATCTCGATCTTCTCCGGCGGCACCAGCCACCCGGCAACCGAGTCCATGGTTTATGCGCTGAATGAAATGGGTTATGACTGCGGCGTCAACCTCAAGGTATGCCAGGCCATCAACAACCACTTCAAGCCGGTACAGGCCCGCTTCCTCAAGGAGGGCGGACTCAACCCGAGCGTACTCACCACAAAGATCGATGCCCTGAACTATCAGATTCCGGGCGGCATGCTGTCAAACCTGATCGCTCAGCTCACAAGCGTCAACAAGCTCGACAAGCTGGATGAGGTTCTTGCGGAGACACCGCGTGTGCGTAAGGATCTCGGCTATCCGCCTCTGGTCACACCGATGAGCCAGATGGTCGGCGTCCAGGCTGTCACAAACGTGCTGACAGGCGGCCGTTACAAGAACATCTCCAAGGAAGTCAAGAGCTACCTCAGAGGTGAATACGGAAAAGCTCCGGGTGAAGTGAACCAGGATCTTGTCAAGCTCGCCCTCGGCGATGAAAAGCCGATCGAAGGCCGCTATGACGATACCATCGAGCCGGAAATCCCTGCCGCAAAAGCATACCTGGGATCCCTGGCCGAAAGCGAGGAAGACGTACTGAGCTATGTTGCCTTCCCCCAGCAGGCGGAAGCCTATCTGAAGGAACGTCAGGAGAAGAAAGCGCTCAAGGTAAGCTATTCCATCCAGGAGGCGGAGTGATATGGACATTATCCAGGCACTCATGATCGCTGTGTCGGGATTCCTCGTCGTCTTTATCATGCTGATACTTCTCTGGGGCATCATTGCCCTGATCTCCAAAGCTGTCACAGCAGCGGAGAAGACTGTGGAAGTCAAGGCGGAACCGGTTGTCTCAAGTGAGCAGATCGCAGTGAGCGAACCGGAAGAGCAGCCCGTCAAGGCGCATGAAATCTACGGCGGCGAGATCGCCCTGTATGACGTTGATGAAAAAACAGCGGCATGCATCATGGCAATTGTCAGCGATTCATCAGGAATTCCGCTTGATCATCTGATTTTCAGATCGATCAGAGCGTTGGACTAAGGGGGATATAACAGATGAAATACATTGTTACTTTAAATGGAAAGAAATACGAAGTCGAAGTGGAAAACGGCAACGCCACAGCTGTTTACGCAGGCAAGGCGGATGAAATGAAAGCCGCTCCCGCTGAAGCAGCCGCACCTACACCCGCTGCAGCCGCACCTGCACCCGCACCCGCTGCTGCTGTTCCTGCCGGCGCAGGCGACCCGGTGAAATCACCGATGCCCGGCACACTTCTTGATGTGCGTGTCACAAAGGGACAGGCTGTCAAGGAGGGTGAGGTTCTCTTCATCCTTGAAGCGATGAAAATGGAAAATGAAATCGTTGCGCCGAAAGCGGGAACGATTACTTCAGTCACAGTTGAGAAAGGTGCTTCCATTCAGACTGATCAGGTTCTGGCAACACTGCAGTGAGGTGACTGAGAATGTATATTATCGAAGTCCTTTTGAAGATTTTCCAGGAGTCCGGTTTTGAGGCGCTGCTGGAAGATCCCAGATACCTTGTTATGATTCTCGTCGCATGCCTTCTGCTTTACCTTGGCATTGCGAAGAAATATGAACCGCTGCTGATGATTCCGATCGCTTTCGGCGTATTGCTGGCCAATCTGCCGCGCACCGGCATCACAGACGGTCTGATCCACTACCTTTCACTCGGCGTTGAGTACGGTATCTATCCATCACTGGTCTTCCTTGGCACCGGCGCAATGACCGATTTCGGACCGCTGATTGCCAGCCCCTCATCCCTGATCATGGGCGCGGGCGCGCAGTTCGGCATCTTCACCGCATTCCTGCTGGCGCTTGCGCTTGGCTTTGATCCCAAGGTCGCAGCTGCCATCGGTGTCATCGGCGGTGCGGATGGCCCGACAGCTATTCTGACCGCTTCCAAGCTTGCCATGGAATATCTGCCTGCGATTGCCATCGCCGCTTATTCCTATATGGCTTTGATCCCGATGATCCAGCCGCCGCTGATGCGCATGATGACCACCGAAAAGGAACGCAAGGTTGTCATGAAGCAGACCCGCAAGGTCTCCAAGACCGAAAAGATCATCTTCCCGATCGCCGTTACAATTTTTGTTGTCCTGCTGATTCCGGATACAGCACCGCTTGTCGGTATGCTGATGTTCGGCAACCTGCTTAAGGAAACAGGTCTGACTGACAGACTTTCCGACACTGCCCAGAACGCTCTGACAAACATCGTCATCATCTTCCTGGGTATCTCCGTCGGCGCAAAGGCTGTTGCCACAACATTCATCACAGTACGCACCATTGAGATCATCGTTCTCGGTCTGATCGCGTTCAGCTTCTCCACCATCGGCGGACTTATGCTGGGCAAGATCATGTACAAACTGACCGGAGGAAAGGTGAACCCTCTGATCGGTTCCGCCGGTGTTTCCGCAGTACCGATGGCAGCGCGTGTCAGCCAGATCGAAGGCCAGAAGGCCAATCCGTCCAATTATCTTCTCATGCATGCAATGGGACCCAATGTCGCCGGTGTTATCGGTTCGGCAGTGGCAGCCGGTTTCATGCTGAAGATTTTCGGCGCCTGATCCGCTGCTGAAGTCACGGGCATGCCTGTGACTTTTCTTGATTCAGATGCGAAGAAATGACCGTATTTCACAAATGAAAACGGATACATTTTCGCCTGGGTGAAATTTGTTTGAAAAATCACAAAACATGCGTTCTCAACACTTTTCATTTCAGTTAAAAAAGACTAAAATACGCGTTGAAATGTTAAAAAACATTTAAGGAATGGAGGATTATATGTCTATCGATTTAACAAAATACGGAATTACCGGAACAACTGAGATTGTTTACAATCCGTCCTATGAACTCCTTTTCGAAGAGGAGATGAAGCCTGAACTGACCGGCTACGAAAAGGGTCAGCTCACAGAGCTTGATGCCGTCAATGTCATGACAGGTATCTACACAGGACGTTCCCCTAAGGACAAGTACATCGTCATGGATGAGAATTCCAAGGACACTGTCTGGTGGAACACTCCGGAATATCCCAATGACAACCACCCGCTCTCCGAAGAGAACTGGGCTAAGCTCAAGGGACTGGCACAGAAGGAACTTTCCAACAAGAGACTGTTCGTTGTTGATGCTTACTGCGGCGCCAACAAGGACACACGCATGGCTGTGCGCTTCATGATGGAAGTCGCATGGCAGGCACACTTTGTCAGAAACATGTTCATCAAGCCGACCGAGGAAGAACTCAAGACATTCGAACCGGACTTCGTTGTCTACACAGCTTCCCTGGCCAAGGTTGATGATTACAAGGAAATGGGTCTCAACTCCGAGACAGCCGTTGCCTTCAACATCACAAGCCGTGAGCAGGTTATCCTGAACACATGGTATGGCGGCGAAATGAAGAAGGGTATGTTCTCCATGATGAACTACTATCTGCCGCTTAAGGGCATCGCTTCCATGCACTGCTCCGCAAACACCGATATGGAAGGCAAGAACACAGCCATCTTCTTCGGTCTTTCCGGAACAGGTAAGACAACTCTGTCCACAGACCCGAAGCGTCTTCTGATCGGTGACGATGAGCACGGATGGGATGACGAGGGCGTCTTCAACTTCGAAGGCGGCTGCTATGCCAAGGTTATCAACCTCGACAAGGATTCCGAACCGGATATCTACAACGCAATCAGAAGAGACGCGCTGCTGGAAAACGTTACTGTTGACGCGGAAGGCAAGATCGATTTCGCTGACAAGAGCGTAACCGAGAACACACGTGTTTCCTATCCGATCGACCATATCGAAAAGATCGTACGTCCTGTTTCCGCAGGTCCTGCAGCTGAGAATGTCATCTTCCTCTCCGCTGACGCATTCGGCGTTCTGCCGCCTGTTTCCATCCTGACACCGGAACAGACACAGTACTACTTCCTCTCCGGCTTCACAGCCAAGCTCGCCGGTACAGAAAGAGGCATCACAGAGCCGACACCGACATTCAGCGCATGCTTCGGACAGGCATTCCTCGAACTCCATCCGACAAAGTACGGCGAAGAGCTCGTCAAGAAGATGCAGAAGAGCGGCGCTAAGGCGTATCTGGTCAACACAGGCTGGAACGGCACAGGCAAGCGTATCTCCATCAAGGACACAAGAGGCATCATCGACGCAATCCTGAATGGCGATGTTCTCAAGGCTCCGACAAAGAAGATCCCTTACTTCGATTTCGAAGTACCGACTGAACTGCCGGGTGTTGATTCCGGTATCCTCGATCCGCGCGACACATACGCAAATGCGGAAGAGTGGAATGCAAAGGCTGAAGATCTCGCTTCCAGATTCATCAAGAACTTCAAGAAGTATGAGACAAACGCAGCCGGCAAGGCACTCGTCGCAGCCGGACCGAAGCTCGACAAATAATCGTTCATTCCGTATACAACCGGTGTGCAGATGATGCGCACCGGTTTTTTTCGTCCCTGAATCCGGATATAATATTGGTTGTCTTACGGAGAAAACTTATGAAAGCATATATCAACTGCAGAATATACAAAAGCGAAGATACCGCATTTCTGATTGACGGTAATGAGATTATCGCCACCGGCAGCGATGAGACAATCAGAAGAATGATCGCATCCAATGTGGAAGTGATCGATCTCAATCAGATGCTTGTTATGCCCGGCTTTGCGGATACCCATATGCATCTGATCTCATTGGGAAGACATCTTTGTTCCTTAAGGCTGGATGGCACAAAGTCATCCGGTCAGCTCAAAGACAGACTTTCCCGAAGAGCCATCCAGAGTGAAAAGGGAGAATGGATCCTTGGCAGAGGCTACAATGAGGAGCTCTTTGCGGACGGCATCAGGCCTACAAAGCAATTGCTCGATGAAGTGTGTCCCGATCATCCGGTCATGATCATCCGCACATGCGGACACATTGCCGTGATTAATTCAAAGGCCATGGATGAAGCCGGCATCACAGAAGAAACCGAAGTGAACGGCGGCGCGATCCATCTGGACAGCGGCCTTTTGGAAGAAAACGCCATCACCTATGTGCGCGAAAAGATGCCCAAACCCGATGAAAAGACGGTGAGCAGATATATTGAGGAAGGCATGAAATACTGCAATGCCCACGGCATCACGCTGATCGGATCGGATGATTTCAGAACCCTGAGCGAGGATTACCGCGACACCCTGAATCTGTTTGAGAAGCTTTCCTATCAGGAAAAGCTCACGGTCCGTGTCAATGAGCAGTGCCAGTTTGCCTCCCCGAAGGAATTCGCAAGCTTCCTGGACGACGGATATACATTCGATGTCGGCAATGATTTCTTCCGCATCGGTCCGCTCAAACTGATCACCGACGGTTCACTCGGCGGCAGAAGCGCTGCCATGCTCGAAGATTACAAAGATGATCCCGGAAACAAGGGAATGATGGTCATGGATGAAGAGGAAATCGAAACCTTCGTCCGTCTGGCAAACCGTTTCAACATGCCGGCCATTGCCCATGCGATCGGAGACGCCGCGGTGGAGACCATGCTTGATATCTTTGAAGATACCGTATATGAAGGCAACCCGCTGCACAGCGGACTGGTCCACTGCCAGATCATGTCCAGAGAACAGATGGAACGGATTATCCGCATGAAGCTGTCCTGCTATATCCAGCCCCAGTTCATCGATGCCGATGCGGCGATCGTTGAAAAGCGTGCAGGCAAACAGCTGGCGCAAACATCCTATCCGTTCAGAACACTCTTTGAAAACACCCTGACCAGCGGCGGCAGCGACGCGCCGGTGGAGCTTCCCGATCCGCTTGCGGCGATCCGTTTCGCCTGCACAAGAACATCCATTCATACATCCGACACGATGAATCAGGATGAATGCATGAATGTGGAAGAGGCGATTGAACTGATGTGCGACAAGGGTTATGAACAGTTCTTCATGAATGACCGTTATGGAAAGATCGCCAAGGGATATATGGCAGATTTCACGGTCCTTGACAAAGACATCCGCACCATGAAACCCGAAGAGATCACCGATACAAAGGTCATGATGACAGTCATGGACGGCAGGACGGTATACGAAAGATGATCCGCTCACTGAAAGAAGAAGATATCAGCCTGATTCTTTCCTGGTACAACTGGTATATCCGCAATTCCGAAGCCACCTTTGAAACCGAAGAGCTCTCCTATGATGAATTCGCACAGCGGGTTCATATGATCACAAAGACCTATCCCTGGCTGATTCTCGAGGAAGAAGGAAGGCCTGTCGGCTATGCCTATCTTGCCTCATTCATTCCAAGAGCCGCCTATGAGTGGACATGCGATCTTGCCATCTATCTGGATCCCAAAGAAAGGGGAAAAGGCTACGGTCATCAATTGATGCAAGCGGCCATTGAAACCGCTGAGAAGGCAGGCTATGTGAATATGGTCTCCATTATCACCAAAGGCAACACCGCTTCGGAGAAGCTCCATGAAGCCCATGGCTTTGAAAAGATGGGCGAATTCGATGAGTCCGGATACAAGTTCGGCAAATGGCTTGGCGTGACCTATTACATCAGAAGGCTCAATGCCCCGGCAAAGAATCCTCAAAAACCGCGCAACATTACAATCTGAAGGGAGAACGCAATGAAGTATTACGGAAGTCATAACTGTCCCGACTGCGTGAATTTCAAAGGATATTTGGATGCGAATCAGATTCCTTATGAATTCATTGACATTAACGCATCCATGGCCAATCTCAAGGCATTCTTAAGACTGCGCGATCAGAATGAACTGTTCGATGAGGTCCGCCAGAACGGTTCCGTAGGCATTCCCTGCATCATTGATGAAGATCGGATCACCCTGGACTATGAGGCATGGCTCAAAGAAAAGGGAATTGAAATCACATCTGAAACCAAAACAGTCTGCCGTCTTGACGGCAAAGGCTGCTGAACCGGGAAATATTCCGGTTTTTTTTCTTTACAACGTGATAACATAATGCAGTATGAAAAAAGCAGTCCTAGCAGCCATCAGAATTGATCAGAGTGAAAGTGAATTCAATGCGGCGCTTGATGAGACCGAATCTCTTTGCGAAGCATGTGAGATCACCGTGATTGCCCGTTTTACACAGACCTCACGCTCAATTGATCCCAACACCGGCTTCCGAAGCGGCAAGCTCAAAGAGCTCCATGCCTATTGTGCGGAATGCGATCCGGATCTGATCATCTTTCACAATCCGATCAGTATTCAGATCAGCGAACGCGTTTCCTCGTTTACCGGCGTCAATGTGATTGACCGCACCGCATTGATTCTTGATATTTTTGCCAAGCGTGCACGTTCCACCCAGGCCAAATTACAGGTGGAAATGGCCAGGCTTCAATATGATCTTCCCAGAGTGCTCAATTCGACAGCCGATGAATCCGGCCATGAGCGGGGCGGCAGCGCTTATAACCGCGGTGCCGGTGAAATGCGCTCCAGGCTGGTGCAGAGAAGATACAGCGAGCGGATCGCCTCACTCAAAAAGGATCTGGAAAAGATCCGCAGACAGAAATATCAGGACGAGAGAAGACGAACCCGCACGATGATGCGAAGGGTAGCCTTAGTCGGATATACCAATGCCGGCAAGAGCTCGCTCATGAATGCGATGATCAAAACAGGCAGCGGACAGGGAAGCGATGTGTATGAGGAGGACATGCTGTTTGCGACGCTTGATACCAGCGTGCGCATGATTCCCTTCAAAGGAAGAAAGTTTCTTCTTTATGACACGGTCGGCTTTGTCTCTGATCTGCCCCATACCCTGATCGATGCTTTCCAGGCCACTCTGGATGCGGCAAGGGATGCGGACCTGCTGATCCATGTGATTGATGCGTCTGATCCCCAGTATGACCGCAAAACGGATATCACCGAAGATACGCTCAGACAGATCGGCGCAGCTGATATTGATGTGATGAGAGTATATACAAAGAGCGATCTTTTAAAGGGTGATATTGTGATGGAGCAGGGCATTCTGATTTCCGCGAAGACCGGTGAGGGCATGGAGGAATTCATGGATGCCATGATCAGCCGCCTTTATCCGGCGGAAGAAACCGTACGGGTATTGATTCCCTATGATAAAATGGCGATGGCCGATTCCTACCGGAGTGTTCTTCTGATCAAAGTGATCGAACATACCGATGAGGGAATGATCTGCGAACTGAGCGGACCGCAGCGATATACAGCAGCTTTCAAAGCAATGCGCATATAGAAAGAGGATATATATTATGAACAAAACCGTCTGGAACAAACTGAATGAAGAGGAAAAGGCAAAGCTTTTCGCCTTCAATGAGGAATACAGGAAATTCCTCTCCGTGTCCAAAACCGAAAGAACCTTTGTCATCAATTCCGTCAAGGCTGCCGAAGAGGCAGGCTTCAGACCGCTGGAGTCCTTTGATGAACTGAAAGAAGGCGACAAGGTTTATGTCAACAACCGCGGCAAGAATATCTGCCTGTTTGTGATCGGCAGACAGCCCGTCAAAAACGGACTCAACGTGCTTGGCGCACATATCGATTCCCCGCGTCTTGACCTCAAGCAGCATCCGCTCTATGAAAAGGACGGACTCGCTCTGTTTGATACACACTATTACGGGGGCATCAAGAAGTATCAGTGGGTTGCCACACCGATGGCGCTGGTTGGTGTTGTATGCAAGAAGGACGGCACAGTCATTGACATCAATATCGGTGACAAGGCAGGCGATCCGGTGGTCGGCGTTTCCGATCTTCTGATCCATCTCGCTTCCAAGCAGCTGGCCAAGACAGGCTCCACCGTTGTCGAAGGCGAACAGCTCGATCTTCTGGTCGGCTCCATTCCGGCTGACGAGGAAAAGGATCCGGTCAAGGCAAACATTCTCAAACTCCTGAAAGATGAATATGACATTGAGGAGGATGACTTCATGTCCGCTGAGATCGAGGTTGTTCCGGCAGGTGAAGCACGCGACTACGGTCTTGACCGCTCGATGATCATGGGCTATGGCCATGATGACAAGGTCTGCGCATACACATCCCTCAAGGCGATCTTTGACATTGAGACACCGGAAAGAACCGCCTGCTGCATTCTCGTTGACAAGGAAGAGATCGGCTCTGTCGGCAACACCGGCATGCAGAGCAGATTCTTCGAGTATACAGTTGCCGAACTGCTCGCAAAGCAGGGTGAGGAATCACAGCTGACGCTGTTCCGCTGCCTCTCCGATTCCAGAATGCTTTCCAGCGATGTTTCCGCTGCCTATGATCCGCTTTATCCGGAAGTCATGGAAGCGAAGAACTCCGCTTATTTCGGAAAGGGCATCTGCTTCAACAAGTTCACCGGACGCGGCGGCAAGAGCGGCTCCAATGACGCCAATGCTGAATTTGTCGCAAAGGTCAGAAGAGTCATGGACGACAATGATGTCATGTTCCAGACATGCGAGCTCGGCTCGGTTGACGCGGGCGGAGGCGGAACCATCGCCTACATTCTTGCCAATCTCAACATGGATGTCATCGATGCCGGCATCGCGGTGCAGAACATGCATGCGCCTAACGAGGTTGTCTCCAAGGCTGATGTCTATGAGGCATACCGTGCCTATATTGCTTTCCTCAAGGATATGGACTGAGTCCTGTCTGATCTGAAAGAATATCGAATCATCTGAGCAGATGACAAAACAAAGCTCTGACACTATCAGGGCTTTTTCATTGTCACTCAGGCGAAGAACATCAGATGATACACACCGGTGTAAGCGTAAGAAACATCCAACCTGTGTTAGAATGTTGTTGAATACAACCGGAGGACATCATTTATGAAAATCAGATTCTATTTTGTCAGACATGGCGAAACGCTTTTCAACCGCAAGGGAAGGGTTTCCGGAGTCAGTGATTCACCGCTCACAAAGCTTGGCGTTGTGCAGGCCAAGCGGGCAGGAGCGGCGCTGCACAGTGTCTGGTTTGACAGGGCGTTTGTGTCACCGGCGGAGCGGTGCATCAATACCGCGAATTATGTGCTTGCGGACCAGAAGGCGGAAATTGAGATCATTGACGGCCTTCATGAATATGATTTCGGCAGACTCGAGGGAAGCCGTTTCACCTCCCATCCGGACGAGCTGAAAAAATGCTTTGCGGAAATGGATTTCTCGGCGGTTGACGGCGAAAGCAGGGAAAGATGTGAACACCGCGTCAGGGAAGTATTCCATGAGATCGTTTCAAAGTGTTCGGATGGCGACCGTGTACTGATTGCCAGCCACGGCTATTTTGAAATGTTTGTCATGAAGGAGCTGATGGACATCGATATCGATGAATTCCGTGAACAGCGTGAAAAGGAAAACCGCTCACCGATTCCCAACGGCGGCATCATGGTCTTTGAATATGATGACGGCGATTACCGCATGATCTGCATGCCCGTGGAAAGCGAGAAATACGATCTTCCCGATGAGCCCAAGAAGGTCACATACTATTATGTGCGCCATGGCGAAACCCTCTTCAACATGTACAACCGCATGCAGGGCGCCTGCGATTCCCCTCTGACCGCCAACGGCATCCACCAGGCGGAAGAGGCCAGGGACGCACTGAAACAGATCGACTTCGCATTCGCCTATACATCCATGTCCAAGCGGGCAAGGGATACGGCGGCCATCATTACCAAACCTCATGGCATCAAGGCGGAAATGACTCCGCTGCTCAAGGAAGTGGACTTCGGCGAATTTGACGGGGTTGTATCGGATTCCTGGCGCGAAGAGATCATGAACCGCCATACCACTGAGACATGGGGCGATGTCGGAGGCGAAAATGCCAATGAGGTCAAACTGAGAATTCTTGAAATCCTTGATCTGACCAGCAGAAGGGCGAAGGACGGGGAAAACGTGCTGCTTGTATCACATGGCACCTTCTATCTCAACATCCTTTGGCAGATCTTCAATATCGACCGTGATCAGTACTATAAATCCTGTTTCTCCAAAGGCAGACAGGCAATGCCCAACGGAGGCATATTCGTCTTTGAATATGCGGACGGGGATTACCGCATCCGCGAGCTGATGATGTCTCCGGAAGAGGCGCTGACCAAAATCTGAGCATAATAAAAAAGCTCCTGTGCAATTGCACGGGAGCTCATTTTTGTATGGTGTCAATCCTCTTCGCGCTCATCAATCGGCACATATTCCTGTTCATGTCCGATATAGCGGTAGGCGGGTCGGATGATGCGGTTGGCGAATTCGACTTCCTCCATACGGTGAGCGCACCAGCCGGCAACTCTTGAGATCGCAAAGATCGGGGTGAAGAGATCTTCGGAAATACCGAGAATTCTGTATACAAGACCAGAGAAGAGGTCCATATTCGCGCATACATTCTTAGTCAGGCCTTTTTCCTCACGGAAGACAACCGGTCCGAGCTTTTCAATCAGGCAGAGCAGGTCATACTCTTTTTTGAAGCCTTTCTCATAGGCGAGATCCTTGGAATATTTCTTGAGGATCTGGGCTCTCGGATCGCTCTTTGTATAAACCGCGTGTCCGATGCCATAGATGAGACCGGTATGGTTGCCTGCCTCACGGCGCATGATCTTTCTGAGATATTCCTTGACCTCATCCTCATCATAGGTGTCCTTGATATGTTCCAGCATGTCATCGAGCTGATGCATGACCATCAGGTTGGCGCCGCCGTGCTTGGGACCTTTCAGGGAACAGATCGCCGATCCGATGGCTGAATAGGTATCGGTGCCGGAAGAGGAGAGTACACGGTCGGTGAAGGTGGAGTTGTTACCTCCGCCATGGTCGGCGTGCACGATCATGCATAAATCAAGCAGCTTGGCTTCCTCGTGGGTATATTCCTGATCCGGACGGTAAGTGGCCAGAATATGTTCCGCCGTGGAAAGTCCGCTGACCGGATAATGGAAATAGAGGGAGCCGTGATCATAGGCGTGCTTCTTGGTCTGATAGGAGTAGACCATCATCGTCGGCAGCTCCGCCACCAGGTTGATCGACTGGCGGATGATATTTTCCAGTGTGCTGTTTTCGGCGTTCTCATCATAGCTGTACATGGACAACACCGCCCTTGCCATCTTGTTCATGATGTTGGGGGAGGGGGTGGAGATGATGATCTTTTCCGCAAAGCCGTCCGGCAGTTCACGGTGCTTCTCCAGAAGGGAACAGAACTTTCTCAGATTGTCTCTGGTGGGCAGTGAACCGAACAGCAGCAGCCATACCACTTCCTCAAACATGAAGCGGTCATTCTCCACTGCCTCATTGACAAGGGTCATCAGGTCGATGCCTCTGTAAATCAGTTTTCCGTCGATCGGCTCAATCGTGCCGTCCTCTTTGCGCTCATAACCGACAACATCGCAGATATTGGTCAGACCGGCCAGAACACCGGTGCCGTCCGGATTTCTCAGTCCTCGCTTGACGCCGAGTTTTTCGGAAACTTTCGGGTCGATGAAGTTGTTTTCACGGTATGCATCGCACAGGATGGCGATCTCTTCAGCCGAGAAGGCCGGTACATCGGGATAAATCATAGGCACCTCCGTATAATATCTATAATTCTATCCGTCAGAATGGAGCGGTCAAGCCTTTCATATAGTAATTTTCATTGATTTCATGTAAAATAAGAAACACATTTCAGAAAAAATGAAAGGAAAGCGCTATGAAACTTCATGATGAAGCGGCTGTGCTGCTCAATGGAAAACCCGCCCCTGTGCCCGAGGGCTTCGATATTGCAGAAGGCAGAAAGAAAACGATCGTATCCGGCATTCTCGATGCCCATGACAATCATACCGATGAAAATCTGCTTCATATCACATTTGACTCTTTGACGAGCCATGATATCACCTATGTCGGCATCATCCAGACTGCCCGTGCCTCCGGCATGGAAAAGTTTCCGATGCCTTATGTGCTGACCAACTGCCATAACACACTTTGCGCGGTGGGAGGAACCATCAATGAGGATGACCACCAGTTCGCGCTTTCCGCGGCGAAGAAATACGGCGGCATCTATGTTCCGCCCTGCTATGCGGTCATTCATTCCTATAACCGTGAAATGATGACCGGCTGCGGCAGAATGATTCTCGGCTCCGATTCCCACACCAGATACGGTGCCCTGGGAACCATGGGTGTCGGCGAAGGCGGAGGCGAGCTGGCCAAGCAGCTGGTGAAACGTACTTATGATATGGCAAAGCCGAAAACCGTACTGATCTGGCTCACGGGAAAACCGAAACCGGGTGTCGGTCCCCACGATGTGGCGCTGGCCCTTGTCGGAGCAACCTATGCGTGCGGATTTGTCAAAAACAAGGCGCTTGAATTTGCCGGTCCGGGCATTGCGAATCTCTCCCAGGACTTCCGCAACGGCATCGATGTCATGACCACCGAAACCACATGCTGGAGCTCCATCTGGGAAACCGATGAGAAGACAGAAGAATACTATGCGATCCGCGGAAGGACGGAAGATTATCATAAGCTCAGCGTGCAGGAAGGCGCATATTATGATTCCTGGATTGAAATTGATCTTTCATCCGTTGAATCCATGATCGCTCTGCCCATGCATCCAAGCTATGCGATCGCCATCAATGAGCTGAAAAAAGATCCGAAGAAATATCTTGGCGAAGCGGAAGAGCGTGCCAATCTGCAGCTTGGCGGCAAAGTCAGAATCGATCTGCTTTCCAAAATCGATGAAGACGGCAATATCCGCACCGATCAGGGCATCATTGCCGGCTGCTCGGGCGGTGTCTATGAAAACATTATCGCTGCTGCAAATATTCTCAAGGGCCACCATGTCGGCAATGACGAATTCAAGCTTTCCGTCTATCCCGACTCCATGCCCGCATATAAAGCGCTGGCAGCCGACGGAACAATCGCGGATCTGATCTCTGAAGGCGCTGTCTTCCGTGAGGCATTCTGCGGACCGTGCTTCGGCGCAGGCGACACACCTGCCAACGGCGAATTCTCCATCCGCCATACAACCAGAAACTTCCCCAACCGTGAAGGCTCCAAACCCGGCGAGGGACAGATGGCTTCCGTCGCATTAATGGACGCAAGATCCATCGCCGCCACCGCCGCCAACCAGGGCATTCTCACCGCCGCCACAGATCTTGTGACTGAGGAAGAGGGCGAAGTGAAACAGGTTTTCGATCAGTCCATCTATGAAAAGCGTGTGCTCAATGCCTGGGGCAAGGCCGACGCATCGGTTGAGCTGCGCTTTGGTCCGAATATCAAGGACTGGCCCGAACAGCCTTCTCTCAGCGATGATCTGCTCGTGAAGATTGTCAGCCATATCGATGATCCGGTCACCACAACCGATGAGCTGATTCCTTCCGGTGAGACAAGCTCCTTCCGCTCCAATCCGCTAAGACTGGCTGAATTCACCCTGTCAAGACGCGATCCCGCCTATGTATCCGAAGCCAAGGCTGTGAAACAGCTGGAGGATGAAAGAACAGCAGGCAGTCTCAATGAAGCAGTTGTCTCAGTCTATGAGGCGCTTAAAGAAGCAGGCATTGCGGTGAATCCTGAAAGCACCAATATCGCCAGTGCAATCTATGCGAAAAAGCCGGGTGACGGAAGTGCGCGTGAACAGGCTGCCTCCTGTCAGAGAGTGCTTGGCGCAGCTGCCAACTTTGCACAAGAATATGCCACCAAGCGCTACCGCTCCAACTGCATCAACTGGGGCATCCTGCCGTTTGTGACAGAAGAGGGTGAAAAGCTTCCCAAAAACAGCTGGGTATTTGCGAAGAATATCCGTGAAGCACTGCTGTATGACACACCGCTCGAGGCTTATGCGGTCAATGGAACAGAGGTCGCAAAGATCAATGTTTCCCTTGGCGCTTTGACAGATGAGGAAAAGCACATTCTGGCTGACGGCTGTCTGATCAACTACTACAGAAATTAAAAAGAAGCAGGATTTCCTGCTTCAGAGGGAACGGTATTTCTTTGCCGTTCCTTTTAATATTTCCTCTTCCTTGTACTGGATGTTGGCAAGACCGCCGCACTTCGGCGAGTAGTCCGGATTATGGTCGGAAGCGTAATATACCGGTTCATGATCCAGTGAAAATGAAGGAATCTTCTCATCCGTGCGGGCAATGATGCGCTCGCACATTGCGATCGCATCATCAACGATGGAGCGCAGAACACAGGATGTGCCATGGCCTCCATACATCACATCATAGGCATCATCGAAATCCTTCAGATGATGCAGGCTTTCCAGATAATCCTCAACGCTTGCGGAGCCTTTCATGCCAAGCAGGGTATTGATATTGACGGCATCACCGGAAAACAGAATGCGGTCCTTGCGGTCCAGAAACACCAGTGTTCCCCAGGTATGGCCTGGCACACCGATCACTTCCAGTTCAATCCCGCCAAGATCCAGAACATCCCCGTCATAAAGCGGCTTCATGCGCACCGTGCATCCCTCAACGACATCATCAATGGACAATGAGGCCAGCTGATGGCTGGCAAGCGGGGAAGGCACTTTCGCAAAGCCAAGTCTGGATTCTCTGGAAAAATGACGCGGATCATAGAAGAGCTCCATGTCATCGGGATGGATCATGCATTCCCTGTATTCAAACGCAGCGCCGAGATGATCAAGATGGCCATGGGTAAGGATCAGGGTGACGGGCAGGTCAGTCAGTTCTCTGACAAATGCTTTCAGGCTTCCGGCACCTTCCAGCCCGTCGATCAATACCGCTCTGTTTTCACCTTTGATGAGATAGGCGAGTTCTCCGCCCTGACCGAGAATCTGCTCAATATGATCATTGATTGTATAAGAAATAAAAAACTTATTCTCCATGATTGCTGGCTCCTTATGTTTTCAGAATACACCGCTCTGTTGAAATCCACCATGAAAAAAAGCTCTTTCCCGTCAATTCGGGAAAGAACTTTTCAGAGAAATCCTTAGTCGGAGAGATCTTCGCCGTTTGTGGCGATGACCTTTTTCCACCAGTAGAAGGAATCCTTTCTGTAACGGGCGCCGTCACCGCTGCCGTCATCCTGGTAGTCGACATAGATGAAGCCATAGCGCTTGTGCATCTCACCGGTGCTTGCGGAGACAAGGTCAATGCAGCCCCACGGTGTGTAGCCCATCACCTCAACACCGTCGATGTTGATGGCATCCGCCAGCGCTTCGATATGGCTGCGCAGATAATCGATATGAGCCTGGTCGTGGCATGTCTTGTCTTCTTCCAGCTTGTCCTGTGTGCCAAGGCTGTTTTCAACGATGAAGACAGGCTTCTGATAACGCTCCCAGAGCTCGTTGACGGCGATTCTGAGTCCGGTCGGGTCAATTGCCCAGCCCCAGTCGGAAGCTTTCAGATAAGGATTCTTGAGTCCGCCAAGACCCATGTTTCCTTCTGCGACCTGCTTGAGAACTTCCGGATCGGTACTGGAAACGGAGCTCATGTAATAGGAGATGGAGAGGAAGTCAACCGTGCCCTTGAGCAGAGTTTCCTTTTCTTCATCAGTCAGTGAGAATTCAACGCCGTTTCTCTCATATTCCTTGAGCTTGTAGGAAGGATAGTAGCCTCTTGCCTGCACATCCTCATAGAAGTGATAGCCGTGCATTGCCTGCTTGGAAGCCAGCACATCCGCCGGATTGCAGGTGTAAGGATAGTTTGCACCATAGGCGACCATGTTGCCGACGAGGTTTTCCGGATCGATCTCATGGAGAATGAGAACAGCTTTTGCGGAAGCGATCAGCTGATGCTTGGAGATATCAGCGACAACCTGCGGATTGTTTCTTCCGACACCGGAGGACATCCATGGTGACATAGCGGCGATGTTGATCTCATTGAATGTGAGCCAGTAGCGCACTTTGCCCTTGTATCTTTCGCCGACGGTTCTGACATATCTGCAGAAGCATTCAATTGTTCTTGCGTCAACCCATGATTCCCACGCGTTGGCAAGACCGATCGGTGTCTCGTAATGGGAGAGGGTGACCAGCGGCTTGATGTTGTATTTGAGCAGTTCATCAAATACGTCATCATAGAACTTCAGGCCGTTTTCATTGGGAGTCTCTTCCATTCCGGTCGGGAAGATTCTTGCCCAGTTGATGGAAAGACGGAATGTCTTGAAGCCCATTTCGCCAAACAGCGCGATGTCTTCCTTGTAATGATGATAGAAATCGATTCCCTGGTGGGAAGGATAGTCATAGCCTTCGAACACGCCGTATTCAACGTCTTCCTCAACATTCATTCCGAACATCGGAACAGCCTTGACTTCGCCGTCCTTTGTTTTGAATGTGACCATACGGGGTTTTGTGCGGGAGCCGCGGGTTGTGCAGTCACTGGAGTTGACGCCTTTTCCGCCTTCCGCGAAGCCGCCTTCAAACTGGTTCGCCGCTGTTGCGCCGCCCCACAGGAAACCTTCAGGTAATTTAGCCATAGATGATATTTCTCCTTTTCTGATAAGAAAAGTATATCAATGAAAGCTCCGATTATGAAAATGAATGCATGCAAACAGAACATTTTTCTGAATTATAAAAAGACCCGCTCACGAAGAACGGATCTCATGCATGTCAGAACAGATGGGGATACATCCATTTCAGAAAGACGGGAACCATCTTTTCCCAGCTGGCTTCGGAATGATAGCCGCCTTTCTGCAGATAGGGATAGCAGACGCATCCTTTCTCCTCAAAGCGGTGGTTCATTTCAAGCAGCGACTCCATGGCAATTGCCCATCTGTCATTGTCGCCCTTGATCTCTTCGGAGCCAAAGCTCAGGAATACACGGCATTTTTCAATACCCGTGTTTTCAATCAGGCTGCTCAATCCGTCCCAGCAGTAATAATGGGCAGGGGAGATACATGCCGCACTGCCGAAGACGTGACTGTATTTCGCAACCATATATTCACTCATCAGGCCGCCCATGCTCGAGCCGCCGATGCCGACGTGATTTCTTGTTTTATAGATGCGGTAGCGCTTTTCGCACTCCTTTTTGAGTACATTGACAAACCAGTCAGCGGTGATATCGCCTTGTGCCGTGATGGGATCGTCTCCGAAGAGTCTTTCCGCTCTCATCGGGCAGTATTCATCCATGCGTTTGGTGCCATGGTGATTGCAGTCCTGGCCGATCACGACAAGGTCAATGCCTGTTTTGTCCAGATAATCCTTGATTCCCCAGGATTTGCCATAGGTTGCCAGCGAATCATCAAACAGATTGTGACCGTCAAACATGTAGAGCACGTCATACTTTTTCTTTGTATGATCGTAGCTTTCGGGCAGATATACCCAGATCTTCCGCGGGCTTTGCGTCAGAGGTGAGATATCCAGTGAGAATTCTTCAATTCTGCTCATTCCTTTTTCCTTCCTATTTTGTTTTCGGTTCCGTTTTTGATTCTCACAATATTCTCACGGTGTCTGTATGTGACAAATACCCAGAGAATCAGAAGGGCAATCGGAATGTTCCATTCGATTCTGCCCATGGAAGCGAGAATGAACGATGTGGCTGTTTCAATGAGCAGGGAGCACATCGAGGAAACGGAAACCATCTTTGTTGAAAAGAGGAAGCAGAAGAAACAGAATACCGGAAGAAAGAAATTCCAGACATATTCGTGGGTGATCAGAACGGCGATGCCAAGCAGAAAGCCATAGGATGTCGCGACCGCCTTGCCGCCCTTGAATCCCGCAAACAGAGGGAAACAATGGCCGATGCAGCAGGCAAGTCCCGCGTAGATCTCGGTGCCCGGTGCGATCTGATGGGCAATGAGCATTGAGATCAATCCCTTCAGGGCGTCAAGAACCGTCACGGCAATGCCGGCCGGCAGACCGAGCACACGTGCCGCGTTGGTGGCGCCGGGATTTCCCGAGCCTTCCTTGCGGATGTCCTTGTGATAAAAGACCTTGCCGATCACCAGTGCCCAGGGCACGGAACCGAACAGATAGCTGATCAGAATAACAAGAACGAGTTTCATAATGCAAATCCTCCGGTCTCTATTTTACCATACTTAGCCATGGACGGCTCAACGGGCCTCACAAACCGCAGGCATATACGTTCATGGCTTTTTTAACATCATTCATCGTGACTCTGCGAAGAAAAACTGTCCGTATCATGACAATACAGACAGTTTCATCACTTATTCAAAACACTTTTTCATAAAGCCTTCAACGATGTCGAGAACTTCCTCTGTCCAGAATTCCGGACCGCCATGATCGGCACCCTGGATCAGATACATTGTCACATCATGGCCGGTTTCCTTCAGACGGTTGTAAAGAATCACACTGCCGGTGCAGTTGACCGTGCGGTCCTTTGTGCCATGGAATATCAGCATCGGCGCGATCTTTGTGTTTTCATCAATGTGGCATTCCGCGCTCAGCACCTTTGCCAGCTCCATATCATTTTCAAGCAGGTTTTTTCCGCCCATGACTCTTCCTTCCGGAGAATCGGGCAGACAATGATTCACCGTCTGCGGGTTGGAGTCGGGCTCCATGACCGAAACGGAACCGTAATAATTGACGATGCCGCATACTTCCGCGGAGATACCGGGGAAGAGGTTCTGTTCTGTATCATCATTATGCAGCAAGCCTCCCCATACCGCCGTATGGCCGCCGGAAGAATCACCGGCAAGAATGATCCGGTCAGGATCGATGCCCCATGCCGCATGTGTTTTTCTGAGATAGCGTACTGCATTGAGCGCGTCGCATGCCTGGGCGGGGAAGTAAGCGATGCCTGAATGACGGTATTCGACAATCGCGCAGACATAGCCTCTTTGGGCAAGTCTTGAGAGGTTGACAAGATTCGCATAGACATACTGTTTCATCCAGCCTGATCCCTGCACAAAGACAAAGCACGGTCTGCTGAAATTCTGCTTTTCGCCAAAGGGCACAAAGCCGTCATTGCGGCTGGCCGGAATCAGAATCTGCAGATGCAGCTTAACGCCGTTAACCTCGGCATATTCCACATCATGCATGTAATGAACACTGCGTTCATCACCGCTTGTCGGGATGACTCTGACGCCTTCAATCTCTTCGGTAAATTCCGGGAATTCCTTCCATGTGTATTTTCTGACTTCCATCTGTATGCCTCCTGAGTTCTTTATGATGACGGTATGATTCAGATTATTTGCGTGTTTCCAAAATGATTTTCTGCTCAATTGGTTTTTTCTCCATTCATTATAATGCGCTGTCTTCAGTTAATGGAAAACAAAAAAAGAAAGATTCAGGGAAATCATCCCTGAACCTTTCATTCATGATCAGCTTAGAGCTCTTCGCCGTTGGACTGGCAGACCTTCTGATACCAGTAGAAGGACTTCTTGCGGCTTCTGCTCATATCGCCCTCATGGGCATTGTTGTAATCAACATAGATGAAGCCGTAGCGCTTGTCATATTCGCCGGTGGAAGCGGAGACGATGTCGATCGGAGCCCACATTGTGTAGCCCATCAGATCCACGCCGTCATAATTGACCGCATCACGCATTGCGCGGATGTGCTCCTTGAGGTAGTCAATACGGTACTGGTCATCGACTGTTCCGTCTTCCTCTTTCTTGTCATATGCGCCAAAGCCGTTTTCAACGATCATCATCGGCAGTTCGAAGCGGTCATTGAACCAGTTCAGGCACCATCTCAGACCGATCGGGTCAATCTGCCATCCCCAGTCGCTGGCCTTGAGGTAGGTGTTGCGCACATAATCCTCTTCCGAGAAGTCATAGGTGTCGCCGAAGCGGCCGGTGAACTTGGTCGCAAAGCTCATGTAGTAGGAGAAGCCGATGTAATCGATCTTTCCTTCCGCAAGGATCTCATTGTCGCCCGGTTTGATGAAATCATATCCCTTGCGCTCAAACTTCTTGAGCATGCCGGAGGAATAATGGCCTCTTGCATGAACCTCGACGAAGTAGTACTTCTGCTGCATTGCCTTCTGGGCATTGAGGATGTCATGGGGATCCGGGGAAGCCGGATAGACTCCGTTCATACCGATCATACAGCCGATCATCGCTTCCGGATCAATCTCGTGGCATGCCTTGACCGCCAGCGCGCTTGCCAGCAGCTCGTGGTGGGCGGAAGTGTACATCATCTTTTCGATGTCATCGCCCTCATTCACAAGAACAGCGCCTTCCTGAACCAGATGGTGCGCACCCATGCGGACGAATTCCGCCTGGTTGTTGATCTCGTTGAAGGTCATCCAGTATTTCACTTTGCCCTTGTATCTTTCGAAACAGGTCTTTGCATAGCGGACAAAGAAATCGATGCAGCGTCTGTCCATGAAGCCGTTGTACTTCTCAGCCAGATGATAGGGCATCTCAAAGTGGGAAAGGGTGATGACCGGCTCAATGCCGAGCTGCTTGCAGGTGTCAAACATGTCATCGTAGAATTTCAGACCTGCCTCATTGGGTGTTTCATCATCTCCGTTGGGGTAGATTCTTGTCCATGCGATGGATGTGCGGAATGCCTTGAAGCCCATCTCGGCCATTAACGCAAGGTCTTCCTTGTAATGATGGTAGAAGTCAATTCCCAGATGATTCGGATAATCCTCACCCTCAATGACGCCTTTAGTGATTCTTCTGGGTTTCTTGGTGACATTGTCACCGGCAGTCATCACATCGGCGATGGAAATGCCTTTTCCATCCACATCCCAGGCACCTTCGGCCTGGTGAGCGGCGATCGCGCCGCCCCATAAAAAGTCTTTTCTGAATCCCATGATTGTATTGTCTCCTGACCGTTACGGTCTTATTTCTATGGTTTCATTATAGTTGAATTACCGCTGATTATCCACGCATTCCCGATTGTGCCTCACCGTTCATGTATGGAATGGATTATAATGGAATCACAAAAGCAAAGGAGAAATATCATTATGGCATTAAGCAAGGATTTCCTCTGGGGCGGCGCGCTTGCGGCCCATCAGTTTGAAGGCGGCGTCATCGGCACAACCAAGGGTCTCAGTGTTGCGGACGTCATGACCGCGGGTGCGGTTGACCGTGCAAGAGTGATCACCGACGGTGTGCAGGAAGGCCTGTATTATCCCAACCATGTCGGTATCGATTTCTATCACAGATACAAGGAAGATATCGCCCTGTTTGCGGAAATGGGATTCAAATGCTTCAGAACCTCAATCGGCTGGAGCAGAATCTTCCCGCTTGGCGATGAGGAGGAACCGGATGAGGAAGGCATGAAGTTCTATGACGATGTCTTCGCGGAACTTCACAAATACAATATCGAACCGGTCATCACTCTCAGCCATTTCGAAATGCCTTACCACCTGGCAAAGGAATACGGCGGCTTCATGAACCGCAAGACCATCGACTTCTTCGTGAAATTTGCGAAGGTCTGCTTTGAGAGATACAAGGGTGTCGTTAAGTACTGGATGACATTCAATGAGATCAACAACCAGATGAACTACAAGAATGACATCTTCGGCTGGACCAACTCCGGTGCCCACTTCGGCGCTTATCCGGATCCCGAAAAGGCGATGTACCAGTGCGGCGCATATGAGCTTGTCGCCAGTGCAAGAGCCGTGAAGATCGGTCATGAAATCGATCCTGAAAACCTCATCGGCTGCATGATCGCGATGGTTCCGATCTATCCGTTCTCATGCCGTCCGGCTGACCAGGTTCTCGCCCAGCAGATGATGCACCAGAGATACTTCTGGAGCGATGTGCAGTGCAGAGGCCACTATCCCGCTTATGCGCTCAAGATGTTTGCCAACAAGGGCTGGGATCTTGACATCACAGAGGAAGACAAGAAGGATCTTGCGGAAGGAACCGTGGACTACATCGGCTTCTCCTATTACATGACCAACACCGTCGATTCCCAGGCCAACAAAGACGTATCCAAGTCCCTTGACGGCTCTTCCCCCAATTCCGTCGCCAACCCGTTTATCAAGGTTTCCGACTGGGGCTGGGCAATCGATCCGGAAGGACTCAGATACGCACTCAACGCATTCTATGAAAGATATGAAAAGCCGCTGTTCATCGTTGAAAACGGCTTCGGTGCGATTGATGTGAAGGAAGAAAACGGCGAGTGCCATGATCCTTACAGAATCTCCTATTTCAAGAACCATATCATCGAAATGAAGAAGGCGGTTGAAGAGGACGGCGTTGATCTGATGGGCTACACACCGTGGGGCTGCATTGACTGCGTCTCCTTCACCACCGGTGAAATGAAGAAGAGATACGGCTTCATCTACGTTGACCGCAACAATGACGGCAGCGGAACACTGGAAAGATCCAAGAAGGATTCCTTCGAATGGTACAAGAAGGTCATCGCCACCAACGGCGAGGATCTCGGCGACTAATCCATTGATTCATCATTGGGACAGGTCTGAAAAGCCTGTCCTTTTTCAATACGTATGCATGGTATCATAGAAGGCGGGAGAACATCTATGACACAATATGAACGCATGGTTCAGGGCCTCATCTATGATCCGGCTGATGAAGAGATCATCAATGAGCAGGGACCCTATTATGAAAAACTGTATGAATTCAATCAGTTAAGACCTTCACAGACAGAAGAAAAACAGAAATACATGAAGGAGGTCTTCGCCGAGTGCGGCGAAAACTGCTATATCGAACTGCCGTTTCATGCCAACTGGGGCGGACATCATCTGCATTTCGGAAACAATGTCTACGCCAATTTCGGACTGACGCTGGTTGATGACGGTCATATCTATGTCGGTGATTATGTCATGTTCGCACCGCATGTCACAATCGCCACCGCCAATCATCCGCTCAATGCGGATCTGCGCAGAAGGGGATTACAGTACGCAAAGGATGTGCACATCGGTGAAAACACCTGGATCGGCGCCGGGGCAATGATCATGCCCGGTGTCACGATCGGAAAAAACACCGTGATCGGTGCGGGCAGCGTTGTCACCCGTGACATCCCCGACAACGTGCTGGCAGCAGGGGTTCCATGCCGTGTGATCCGTGAAATCGGGGAACATGAAAAAGAGTATTTCTATCAAAACGAACGGATCGACTGGGAGAATCTCTGAAAAAACACAGCTGCGAAACCGGTGATCTGAAACAATCAGACCATAAAGAAAACAGAAGCCGAGCACTTCTGTTTTTATTATGTATTCAGATCCAGGTGACGGGATTGCCCTTGCGGGGCAAAGCATTCCTTACCGGCATGCCGTCCTCTGTATCAGGATAACCTGTTGCAAGCGCGCCATAGATGCGCTCGTTTTCGCCGAGTCCGTATTTTCTGAACAGGGCAAGAACTTCCTGATCCTCATTGAGCCATTTGAGCTGGTTGATCCAGCATGTGCCGATGTTCAGATCATTGCCCATGATCATCATGTTTTCCAGTGCGCATGCGCAGTCGGCGATATTGTTTCCATAGTCTTTCTGATTGGCGGTGACAATCAGAGCCGCGCAATCATAGTGGAAACGGTAGCCGCCTTTTTTTGAACGCATGATCGAGGAGGCAAGGGAAGGATAGATGCCTTCATACAGCTCCATCTTTGCGAATGCCTGCTCACAGATTTCAGCCAGCTGATCAAGCGCCTTGCGGTCCGTGATCACAAAGAAGTGGGTGGTCTGGGAATTGCCGCCGCTGGGCGCATAACGACCTGCCTCAACCAGTTTTTCAAGAATTTCCTTTTCAAGTGGTCCGGATGAAAAAGCCCTGGTGCTTCTTCTGGTTGTGATCAGTTCATAAGCATCCATGATTACTCCTTATAAGGGTTTAACGTTCAGTGCCAAGGAAGAACAGGCCGAGCATGCCCGGACCCACATGGGCGCCCGAGAAGGGCTCATGGGGACAGATCGTGATATTGGCATCGGGAGTGATTTCAAGAATCATCTCTTTCAGTTTTTCCGCATCCTCAAGACAGTCGCCATGCGAAATAAACACATCCGGCTGTTTCAGGTCCATATGCTTTTCACTGTATTTGTCAGCCAGGGTGCGGATCGCTTTTTTTCTGCCCCTGCACATTGCGCTTGACACAATATGGCCGGTTGAATCGCCGTACAGCACAGGTTTGATCTTCAATGTTGTGCCGATTAATGCGGCTGCGCCGGAAACTCTTCCGGTGCGTTTCAGGAAGTTCAGATCATCGACGGTGAAATACTGACAGCAATGTTCCACCATCTCATCCAGAATCACGGATGCCTCTTTGCACGGGGTGTTTTCCTTGGCGAGCTCTGCCGCTTTCAGCGCGAGCAGACCGTCGCCGAAGCCGCAGCCATGGGAGTCCACGATATGGACCAGTCTCTCAGGATAATCCTCCATCAGCTGATCCGCCGCGGTTTTCGCCGCGTTGTAAGTGCCGGAGATGCCGGAGCTCATGGCAATATAGACAATATCGTTTCCTTCTTTGAGCACCGGTTCAAAGCTGTCCAGAAACAGGGCCGTGTTCAGAAGGCTGGTCTTGATATCCGCGCCGCCGCGCAGCTGTTCGTAATATGCATGCACATCAAAGTCCTCGATATCCCCGTTGTAGGTATCCGGGACACCGTTGACCGTATATGCGATGGGAAGAAGCTTTATTCCGTCCAGAAGCCTTCCGGGAAGATTGGCGGTACCGTCCGCGAAAACAACAAATGACATAAGAATCTCCTCAATTGTTCCGTAATATTATAGCGCAAAAAAACAAAATGTACGGTCTGCAGACATTGTGAACATCCCTCAGCGGGGGGTATGATGGAAATGAGGAAAACATGCATTACGAACAATACGGGCAATCAGAGAATCCGGTGATCCTTCTGCTGCATGGCGGCGGCTTTTCCGTATGGAATTACCGCAAAGCGGCAGAACTGTTAAGCAATGAGTACCGTGTCATCCTGCCGTATCTTGACGGACATGCGGGAAGTGAGGATGCCTTTATCAGCATCGAAACATGCGCAAAGCATGTCATTGATCTGATTAATGAACAGTTTAACGGACAGGTGCTTCTGCTGGGAGGTCTGTCCCTTGGCGCACAGACGGTCTGCGAAATGCTGGCGCAGAGAAATGACATCGCCCGCTATGCATTGCTGGAAAGCGCGTCGGTGATTGCCGATCAACTGACTGGTTCTCTGATTGGTCCCACATTCTCGGCATCATACGGTCTTGTGAAAAGAAGGCGCTTTGCGAAAATGCAGTTTGACTATTACCGTCTGGATCAGGAATATTTTGAGGAATATTACCGAGATACCTTCGCCGTTTCAAAACAAAACCTCACCGCCTTCACAAAAGCCAGTGCCCTCTATGAGGCAAAGGAAGAAATCAGAAACACGCAGGCAAAGACAATGATCATTGCAGGTTCAAAAGAACCGAAGATCGTTCTGAAAAGCGCTCAAAAGCTTCATGAAATGATGAGGCATAGTGAACTGCAAATCAAAGAGGGGATGTATCACGGACAATTGTCCATGAACCATCCTGAGGAATATGTACAGATCATAAAAGAACTGCTTCAGAAGTGAGGCAGTTCTTTTCTAAAGATCCAGTTTCAGCTGCGCATTGATCCAGGATTTCTGATTCACATCCTTCACGGTATCATCCGCTTCGATGTGTCCGATCAGCAGAGGAGATTCCGGATCATGTTTTTTCATATTGCGGATCACGATCTCGCGGTCATAATTCGCATAGCAGTATTTGCAGAAATGAGCGCATGTATTGTAGGCGCCGATATCATTGCCGAGCAGGCAGCTGCAGCCATCACGTGCCGGCGTTCCTTTGGGCACACTCAGCTCTTCGCCGATGGCCTGTTCAATGATCTGCTTTGTCATACAGCCGTTCATGTCCGCTCCATAGCGGGCAAGCTCTTTGCTTTCAAGACATCCGGTCAGAATCATATGGTGCTTCTCACAGCTTTGCACAAAGGCTTTGGTCAGTGTGATCTGATCATCATAAGAGACCTCACGAACCTCCGGGAAGTTGCGTTTTGTTTTTTCATAAAGATCGATGAATGAGAAGACAGCCCTGTCCGTATAGCCTTCCAGCAGGGAGGCAATTGTCTCAAATGCGCGGATATGATAGGCGATATCATATTTCTGATTCACAAATACCGGATCATAGCGCCATACCATGCGTTTGTGGCCGATGTGCTTTGAAAGGGTGATGAATGATTCAATGACGCGGTGCTTGTCAGGCACATTTGGTTCAATGTCTTTGCCATAAGGGGTAATCGTCACATACCAGAACTGCCGGAAGGCATCCAGCTCATGAATGTCCTTCAGGATCGGTTCCGGATTTTTTGTGCAGAAAACAAGCGCGTCAACGCTGCGCGGATCAAGGACATAGCGGCTCACAAGTTTCGGATAATACGGATTTCTGGCCATCAGAAAACCGGCATGGACACGATTGATCAGCCATGCGCTGTAAAAAGCCGGAATGTCGGTTCTTGAACCCGTATTGATAATCATAAAACCTCACGGAAAGGATCAGAATGTTTTCTGCCTGAGCCTGTCGATGAAGAAATTCACCGCCGGTGTGAACACCTGGTATTTCTTCCAGATCAAGTGGCATCTTTGATGAACCTCAAAATCAAGCGGCCGTATGGTGAGCAAAGAGTCTCCGCTCACATTGATCAGATGGCCGAATCCGATTGCGCATCCCATGCCGTCCTCAACGAGAACGGAGGCGTTGTAAATCAGATTGTATACAGCCGCAATTCTCAGCTTGTCCACGGGAAGATCCGAACTCAGAAGGGAAACGGCTGCGCGCGGCACGAGCAGATCAGTATTCTCAAGATCTTCGGCACTGATGCGCTCCTTTGCGGCAAGGGGATGATCCCTGCGCATCAGCACATTGAGCTGATCCGCTTCCGGCAGACGGATGCCCTGATAAAGGGTATGATCATAATCCGTGAAAATCAAAGCGATGTCAATCAGACCGCTGTCAAGCTGATCCTTTAAATCAGCGGTATCGCCGCTGGTGATTGTGAAGTGAATATCGGGATATTCCCGACGGATTTCTGCAGCTGTTTCGGAAAGATAATGGAAGGCCCGTGATTCACCGGCGCCGATATGGATTTCACCGCTCAGTCTGGAATGGGCCAGAGAGATTTCGCTTTCCGTCATCTGCATTAACCGCACCATTTCCTCCGCACGCCGCTTGAGGATCATTCCTTCTTCGGTCAGTCTGATGCGTCTGCTTCCGCGTTCAAACAAAGTGACGCCAAGCTCCTCTTCGAGATCCTTGATCTGTCTGGAAAGGGCGGGCTGTGAAACATGAAGAGCTTCCGCTGCAGCGGAGATGTTTCCTTCTCTGGTGACGGCAAGATAATATTCCATGATCCGGATATCCATAAAAACCTCCCGTTGGCAATCTATGCTGAAATTGAATGGCTATATATCAATTATAAGTATTTGTGTATGGGTTTGAAAGAGAATATATTGAACCTGCATAAAGAACAGGAGGACATGAAGATGTCATACGGCTATATTGCAGAATTGAATGAAAACGTCATCCGCACACATGTGCGCTATAACAACCGCTATGGAACAGCGATCGCTGCGGATCTTTACATGGCGAAGGATGTCGATGAAAACGCAAAGCTTCCCGCTCTGATCGTTGGCGCGCCTTATGGCGGGGTCAAGGAACAGGGACCGTGCGTCTATGCCAATGAACTGGCGCAGAGAGGATTCATCGTTCTGACGTTCGATCAGGTTCATATGGGCGAATCCGGCGGCGAACCGAGAAGAGTCTCCTCACCGGATCTGTTTGCGGAATCATTCAGCGCGGCAGTCGATTATCTTGGCACAAAGGTGAAAAACGCAGACCGTGAAAAGATCGGCGTGATCGGCATCTGCGGCTCGGGCGGCTTCGCACTGTCCGCGGCAGCGGTTGATGTGCGCATCAAAGCGGTCGCGACAGCTTCCATGTATGACATTTCCAATGTCCGAGAAATGGCATCCCTGAATCAGGAACAGCTCGAAGGAATGAAAAAGGCTCTTGCGCTGCAGAGATGGAAGGATGCCGAAAACGGCGAGATGGAATACAAACCATCCTTCCCGGAAACCCCTTATGCGGATGATGAACTGCCTGAAACCGATCCGAGAACCAATGAATGGAACCGCTTCTATGCCGTCAAGCGCGGTCATCATCCCAATGCCCGCGGCGGCTTCACAACCACTTCGGCTCTGAGCATGCTGCAGTTTAATTGTCTGGATTACATCGATGAGATTTCACCGCGTCCCGTACTGCTGATTGCCGGTGACCGTGCCCATTCACTTTCCTATTCTGAGCGGGCATACAGACTGGCGGCGCAGCCCAAAGAGCTTTACATCGTAAACGATGCGGAACATATCGATCTCTATGACCGCACCGACCGCATTCCCTTTGACAAGCTGGAAGCATTCTTCAAAGAGAGTCTTGCATGAGCCATCTGGATCAGAAGGAGATCAGGGAGAATCTTTGCGATGCCGGCTGCACGCAAAGCGAAGTCACACAGATCATTGAATGCATTGCATGCAATGACATCAAAAGCGCCAATCAGAAAATCACGGCATGCAGGAAAAAGCATCTCGATCACCTGCATGAAAGCCAGAAGTGCATCGACAGGCTTGATTATCTTTCCTATCATCTCAACCATTGAAAATCCTCCCGGTCCGGGAGGATTTTTCAGATATTCGTTCCTGTGCGGGGAAGACGCGGTATCGCAAATCTGCTGTCAATGCCAAACAGCATTTTCACAATCCAGAACATCACCACCAATACCAGCACCGGGATGACGCACGCAGTCACGATCAGTACGGCAACCGCTTCGATGAAATTGTTGAGGATGCCCTCAAAGCGGCTTGTCACGGTGTTGACACCGCCTTCAATCGTTGAGATGAAGCGGTCCCAGATGGTCTGCGTCTCGGCGTTGTCCTGGATTTCCTCAGCGCTTTCCTTGGCGCTGTCGATGGTCTCCTGGATGGAATTGTCATAGGTGTTCTCAATCGTTTTGGATATGCCCACACTGGCCGGTATCACAAAATACAGAATGACAGAGAACAGACAGACCCGTAAGGCTGTCCTGCGCCAGTTCACAAATCTCGGACGGATCAGCGATCCGATTGTCATCAGACAGGCAAACGGAATCAGAAAACGGAATACGACATGGCCGGTGATCGTGACAAGATACTTTTCCAGAAAGACGGCGCATAAGACAATCATCGTATAGGTCGAAATATCCGCCAGCTTATCAGCGATCGGGGTGCCGATGTCACCGGGAATCATCGTGATGGCAGCGCTTGAGGCGGTGGCTGCGGCTGTCAGCTCCAGCACGGTCTTCTTTTTGGAATCAAGATATGCGATGGAAGCCTGTGTGAAGGCAGGTGAAGTCGCCGCCTTCGCAAACAGTGTCATGGACAGCAGTCCCGTCAGCAACAGAACCGCGATCCAGAAGAGATTGCGCTGTTTTTCATCCAAGTTTTTGTAAAAATCCATAAAACCTCCCGTTTAGATTTTTCTGAATCCTTTTTCCAGTTTGTTCTTGATGGTATGGGATGAGCATTTGCCAAAGCCAAGCGGATAATCCTTCACGCATACAAGCACCCAGCCGTCTTTGCATGCATCATCTGAAATTGTTTCCCCGCGCAGATATTTTTCACAGCGGATATCATCCGGCTCCAGTTTCAGCACATTGTCAAACTGATCCGCTTTCAATGAAAGGGCGAGATGCTGGGAAGGCTCAAAGCGGTCTTTCTTCACACTGCCCATATGAAGTCCGGAAAGCACCGTGCGGATCTTCGCGTTGTCAAAGGCTGTTTCCGGAATGCGGTAAATATGTTCATTGATCAGACGGTATTGATGTCTCTGTGAATCCTTGATCTGTTTCATGAATTGCTCAAAGCCTTCATGACGCAAAGGCTTTGCACGCAAAGGTTCAGCCGTGTTTTCCGCATTTCCTTTTTTGGAAAGCAGGCTGACAAAATGACCTTCCCCGTTTAAGCGGTGGGGGTAAAGGCGCATGCAGTTTTCAAAGCCCGGCTTCACACCTGACGCAAAGTGAACCGAAAGATCGCTTTTCTCAATGATCACATCATCATACTGTTCCATTAATGCCGCGATGATCTCCTCATCCTCGCACGGATCGAAGGTGCATGTGGAATAGACCATCTTTCCGCCCGGTTTGAGCATCTTCCACGCGTTGATGATCAGCTCCTTCTGCAGCGGTGCGTAATAAGAGCTGTCTTTTTCAAGCCATGAGGTGATCAGGGAAGGCTCCTTGCGGAACATGCCTTCACCGGAACAAGGCGCATCGAGCAGGATTCTGTCAAAGGATTCAGGAAATCTCTTTGCCAGGTTATTGAGATCCTCGGCGATCACATAGCTGTTTTCAATGCCGAAGCGGGTCATGTTTTTCAGTGTGGCGTTCTGTCTGGAAGCGCTGATGTCATTGGACACAAGCACCCCGGTGCCATGCAGTTTACATGCAAGAGCAGTGCTTTTTCCGCCTGGCGCCGCACAGGCATCCAGTACAATATTGCCGCTTTCCACGGGCAGTACGGCAGCGGGCGCCATGGCGCTTGGCTCCTGGATATAATACAGTCCGGCATAATAATACGGATGTGTTCCCGGACGGGCATCTTCATTGACATAGAAACCTTCCGCACACCAGGGCACAGGTTTCAGCTCGAAAGGGGAGATCTTGACGAATTCCTCAACACTGATTTTGTCCGTGTTGATGCGGACACAGGAAAAGGACTCCTGTTTCATTGCCTCAAGATACAGGGGATATTCCTCTTTGAGCAGATCAGACATCTGATCCAGATATTTGTCAGGCAGATTCATAAGCCTATTTTAAACGATACAAAGAAAAAATAATGCTTATTCTTGACGATTCCGGAATGTTAAGATGTTAGAGAATTTAACGGAGAAACAGATCTATGCCAATCGGAATTATCATGAACGTGCTTTCCGTCATTGCTGGCGGATTCATCGGCGCCGCGCTCAAGGAGCGTCTGCCGGAAAACTACAGAACCAATCTGACCATGCTGTTCGGAGCTGCCTCCATGGGCATGGGTATCTCATCCATCGTTCTGATGGAGAATATGCCTGCGGTGATTCTCGCTTTGATTCTCGGTCTTTTAATCGGAATGATCATTCATCTGGGTGATGCGATCACAAAAGGCGCCGGGCTGATGCAGAAGATGATCGGCGGCTCTTCAGAACATTCGGATGATCTGATCACTGTCATTGTATTGTTCTGCGCTTCGGGAACCGGTATCTACGGATCCCTGGTATCGGGCATGAACGGGGATCATTCCATTCTGATTGCCAAAAGCTTCCTCGACTTCTTTACGGCGATGATCTTTGCCTGCTCCATCGGCAAATCCGTATCGATGGTCGGCATTCCCCAGTTTGTGATCATGATTGTGCTTTACATCCTGGCAGGGGTGATCTTCCCTTTGACCACACCGGCAATGATCAATGACTTCAAGGCATGCGGCGGTTTCCTCATGCTGGCGACGGGTTTCCGGATCATGCAGCTGAAGATGTTTCCGACCGCGGATATGATTCCGGCGATGATTCTTGTCATGCCGCTCTCAAAGATCTGGGCGGATGTGATCGTTCCGCTTCTTTCTTAGGAGTATTCTCGGCAGCGGTGTTTCATCAACGGGGACTCCGCTGTTTTCATATTTCATCTGGTCTTATAAAAATTATTCCAATTGAACCTGTTAATATGGTCAGAATCATCTATACTTTCCATAAGGAGGCAGTTTTATGAAGAAGATTGCAACCATGCAGGATATCTCCTGCGTCGGAAAATGCTCACTGACTGTGGCACTTCCTGTGATGTCAGCCATGGGAATCGAAACGGCCGTCATCCCGACCGCGGTTCTCTCCACACATACAATGTTCAAAGGATTTACGTTCTGTGATCTGACGGATGAGATCGAAGGCATCCTCAATCACTGGGAAAAGGAAAACTTCCGGTTTGATGCCGTATATACCGGCTATCTCGGATCAAAACGGCAGATCGAAATCGCCAAGGATCTCTTTGCAAGATTCGCTCAGAAGGGAATCCGTCTGGTCGATCCGTGCATGGCAGACAACGGTAAGCTTTATGCCGGCTTCACACCTGAATTCGCAAAGGAAATGAACAGCCTCTGCGCGATCGCGGATATCATCTGTCCCAATCTCACCGAAGCATCATTCCTGCTCGATATCCCGTATCAGGAGGAATATGATGAGGCATATATCAAAGATGTTCTGGTGAAACTGACAGACAGCGGGGCGAAGAAAGCCATCCTGACAGGCATCAGCTTTGAAAAGGACAAGCTTGGCGCCTATGCCTATGACAGTGAGAAAGACGAGTTCTACTATTACTGCAATGATGAGGAAAGCACGCACTTCCATGGCACAGGGGACATCTGGGCTTCGACATTCATCGGTGCGCTTGTCAGAGGCAAGGATTTCAAGGAAGCCATCCGCATTGCCTGTGATTATGTCAAGGAATGCATCCGCCTCACACTTGCCGAGGAAAACCACAACGATTACGGTGTGAACTTCGAACAGGCATTCCCGTATCTGCTTGACAGACTGAACAGCTGAATCATTTCCGGCCGGTGAGATCCGGCCTTTTTTTGATAGCTTTGCTGTTAAAAAATGAGGTGCCGGATTTTTCCGGCACCCTTAGTGCTTCCCGTATTCAGAGTCCTTTTTCACAAAGCACTCTGACGGTTTCATCATGGATGATCACACCGCTGTCTTTGAGTTCTTTGATCTTTTCAGAGAACAAAGGCAGATATTTCTCATTGGCCACCAGCATCTCATCCATCATCGCTTTGGCGCCTTTGCCATGGCGTATGAGAGGATTGATTTCAAATGCTTTAAGCAATGTTCCGTAATCGCCGCTGATCGCCGCCTCAATCACGGTTTCCTCCATAGCCTTCATGATCTGCAGCCAGCCTCTTTCCGAAGGCTCAAAATCCCCCCATGCAAGCGGCGTCGCGCCGTTTGCGGCAATGATGGAGCTGACCTCCACGATGCACTCATCTTCAAGACAGGAAACAGAGCCTCTGTTGCGGGTGTTGACGACCATGAGATTTCCGGTGCTGTTATGGATGTTCATGATTGCCTCGCAGGCTGCGTCACTGTAATAGGCGCCGCCCCGTTTCTTTAACAGTTCAGGCATTTCGCAAAGAGACGGATCCTTGTAAAGTTCAAACAGTTCCTCCTCAACTTTGCGCACACTTTCAGCGCGGGTGGTGTGATTGCGGTATTCGGCAAGTTCTCTTTCCAGCATCTGCTCATACATGTAATAGTAGCGGTGATAGCTGAAGGGGATGCAGTTCAATGCATTCAGATGATCCGAAAGATATTCCTCATCCTGCACATTGGCCATATTGGCGGAATCGAATACACTCATTGCCGCAAGGATCTGCTTTGTGACTTCCTTTCCGCTTTTTTCAAAGGTGCGGTGGTAATGGAAATGATTCAGACCGGCAAAGCGCCAGAAATAATCCTCCGTTTTTCCGCCAAGCATGGCAGGCTCTTCCTTCATGACCGTGATCGGTCCGTTGCATAAGCCGATGCATCTGTCAAAACCTGCTCTTCTGATGACCGCCTCAGTGATCATGCCGGAAGGATTGGTGAAATTGATCAGCCAGGCATCCGGACATAATTCCTTCATGTCCTTGACGATATCCAGAATGACGGGAATGGTGCGAAGGGCTTTGAAGATGCCGCCGGCGCCATTGGTCTCCTGACCGATCTGGCCGTATGAGAGGGGAATGCGCTCATCCTTGATGCGGGCATTGAGAAGACCGACGCGGAACTGGGTGGTCACAAAGTCGGCATCTTTCAATGCTTCACGGCGGTTGAGCGTGAGGCGGATATCGACATCATAGCCGGATGCCTTCCACATCCGCTTTGCCATTTCGCCGACGATTTTCAGCTTTTCCTCTCCTTCGGCCACATCCACCAGCCAGATTTCCCTGATCGGAAGCTGTTCATAGCGGCTGATGAAGCCGTGCATCAGTTCCGGCGTATAGCTGGAACCGCCGCCGATGGTAACGATTTTCAGTCCTTGATTGTTCATATACAACTCCATATACATGCGTTAACCACATTTTTGCATATCTTTTCTGTGTCATGCAATGACGTTGCAGTCAATTCTTTTTCGTGAAATCATATGAAATGCTCACAAGTTCCGATCACACCTGACTTACAGACAAAAAAGGGGCGAAAAGCGGTGGAAATCGTCTGTTTCTTTGTGAAAACAGGCCGGAAAATATCTTATCGGATAACAATCGGCGGGAAACATATTGTGCAAAGGTGAACAATGTTTCAGCTTGTTTACAGCCATTTTCAATCGTATGCTCTTGATACCGGAGAAAAGAAGATGTGCAGAATCAGACTGAACAACCTGACATGGGATGTATACGGGGTTGAGGCCAATGACCTCAAACTGAAAACCGATGACGGCTGGGCGTATGGAATGACCTATTATGACAGCTGTGAAATCTACATCCGCAAAAGCGATATATCGGATGATCTGCTGCAGAGGGTATGCCGTCATGAGGCAGCCCATGCGGCGGCCTTCTCATACTGCTTTGACACGGAGGATCTTTCGGAAGAGGATCTGTGCAATTTCGTGGAAGCGTACGGGCCCGTGATCTGCAACAGCGCCAACCGCATGTACAAAGCGATCACAGCCGACCTCTGAACAGATACAAAACACCGAGAATTCCCATTTCATGGGATTTTTTGTTATAATTACACGGTTAATGGAGAAAGCAATGGCAAACAAATACGACGAAGGCAGTATCCAGATTCTGGAAGGATTGGAAGCGGTCAGAAAAAGACCGGGTATGTATATCGGCAGCACCGACACGCATGGTCTGCATCATCTCATCTGGGAGATTGTGGACAACGCCGTGGATGAGGCGATCAACGGCTTCGGAAAGAAGATCACGATCACCCTGGAAGCGGATGGCAGCGTGAGTGTGTCGGATGAGGGCAGAGGCATGCCCACAGGCATGCACGCATCCGGTAAAAACACGCTGGAGGTCATTTTCACCGTGCTCCATGCCGGCGGCAAGTTCACCTCCCAGGGCGGCTACAAAACCGCGGGCGGTCTGCATGGTGTCGGTGCATCGGTTGTCAATGCGCTTTCCGAATGGCTTACGGTTGAGGTTGCCCATGACGGCGAGCTGGTCCGCATGGAATTCAAAAACGGCGGCAAGAAAGCCGGCAAACTTCAGAAGCTCGGCAAGACGAACAAAACAGGATCAACGGTCCGTTTCAAGCCGGACGCATCGATCTTCTCAACCACCGAGTTCCGCTATGACAAAGTATGCGAAAGAGCCAGAGAAGAGGCTTTCCTGCTTTCCGGCATCTCCCTGATCGTCAATGATAAAAGGGGCAAAAAGCCGCAGACGGAAACCTTCCTGTATTCAGATGGTCTGATCTCTTTCCTTGAATATCTTCATGAGGACCGCAATCCTCTGATGAGCCCAGTCAAGTTCTCCGGTGATTCCGCCGGCATCCATGTCGATGCGGCATTCCAGTACACCGATGATTATCAGGAAAACACATACAGTTTTGTCAACCTGGTCAGAACGATCGACGGCGGCACGCATGAAGTGGGATTCAAGACAGCCTTCACCAAGGCGGTCAATGACTATGCCAGAAAATACGGCCTGCTCAAGGAAAAGGATAAAAACCTTGAAGGCAGCGATGTGCGCGAAGGCCTGACCACAATCCTTTCGGTTTCCGTACCGGAAGAGATTCTTCAGTTTGAAGGACAGACCAAAGGCAAGCTCGGCACCCCGCAGGCAAAAAACGCGGTAGATGCCGTGGTGGCGGACAGTCTTTCCTACTGGCTTGAGGAAAACCGCACCCAGTCGGATATGCTGATCAGAAAGATGCTCAAGGCATCCCTTGCCCGTGAAGCGGCGAGAAAAGCCCGTGAGGAAGCGCGCAAAGGCAAGCGCGTCGGCAAAGGCGAAAAGGTTCTATCCGGCAAGCTGGCTCCCGCCCAGACCAAAGATGCCCGTATCAAGGAATTATTCTTAGTCGAGGGTGATTCCGCCGGCGGCAGCGCGAAGCAGGGAAGAGACTCCCACTACCAGGCAATCCTGCCTTTAAGAGGTAAAGTGCTCAACACGGAAAAGTGCACACTCAGCGATATTGAGAAAAACGAAGAGCTCAATACGCTCATCTATACACTCGGCGCCGGAGTCGGCCCCGACTTTAACTATGAGGAGTCCAATTACGGCAAGGTCATCATCATGACCGATGCGGATGATGACGGCTCTCATATCCAGATTCTTCTGCTCACATTCTTCTACAGATATATGCGTCCTTTGATCGAGCACGGCATGGTGTATATCGCTCTGCCGCCGCTCTACAGAGTGACCAAGGGAAAGACACTGGAATACTGCTATACCGATGAGGAGCTTGATGCGCTGCGCAAGAAGCTTGGCAAGGTGGAGATCCAGCGTTACAAGGGTCTTGGTGAAATGAATGCGACCCAGTTATGGGAAACAACCATGGATCCCTCCAGCCGCACCTTAATCCGGGTCGGTATTGAGGATGGCGTCAAGGCCGAAAGAAGAGTCAGCGTTCTGATGGGCGAAAAGGCGGAACGCAGAAGAGAATGGATTGAAAACAATGTCTCCTTCACACTTGAGGATGACTTCAGGGTGGATCAGTAATGGCAAAGAAAAAGACGATCGAAGATAAAACCAAATACAGGGACGAACTGCTCGAAGACATCATGGGCGCCGGTTTCGGAAGATATGCCAAGGCGATCATCCAGGAACGCGCGCTGCCCGATGCCAGAGACGGTCTCAAGCCGGTTCAGAGAAGAATCCTCTATGCGATGTACCATGACGGCAACACCTGGGATCATCCTTACCGCAAGAGTGCCAAGACGGTAGGTCTTGTCATCGGTAATTACCATCCCCATGGCGACAGCTCCGTCTATGACGCAATGGTCAGAATGAGCCAGGACTGGAAGGTCAGGCTTCCTTTGATTGACATGCACGGCAACAACGGTTCCATCGATGATGACCCGGCTGCCGCAATGCGTTATACCGAAGTGAGACTTGCCAAGGTCACCCAGGTCATGGAGGACGATCTTGACAAGAATACGGTTGAGATGACCCCCAACTTTGACGATACCGAAAACGAGCCGACGGTACTGCCGGTTCCTTTCCCGGTGATGCTGGTCAATGGCGCCACCGGCATTGCGGCAGGCTATGCGACAAACATGCCCCCGCACAATATGAACGAGGCGGTCGATGCCGCCATTTACCGCATTCAGAATCCCGAATGCACGCTGACCGACCTGATGGACATCATGCCCGGACCGGACTTCCCGACCGGCGGCATTGTGCAGGGTGAGGCGGGTATCCGCGAAGCGTTTGAAACCGGCAGAGGCAGAATCGTGATCCGCTCCAAGTGTGAGATCATCGATGCCAAAACCATGCAGCAGATTGTCATCACCGAGATACCTTATGAAGTGGTCAAGGGACAGCTGGTCCGCAAGATGGATGAGATCCGTGCTTCCCGCGCCATTGACGGCATTCTCGATGTGCGTGATGAATCCGACCGCAACGGCATGCGCATTGTGGTCGATGTGAAGAAGGAGGCCGATGCCTCGCTGATTCTGAATTACTTCTATAAGAATACCGATCTGCAGGTCTATTATTCCTACAACAATGTGGCGATCATTGACAAGCGTCCGGTACAGGTCGGCTTATGCGGTCTGCTGGATGCCTTCATCGCTTTCCGCAAGGAAGTGGTGCTGCGCCGCTCCCGCTTTGAGCTTGACCGCATGGAGAAGAGAATCCACATCATCGAAGGTCTGATGAAGGCGGTCTCCATCCTGGATGAGGTCATCCGCATCATCCGCGCCTCCAAAGACAAGGCGGACGCGAAGAAAAATCTGATGAAGGAGTTCGGCTTTGATGAGCCGCAGGCGGAGGCGATTGTCTCATTGCGTCTTTACAGACTGTCCAATACCGACATCACCATCCTGCGCAATGAATTTGCCGAGCTGGTCAATAAGATCGAAGAGACAAAGGCAATCATCGAGAACGAGAATGTGCTTCATTCCGTGATCATCAAAGAGCTGCGGGCCGTGAAAAAGGAATACGGCACCCCGCGCCGCACCAAGATCGAGGGTGAAGTCGAAAACATCGTCATTGACAGAGCCCGCATGGTCACCAATGAACATGTTGTCATCACCGTTTCAAGGGATGCCTATATCAAGCGCGTTTCCATGCGTTCCTACAACGCATCAAACGGCGCAGCGACAGGTCTTAAGGCAGGCGACAGCCTGATCGGCACGATCGAGTGCGATACGGTTGACACATTATTGCTGTTTACAAACAAGGGCAATTACGCCTCATTACCCGTATGGCAGATCGAGGATGCCAAGTGGAAGGATATCGGCGCCCATCTCAACAAGAACATCCGCATCGACGGCGATGACAAGATCATCAACGCGGTGGTGGTCAAGGATTTCAACACCTGGGCATGGATCGTCACATTCTCCTCTGGCGGACAGGTCAAGAAGACCCCTGTATCCGGCTGGCAGGTGGAGCGCAATTCCAAAGTCATGACAGCGATGAATCTGCCCAAAGGCGTCACGATGATCAACGCCGTGCTTGCCTATGAGGGCCAGCAGGTTCTCATGGTTTCAAGAGACGGTTTCGCATACCGCTTCAGCATTGATGATGTGCCTTCCACCGGCGTCAAATCCAAAGGCGTCAAGGCGATCACCCTTGGCAAGGGGGATGCCGTGGGCTATGGCACAGTCATTTCCACGGATGCGTCCTCAATTCTCTTCATGAGTGATACCGGTGGAATGAAGCGCGTCAGGCTGAATGAGATCATGGAGGGCGGCAGACCTGCCAAGGGCAACCTGATCTGCCGCAAACTGAAGACAGCACCGACCAGGACGGTCTATGCGGCTGCCGCATACAGCGGTCAGGAATTCACATTCAGCGATCCTGAAATCCAGACGATCCGCAGTGCGGATATTCCGTTAAGACCCAGAGACGGCGGCTATTCCAGTCCGCTTGTGCTCAAGGCGGGATGGCAGATCAGAAGCGGCATTGAGGAATGCCGGATCATCGATATTCCCGAAGATGCCGAAAACACCATTCACGATGATATCGAAAAGCTGAGCCTTTTCGATGAGGAGGAATAAGCATGGCCCGCTGCAAAGGATGCGGTGCGCTTCTGCAGAGCACCGACAAAAACGCTGCCGGCTACACGCCCAAAGAGGGCAGTGAATACTGCCAGAGATGTTTCCGCTTAAGCCACTATGGCGATCTGATGATTTCCATGAAAACCGGTATCGATCCCCATATGGTTCTGAATCGTGTCGAAGCGATGGATGCGGTGATTCTCTGGGTGGTTGATCTGTTTGACTTTGAGGCAGGCATGATCGACGGCATCTCCAGAAGACTCGCCAACAAACCCATCATCATGGCCGCCACCAAGCGCGATCTTCTTCCGGAAACTCTTTCCGGTGACAAAGCAGCAAGATTTGTCTTTACAAGACTCAAAGATCTCGGCATTCATATCGATACCCTGATTCTTACCAGCCGCAAGGACAGAGAGGCAAATGCGGAAATCCAAAGAGCGGTCAAAGAAACAGCGCAGGGCAAACCGTGCGCCGTGATCGGCAAGGCGAATTCGGGCAAGAGCACACTGCTCAACTGCCTGGCGGAAAATGATCAGCTGACCATCTCCCGCTATCCCGGCACAACCCTTGATTTCAATGAGGTGAAGATCGGCGATCAGGTTTACATCGATACGCCGGGCATCGAGATTGAACATTCGATGCTGATGGAAACCGATGAGAAGGATCTCAGCGTGTTTGTTCCGCAAAGACGCATCAAGCCTGCCGTTTATCAGCTCAAAGGCAACCAGACCTTCTCGCTTGGCGGACTGGCAAGAATTGACCTGTTCGGCTGTGAGAAGGCAAGCTGTGTCTTCTATCTCGCCGACAGTCTCAATGTTCACCGCTCTAAAACGGAGAATGCGGATGAGCTCTGGCAGAAGCACTATGATGAAATGCTGAAGCCCGTTCCGTTAAAAAACGAATTCTCCGTCTCACAGAAACACAAGGATTCAGAAAAAATGGATATCGTGATTGACGGCCTTGGCTGGGCATGTGTATCGGGTAAGATCACCTCGGTCAAAGTCCATGTGCCCAAGGGTGTCAATGTCACATACAGAAAGGCAATGCTGTAATGTTAACTACCAAACAGAAAGTATTTCTCAGAAGTCTTGCTCAGACCGAGAAGCCCGTCTTCCAGATCGGCCAGAACGCGTTAAGCGACAATCTGATCAAAACCGTTTCGGATTATCTGAAGAAACATGAACTGGTCAAGATCAGCGTTCTCAAAAACTGCGACGCGGACCTGAAGGAGCTCGGCTTTGATCTTGCCATGATGACAAAGAGCGAATGTGTTCAGATCATCGGCAGACAGCTGGTCCTCTACAAGCGTGCCAAAGAACCGAAGATCATCCTGCCATGAAGATCATCCTGACATCACCGTTTGATCCGGTCAGTGAGCGTGAGATGGAATACATCCGTCAATACCGCAAAACACATGGTCTCAGGGATATCTGGCTCAGTGTGGATGAGGAAGGAATCCTTGATCATGACACAAGAGTCGCTCTGCTGAAAAAAGCCGCCGCGTATGACCGCCGCCTGCACATTTGCGAAACATCCGAAACAGGAGAGGCCATCGAACCGCTTGATGAGGATACCATTCGCAAAGGACTGTACCGTCTGGCGGCCAAAGGAATCCGAAAGGATCTGATCACAGAAGGGTATTATCTGGATGAGACCGCCAAAGCCATGTGCAACCCGCACCGCTATGCCCATTCAAAAAGCGTTGCGCAAACGGCCGTGAAACTGGCCCATGCCCATCATATGGATGAGAAAAAGGCATATGTGATGGGAATGCTGCATGATATCACCAAAGCATTTTCCGATGAGCAGAACGAGCAGATCATCCGTCTGTATAAACCGGAATGGCTGAGCCTTTCACCCAAAGTCTGGCACAGCTATACAGCCGTGATCTTTGCAAAGCAGAATATGTCATTGACGGAAGGTGATATCGCCTATGCGATGGAGCACCATACAATCGGCGACGGAAATACCGATTACGCGGCTTTGCTGTACATCGCCGACAAGATTGAGCCCTTACGCGGGTATGATGTTTCTAAACAGACCGCATCGGCAATGAAAAATCTGAAAAAAGCAGCTTTTGAAATCAGAGAGGAATCAAAAGCGTATATACTGAAAACGGAGGGAATTCATGTCTGAACTTCTGGATATTGTATTGAAAACACTCGATGAGAAACTCGGCGAGGACATCGTCGCCATTGATATGAGCTCAGCCAGCGCGTTCACCGACTGGTTTGTGATCGTCACTGCCAGAAATGTGCGCCATGCCCAGTCACTGGCTGAATTTGTTGAGCAGGAAGCTGCCAAAAACGGCTATGACGTACGCGTCAGAGAAGGCGAAAAGGACAGCACATGGGTGCTGGTTGATCTGCACGATGTGATCGTCCATATCTTCACCGATGAAACAAGAAAAACATATCGTCTGGAGTCCCTTTGGGCGGACCAGCCGATGTACCGGTATGAACCGGATGAGGCAGCACAATAATGTGCTGTTTTTTTCAAATGAAAGGGGACACAGAATGATTGCGGAAATCATCAGCGTCGGCACGGAACTGCTGCTTGGCAACATCGTCAACACCAACGCCCAGTACATTTCAAAGCACCTGGCCGATCTTGGTATTGAAGTTCATTTTCAGACAACCGTGGGCGACAATCCAAAGCGTATCCGCTCTGTGCTTGACATCGCTTACAGCCGGGCGGATCTCTGCATTCTGACAGGTGGTCTCGGTCCGACAAAGGATGACATCACCAGAGAGATGATCATCTCCTATTTCAATAAAAAACCCGTCATGGATGAGGAAAGCGTGGCAAACATGCGCGAAAGACTGAACGTGATCACGGATGAAACACTCCGCGAAAGTCTGCTCAAATGCGCAACCGTACCCGATGAATCGATCATCATGCACAATCACAACGGTCTTTCTCCCGGCTCCATCATGGAGGATCAGGGACGCATCTGCATTCTTCTGCCCGGGGTACCGAAGGAAATGAAGCCGATGTTTGAGGAATATGTCATTCCTTATCTGCGAAAGCTTTCCGATCAGGTGCTTGTTTCAGTGGATATCAAACTGCTTGATTTCAAACACGCCTCCGTGGAGGAGGTCGGAGAAGCACCGGTCGCAGCAAAACTCGGCACATTGCTTGATGGAACAAATCCCACCGTGGCAACCTATATCAAGGATGACGGCAACCTTATCCGGATCACCGCAAAGGCTTCAGACGAAGAGACTGCTCTGGAGATGATCCGGCCTGTAATTGACGCATGTAAAAAAGCAGTCGGGGAACAATTCATTCAATCCGTTTCCAGGGAGGAAAAAGCATGGAATATGTGAAACTCGGAAATTCAGATCTTAACGTATCACGGATCGCAGTGGGCGGAATGTCCTTCGGAAAACCTTCCGAACAGTTCCATTTATGGACACTGGAGGCTGATGAGACAAAGGAGATGATTTCCTTTGCATATGATCTCGGTGTCAATTTCATCGATACCGCCAACCAGTATTCAGGCGGCACCAGCGAGGAGTACATCGGCAGAGCAATCAGGGAACTCGGTATTCCCAGAGATAAAATCATTCTGGCCTCCAAGGTTTATTTCAATGAAGGCAGGCTCAGCCGCAAAGCAATTCAAAGAGAAATCGAAGGCACACTGAACAGACTCGGCACGGATTATCTCGATCTTTATCAAATCCACCGCTTTGACTATGACACACCGATTGAGGAAACAATGGAAACACTCAATGAGCTGGTTGTCTCAGGCAAGGTCAGAGCGCTTGGCGCTTCCGCCATGTACGGCTATCAGTTCCACAATATGCAGATCGCGGCAGAACAGAACGGCTGGCGGAAATTCGATACTCTGCAGAACCATTATAATCTGCTTTACCGCGAGGACGAGCGTGAGCTGATCCCGGTTGCGAAACAGTACGGTGTATCCCTGATTCCTTACAGCCCGCTTGCCGGCGGACATCTGTCCCATCTCAAATGGTTAAGCGGCTCAAAGCGCAGCAGTCTTGACCGCATGAGCGCGGCCAAGTACAATCCGACCATGGATCAGGATATCCTGATCGTCAACAGAGTCGGGGAGCTGGCTGAAAAATACAATGTGTCCATGGCGGCGGTTTCCCTGGCATGGCTTTATGCCAAAGGGGTCAGCGCACCGATTGTCGGCGCCACAAAAAAAGAGCATTTCGCAGATGCCTGCACAGCTTATACACTGAAACTGGAAGCGGAAGATATCGCTTATCTTGAAGAGCTGTATCTGCCCCATAAAGTTCAGGGAGCCCGTTAATGAAAAAAACGCCTTCGGGCGTTTTAATTTGAAGTCAGTCCGTTTTCCTTGAGCCATGTCTCAACATCGGCAGGAGTCAGCGGGATTTCCCCGTCATATTCAAGCGAGTTGAGCACGGTCGGCTCCCCGTCGATGACGCTGACGGCCGCAAAGGCGGGATAGCGCTGGATGCCCCAGTCGGCGGCCAGTTTCTCCGTGAGCATATTGTCCTGAAGGGCGGTGATATCCACGGTTTCAATGATCCGGTCAATCTGCAGCTGGGTATCAACCGTGACAGATGCGAGAACCGTGTTTTTGACATAGACGCAGTCATTGTCATTGCGGGAATAGAAGAAGAGATAATGGGTGACGGATTCACCGGTGGAAAGGATATATTCCTTCAGGGAATCATAGTCCAGGTATGCACTCTCCTCGACGACATTCGCATCGGTTTTCGGCTCATAGATTCGAAACGCGACAACCGCGATACTGTAAACTGCGATCAGACACAGCAGTGAATAAACAACCTTTTTAAACATACTTCACCATTTTACCAAAGGACTGTGCAAATTGCCATTCATCTCCGATTAAGAGTGGCGATCAGAACACCGGCAATGATCAGGATTCCGCCAAGCAGTGCCCTGAAGCCGATCGCCTCATGGAGAATGAGCGCACTGAGAACCGTTCCAGAAAGCGGCATGAGATTGAGCATGACCGCAGCCGCAAAGGCGGATACACCGCGTAAGCCGGCATTGTAAAGCACATAGGCAAGACAGGAACATACCGCGCCAAGATAAAACACGCAGGCAAAGGAAACAGGCGTCAGTGACACCGTCATATTCTTTTCCAGAAGAAGGAAGGGCACCATCATGGCAGCGGCCATCCAGTTCTGGTATTTTGAAATGGTCAGAGCGGAATACTTCGGATTGATTGACTGCACGATATAGTTGTAAAGCGCCCAGCACACCCCGTCAAAGATCAAAAGGGCAATACCGATGGGCGAAGACTGTTCATGGACGGATGTCACACTGAGCAGGGCGATGCCGCAAAGGGAAATCAATATACCGCTCACCTTGCGGAAGGTCGGCTTTTCATGAAAGAACAATACACCGACCAGCAGGGTGATGGCCGGATAGGAGCCGGAGATCATCGACGCGGTGGAGGCGGATGTCATCATGACCCCGTAGTTTTCAATGATGTAATAGATTGTCACCCCGATCAGGGCAGACAGAAAGATCAGAAACATATCCCGCTTCTCAACCTTTTCCTTTTCCTTCTGAAACAGATGAATGATAAACAGAATGATCGCGGCGATCATCATGCGCGCAAAGGCGAGAAAGATCGGTCCCATTGTAAAACCGGCGATCCGCGTCGCAACGACAGAGGATCCCCAGATCACGATGGAAAGCAGAAGAATCATGTATGAACTCATAGCAGCTAAAAAAGTATAACAAAAACAGTTTTCATGCAAGGACAGAGAAAGAAAATCGCTGAAGCGGTTTCATTTTGATTGATTTGGGAAATTGTTACAGCATATAATTGTTTTTACCGCAGGTGAACACATGAAGAAATGGTATGAACAGAATTTTATCAACAAGAGGGACTGGATCCTGGATCATCTGGAGCTGCTCGGCCTGGATGCCAATGAGACGGTTCTGGTTTTGCTGATTGATTTTCTGAATGATCACAGGATTCCCGTAACCCTTGAAATTCTTCATAAGAAAACCGGCATGTCCATGGAAGAGGTGGACAAGACGGTATCGACCTTATGCGCCAAGCGCTATCTGGAAATCCGCGCCAGCGCCACCAAGGTGCGTTTCCTGCTCAACGGATTATATGAAACCGATACGGCCAGAAGCGAGCGCATTCTGGATTCCAGCCTGTTTGACACCTTCGAAACAGAATTCGGTAGACCGCTTTCCAACCAGGAGATGACAAAGATCTCCGACTGGAACCGGACCACGGATAAAAAGATGATCCTTTACGCGCTGCGCCAGGCATCCGCCTACGGACATCTTTCCATTGCCTATATTGACCGCATTCTGCTCAACTGGAAGAACGAGGGCAAGACCCCGGAGATGATTGAAGGGGAGAATGCCTGATGAAACATATGAAGCCGATGGAAATCATGGATCAGATCGCATCAATGTTTCCCGATGCAAAGTGCGAGCTGAACCATGCCAATGTCTATGAGATGGCAATTGCCGTGATCTTAAGCGCGCAGACCACCGATGCCTCAGTGAACCGCGTGACACCCGCGCTGTTTGCAAAATATCCGGATATTGAATCTCTTTCAGAGGCGGAACTGTCCGATATTGAGCAGCTGATCGCATCGCTTGGCTTATACCGCAACAAGGCGCGCTCCATCCGCAATTTTGCCAAGGCGGTTGTTGAGAATTATAACGGAGAGATTCCGCAGTCCATGGAAGATCTGACATCACTTCCCGGAGTTGGCCGCAAATGCGCCAATGTGATCCAGGGGGAATGCTTCAATATTCCTTCCCTTGCCGTGGATACCCATGTTTCCAGGGTATCGCGAAGACTCGGACTTGCCTATTCAAAAGACGATGTTGATACGATTGAGCGCAAACTCAAGCGCAAGATTCCCGCCGACAGATGGATCCGCAGCCATCATCAGATGATCTTCTTCGGACGCTATCTCTGCCACAGCCGCAATCCGGAGTGCTGCCGCTGTCCGTTTACGGAAATCTGCCACGAGAAAAACAAGAATTTCAAAGAGAAGGCAGCCTGAAATGCATCTGAAGGCGCCTTTTTCTCTGATATGGTACAATTCCTTCATTCAGGGAGAACAATATGGAAATCAGACCGACAACGACGGATGACCTCGAAGAGGTGATGATAATATACGAACATGCCCGTGCCTTCATGCGGGAACATGACAACCCGAGACAATGGAGCGCCTACGGCTGGCCGCCGCAGTCTGTGATTGAAGCGGACATTCAGCATGGCAAAAGCTATGTGGCAGTTGAAAACGGAGATATCGCCGCGGTCTTCTATTATGATCACGGTGTCTGCCCGGAACCCGCATACAATGACATCACTGACGGCAGCTGGAAAGGGGATGACACATATGGTGTTGTCCACCGCATCGCTTCAAGCGGCAAATACAAAGGCGCAGGCTCATTCTGCATTCGCTGGGCATGTGAAAAAAGCGGACATCTCAGGATGGATACGCATGGCGACAATTATGTCATGCAGAACTGCCTGAAAAAGCTCGGCTTTAAGTATTGCGGCATCATCTATGTCGAGCAGGATACCGATCCAAGACTCGCCTACGAGTGGATGCGCTGATGCATAAAATGAAAAAACGGTCGCTTTGCAGTGACCGTTTTATGATGGATTGTTCAGTCGTTGAGCAGCTTTCTGGCAATCGCGATGGCGCCTTTGCCGTCCATCATGCCGTAGACTCTCATATCAATTCCGTCGATCGGCTTGCCCGGGAACTTCGCCTGAAGCTGTTTCAGAGCGTAGCGGACCTGCGGACCGAGCAGAATGCAGTCAGCTTCGGGACCTTTTTCGTCAACCGCTGCGAGTCCATATGCGTCAATGCTGTAATTCTTGCCGGCAGCCGCTGCCGCATCTCTCATTTTGTTGACAAGCAGGGAAGTGGACATGCCGCCTGCGCAGAATAATACGATTCTCTTGTCAGCCATTATTTCATTTCCTCCTGTAATTGCTGATGATGCGCTTTTGTAAGCGTTTGCACGTTTATTTTAACATTATTTGGTTATGTCAACACATTGAATTGTATGAATGTCATTCGCCGTTTTCCTTCAGGGAATAGGTGCCGAAGAAACCCGTGAACTCACATGCGTGAACGGTGTTGGTCAGAAAACGGATTGAGCCGTCGCTCATGCGGTAGATACTGCCTGTATAGGAAGCGGAGAAGTTTCCGTACTGACTGATAAACGCCTCGGAGTTGGTATCAAGATCAAAGCTGATCCGGAAGCGGTGGGAGTCATTGAAATAATTCATCGAGCTCTCATCGATATGGGCATGGGAGATACCGGTGATTTCAATACTGTAGCTGCCGGTCAGCGCGCTTAACGCGGCCCTGTTTCCGCATCCGGCGATTTCATTTTCCAGCATAGCCTGCACGGTATTCTGCAATGCGGTCCGCTCATCCTCGCTCAGGGTGTGCAGATCCGTGATCAGCTCAGGCATTGCGCCAAGTGTCCAGGTGATCTCATCCGTTTCAACCACATAGCCATAGGAGCGCAAAACATTCTGGTCAAACTCGGCATGTATATCAATGGATTCGCCGTTATAGGTATCTCCGCCATAGCTGTATGAGTAGGAGATGCCCATATCAAGATATTCCTGCGGCGCATTGATCGCGATTGAGAGTCCGCTTTCGTCCAGCTGCCAGTCGGCGCTGACGCCGGCAAACACATCCAGAACCGCATATTCCGCCAGCCCTGAGACGGTATAGGTCTTCATCGTTGAGGCAAAGCGGATACCGGCCTGTTCCGCCGCGTCGGTGTCATAGGAACATGCGTAGATCAGGTTTTCGTTGTTGCTGAAGCCTTCCTCTTTTTCAAAACCGCATGACACGGAGGCGATCAGCTTTTCCAGAGCATCGGTGCTCCGTCCTTTTTCCCGCCGCTTTGCGATCTCATCCTCAAGCATCCGCAGTGCATTGTTTTCCGGCGCAAATTCCTCTGCCAGATATCCGCCTCCGGAATAGCCGGCGAATACCGGCTGTGAGGCATCAAGCAGGGCAAATTCCTGACCGATCACGGTATCGCGGATTTTCAGGCCTGCAAGAATGCCGCCGATCACAACCGCGCATCCGATGCCGAACCAGGCCGGAGCAGGAATATGAAAACCGCTGCGTTTTGGTGCACGCACAGGCGCAGCCGGTTCTTCCTTCTTTTTGACAAAGGGGATATTCAGTTCTTCCTTTACGCCGTTGTCTTCATTCATAACTTCATCATATATGAAAAAATGATAATTACAATATCGAACTGACTGCCGGTCAAGCCCTAATCATTAAGGTTTTGCGCCAGTAGTGGTATCATGAAGCCATGAAAATACTGGTTACGGGGTTTGAACCCTTTGGAAATGAAACATACAACCCTTCGATGGAAGTGCTGAAGAACCTTCCCGAAAAGATCAAAGGAGCTGACATCGTCAAAGCGGTTCTGCCGGTGGTCAAGGATGAATCGCTGGAAAAGATGAGGCAGCTGATTGAAACTGAAATGCCAGATGCAATCCTTTCACTTGGCGTGGCGGGAGGCAGAAATGCCGTGACACCGGAAAGAACAGCCGTCAACATCAATGATTTCCGCATTCCGGACAACGGCGGTTTCCAGCCCGAAGATGAACCCATCTTTAAAGACGGACCGGATGCTTATTTCAGCACGCTTCCTTACAGATCGATGATCGAAGCAATCAAAGAAAAGGGAATTCCCGTTTCGCTCAGCGAAAGCGCCGGTACATTTGTGTGCAACCATGTATTCTACGGAACAAGATATTACTGCCAAAGGAATCATCCGCATGTCCTTTCGGGTTTCATGCACATCCCGTATGCAAAAGAGCAGGGCATCAAGGACAGACCGTCTCTGCCGCTTTCAGACATTACGGAAGCGGTGGTTGCGGCATTAGGGGCAGTGGCTGACGCACTGTCTTAACTTTTCCGTGTTTTTTGTTAGAATTATCAGCATATGATGAAAGAGATCAGGAAGTATTACAGGGTCTTTATGCATTACTGGAAAGCAAGCAAATTCTTCCGGGAGTTTGTTCTTTTTCTTGTTTCCATTTTCGCATCCGGCTTCCTGGCTCTGATCAATCTGATCCATGGAATCATTTCGTACTCGGACTGGTTCATGTCATTAGCCGTCTATTACGGGCTGCTTACTTTGATCCGCATTTATCTGCTGAACAGAAAATGGGTGGTCCATAATGAAAAGAATCCCCGCCACAAGGATGAGATCTCGCGGCGCTCCATGGAAACCACGGGCATCCTTCTGGCTTTGATGAATATCGCACTCAGCGTCATGATCGGCGAGATGGTCTTCTTCGGTCATTCCAAGACCTACTGGAAATGGATGTTCTATTATATCTTCGTTTACACCATCGTACGTATTTACCGTGAAGTCACCACCGCTTACCGCGGACGCAGGCGCCACCGCATTCAGCGCATGATCCACGTTATCAATATGATGGATGCGATCGTTGCTGTATTTGCTTTGACTGCCACGATTATCGATACATATTTCCATGACTTCTTTTTACGCACGCCTTTGTTAACCGTGATCGGATTAATGATCATCGCATCGCTGATCTTTATTTCCGACAATATGATCCTGACCTCGATCCGGGATGAGGAGAACAGAAAATGATCATTGCAGTTCTTCTTATGGTGATGTTTATCATACCGGTATTTACGGGTCTAGTTGTCAACATCGGCAATGTGACCGGGTTTCTGCTTGGCTTTCTTCTGTATCAACTGATCCGCAATCCGTCTCTTCTTCATAATCCATGGATCATCGGGCTGCTCATCCTGATCGCACTCTGCGCTCTTATCGCCGCAGTGATTACGCATCAGATGATTGCGGTACTCAAAAAGAAGCCCGCAGGCGATGAAACACTGATTATCCTGGGCTGTGAAATCATGGGTGAGAAACCGTCATTGATGCAGGTGGAGCGCCTGGAAGCTGCTTTGAAATATCTGAAGAAGTATCCGGACACCTGCGCGGTCTGCTCTGGCGGCAAAGGAAAGAATGAAAAAGTTTCGGAAGCATATGCCATGAAAAAGTGGCTGTGTGAACATGGCATTGATGAAAAGCGCATTTATATGGAGGATGCCTCCACGACAACCCTTGAAAACATCCGCTTCTCCAAAGTGATCATGGAACAGAATCATCTGCATATGAAAGCGGCTGTATGCACCAACGAATTCCATCTGTACAGGGCTGTGTGCATGGCACAAAGCGAAGGGCTTTCCTGCAGCGCACTCAGTGCCCGCACCGCCTGGTGGCTGCTGCCCACATTTTATGTGCGCGAGCTTTATGCCGTCGTTTTTCACAGACTGCGCGGTCAGCTGAATTGACGGGTTGTTAATGAGATGGGTGAAGAAATTGAACAGGACATGTTATGATAAAAAAAAGCCCGTCGGGTTATACGGAGGTGAACATGCATATCCTGGAAACCGATTTATTTCAGCTTGAGCTTTCATTGATGAATTATGGAACGGATGTCTGCGCCAGAGAAAATACCGTCATGAATGTGAAGTGTTTCTGTGATGATTTTTCCGCAGTCACCTCGCGGGTGATTCATATGGATGTCTTTGAGAATTTCGCGACTGATCTGATCCGCCTGAGTGAAACAAAGACAGGCAAGGCGGGAATGTACGCAAAGGACGGCAGCGGCGCCTTCATTGAGTTCTCCGGCACCGGCTCCGCCAGAATCGCCATCCGCGGCTGCATCACTTCAACCGGGAACAGCGGCTATACCCAGAAAATGCTGTTTGAGAATGAAGTGGATGTGGAACGTCTGAAAGAATACGCGGACACGCTCTGCAGAGGCTACTGCACAAAGAAAGCCGAAGAAGTATTATAGGAAGATAAGAAATCCATTGTTGAAGAAGCATCCTGTGCATGACGGCTGCTTTTATACTTTTGGAAAAAAACGGATCATTAACAGTCAAAATTGTTGCCAGAAATGGAAATGACTGTGACAATAAGAACATAGAAAGAGGTGTAATCATGAGCAATATTGAAAAAGTATGCACATTCCTGAAAGAAGCCGGAACTTATTATCTGGCAACCGTCGAAGGCGATCAGCCGCGTGTACGTCCGTTCGGAACAGCACACATCTTTGAAGGAAAGCTTTATTTCCAGACAGGTCTTATCAAACCCGTCGCAAAGCAGCTGGCTGCCAATCCGAAGGTAGAGATCTGCGCATTTGAAAAAGGCGTCTGGGTCAGAGTGGAAGGCGAAGCGGTTCTGGATGAAAGAATCGAAGCGCAGGAATCCATGCTGGCAGCTTATCCGAGCCTTGGCAACATGTACAAGGCTGGCGACGGCAATACAGCTGTTTATTATCTGAAGAATGCGAAGGCAACCTTCTCATCCTTCACAGCAGCTCCTGAAACCGTTGAATTCTGAGCCGATCAGACAATTGCACAGCGAAGAAGAGGCCATGCGCCTCTTCTTTTTGTATAATGGTACGTGCAGGTGAAATGAATGATTGAATTTGTCAGACTGGAAAATGATGAGAAAGAAATCGAAAGGATGTCCGCAATGGCCACCGCCATCGTACGTGAGCATTTTGACCCGCTGATCGGCAAAGAACAGAATGATTATATGCTTTCTCTGTTTCAGACACCTGGTGCGATTGCGGCTCAGCTTGCGGAAGGATACAGGTATTATTCTGTCCGTAAGGACGGAGAGGATATCGGCTTTACGGCATTCTATCCGAAACAGGATGCGATGTATCTCAGCAAGTTCTATCTGTACCGGCAGGAGCGCGCCAAAGGCTATGCGCATGCAATGATGGAATTTGTTGAATCAGAGACACGCAAAGAGGGCCTGCAGGCAGTGGAACTGAATGTCAACCGCTTCAACAGCGCCGTTAAAGTATATGAAAAACTCGGCTTTGAAATTATCCGCGAAGAGAAAAACGAGATCGGTCACGGCTTCATCATGGATGACTATGTATTCAGAAAACAGCTTTGAAAAGGAGAACAGAAATCATGAGCAGTTATACAGATAAAGTGAAGGAACTCAGAGCACAGCTCAAACCCAACGGAATGCCGGCTTTCAACTGTGCGCAGACATGCGTCATGGCAATGGCCCCGGAAACAGGCCTCGACGAGGAAATACTCAAGAAACTGGCCGAGCATTTCGGCGGCGGCATGAAGATGGGATCGGTATGCGGCGCCTATACCGGCGGACTGATGCTGCTGGGACTGGCGGGAATTGATGACAATGAATCGCGCAACCGCTTCATTCATTCCATGCGTGAAAGACATGAGCAGATGATGGACTGCAGGGATCTTCTCAAAGCCAATGCCGCAAGGGGAGGCGACAAGAAGACTCATTGCGACAGAATGATTCTGGACGCGGTTGAAATCCTTGAGGAAATCATTGCCGAAAAGAAACAGAGAGAAGAAAACTTCATTTAAAAAAAGGGAGACAGCCATTGTGACTGTCTCCTTACTGTTTCAATCAGGCTCAGAAACCGGTGCTTTCGGAATCCGCTTTGAATTCATTGGCTTCGGCGATTCTGCCTTCAGCTGTTGTGACAACCGCCTTGACGGCATCAGCGCCAAGCAGAAGTCTGAATGGTGCCTTTTCGGCATATGCCATTCTGTAAATCAGTTCGCCGGCTTTCATCGGATCGCCCGGCTGCTGTCTCTTGTTTACTGCATTGGCATTCTTCCATGTGGAATCCTTGTAGGCATCAACCTTGAGCGGCGCACTCTTGAGCGCTTCATCATAGAAGTGGGTGCGGAAGGAGCCCGGTTCAATGACCATGACACGGATGCCAAGCGGAGCCAGCTCCTTGCAAAGACCGTCTGTCAGAAGGTCCAGAGCAGCTTTTGAAGATGCATAGTATCCGGAACCGACGGCGGAGCGCTCAGCGGCGATGGAGGTTGTGTTCATGATGACGCCTTCGCCTTTTTCTCTTAAGACGGGAAGAACTTCCTTGATCATGTTGATGGGACCGAAGAGATTTGTTTCGAATAATTCACGGATGGCTTCGTCCTCACCTTCCTCAACAGAGGAACGGTAGCCGTGGCCGGCATTGTTGATCAGAACGTCAATGGTTCCGAACTTTTCGATTGTCTTTTCAACCAGAGCCTTCATAGCCTCACGGTCGCTCATATCCAGAGTGAGCGGCAGGCATGTGTCGGGATAATCCTTTGCAATGCCTTCAAGTTTGGAAAGGGATCTGGCTGTGATGACGGCATTGTCGCCGTGTGAGAGCACCGCTCTGGCAATACCTTCGCCGATACCGCCTGCGCTGGCGCCTGTGATAATCCATGTTCTGTTCATATATTCCTCCTGGTATCTGCTGCAATTACAATATAGCTTCACAGAATGATGAAGAGAAGTCTCAGATATGAAATGAGTGTATACAAAACCGTATACACTCAGTCTTTGAGACAGGAGATGAAGCGCCTGACCTTCTCATCCGGAAACAGGCTGTAAAGAATGCCGTAGGGCAGACAGTGGTCCCATTCCATGGGAATCATTTTCATGGCCGGATGGGCTTTCATCCATTTTTCGCTGATGAGCAGCACCGCGCCGGTCTCCTCCGCATAGTTGAATGTGTCCATATCATACATATCAAAATCATGAATCCGGATATCCGGATACAGGGAAACAAGTTCCTTTCTGATCAGATCCATCTCTTCCATATGACCCTCACGCATGATCATGACTTCCTGATCCGACAGATCAGAAGGCGTCAATGTTTCAAGTTTACGGAAAGGGTGGCGCAGCGATACGGCCGCATTGATGGGAACCTGTTCCAGAACAATGCCGTCGCAGCCGCGGTATTTCAGATGAACCGGATCAGTCACACCGCAGATCACGTCAATTTCCCTGCCGAAATGGCGGAATAGATCACTGACCGCCTGCGATGAATTGGCGAAAGGCACGATCTGGATTTTTACCTGCGGCCATTTCTCATAGATCGTTTCCCAGAACCGGGTGATTGTGTCAGCCGGTGAGACAGGAGATGTGCCGACGCGGATAATCTGATCGTTTGCGTCATTGATCCGTCTGGCTCTTCTTAATGCATTGTCCGCATCACTCAGCAATAATCGTCCGTCCTGATAAAGCGATTCACCGGCCTTTGTCAGTTTAAGGCCTCTCGGAGTGCGCTCAAAAAGAGGCACATCCGCTTCCTCTTCCAGCATGTTGATCTGCTTGATCAGTGCGGAAGGGGTGATGTACATCGCTTCGGCCGCCTTGTGGAAACTGCCCGCATCGGCGGTTCGTATGAATGCTTCAAGGTATTTCAGATTCAGCATGACTCATCCTCTGTTTACTGAAAGTATTATACTCGAGAGATGCGCTCAAACACAATCCGGGTATCGTTAAATTGTGATGCATGAAAAAAATTCCCGGAACAGCTCCGGGAATCTGATTGAACAATGGATTACATGCCGACGGAATCGAAGAAGTCGATGATGCCCTGTTCGACGACTTCCTTGATATCACCGTAATTATGGATTTCGTGACGGTAGCCGGTATAGAGCACGGTGGTCACGTCATGGCCTGTGTCTGTGAGCCAGTTTGCGCACTGATATACGCCTGTGCCATACTGGCCGACCGGGTCCTGGTCGCCGGCAATATTATAGATCGGCAGTTCGACAGGAACTTTCTTTGCCCATTCCTCACCGGTGATGTCCTGCATCATCTGCATGAAGTAAAGCCATGCGCGGTTTGTGGTCGGCTTGGTGAATGCGTCAAACGGATCCGCCGCGTGGTCATTCTGCACATACGGATCATCGCAGATCCACTCATTGCCAAGCTTTACACCCTCAGGGATTCTTGCGAACATCCAGCCCATGAACTGTCCGCCGAGAGTCGGATCAGCGCCTTCGCCCTGACCTTCATCAACGAGCTTCTGAACAACGGCGATATTGTTTTCCAGATTGGGCCATACACCGGTTGTGCCGCAGATTGTCGCAGCGGTCAGATCCTCACCGAATCTGGCCATGTACATTCTTGTGATGAAGGAGCCCATGGAATGGCCGAACATGAAGTAAGGCAGATCCGGATACTTCTCAACCGTGAGGTCATGGAGTTTCTTTTCATCCATGACCATGGTTTCAAAGCCCTTGTCTCCCCAGTCGCCCCATTTGTCATTTTCGACGGCTGTCTTGCCGTGGCCGACATGGTCATCGGCAGCGACGATATAGCCGGCCTCCATGAAGCTTGTGATCATGTGAAGATATCTTCTGGAATGTTCGCCGAAGCCATGGATCAGCTGAATGATGCCGACTGGTTTGCACGCAGGCACATAAATCCAGCCGTAAACGGTGTCGCGCTCATTGAATGATGAAAAAGTGATTTCATGAAGCATATTATGATCCTCCGTTCTTATAGATGCTTTGTTAATTCCATCATAGCACGAAGGCGCCTGAAGCGAGTGCGTATGACCGATATTTCTGAACTTCATTGACTGATTGTCAATGAGCAAATATAATTGCATGGACTTACTGGAAGGTTATGCATGAAAACAGTGAAATTCGGAGGCACATCCCTCGCTTCAGCTGAGATGATGAAGCATTGTGCAGACATATTGAAAAGCGATGACGCCAGAAGATACGTGATTGTTTCAGCCCCTGGAAAACGCTTTGACGGGGACATCAAGGTCACCGATCTTCTGTACCGGATCTATTCCGAGGTGCTCAATGATTATGATCCTGAACCGACCCTGATGGTCATTTATCAGAGGTTCAGCGAAATCATCGAAGGACTCGGCATTGAGTTTGATCTTGACAAAGAATTTGATGAGATCCGCAGCAAACTCAGCCCTGACCTCAATCCCAACTGGCTTGCGTCCAGAGGGGAATACCTCAATGCGAAAATCTTCGCGGCGTATCTGGGATGGCCGTTTATCGATGCCAAGGATCTGATCATCTTCAAGGAGAATCATATCCTTTCCCATCATCTGACATACAAGGTCGCAGGGGAGGTCCTCTCCGACTTCTCCCACGCGGTGATTCCCGGCTTCTATGGTGCGGACACGCATGGCGAAATCACGACATTCACAAGAGGCGGCTCGGATGTGACCGGCGCCGTCATTGCCAGAAGCGTGAAGGCAAGCCTTTATGAGAACTGGACCGATGTCTCCGGTGTCATGACAGCCGACCCGCGCATCATTGACAATCCCAAACAGGTCAAATGGATCAGCTACCGCGAACTGCGTGAGCTTTCCTACATGGGCGCATCCGTGCTTCACGAGGATGCTATCCTGCCGATCCGCTCCAGCGGCATTCCCATCCAGATCCGCAACACGATGGATCCCGATGCCGAAGGCACGATGATCGTTTCCAGATATCCGTTTGATATGAACAAGCATCCGGTCACCGGCATTGCCGGCAAGAAGGGATTCTCAAACCTGCAGATTGAAATGGCCCTGATGAACACCCAGGTGGGATTCGGCGCAAGGGTATTGGAGATCATTGCCGAAAACGGCATCTCCTATGAACATACCCCGACTTCCATCGATATTATCTCCGTCATTGCCGAAACCAGATATTTCGAGAAATGCCGCTCCAAAATCATCATGGAGATTGACCGTGAGTTCCATCCCGACAAGCTGTTCATCGAAGACGGCATGGCCCTTGTCACAGTCGTCGGCGAAGGTATCTCAACCAATGTCGGTGTGGCTGCCAAGGTTCTTCAGATCATCTCCAATGCGGGCATCAACGTGCGCATGATCGATGCCGGCTGTTCCGAGCTGAACATCATCATCGGCATCAACGAGACCGATTATGAGAAAACCATCAAAGCCCTCTATGACGGGCTCCACGAGTACTTCTGAGCACATGGAAACATGTGCTTTTAAAATATTTGTTAATTTAAGATAAATAATGAAAATATGAGCGGTATAAACAGTCAGGTTTTATCGCTCTTTTTACTGTTCATCGATTTCATCAATTTCACGAAATAACTTAAACAGTGATTTAATAAATAATAGAAAATGTAAACGAAATTAGATAAAAATGATAGAATATTTGCAGAATTGGATTAAACCGTGAAAATGAATAAATTTCTGCACAGCATGCCATTCGAACATCTTCGATGGAGTGAGAAATGGGTGCTTCCAACTGAAACAGAGTATTCGACATTGCAGCGATTTTTGATGATCAATGAAATCAGCTATGCACAGTACCGCAGGCTTACGGGAAAAAGCTTCTCCGACTCAGCAGTTCACTCAGGAAATGATCTGTTTTCAAGACCCCGGCGAACAACCAGACGTGCAATTTTTAGAACACCGGATTCATCTACATTGCGAATATGTCCAAAATGTCTGAGATTGTCCTTTATAAGCTCATTGCATCAGAACTTACTGTACGATACATGTTTTCTCTGCGGAACAAAGCTTGTTAATACAGAACTGTCATATAGCCGAATGTATAAGGCTTATGAGTTGAGTAAGTGGAATATTCTTGATCTGTTTAACATTCATATCAACATATATGATGTCCTGAAATACATTCCGAGATTATCAGCAGAAATTGAAACCGCGCTCCAAAAAGACCTATTCACAGGCTGTAAAGACATGGTTTTGTGTCAATTTGATAATAACCCCATAGATTATTCCGGATTTCGCAGATTGCTGCGGGCAAAACCTGTTTATGAAAAGACTCTTGATGATATTCACACGGAATTCTTCCGGTTATCGAGACAATTGATCGATATTGCCAATTATGTGGATTATGATGCCAGATCCCGAATGAATAAAAGAATCAGCACTATTGAGTCATTATCAGATTTGAAAATGCTTTTACAGATCCTGCTGTGGGATTGGAGGGCAAACAATTATGATCGCCTTTTTACAATTACATCTACGCTTGAACTTTATCGCACTGTCTTAATGGATCTTTTCGAAAACGCCTCAACATTCTCGCATCGTAAAACCTCAGCTACAATAGGATTGCGAATGGCGGTTTATGATGATCAGTCGCGAGGGCAGACACTGGATGAAATTTCAGGGCTCGTGAACACTTACGTTTCATCCGATAAATTGCCAGAAGGTTACGAATTGCCGGTTAATGCCGTTGTGTCTCTTGTGATTTGCAATCACTATATCCGATTGATTAATGATCATTCAGATTTTATTAGACCTACAATGACTCAACTAATTGAAAAAAATCCGCCTTTTATAATTGTTGCATTATCCCACAATAACGTCTTATCGGTTAGAATGATGGTATGACAAGCGTTAAATTTAGATGGTCAGACGAATGGAGACTGCCCTCCGAATTGCCGGAGGCAACCAAATCGCGTTTTCTCTGGATTAATTATTGTTCCTGGGTGAGATATGAGAATTCCGTTCGTGACGGCGAAGCTGAAGAAGTTTTTATTGATCATAAGGATAACAAGCTGTCAGTTGAAATCGGCTATTCGCGTGATTATACAAGCTTACAACTTACAAACAACACCATACGCATATGTCCCAACTGTATGAAATATGGTTTTGTGTCGAAGTATCATCAGTTGTTATGCTACGATACATGCTTTGTCTGCGGAACTGAATTGGTCGATACGTCATGTGAAAAACTCACTTCTTCTCTTCCGTATCACTATAAGGAGCATGACATAACAGAGGAATACCCGGTTTTGCGACCTGATGTAATGCTGGTTGGCATAAATGATTTTAAAAAAGAAGTAAAGAGCAAATTGAAAAAAGTGAAATTCGGCAATCTGCCGGTTGTCACGTATTACTCAAATGGATCGGGCTGGAGTCATAATTCGGAAATCTTTTTCGATATTCTCAATATTGTTCCTTTGAGTATTATTGACAGCAGACGGAATTGGAATTCGGAATATAACTCACTGATTGAGTCGATAGCAGAAAGCTATGTTTCATACAAGAAAGCAGCAGATACTGTCTATCATACGAAAACATGGTTCAACGGATCGATAGACGAGTACAAAAAGGAAGTAGTCCGGCGGATTACACAATATCCTGATGGTTTTCATGAAGCAGTCAGAATATATGCACTTCGTAATATATTCAACGGTTACTCACCTGAAGAAGTCCTCCTTGGATTTAAAAACGGGAGTTCTGAATATGGACTGACCAAAAGGATAGTCTTTGCGAGCAAATATGTATTTAAGAATTACGAAAAAGTATGGGCTGTTTCTAATGACATGCTCATGAAAAATATTAGAAAACCTGATATTCATGGAAAATATAATGTTAGCGGTCTCGTTGGCAAAACTTGTTACGGAGCAAAAAGGGGTGACTCTGCAGAAGAATATGCCAGAAAAGCCCATATGTCAGCTATGATCAACTATTATTTTATGAATGCGGCGGTGGGAGCAAACTATCTCCTGAACAATGGATCAGAGGAAATCCGGCAATCACTATTTTGCATCGTTGACAATGAAGATGGGACACTAACGCTACGCCATATGCTACTGTGACAGGTTTGCAATTTAGCCCCAACTGAAAAGCAATACAATCAGACACAGCAAATATGAACTCTGCACCCGTCTTTGCGAAGGATGGGTGCTTTTATTTTGTTTTGCTTCTGACGGCTGCGGATTATTGTGCACTAAAATTTTTCCCCCTTTTGTCCACCGCAAGCCGATTTTTTTGATTTTTGCTTCTGTTTGCCGCTTACAATAAGCTTGGAAACAGTTTGACGGAGGCAAATATGCTTATAAAAGCAAGAATCAAGTGCTTGGCAACTTATGATGCAGTAGTGGAAATACCTGACGGTGTGAAGAATATTGAAGAGTATATTCTGTATGAAGAACCTGATTTGGATGTTAGCAATCTTCAGTTTTATGAGGATCTGGATCATGGTTTTCTGATGTCATATCAAATCGTAGAGAACAACTGTCCTGATCAAAAAGCATAACGAATAGGCTTTACAAACCATGCAATTTGTAAAATTTTTGACAAATAGACTTAAAATGTCAAAATTTGCAGGATTTTTCCGATCTTTCAAATTTCGACTGATTTGAAAATCTCTCCATATTATCCATCCTTCGAAAGGATTATTCTTACCATGTCAGGAGGAAATCATAGAATGGCAAAGAAATTATCAGTGACTTGGGCATTGATCACTGGACTGAAAATGTATGACAGGGGAGATGCTCCAATAATCCGCAGTCTTATTACGGGACTTGAATTGAGATCGATCTTAAACTTCTTATATGGGCTTGGCTTAACGCCACATGAACTGGACAGGCTGACAGAAAATGAATCTGTTTGTCCGGAAATGCAGGGGTAGCATTATTCAATGAGGGATAGAGGAGATTTGAAATTCGAAAACATTTTCTCGAAAAATTGTGTTATTCGTGTTTTTGACTACCAGATGATGAAAAAATAGTACTGTGAGATTTAGGGATTATATGAGCCTGTGCTGGAAAGCGCGGGCTTTTATTATGTCTGAACTCCTATAAGGAGAAATGGATGGCTATTATTGACTCATTATTAGATCAGGTTTCCGACGGAACTTTGCGTAATCGCTTAAAGGATGAATTCAAAAAGGCGCAAAACGGCAGAAAATTCGGGTTAGTGTTCGAGGATCATCTGCCGGAAAGCACACCGCTTTATGATGTGCCTGTGAAAAAAGGTATGAAAGCAGTTGTGAGAAACAGTAAAAATGACGACATATATATTGTGAAGCGTCTCGATGATGATACTGCAGTATGTGAGAATACGGTAACAGGTGAAACCCGCATGTTTCAGAAAGATGATCTTGTGACTGTAGCTGAATTTGGGGATCCGATCTATCCGTATCTTGAAAAGCTGGACAACGTTTGTAACGCACCGGACAGTGACCTGTGGCATACCCTGATTGAGGCTGATAACTATCATGCCTTGCAACTTTTAGAGTATTTGTATGCTGGCAAAGTGGATTGTATTTATATTGATCCACCTTATAACACCGGTGCTAAAGACTGGAAATATAACAACAATTACGTTGATGGAACAGACGTATATCGACACAGCAAATGGCTTTCGTTCATGGAAAAGCGTTTGAAGTTGGCTAAAAAGCTTCTTAACCCAAAAGAATCCGTTTTGATTGTCACGATCGACGAAAAAGAATATCTGCACTTAGGAATGCTGTTGGAACAGATGTTTCCTGAAGCGAAGATGCAGATGGTAAGTTCTGTGATTAACGTGAAAGGTGTAGCTCGTGATAAAGAATTTTTTAGAGCAAATGAATATATTTATTTTGTTCGATTTGGTTCTTGTTCTGTGAACTCATTGGATTTATCAGATGAATGGCTTGGCAATGTCAAAAAGAGTGGTAGGGATAAGTTAAGGCTTGGCTCTATGTTGCGTTCGGGTAGTAATAGTCACAGAAATCATTCGCCTGGATGTTTTTATCCGATTTTGTTTAAGCAAGATGGCACGTATGTTGGTACAGGTGAACCGATTGCTATTGGTGTGGATAGACACAGTATTGCGTTTCCTGATGGTATTGTTGCTGTTTGGCCTATTCATAAAGACGGGTCTGAAGGTGTGTGGCAATATGGGCGAGACGGTTTTTGTGATTTGGTGAACAGAGGTCTTGTGTTTTTTGGTAAGTTAAATGGTGATAAAATCGGTATTTCTTATGCACCGAAAGGTGTTCAAAAGAAAATTACAGATGGTTTATTTAAAATAAGTGGTATGAATGCTGATGGAAGTGTAATTATTGATGATAGTAATTATGGCGGAAGTTTTATTCCGAATAATCAATGGTCTATTACATCACATAATGCTACTGAATATGGCACAAAATTAAATTTGAGTTTAATGCCAGATCGCAAGTTTCCTTATCCTAAATCTCTTTATGCCGTAGAAGATGTACTTCGTTTCTTTGTTGCAAACAAACCCAATGCTCTTATCGTAGATTTCTTTGCTGGATCAGGGACAACACTTCACGCCACAATGCTTCTAAATCATCTTGATGGCGGACATCGCAGATGTATTCTTGTTACTAACAACGAAGTTTCAAATGATGAGGCTAAAACGTTGACGAAGCAAGGATTACAGCCGGGCAATCCTGATTGGGAAAAACATGGAATTGCCAGATATGTGACATGGCCTCGAACAAAAGCGGCAATCACCGGCATTAACACGCTTGGAGAACCAATTAAAGGCAATTATAAATTCACAGAGGAATTCCCAATGTCGGACGGTTTTAAAGCGAATGCCGTCTTTTTTAAACTCGGTTTCCTCGATAAATACAGTGTTGTACTTGGACAACAGTTTAATGAGTTGCTGCCAGTTTTATGGATGAAAGCTGGATGTCACGGTGAATGCCCTAAAAACGATGGGAAAAAGATCCCTGGAAAGCTTGTACTTCCTGAAAATCAAATGGCAATTCTTACAAAAGAAAGTTTGTTCAAATTGTTCTGTGACGAAGTAAAAAAAGACGATAGACTGAAAACAATCTACATTGTTACTGACTCAGCCGATGGTTATAAATCGATGATTTCACATTTTAAAGATCGCGATACATATCAGTTATATCGTGATTATCTTGATAATTTCCGCATTAACACCATAAACACACGAAGATGTTGAAAAATAAAGCAAGAACAACTAGCGTTCTATAGCGTTGTTCGGCATTACAATTTATATAAAATTAAAGAAAATTACCTAATAATTTGTTTCTGACATGCTACTATTTATTTAATGATTTGCAGGTCTACAGAGAAGACAAATAGAAGAAAGGTGAACGTATGCAAGCAATCGACGCTTTGATTGAACAAGTCAACGATGAAAAACTGAAGGAAAGGTTGAAACAAGAAGTACGCAAGTTGCAAGATAACAAGAAATTTGGTCTTGTTTTTGAAAACCACCTTCCCGAAGCGACACCGTTATACGGTGCGAAGATAACAAAAGGTTCGAAAGTCACTGAGAAGAACGGAAAGTTTGACCGGTTTTATGTTGTTCGTGAAATCAATGGTGATGAGGCAATTTGTGAACAGACAATAACCGGCATTATGTCCGTTAAACATCTTAACGATTTACTTCCTGTTGCTGAGTTTGGAGATCCAATCTATCCGTCACTGAAAAAGATTGATCATGTCATGAATGCGCTGGATTCCGATCTTTGGCATACACTGATCGAAGCAGACAATTATCATGCGCTTCAGTTACTGGAGTATCTCTATGCCGGCAAAGTTGATTGTATCTACATCGATCCACCATACAACACAGGTGCTAAAGACTGGAAATACAACAATGATTATGTAGATGGTAACGATAGCTATCGGCACAGCAAGTGGTTATCGTTCATGGAGAAAAGACTCAAGCTTGCAAAGAAATTGTTGAACCCTGCAAATGGTGTATTGATTTGTGCAATTGACGATAACGAGCTGAATACGCTTGGGCTATTGTTAGAAGAGGTTTTTAGCGGCTATAAAAGGTTTTGCATAACTGTTGTTCATAACCCTAATGGGAATCAAGGTAAAAACTTTGGGGTTTCAAACGAGTTTGTTTACTTTGTTCTACCTACAGGAAATCAGATCCTCAGTTTGGAGAATAGAACAGATACACCAGATGTTAGACCTTTAAGAGACGTATCTGGAAACAGCAATCTTAGAACTGATGCCAAAAACTGCTTTTACCCGATTTTTGTAAAAAATAACGAAATAATTGGATTTGGAGATGTATGTGAAAATGATTTTCACCCTGCTAGTGCAAATATTCTTAGAGAGGATGGCGTTTTAGAAATCTATCCAATAGATGCGAAGGGCATTGAAAAAAAGTGGGTATTTGCTAATAACACGGTAGAATCTATAAAAAACGAATTAAAGATAGAATGGAACAAATCTCGCGGTATCTGGGATGTTATAAGATATAAAACACATTTTACATATAAAACTGTTTGGAATAAAAAAGAGTTTAGTGCAAATAGTTATGGCTCAAAATTGATAAATAACATATTTGGTGAAAAACGTTTTGATTATCCCAAATCTCTTTATGCTGTAAAAGAGTGTATTGCCGCAGTTTGTGGAGATAGGAAAAATGCACTGATTGTAGATTTTTTCGCCGGTTCAGGAACTACTCTTCACGCTGTGAATTTGCTCAACGCTGAAGATGGTGGCCATCGCATGTGCATTTGTGTGACAAACAATGAAGTTGGCCCTCAAAATGAAAAAAAATTAAGTAAGGAGGGTTTTCATCCAGGAGATGAAGAATGGGAAAGATTAGGTGTTGCTAAATATGTTACATGGCCGAGAACTGTTTGCAGTATTGAGGGCCATAATATCCATGGGGTTCCGTTGAAAGGAAATTACATCGGCTCGGACATTCCAATGGCGAACGGCTTCAAGGCTAATGTTATTTACTTTAAATTGGAATTTCTTAATAAAACGGCTGTGCGTATAGGTTTGCAGTTCAGAGAACTACTCTCTATTCTTTGGATGAAAGCAGGTGCACATGGTGAATGTCCTGAACTTTCAGGAGTGAATGTTCCGTCAATGATGATTTTACCGGAAAATCAAATGGCTATTCTGAAGAAAGAATCGCTTTATTCTGAGTTCTTAGAGAAAGTCAAAGCCGAGCCGTCTATTAAAACTCTGTATTTTGTTACGGACTCGATCGATAGCTATCGAAACATGATCTCTGACTTTAGAGATTATGATACTTATCAACTATATTCGGATTATCTGAATAATTTCCGCATAAACGATGAGGAGGCAAGACAATGAAAAGCAAATTATTCCCATTTCAGGAGGATTCATTAAACCTCTTGCAGGATAGGGTCAATGATGCCCGGCTGTTGTTGAAGACAAATCATAACCAGCAGATTATCAGTTTTTCTGCACCGACTGGTTCAGGAAAGACAATCATCATGACGGCACTAATTGAAGCAATTATGTACGGCTCCGATAGAACCAGCATGGATCTTGATGCACGGTTTCTTTGGATCTCTGATTCTCCCGAACTGAACTATCAGAGCAGGAGCAAAATTGAACAGACATCTGATAGGATCAAGGTTAGCGCTATGGAAACGATTGATCCGTATTTTGATGAAAAATACTTCAAGGCGGGGCGTGTATATTTTCTGAACACACAGAAGATCGGTAAAGATAAACTTCTTACCAGTAAAGGCGACAACCGTTTGTATACGATCTGGGACACTATAAGGAATACGATAGAAGATTTTCCTGATCATTTTTATCTAATTATCGATGAAGCACATAAGGGAACGAAGAATGATAAAGAAGCACGTGAAGCCATGTCTATCATGCAGAAACTCATTCTTGGTTCCAAAGAGAACGATCTTGGTCCAGTTCCGATTGTGATTGGTATGACTGCAACGCCACAGCGGTTTAATGAACTTATCGGCTTAACAACTGCAACTATTCACAGATGCCCAGTGTCTCCTGCGGATGTTCGTTCGTCCGGGCTTCTTAAAGATAAAGTTCTTGTAAACTATCCGGAAGATATCAATGCATATCGTGTTATGTCAATGCTTCAGGCAGCCGCGTCAGACTGGAGAAACAAGATCGATCATTGGGATGCCTACCTCATCAGTCAGAAAGAACCATCTTTCAATCCGATCCTTGTAATTCAGGTTGAAGATGAAGCTGGTGGAAATGTTAGCGCAACAAATCTCAGTGAATGTCTTAGAACAATCGAGGAAGGATCTTCCATTACCCTGAGGTCTGAAGAAGTTGCGCATACTTTCAATGACTATGGCGATATACACGCTAATGGAATCACAATTTCACATATTGACCCTTCACGAATTCAGGAAACGAGTTCTATTAAAGTTGTTTTCTTTAAGATGAACCTATCGACCGGATGGGACTGCCCAAGGGCAGAAACTATGATGTCTTTCAGAAGAGCGACTGACGCCACATATATTGCTCAGTTGCTTGGCCGAATGATAAGAACTCCTTTGGCTCGCAGAGTTGATTGGGATGATGAACTGAATACTGTCAGTCTGTTTCTACCTTTCTTCAATGAGAAGACTGTAGATGATGTGATCAAAGAATTGCGAGATGAAAGCGGTGGAGATGTTGCTACTGAAGTGCTCATAAAGGGAAGTACAGTAAACCTCACCGCCACGAAACATACTTTTACGAAAAAAAAGCCACTGCCATTGCTGAAATCCAAGATCGTTAATAATGATCAGCACAATGAGACTGCCGAATCCAAAAAGAAAGATAGCTTATTGCCAGAAGATGATGGGAATAAGCAGAATCATCCAGATAACGATTGGCTTGCAAAAACAGATGTTGGCAGCACTGATAAACACAATACAAATTCAAGCAAACCATCTGTTACTACCGAAATATACTCTGGTATTCCGAAACCCATTCCAGAAACAACACCGGCCAATGTTTCGATGGCTGAAGTTGATGTGGAAATCGATGGTGACAAGATCATCGAAGCCATCAATAATATGAACATCGTTACATATGCCGTCTCACAAGGAAAACGCGCACATCCTATTAAATCTCTATTTCGTCTCGCGAGTCTTCTTACCAATTCCGGTATCGGCAGTGGAACAATGGATGAAGCAAAGGAAACTCTGGTTGATTATATATACTCTAAGGTTATGGCTCTGAAAGACTCTGGAGAATATAACATCAAGTATAAGAACATCAAGAATTTCAGAATCGATACCGCTGTAATTGATACATTCGGAAACGATTTTAAGCAGGAAGCTAAAAAATCAAAGAACGTTGAAACTTCCGACATTGATATTGAAAAAGAGTTCGATCAGGCAGAGAAAATTCTCCTCAGTGAAGGTCTTTCTCAAAGATACCTACAGAAGTATTGCCTATCAGATCTTGAGGAAGGGATGATGGATATAATCATCTTCGTAAAGGATGCGAATTGTCTGAATTTCCTTGAAAACAAAGCCGATGATTTGTTTGTGGATATGTATAATCGCTTTACGCACAGCATGAAGAAAGCACCGGAGAAAGTTCGCACTGAGTACAATGAGATTGGCTATCTTGGAGCAACGATATCTCAGAGAACGTTTATGTTACCGAAATCGTTCAATTATCCAAAATCGCCGGGCGGGAATAAATATGCAACTCATCTGTATGTCAATGAGGATGGATATGCAACGATTAAATTGAACACTTGGGAAGATGCCGTCGTTCTTGAAGAAGAAAAGAGAGATGACTTCGTTTGCTGGATCAGAAATCCTGTCCGTGCATATTGGTCAATTGCTTTTCCCTGTAAGTCTGGCATTTCACATTATGCAACATACCCGGATATTCTTATTGTACGTAAACACGGCTTTGAAGATTTCGTTTTAGATGTTCTCGAACCACATGATCCGACTAGGCGTGATAACATCGAGAAGGCACACGCATTCGCTGAATATGCTGGTGATTTTCCTGGTGTATTTGGCAGGCTTCAGTTGATACGCCAAGTAAAAGGAGTTGACGGTAAATTCCATCTGAAACGGCTCGATTTAACTGATCTGGCTGTACGTACTAAAGTTCTTAAAGCTTCAACAAATGACGAACTGGATACAATCTTCGATAGTAATGGCTTCTTCAACGAGAATTATTAAGTTTGCTGCAGAGGAAGAGTGTTATGTCAAAAGTGAAGAAAGACGCCAAAATTGTTAACTTCAACTTGAGTGTTGAAGTTATTGAAGCATTAACGAAATACTGTGAAGAGACAGGACGTACTAAGACAGCCGCTGTAGAACGCTTTGTCATGAAGGGCATCAAAGAGTATGAGGAGTCCAAAGAAAATGATAAATCGTAATAATGAAAGTTTGAGGTCTATACATAAATAATACAAACAGCAAAAATCAAATAAATGCATTCTTTGCGCTGTTAAGCATTAAATTTAACAAGTTCTATCCTTATATAATTGTGAAGTGGAAGCACGCAACTAAAAATCTTATATAAATAGCATGGATCGGCCAGTATTGGCCGATCCTTTTTTGTTTTTATAGTCAACTATAAAGGCTTTTTCTTTTGAAAATGTGGTACTGTAATATGCAAAGGAACGTTGAAAATGGAAACCACATCTAATTACCGGTTCACCGAGTCTTTCTATATGCCCCGGCAAATGCACTACGGGAATAATTTTTATGAATTCATCAGTGCGAAAACACAGAAGCATATTCAATGTTACAGTACATTGGAATACTACAATGCCATTTGCCTTGAGATGGATCATAATGTGGAATATTATCTCCCGCAGATCGGAAGCTTTGAAGTGAGAGACGATAACGGTGAGCTTTTTCATATTGCTCCGGATGTCTATGTCTATTACAGGGATGATGTTGAAGAAATCCAGGAAGTCAAGTATTATCGGGAAACTGTCGATACTGATGATCAATCACTCCGCTCTCAGCGGCAAATCAAGCTGGAAAGACAATGGGCTTATTCCAACGGCATGAAGTTTGATGTCAGAACTGAAAAGAAGATTATAAAAAACAGGTTTCAAATGGCAAACCTGATTTGGATGTATGGTCATGTAAGCCAGTATTCAAATGTGAAATATGCGGATTATTGCAATCACATCAAAGATATTCTTTCTGATGGAGGCAAGGTTTCAATCAGGGACATTGCCTTAATGCTAAAGGTGAACGAGTATACGGCAATGACGACTGTGTCACAGATGTATTCACAGGGTCTCATAAGCATGAATATAAAAGAACGTCAGATCAATCTTGATACCGGAGTCACCTTATGAACAAGCAGAAGTACGAATTCGAAGAACTGAACAGAATTCGTTCAGAGTGGGATCCTGATGCGGTCAATGAAGCCTTAATGGATGAAGATGAGCGCAGATTCTTTCTTAAAAGGAAAAAAGCTGTTGATTTGTATTGCGACGGTTTCAAGATTAAAGACATCTGCAAAGAAACCGGAATGCATCAAGGGGCTATTTATGTGTGCCTTGAAAGAGCATTAACCATTAACCCTGAAACAGAAACCTATTATGGGTATGCCGGATTAACATATTATGCGAGAGTTCATGACAGTGTAAGAACAGATGCAAGTTCAAAAGGACCATATCGTTTTAAAAAGTTGATGGATGATAATCCGGAATTGGAGCAGATGCTTTTTGAGGTGTATTTCGATAAAGGTTCAGCGGCATTTGAGCATAATATCTCCATTCTTGACTTGCATAAACGAATGATGAAATGGCTTCGGCAGCATAACTATACTGACGATGAATATCCTTTCAATACGAAAAACAAGGGATATACTTCACTTTGGGCTTATGTGAAAAAACTTGAACGCAATCATATCAGAAGCGCTTCCCGACGGGCTGAGAAAAATGCGGCTCAGATTGTCACTTCAACCGGATATGGAGAAATGACGCAAATTTTCCCTATAGCTCCATATCAGGCGGTTCAGATGGATGGGCACAGAGTTGACTGTGTCTATGTTGTTGAAGTTCGGAATAAAGATAATGAAATCCGCTACATGACTGCCCAGCGCTGCTGGCTCATTTTAACGATAGATGTTGCTACAAGATGTGTTCTTGGTTATTCCCTCACACAGGAAGATAACTATGACACAACTGACGTTTTACAATCATTTCAGAACTCGGTTATGCCGAAAAATGAAACAGAATTTACCGTTCCCGGTCTCAAAGTGCCGGAAGGCGGTGGCTGGCCTGACACAGTAATACCTGAACTGGAGTACAGTTTGCCCGCCTCAATATATCTCGATAATGCAAAATCACATTTATCAGGGTTGACAAGATACAAGGTTCTGAACGTTCTGGGAAGTACTTTATCTTACGGCTCTGTCAGTACACCCGAAACAAGAGGTATTGTCGAACGCTTCTTCAGAAAAATGGAAGAATATGGAATTCATAGACTTCCAAGCACTACCGGTTCCAATCCGAGTGACCCTAAACGTAAAGAAGCAGAAAAAAATGCGCAAAAGTATAAGATTACATTCGAGATTGTCTGTCAGATCCTGGAATGGTCGATCATGATGCAGAATACAAGGCCGAACGATCAGCTGGACGGAATGTCTCCGATTGATTTGATGAAAGCCCGTATTAAAATCGGCGGAATGTGGCCAAAGCGGGCTACAGATGAGCAAAAACGGCAGATTTCAACTCTGACGTACATATACAAGGAATACACGATCAAAGGAAATCAGAAAAAAGGAAGACGGCCGTATATACATTACGAGAATGCAAATTATCGCGGCCCGATTATTTCCGATAGTTTTGATTATGCGGGCAAAACCGTAATTTTGGAGATCAATCCAAGAAACATCAGCGAGATAAGGGTTTACAGCAAGGAAAACAAAAAATACATCGATACTGTAAAGGTTACCGGTCAATGGGCAAGTATACCGCATTCACTGCAAACCAGAAAGTGGGCACAGAAATACGCAAATGAATATCGTGCCACATATGGATATGATACTGAAGATCCGCTCGGCGAATTCATCAAGTCATTGATTGCAGAGCAGGGTAAATCAAAAGTTGCGCGGACAAAACTCGACATCATAAAAAATGACGTGCTCCCGTATCTCGATACAGATACAAACAAAGGACCGATTGAAATTGAAACAAAAACTGAGCAGCCGGCAGTTGAAAATCAGGCAGCCGGGGAAATAGATTTTAGAACAGTCGCCATCGAAGAACTCAAGAAGATGGATCTGTCCGGATTGTCGCTTGATCAAAGGATGATCCTGATGGAAAGATTATCTTCTGACGAATACCACAAATTAATGAAAAAAGGATGATGCGTAATGAGTGATTTTGATTTTGAAGACTTCATTGATTTTTTTGGAGAAAACGAGAACACAATAAAAACAACGGAAATCAGAGATCTGTTCGAATCTATATATCAATGGATCGCCAGGAAAAACCAAGGAGCCATCATCTACGGTAAGCCTCGTGTTGGAAAAACAAGAGCACTTGAACTTTTAAGCAAAGAACTCCAGCAAAAATATGGCGAACAGTACCCGGTTTATATTCTTTACTTGTCAGGGCAGGATAATATCGGAAAAACCGAAAGATACTTCTATGTGGAAATGCTCAGAGCTTTGCATCAGGTTTCTTCAAGGAATGAAACAGCACAGACTCTGAAACGGCGCATCATTAATACCATTTCAGCAGATGCAGTTGCAACAAACACCAGAACAGCTGTGCTGATTGTTGATGAGGCACAGTATATGGATAACAGCAGATATTCATGGCTGAAAGCAATTTATGATGAACTGAAACATGGGGATGCGAAGAGCGACACAAAAGGGATCAGCTTGGTTGTTCTGCTTGTTGGCATGGACAATTTGATGAAGATCCGGCAGCAGTACATCCATTCTGAGAGCAGCTACATCGCAGCCCGGTTTATGACAAAGACGTTTCAGTTTTCAGGAATAAAAGGTCCGGAGTCCATGATGGAGATCCTGAAAGTGATCAACGATGAACTGGATTATTTCGTAGATGGAGAACGGATCAATGTTATGAAACAGCTGTTCCCTAAGAGCTTTGCAAATGGAAAATCACTGCTTCAGCTTGCCGTCCCAATCTGGGATGCTTTCAACAACTATGCCAAGAAGCTGGCAGGTGTGAAGCTCTCCGATGAAACATTCAAGGTGAAGGAGATCACCATGCAGGCGTTCATGAACTGTATCACAATGATCTTTCAGGAATACAGCGCATACTCAGCTTCAGGAGAAGAGGTATGGCCAACAAAGGCTCTGATAAAGAGATGCGTGGAAGAAAGCGGATTTGATGTTACAGGCTGACATCTCTGCACATATATTCATGGTTTAACTTAAATTAATATCAGAATGAACAGTTGCCGAAGTCAGGAAATTTCATATTTTCTGACTTTTACTTAAACATTTTCATTGTTTAACTTAAATGAACAATATTTTGCAAATAAACACCATATAACAGTTGAAACAGTGTTAACACTGTTATATAGTGTTTATAGCCGAAAGGCAGAGGTAACTGCATGCAGATGATTATCAACACCACATCCATGGTGCCGATCTATGAGCAGATCATGGAAAACATCAAACGGATGATTATTGAAGGTGAACTGAAAAACGGAGACGTTCTTCCTTCCGTGCGCACGCTTTCCAAAGAGCTGAAAATCAGCGCTCTCACAGTCAAAAAGGCCTATGACTGTCTGGAAGAGGAAGGCTACACGGCAACTGTCCACGGCAAAGGGACCTATGTGACGGGAACCAATGCAGAAATGCTGGCAGAACAGAGACGTTTCGAAATCCAGAATGAGCTGGAAAAAGTTGTGAAGAAGGCGGAACAGTACGGCGTATCCCATGAGGAGATCGCACAGCTGCTTTCGCTGATCTTTGAGGAGTAAACAAAGATGCTGAAAATCGAACATATACAGAAACACTGGCCGGGATTTGATCTCGATTGTTCCATGGAGGTGACAAAGGGCCGGATCACGGGTCTGATCGGTGCCAACGGCGCCGGCAAGAGCACCCTGTTCAAGATTATTCTCGGACTGGTCTTTGCGGACGGCGGTAAGATCACGCTGTTTGACAAGGATTATGAAAGCCTCACAAATGAGGACAGAACCAGAATCGGCGCGGTGCTTGCGGACAGCACATTCTCCGGTTTCATCACCATCAATGACGCGAAGACGATTCTCAAAAGCTTCTATCCCGCTTTCAATGAGCAGCTCTTCGAGCAGAAATGCCGTGAATTCAGCCTGGCCCCGGATAAGAAGATCAAAGAGCTTTCCACCGGCATGAGGGCAAAGTTCAAGGTGCTCTGCGCAGTCACAAGAGACGCGGACTTCCTGATTCTTGATGAGCCGACCAGCGGTCTTGATGTCATCGCCCGCGAAGAGGTGCTGGAAATGCTGAGAGATTACATGGAGGAAAATGATTCCCGTGCCATTCTGATCAGCTCGCACATTTCCACCGATCTGGAAACGCTCTGCGATGATTTCTATATGGTGCATGAAGGAAAAATCATTCTCCATGAGGAAACCGACCGTCTGCTTTCAGAATACGCAATTCTGAAAACAGACCTGAAGACCTATGAAACACTGGACAAAACATATCTTCTCAAAAAGAAGAAGGAAGCGTTCGGATACAGCTGCCTGACTGACCGGCGCGGATACTATCTTGAGAATTATCCGGAACTTGTGATTGAGAAAAGCGGTATTGATGAACTGATCAATCTCATGGTGAAAGGAGTATCAATATGAAAGGACTGCTGACAAAGGATCTTTTGATCCTGAAACAACAGGCGAAGACCGCCGTGTTTATCCTGCTTTGCGGCATCATGATGTCATTCACCTTTGAAAAGACCATGGTGATCGGCTATATCACGATCATCGGCACAATGCTCGCATTCAGCACGATCGGCTATGACGAATTCGACAACGGCTACAGCTTCATCTTCACGCTTCCCGTCAGCCGCAGAACCTATGTGCGTGAAAAGTATGTGCTCGCGCTTGGCTGCGCATTCTCCATGGCCGTGCTTGGCGGGATCATCGCACTGGTGATGATGCTTGCGGACGGAACCCAACATGCCCTGGAAGAAACACTGATCAGCAGCGGTTCCATGATCGCAGTCGCGATTCTGTTCATCAGCTTCATGATTCCCGTCCGGATCAAATACAATGCGGAAAAGGGAAGAGTCATCATGTATATCCTCTATGCGGCAGTTCTGGTGGGCGGATTTGCCGGCAGTAAACTGATCTCCATGCTTGGCATTGACATGCCGGGGTTCATCGCAAAGCTCGACGCGATGAATCCATGGGTGATCATGTGCATTCTTGCCATCGCTGTGTTAATCTTACTTGCGGTTTCGGAACAATATACCGAGCACGTCATCTCCAAAAAGGAATACTGATCCATACAGTGCGGCAGCCGATGCCGCATTGTTTTTTTAGCGCTCAATATATGGACAGTTATCATATAATTTTCAATGAAAGAACCACCGTATCAATAAAGGAGATCATATGTTCAGAAACGATCACGGCATCCTGAGCGGGATGTACAAAGGCGAAACCGTCCGCATTGAGGCATGGGGCAAAGATGCGCTGCGAATCCGCACCACCCGTTATCCGTCCTTCACAGACAATGACTGGGCTTTAAGTGAAGCTCCCTCATGCACAAAGGCAGAGATCATTATCAGTGCAGACGGGGAAAGGGCGGAAATCATCAACGGAAGGATCAGGGCAGTCCTTAACCGCCAGTGCGTCATCACTTTCTATAAAGATGAAACAATGATACTGCGCGAATACTTCCGCAATTATGGCGGCACCTTATGTGATGAAAGCCGCTGTCTGAAATATATCAGCCGTGAATACATTCCCTATATCGGCGGAGATTACCGGATCGTGCAGAAGTTTGACAGCGATCCGGATGAGAAAATCTTCGGCATGGGACAGTACCAGATGGCCAATACCAATCTCAAGGGCTGCATCCTTGATCTTGAACAGAGAAACTCCCAGGTGAGTGTTCCCTTTATGATTTCAAACAAGGGCTATGGTCTTTTATGGAACAATCCGGCCGTGGGCAGAGCGTCATTCGGCATGAATCTCACCGAATTCACAGCTGAGGCGGTGAAACAGCTGGATTACTGGATCACGGCTGCCGACACCCCGAAAGAGCTTTTGAAAAACTATACCGATGTCACCGGAAGGGCGCCTCAATTTCCCGATGATCTGCTTGGCTTATGGCAGAGCAAACTGCGCTACCGCACCCAGAAAGAAGTTCTGGAAGTTGCGCATGAATGCAGGGCAAAAGGCGTGAACATCGATGTCATCGTCATCGACTTCTTCCATTGGCCTTACCAGGGGGAATGGTGCTTTGACAAGGACTACTGGCCTGATCCCAAAGCCATGATTGATGAGCTTCATGAGATGGGCATCAAGGTATGCGTCTCTGTATGGCCTTCGGTTGACAAGCGCAGCTCCCATTTTGCAGAGATGGAAGAGAGAGGCCTTCTCATCCGTACGGAAAGAGGAGGTGTGCAGACTTATGACTATCAGGGCGACTGCACGGAGATCGACGCGACCAACCCCGAAACCCGTGAATATGTCTATGACATCATCCGCAGAAACTATCTCGATCTGGGCGTGGATATGATCTGGCTGGACAATGCCGAGCCTGACTATGTGCGCTATGACTTTGACCAGTACCGCTATCACATCGGCACCGCGCTTTCCTGTTCCTGCATCTGGCCGCAGTATTTCAGCCGCATGATCCGCGAGGGACGCATGAAAGACGGCGAAACCAATCCGGTTTCACTGTTGAGAAGCGGCTGGGCGGGAAGCCAGAAATATGGCAATGTGATCTGGAGCGGCGATGTGCCAAGCACATTTGATTCACTTCGCGATCAGCTGCAGTGCGGCATCAACATGGGCCTTGCCGGCATTCCATGGTGGACCACCGACATCGGCGGCTTCATGACCGATGACGTGAATGATCCCTCATTCAGACAGCTGCTTGTGCGCTGGTTTGAATTTGCCGTGTTCACCGGCATCCTGCGCATGCATGGCGACAGAGGACCGCACGATATTCCGGTTCTGGATGAGTGCGACTACGGCGGCGGATATCTGTTTACGGGACAGCCCAATGAACTCTGGAGCTATGGCGAAGAGGTGTTTGCGATTCTGAAAAAGAACCTCGCGCTGCGAGACACCCTGAAAAACTATATCGCTGATCTGTTCAGACAGGCGCATGAGGACGGCTCACCGCTGCTCAGAGCGATGTTCTATGAATTCCCGGAAGATGATACATGCTGGAAAACCTATGATCAGTACATGTTCGGTTCAGAATGTCTTGTGGCCCCGATTCTCAGTCCGGACACATTTGAGCGGAATGTCTATCTGCCAAAGGGCAGCTGGATGGATATCCGTGATGAGAAGGTTTATGAAGGCGGCAGAATCATCAATGCCAGGGCACCGCTGGATTCCATCCCCGTATTCAGAAAGCTATGAGCGCGTATGAGTGATCGTTCTGAAATTCAGTTCACGCTTGCCCATGGCTCGCCGCAATCCATGGAAGGGCGGACAGAGCGTGAAATCCGGGTCTACCGGTTTCTGGATCAGCTGAATATTGCATATGAGAGACTCGATCATTTCTCCATGCCCGGCGACACCATGGATGCATGTGAAACGCTCGGCAGACTGCTCAGTGTGCGCATCTGCAAGAATCTGTTTCTGTGCAACAGACAGCAGACCGTCTTTCATCTGCTGATCATGCCGGATGACAAGCCGTTTCATACCAAAGACTTTTCAAAACAGGTGGGCTCAAGCCGTCTGTCCTTTGCGAAGGAAGAGGATATGATCCGTCTGCTGGATCTGTATCCCGGCAGTGTCTCGGTCATGGGATTGATGAATGACAGCCCGCATGCAGTGCATCTTTCCATCGACGAGGATGTGCTGAAGCAGACCATGTTCGGCTGCCACCCATGTGTCAATACGTCCTCCATCCGCTTTGCCACAGATGATCTGATCAATGTGATTCTGCCGGCGATGCATGTCACACCTCAGTTTGTGAAACTTCCGCAATACTGAAATCACATAGAAAACAAACAAAAGGGCAGGCCGTCATGGTCTGCCCTTGATGATTCTGAATGATCAGAAATCGGTTGTGTAATAGTTGAGCTGGAAGGCTTTGGAAGCTCCCGTGACATCCGCGCCCCAGCAGGTTCTGCCGTTGTATCTCAGATCAAGCGTTCCTTCAGGATGCTCATCATCCGGCACCTGATAGCTGACCTTGATATCGAATCCGTATCTGTCAGCCCATGCCATGATCTCATCATATGATGAACCGGAGCCCGGTGCGTAGACATGCTTGGTCGGTGTGACGAATGTGGAGCAGACCTCATTGGACTGGCTGATACCGCTTGAGTATGCGTAATATCCGCAGACCTGTGTCTCGGTGTTCTCGGAAAGCACGGACTCAAGATTCTCACTGGTTGAACTGCTTCCGGAGCTGACTTCCTTGATGGTTGAGCCATGCTGGGAAATCCTTGCCTTGTACTGGATGTTTCCATAGACCCAGGAGTAGTCAAACAGACGTCTTCCGGTTGCGCCTACCCAGATCGAACCGTTTGCACGGCGTAAGGAGATATCCTTGTAGGAGCCTGCCTGTTCAAGCTTGCTGGGATCGGGATAATCCGACCAGCTGAAGGAGACATTGTAGTTGTCATCGATCGAAGAGGAGAAGCTTGACAGAGCAGATACGGCTGCCGCTGCCTCAGGTTTTTCGAGTTTGTTGTATTCGGACTTGATCAGACCGGTGGAATACCAGTCGGAACTCATTCCGGGGATAACCTCAACATAAGGATAAAGGCTCTTGACATGGGTGATCTCGCTGATGCCGTCAGGTCTTGTGACACCGGCGGAAGGGTCAACGTTGCGGTTGATGATATCCAGCAGATAGTTCTGGATGAAACCGTTCATGTTGTACTGGATATCCTCATAGTCAAACCAGCACTTGTAGCCTTCATAGATCCGGTCATATCCGTACCAGACAACCGTTGTGAACTGGTTTGTCTCAACGACCATCCAGTTGTCCTTGGAGGAGCCTTCGGGAATACCGTATGCCAGACCTGAGTCACCCCAGTCGGTGGTGCCGGTCTTCGCGTATACCGGATAGCTTCTCGCCAGCAGCTGCATGAAGTTGCCGTAGTTGTAAGATACGTTCTTCTCCAGCAGGGTGGACATCATGTAGGCAGCCTGTGCGGAGACAACCTGCGTCTTTGTATAATTCATTTCCACCGGCGGCTGTTTGGCGTTGCGGTAGACAATCTTTGTGATGGTGTGCGGCTCGATATAATTGCCGCCGTTCATGTTGATCGCATGGGCCGCCATCAGCTCCTTCGCCGAAATCGAGAAGGTGGAGGCGCCGATTGCGTACTGGATATTGAATTCGTCGCGGTCAAATGTCGCGAAATTAAGTGAATCCAGGAAATCGCAGACACGGTCTGTTCCGACTTCGTCAATGACCGCCTGCAGTGTCTGGATCGCCGGGGTGTTCAGGGAACGTCCAAGCGCTTCGCTTAACTGCATCTCACCGCTGTATCCGTTTGTATACGCGTTGGAGAAGACGTGTTCGCCATAAGCGATCGGCTTGTCGGTGATGGTGTGATCGGTTGCCCATCCGCACCATTCAAATGCCAGCAGATAATCCAGGAACGGCTTGACGGTTGAACCGGGCTGCGCGTACTGGTCAGTGGCGTGATTCAGCAGCATCGTTCCGCCTCTGGAATAGTTGCGGCCGCCGCCGATACCGATGATCTCACCGGTCTGGTTGTTTTCGGAAATCATCGCATATTCGATCTTGTCATTGGGCCACACGATTCCATCCCACTCCCCGGCCAGAATCATTTCCATCGCATCCTGGACTTCGGGATCCATGGCTGTGTAGATTTCCATCGACACATTGAGCGGATCGTTTCCGGTGACTCTTTCCGCTTCCTTGATGACCTCATCAATGTAAGCCTGATACTGATAGGCCTCACCGTCATTGATCTTCTTCATCGGATCAACCAGCAGGTCCTCAACCTTGACGCTTCTCGCAAGATCGCCGTCCTCTTCGGTGATGTATCCGTGGCGGACCATCATGTCGATGACTTCGTTGCGGCGGAAGGTCGCATGTTCAAGATAGTTGTGCGGGTCGTAATAGTAGGGAGAGTTGACAACGCCGGCCAGCAGCGCACACTCGGATGTGTTGAGTTCCCAGACATTCTTGTCAAAGTACTGTTGGGCTGCCTTCTGCACACCGCGGATGTTGCCGATGCCGCCGTAGTTCATCTTGTTCAGATACATCTCGAAGATGGCTTTCTTCGTGGACTGCTTTTCCAGATCCATCGCCAGGGCGATCTGCTGAACCTTGTACTCGATGTCCTTGGTCCGGCTGGTGCCGTCCTCATCATTGACGAAGTAGGTCATCTTGACCAGCTGCATGGTGAAGGTGGAGCCGCCCTGCATATTGCCGCGGGCGAGTGTTTCCACAACCGCCTTGCCGAAACGCGGGATGTCAAATCCGTTGTGGGTGAAGTAGCGGCTGTCCTCAATCGACAGGAAGGCGTCAATCAGTGCATCGGGAATCTGCTCATAGGTGATGTTCTCACGCAGCTGGGTGCCGACGTCGGCGATCTCGGTGCCGTTGACATCGTAGATCAGGGTTGATTCCTGGGTGAAGAAGTCATCAACATCAAGTTCCGGTTTTCCTTTGAGCCATGTGTTCAGTCCGTACAGCGCAACCGCGCCGCCGACCAGTTCAAAGCCGACCAGAATCGCCATGAACACGGTGATAAATCTGAAACCGTGGAATCTTCTTCTGGGTCCGCCAGTGTTTTTCTTTTTAAACTCCATCTGAGGTAGTTCCTCCTTTACTGAAATACAGCCTGTCCACAATCTTCAGATAGTCCACAGGCCGGATGTAATTTTCCGGGATCAGGTAACCGTTGGTCCTGAACCATTCATACGGGATTGAGCGTCTTTCCGCATGGGTATAGAAGTCAATCATGCTTTCCGCTTTGACAAACCAGTTCTCGCCGTACTCGACAAAGCGCACGATCACAAAGGCGATGCCGCCATGACGCACCACCGCGTCGAGATGCTTGATCTGGTGCAGATGAATCGATTTGAGCGGAAAGGATGTGCGCGATGCGCATTCCTTGGCCTCAAAGTCAATGTATCTTCCTTTATATATACCGTTATAGTCGGTTGTGGACGGAATCTTAAAGTATGCTTCCGTGATTTTTGCGGCTGCCCGGTTCGGATAATCCACTTTGACAATGGTTACCGGTGTGGGTTTTTTATGGATGACGGCAGTATCATCGGATAGATAGCTGCCGTTTGTCACATTGATATCTTTTTCAAGCGCCATGCCGCGGCCGCCTGCGGATGCGGTGCCGTGGGCCCAGCTGCTCTTTCTGCCGTTCGGATAATTGACCATGTTTGATTCACCGTTGATATTATACATTTGTTCACATAAAGAAGGAAGATTTATTGATTTTCAAAAATCGGGATGAGATAATCATCTGCAGGAGGTATGTCTCTCATGGCTCTTAAGCTTATCATGGATCCGGAAAAGATCGTCAATCAGGAATTCAGCATTGATTTTCAGGGCTACAATCCCGAACAGGTCGATACAATGCTTGACAATGTGATCAAGGATTATCAGACATATGACAAGATGATCAGCGATCTCAAGGAGAAGATCGGGGATCTCGAAAGAACCAATGCCTCTTTGCGGGCAAAACTGATCGAAGTCGAAGGAAAAGCAAAGGCGCAGGCGGATGCCGATCCGATGCAGCTGGGCGCTTCCCAGATTGATATTCTCAAGCGTCTTTCCCGTCTTGAGAAGCAGGTGTTCGATTCGAAGAACCGCAAATAAAAACGATTATGCGCACATGAGGCGGCCGCTGGCATAGTTCAGAGGAAAGTCCATGCTCGCACTGTCTGCGATGACAGTAGTGTCTGTGCTGGTCCAATCAATAAGGCCAGGCATCCGCAAGGATGACGGCGGAACCGAAGCCTAAAGGCGTATGCCCATGGTGGAGGTCCTTAAGGTGTCACAGTGACGAAGTCCCCGAGGAAACGCGGGGAGTGGAACGCGATAAACCCCTCAGGCGAGAAACCCAAATTTGGTAGGGGAACCGGAAAGGGTGAAATGAAACCACGATCCGGCTGCACTTCTGTGCAGAGATAAATGGCTGCCGCACCGCAAGGTGAACAGAACATGGCTTATGATTGTGCTCATATAAGGAGGAGAACCGATATTCTCCTCCTGTTTTTATGAGATTGACTGTGCATATGCATATCAATTGCGCAACAAACAATCTTTTGATATAATACAGATGTCGCACATGAATATGCGCTTCCGTGGCCGGAAGCCGTTTACGTAAATGAACGCATGTTGTGATATACTTGTAAACGTTGAGATATAAAGGAGGAAGAAATACCATGAATCTTCCCAACAGACTGACAGTTTTCAGAATCGTGCTGATTCCCGTGATTATTCTGATTTATCTGTTCCCTTACGCATCGTTCGGAATCGAGCCTTCCGTGATCCAGGTCGGCAGTGTGTCACTGTCCGTGATCAACCTGATCGCTCTGGCAGTTTATATTGTGGCGGCTTTGACCGACGCGCTTGACGGACATATCGCCCGTTCCCGCAACATGATCACAACCTTCGGCAAATTCGCCGATCCGATCGCCGACAAACTGCTGACAACGACAATGTTTCTGCTGTTTGTGGCGCGCGGATTGATTCCGGTTGTGCCGGTGATCATCATGATCGCCCGCGATACGGTCGTCGATGGCTGCCGCATGATGGCGGCGACCAACGGCAAGGTCGTGGCTGCCGGCATGATGGGCAAACTCAAAACAGTGCTGCAGATGGTTACCGTGGCACTTATTCTTCTGAACAATCTGCCGTTTGAACTGCTCGGCATTCCGGTCAGCTCCTTCATGCTGTGGTTTGCAGCACTTGTGAGCTTCGCTTCCGGCGTGCAGTATTTCAACCAGATGAAAGAAGATATTATGGAATCCAAATAAAAATCACTGAGGAAACCGCCTGTCTGCGGTGAATATCAGTATCAGCAGGAGGCCTTATGGCAAAAGAGAAAACAGTAAAAAATGTAACAGATGAAAAGAAGGATCAGCTGCTTGCGGAAGCGCTGAAGGCAATTGAAAAGGAATACGGCAAAGGCTCCATCATGAAGCTTGGCGACAGGGCGGAAGTATCAGTTGACGCGATTCCTTCCGGATCCCTCGCGCTTGATCAGGCGCTTGGCATCGGCGGCTATCCGAAAGGCAGAATCGTTGAGATCTACGGACCGGAATCCTCCGGTAAGACAACCCTTGCCCTCCATGCGATTGCCGAATGCCAGAAGCAGGGCGGCAGATGCGCATTCATCGACGCGGAAAATGCGATTGATCCGGTTTATGCGAAGAACCTCGGTGTGGATATTGATGAGCTCATTCTCTCCCAGCCGGACTCCGGTGAACAGGCTCTTGAGATCACCGAACTTCTGATCAAGAGCGGCGCCATTGACCTGGTTGTCATCGACTCGGTCGCGGCACTGGTTCCCCAGGCTGAACTGGATGGCGAAATGGGCGATGCGTCGGTCGGTCTGCAGGCAAGACTGATGTCCAAGGCAATGAGAAAGCTTGCCGGCGTCATGAACCGTTCCAGCACAACCGCCATCTTCATCAACCAGCTGCGTGAAAAGGTCGGCATCATGTTCGGCAACCCCGAAACAACCCCGGGCGGCCGCGCGCTGAAATTCTACGCTTCCGTCAGACTGGATGTCAGAAGAGGCGAGACACTGAAAAACGGCCAGGATGCGATCGGCAGCGCCACCAAGATCAAGGTTGTCAAAAACAAAGTCGCGCCGCCGTTCAAGACAGCGACCGTCAATATCATCTATGGCGAAGGCATCAGCCATCTGGATGAGATCATCAACCTCGCGGTTGAATATGACATTATCGACAAGGCCGGCGCATGGTTCTCCTACCATGGCGACAAGATCGGCCAGGGCTTCAATGCAGTCAGGGAATATGTGAAGTCCCATCCTGAATTCGATGCGGAAATCACCGATCAGGTCAAGGCAAAGCTCTTCCCGGACAAAAATGCGCCGCAGCCCGAAGCGGAATAAACATGCGGACTCTCCTGTCAAAACAGGGGAGTTTTTATATGTTTCCGGGAAGATTCTGATCAGTTTCATGCCTTTGCGCGCAAAGCTTTTGGCGTGTGCTGAATAATGATTGAAGTCATGTTTGATTTATGCTAATTTATCTAAGTCTGGGGGAGTAGCGGACGCAAAAGATGCGCGGAAAGGTCGTCATCACGGCATATGCCCGGCCTTCCTTAAATCGCAAGACCCATGCGGCTTTTGGCGGCTGTGTGGTTTGATATGATCATGCAGCGCGGCTGTTGAAGCTGCGTTTTGTTTTGAAAAAACGGAAGGTAAGAATTTATGTTACAGGCATGTTTATTGTTTCTGCTCGGCTTTGCGCTTCTGATCAAGGGCGGCGACTGGTTTGTGGACGGGGCGACCGGAATTGCCCACCGTTTCCATCTGCCCGAGCTTCTGATCGGCGCAACCGTCGTATCCATCGGCACAACCCTGCCCGAAGTCATGGTAAGCGCCCAGGCTGCGCTTCAGCATAACAGCGGCATCTCATACGGAAACGCGATCGGCTCCATCATCTGCAACACATCACTGATTGCAGCGCTGACCGTCACATTCGCGCCCGGCCCCGTCAATAAGAAATCACTGCGTCTGCCCGCGGCCGCATTCTTCATCGCCGCATTCATCTATTCCTTCGTCGCCTACACAAGCGGTCAGTTCACACGTCTGTTCGGTATCTGCCTGCTTGCCATGTTTGCCGCTTACATGTTTCTGTCCGTCAGAGCCATGAAAAACGGAGAGATGGGCGATGATCCTGCTGAAGAAGAGGAAGAGAAGAAGGAAATGTCTCTTGGCCAGGAGCTTCTTCTGCTGGTGATCGGCGCTGCCGCAATTGCCGTCGGTGCCAACCTGCTGGTTGAAAACGGAACCATCATTGCAAGCGCGCTGGGTGTTCCGGATTCCGTCATCGGTCTGACCATGGTCGCCCTTGGCACTTCGCTGCCGGAGCTTGTCACCGCTGTCACTTCCCTGATGAAGGGCCATGGCGCACTGTCTCTTGGCAATGTCATCGGCGCCAACCTGTTCAATATCGTGCTGGTCTCCGGTATGGCAATGACCCTGACACCGTTCTCCATTCCGTCCGAGAAGATGATCTTCGGAATGAATTCATCGCTGATCATCGATATTCCGGTCATGCTCGGCGTCATGGCGCTGCTGTGCATCCCGGCACTTAAGAAGGGAAGACTGTACAGAATACAGGGAATCATCCTGTTATGCATCTATGCGGTTTTCACCATTTATCAGTTTCTGATCTGAGTTTATCTGAACAACCCTGAAGAGGACGGGCATTGCGCCTGTCCTTTTGTCTGTTATAATCACCGTATGGACTACGGCAGATTTTATGAGCGGATCTCACGCATATTCAGAAACAACGGAAGACTGCACGCGGCTCTGATCTATTTCAATATGTATTTCACCTATACGATGTACATTCTGTACCCGTGTCTCTTGGTGATGCTGCTGTTCACAGAAAGGAAGCTCTTTCTGCGCACATTGATCGTTCCGGCCGTCTTTTTTTACGTCCTGACCGAAGTCCGCAAGAAAATCAACCGTGAAAGACCGTATGAAAGATGGAATATGGATGTGCTGCTGGAAAAGAGCACCAGAGGCAACTCCATGCCAAGCCGCCATGTGTTTTCAGCGGTCATGATCACCATGTGCATATACCAGGTGTCACCTGCACTTGGCGCATTATTGCTGGTGTTCTGCGTATTTTCGGCAGTTGTGCGTGTGCTGCTGGGCGTGCATTATCCGCTCGATGTGATTGTCGGATATCTATGCGGTCTCTTAGGCGGCTGGGTGATGTATCTGCTGTAACCGCTTCCCGTAAGGCGCGCATGCGGTTTAACAGACTTGTGAAATCGTCACAAAACGGATATAATAACGCGGGAGATTTTAATCTCACAGATGAAAATGGAGGATAGAATATGGGAACTCTATGGACCGCCATTTTGTCTGTTATTGTAGGTTTGATCGTCGGCATCGCGATCATGATCGTTGCCGATAAGATGGGACTGGACAGAGCCAAGGAAAAGTCCCGTGACATTCTTGATGAAGCTAACTCAAAAGCGGAAACCGTTGTGCGCCAGGCGAACCTTGACGGCAAACAGCAGGTTTATGAAATGAAACTTCAGGCTGAGAAGGAAATCAAAAATCAGCGTGAACGAATTCAGCAGACTGAAAACAAACTTCTTCGCCAGGAGGACAGCCTGACTTTCCGTGAAAAGAATCTGGTACAGAAAGAAAACAAACTCAGTGAGAAGGAAAAACTCGCTGATTCAAAACTTGCAAATCTCAGCAAAATGGAAGAGGAGATCCAGAAGAACATCAGCCGTCAGGTTGCCGAACTCGAAAGAATTGCCGGCATGAACCAGGAGGATGCGAAGAAGGAGCTCATGGAAGCCGTCGAAAAGAAGACGGAAAAGGAAATTGCGCAGTATCTTCATGAACAGCAGGAGGAAGCCGAAACAAAGGCTGCCGATGTTGCCAGAAACATTATCTCCCTGGCAATCCAGCGTTATTCTCAGGAGGAGACAATCGAGCGCACCGTTTCCACAGTCACACTGCCAAGCGAGGAAATGAAGGGCCGCATCATCGGCCGTGAGGGCCGCAACATCAAGGCGATTGAGCAGGCCACCGGCGTCGATCTGATCATCGACGACACACCGGACATCATCACCGTTTCCTGCTTTGATCCGATCCGCCGTGAAATTGCCAGACAGTCTCTGGAGATTCTCATGAAAGACGGACGCATCCAGCCGGGAAGAATCGAAGAAGTCGTCGAAAAGGTGACAAGGGAACTCGATGAGACAATCATGAAGATCGGCAACGACGCCATCTTCAAGCTCGGCATCGGCAGAATGAACAAGGAACTGGTCAAACTGATCGGACGTCTGAGATTCCGTTACAGCTATGGCCAGAACGGTCTTGAGCATTCCATGGAAGTTGCCATGCTCGCGGGTATGATGGCCGCTGAGCTGGGACTGAACCAGGGTCTTGCCAAGCGTGCAGGTCTATTGCATGACATCGGCAAAGCGCTTGACTTCGAACAGGAAGGCTCACATGTCGAACTCGGCGCAAGAGTCGCAAAGAAATACGGCGAAAACAGCATTGTCGTCAATTCCATTGAAAGCCATCACGGCGACACCGAAGCACAGGACATCATCGCTGTTCTTGTGGCGGCGGCGGACACACTCTCCGCAGCCAGACCGGGCGCCCGCTATGAATCGATGGAAGGCTATATCAACAGACTGGAATCCCTGGAAAAGATCGCTTCCGGATTCGAAGGCGTTGACAAGGCATTCGCCATCCAGGCCGGCCGTGAGGTTCGAGTGCTGGTCAAACCTGACAAGATCGATGACATCACCATGGTCAAGATCGCCCATGATATCCGTGAGAAGATTGAGAATGAACTGACTTATCCGGGTCAGATCAAGGTCACTCTGATCAGGGAAGTCAGGGTTCAGGAACTCGCCCGCTGATCACTTACAAAAGCACTGCAGTTATACAGTGCTTTTTGTTTTGTATGCCCTACAGCATGTATGCATAAGCTTGACAGGTGCGGATTCAAGCCTTGAAAGCGTAATCCGAAACCTGTATGATATGTGCACGTGAAATGAGTTTCACCAGGCGGATGCGGATTATGGGGGCTGCATTCACCGGAAGGGTTTACATGAAAATACTGTTCCTGGGAGACGTGGTTGCCAAAAGCGGCCGCGAAGCTGTAATCAGAAACATTAAGCCCCTGAAGAGTGAATACGGCGCGGACTTCGTGATTGTCAACGGGGAAAACGCCGCACATGGCAAGGGAATCACAGCAACGATCTACAGCCGGCTGGTAGGAGCCGGAGCCGACATCGTCACGCTTGGCAATCATGCGTATTCCAAAAAAGAAATCATCAAAAACATGGACCTTTGTCCGAGTCTGGTCTTTCCCGCGAACCTGCACACATCAAGCGGCGCAAAAGGCTACGTCATCAAGGATGTCTACGGAACGAAAATCGCGGTGGTATCGCTGATCTGCGAGGCCTTTATGTGCGAAGTGGAAGACAGCCCGGTGAATACCATGGAAAGGCTGCTGAATCAGATTGAAGCGGATCAGATTATCGTTGACCTGCATGGAGAGTCCACCGGCGAAAAAATGATCTTTGCCAGGTATTTCGCAGACAGAGTAACTGCAGTCATCGGCACCCACACCCATGTGCAGACAGCCGATGAAAGAATCATCAATAACAGCTGCGCCTTCATTTCCGATGTCGGCATGTGCGGCGCTTACGATTCCGTGCTTGGAAGGGATGCGGAAGAAATGATCAACCGCCACATCCATAAGGAACAGACCCGCTATACACCGGCCACCGGTCCTTCCATCATCTGCGGATGTCTGATCGAGACCGATGACAAAACCGGAAAGGCAGTGCGCATCGAACGGATTCAGCGCCGTCCTTCAGGCAGTTATTAAGATCGCTTGAATGTACAACTGTTTTTGAAAGGCAGGTTATTGAATCACGGTCAAAACCGCAGTATAATACGTGCGAAGGAGGAACATCATGCCCGTAACAGTTGATAAGGATATGTGCATTGGCTGCGGAGCTTGTGTAGGTGTTTGCCCGGTTACAGCTCTGTCTCTCGATGATGAAGGAAAGTCCGAATGCAACGAGGATGTCTGCATCACATGCCTCGCATGCACAGGAGCTTGCCCTGTTTCCGCTATTTCCGAGAAATAAGAAACATAATGAAAGAACCGGTTGCCCGACCGGTTTTTCTTTTGCGATTTTCTGCTATAATTTACGCCATGAATGAGAATAAGGAAAAATATATCCTGCCCGAGATGCGCCGTGAGGCAAACCGCGCCCGCCGCAACACCGCCGCTGAATGCACACGCTTTGTGATGAGTGAGGAAGCGGAGGAACTCGGCAGAGGAAAGAAATACTATATCCGCACATACGGCTGCCAGGCCAATGTGCGTGACGGGGAAACGATGGCGGGCATGCTTGAAATGATGGGCTTTGAAATGACCGAATCCGTTGAGGAGGCGGACGTGCTCATCTTCAACACCTGCGCGATCAGACAGGCGGCCGAAGACCGTGTGTTCGGCGAAATCGGCTCCCTGAAATCCGTCAAGGCAAGACATCCCGGCCAGATCATCTGTCTTTGCGGCTGCATGGCCCAGGAAGAGGTGGTCATTGAAAAGATCCTGAAATCCTATCCCCAGGTGGATCTTGTTTTCGGCACACACAATCTTTGGCGGCTGCCGCAGCTGCTCGCAGATGTCATGACCAAAGGGGAGAGAATGATTGAAGTCGAATCGGAAGAGGGCGATCTGATCGAGGACATGCCGGTCAGAAGAAGCGCTTCGTGCAAAGGTTTCGTGCATATCATGTACGGCTGCGACAAATTCTGCACCTATTGCATCGTGCCGTATACACGCGGCCGTGAGCGCTCCCGCAGACCGCAGGACATTCTCGAAGAGGTCAAAGCGCTGAAGCAGCAGGGCATGAAGGAAGCGGTATTGCTCGGACAGAATGTCAATGCGTACGGCAAGGATCTGAAAATCGAGGACGGATTCACGAAACTGCTGGAAAGCTGTGCCGAAACCGGCATTGAGCGCATCCGCTTCTATACCAGCCATCCCCGTGATTATTCCTCAACCACCATCGATGCGATGGTGAAATATCCCAATATCATGAAATCCCTGCACCTGCCCGTGCAGTCAGGTTCCGATGAGATACTGAAACGGATGAACCGCGGATATACGGCGGATCATTTCAGACAGCTTTATGATGAGATGCGCACCAAGATCAGCGACATCACTTTCACCACCGATCTGATTGTCGGCTTCCCCTCGGAAACCGATGAGCAGTTCCAGGCGACTCTGGATCTGGTCGATTACTGTCAGTTTGACATGGCATATTCCTTCGTCTACAGTCCCCGCAGCGGCACTCCCGCGGCGAAAATGGCAGATGACATTCCTCTTCAGGTGAAGAAGGAGCGTCTTCAGATCCTCAATGACAGACTTTCCGCCATCGCCTCCAAGCACAATGAGGCCTATGTCGGCAAAACCCTGAAAGTGCTCTGCGAAGGGCCTTCCAAAAAGAATCAGAACGTTTACAGCGGCTACAGCGAGGAAAACAAGCTGGTCAATTTCACCGGTCCCGCCGGTCTCAAGGATCAGATTGTCAATGTGAAAATCGATACCGCGCACAGTTTCTCACTTGACGGATCAGCACTGTGATTCGCCGTTGTTTTAAGCTATAATAAACTCAGCAGCAGCCTTTTCGTAAAAACGGAGGAAATATAATATGAGTAAAGTTCGCATATTTGCCCTTGGCGGTCTCGATGAGGACGGCAAGAACATGTATGTTGTTCAGAACGGCGAAGATATATTCGTCATGGAATGCGGAATGAAATATCCTGAAACCGATCAGCTCGGGGTTGAGATGGTGATTCCGGATTTCAGGTTTCTGATTGATAACCAGGATAAGATCAAAGCTGTTTTCATCACCCACGGACACGATGATGTCATGGCCGCTTTACCGGCGTTATTGCGTGAGCTTCCCAAGGTTCCGGTTTACATGGCTCCTTTGACCGCCCTGATCTTTGAGCGCAGGGCGAAGAAGGCAGGCCTTGTTAATCTGAACATCCACCGCGTGATGCGCAATGCGAAGTTCAAGATCGGCAAGACCGAGATCATCACCTTCGGCACCACCCAGTCAATCGCCGACGGTTTCGGCGTGGCAATCAAGACAGCCGACGGATATATCGTCTATTCCAGCGAATTCATCGTTGACTATGACACGAAAAACGATGCCTTCCGCATGGATATCACCAATATCACCAACCTTGGCGCCGGCGGCGTGCTTGCCCTGATGTGCGAGTCGGTCGGCTCCACCAGGGAAGGCCACAGCTCACCGATGCACAAGATCACACCGCTGATCGAACCGTATTTCGAAAATACGGAAGGCAGAATGTTCATCACGCTCTTCAACCAGAATATTTACAGAGTGATTGAGGTGATCGAACTGGCCAACAAATACAACCGCAAGGTCATGATCTATGACAGCGAGCTTCGCGCCCTGATGGCGGATATGGCCAAACTCGGCTATTATCACATTCCCGCAGGTCTGGAAGTCGCTCCCTCCACATTCTCGAATGATCTTGAAAATGTGATCGTGATCATTGCCGGCACCGGCAAATCGATCTTCCGCAAGGTGCACCGCATCGCTTCCCACGAAGATGAGAATATCGAGCTCAGAAGCACCGACACAGTCATCATCGCTTCACCGGCCGTACCGGGCACCGAAAGGGAAGAGGCGGTCATGGAGGACGATCTTTACAAGGAGGCGGGCAGAGTACTGACCGTCGACAACAAGCGGACCTTCACCATGCATGCGAGCATCGAGGATCTGAAAATGATGATCTATCTCATGCATCCGAAATATTACGTACCCGTCAAGGGTGAATACCGTCAGCTGATCGCCAATGCCAATATCGCTCTGAATATGGGCTACAGCGCAGCCAACATCATCGTCATGGACAACGGCCAGGTGGCTGAAATCGAAGACGGCACGCTCAAGCGCAGCTTCGATGAGGTGCCGGTCGACAACATCATGGTTGACGGTAATGACAGGCTCGATGAGAGCGGCATGATTCTGCGCGACCGTGAACTGCTTTCCACCGACGGAGCGATCGTCGTGGGCATCGTCATCAATCACGCCACAAAGGAAATCATCGGCGGACCCGATGTTCAGAGCCGCGGTGTGATATACTTAAAGGACGCCGATTACATCGTCAAGGAAATCGGCAATATCATGGAGAAAACGATTGACGACGCAGTCGCCGAGGGCCGCTATGACAACATGAGCTGCCGTGCGGAAGCCCGTGAGAAGATCAGCCGCTATGTCATCCGGGAGACCGGAAAGAGGCCGATGATCCTGCCGGCGATTGTCGAGATCAATACGGTTGATTAAGGAAGTCAATGGCTAGAAAAACAAAGGCACAGATCAAGAAAGAACAGAACGAAGAGCTCAGACAATGGATCACTGTTGTGATCCTTTCAGCTGTCATCATCATCGGTATCTTACGTACCGGGATAGTTGGGCTCTTCCTTTTCAATCTGCAGAGATACCTGTTCGGCAACCTGTTCTGGATGGTACTGGGACTGGGAGTCGGACTGATCCTGCTCAACATGCTCAACAGAAAACACGGCATCGAGGGCAGAAATCCCGTACCGATCATCCTGATTGTCTGCGGCGTCATGATGTTATGCACATATGCGGACATTCATGACGGAACCACCGGCTGGAATCCGTTTGTTGACATGATCGCGCTTTGCGGACAGTATTTCACGGCGGATGTTTCCGTCAACGCTTCCGGCGGTTTATGCGGAGCTTTCCTGTATGGATTATGTTCGATGCTGTTCGGAAGGGCGGGAACTCTTCTGATCATCGCGGTATTCTTCATCATTGCGGCACTGCTGCTGGTATCACTGGATGTGTACAAGAAGGCATTCGGTGTCCTGGCTGATTTCTTCCGTACGCCCGGCAGAGAGGAAGCCATCGAGCAGGAACAGCTTGAACTTGATGAAGAGGATGAAAAGGAACCGTTCAATTTATGGGACTGGATTGCGGAGCACCGCAAGCCGAAGGAACCGAAGAAAAAGAAGAGAAAACCGCAGACTGCACAGTTTGATGAGACGGATGAGCCTGATGAAATTCCGTATGAGGAATATGAGCAGGAAGAGGAGCAGCCGGTTGTGCGCACTCTTTACAACATCCGCGCCGACGGTCCGACCCAGGAGATTCCGGTCGTGCAGATTCCCGGCCGTGTGATTTCATCGAAAAAATCGGTTTTCATCAATATCGATGATCTTTATGAGGCTGCCTATATGAATGAGGAAGCCGTTCCTTATGAAGAGGAACCGGAAGAGGTTTACGAGCCCGAATATGAGGAGCCTTATGAATATGAAGAGGTCAGTGAGCCCAAAGAGATTGCTGAAGAGCCTGAACCGGTGATTGAACCGCAGCCCGAAACAGTTCAAAGCACACCTGCTGAAAAGCCCAAACCCGCGCCGAAACCGCGCAGGAATAAAGTCTACCGGATGCCCAATGCGAACAATCTGCTTGAGAATCCGGTCAGATCCACCGCATATGAGGACAATGAGACATCCGCCCGCGAGAAGGGGGAGATGCTGATACGGATCCTCAAGAATTTCGATATCGAGGCGGAACTGATCGATACGCACATCGGACCTTCGGTCACCCAGTTTGAGGTCCGTCCCGATGTCAATGTCAAGGTTTCCAAGATTCTCGGCCTGACCGACAACATCAAGATGCAACTGGCCGCCAAGGACGTGCGAATCGAAGCGCCGATTCCCGGCCGCAATGCGGTTGGCGTTGAAATCCCGAATATCTCCAGCACGCCGGTGCGCATGAAGGAGCTCTTCCGGATGATTCCGGCCAAGGACAAGGACCGCAAGCTTCTCTTTGTGGTCGGCAAGGACCTGCTTGGCGAAGCGGTCACATGCCGTCTTGACCGCATGCCCCATCTGCTGATTGCCGGCTCCACCGGTTCCGGTAAATCGGTATGCATGAACTCGATCATCACTTCGCTTCTGTTAAGGACAAAACCGGATGAGGTGAAGATGCTGCTGATTGACCCGAAGAAGGTTGAATTCACGCCTTACCAGGACATTCCGCATCTGATCGGACCGGTCATCAACGATCCGACCAAGGCATCCGCAGCCCTGAAAGTCATCGTTCAGATGATGGATGAGAGATACAACATCTTCTCCAAATGCGGCGTGCGCAATATTGAAGTCTTCAATGAAAAGGTCAAGGCGCAGGCCGGCCGTCCCAATCCCGACGGATCGCCGGCTCCCAAGATGATGCCTTACATTGTTGTCATCATCGATGAGCTTGCCGATCTGATGGCGGTTGCCGGCAAAGAGGTTGAATCCTCCATCCAGCGTATTACCCAGCTTGCGCGTGCTGCCGGCATCCATCTGATTGTCGCCACCCAGAGACCAAGTGTTGACGTCATCACAGGTCTCATCAAGGCAAACATTCCCAGCCGTATCGCATTCGCGGTATCCTCGGGCACTGACTCACGCACGATTCTCGACCATGTCGGCGCGGAAAGACTGCTCGGCAACGGCGATATGCTCTATATGCCGATCGGCATGAACTCACCGGTGCGTGTGCAGGGTGTGTTTGTGACCGATGAGGAAGTGCAGCGCATCACCGACGATGTCAAGAAAAACGGCACACCGGAATACGACGACCACTTCATCATGCTGGAAGGCGTGGAAGGCAACGCAGGCGTGATCGGCGTGGATGAGGATCCCATGTTCAAGGAGATCAGGGATTATGTCATCGAGGCCCAGAAGGCCAGCACATCGCTTCTGCAAAGACGCTTCGGCATCGGCTACAACCGTGCCGCCAGAATGATCGACGCCCTTGAAAGCGCCGGTGTCATCGGACCTGCCCAGGGCTCCAAACCCCGCGACGTCTATATCAAACCCGAAAAGTGAGGCTCACACATGTGAGCTTCATTATTTAACCACAAGTTAGTGCAAACTAATTGACTTTGAAAAACATCCGGGTATGATGAATGCAGTGAGGAAGAAACCATGAATTTTGCAGATATTGCAGTGCTTTGCGTGATTGCACTGATTGCTTATATATGTATCAGGTATCTTGTCAACAACGGTCTGGACTCATGCTCCGGCGAGTGCGGGGGCTGCAGCACATGCAAATGGGCCAGGGATGTTGAGAAGGCAAGACGCTCCATCGCAAGAAAGAAGAAACTGAAAAAACTGCTGCACCTCTGAGAGGATTTGCATTCAGCTTCGTTAACGGCGGATTTGTATCATGCAAATCCGTTTTTTTTACCGTACGTGACAGATTGATGGCTTTGTCTGCCCGCCTGATTTGTCGGACAATCTGAAAAAAGGAGGCAATTATGACAGCTTCATGTATGATATCAGGCCGGATCGCCGAAAAACCGTATATTCCGGACACCGCCAGCGGCAGCGATGAGTGCTGGATGGTCGTTGAATCGGAAAAGCCGTTCAGCACGATGGAAAAAACAACCGAAAGCGATCGTTTCCATATCAGACTCTGGCGGGGCATCGCAGCCGAATGCGCCAAAGCCTTTGACAAGGGAACCGTGGTCATCGTCAGCGGCAGGCTTGAAACGGAATTCGACGGCCATGATGATGTGACACGGATCATCGCCGAAAAAGTGCAGAAGGTCAGTGTGCGCGCCGGCAAAAAGTAATCTTAGGAAGCATCAGACAGCTGTGGTAGAATAATACCGTACGTGAGGTAATACTATGGCTTTTGATTCATTGAGTGAAAGACTGAATAAAGCAATGCGTGATGTGGCCGGCAAGGGTACACTCAGCGATGCGAATATGGAAGATATGCTCAAGGAAGTGCGTCTGGCACTTCTGGAAGCGGATGTGAACTACAGAATCGTCAAGCAGTTCCTGGATGAAATCCGTGAAAAGGCAAGGGGCGAGGATGTCCTCAACAGCGTTGAGCCCGGCCAGCAGCTGGTCAAGATCGTTCATGATCAGATCATTGAGCTGCTCGGTTCCGAGGACGCTGAAATCCACTTCAAGGAAGAAGGCATCACGACGATCATGATGGTCGGTCTGCAGGGTACAGGTAAAACAACCTCGGCCGCCAAGATCGCCAAAATCTTCAAGGAGAAGAATAACCGGAAAGTGCTGATGATCGCCGCTGACGTCATCCGTCCGGCCGCGATTGAACAGCTGCAGACACTGGGCCGTGAGATCGATGTCGATGTTTATACCCTCGGACCTGAAAAGAGCGCCAAGGAAACCGTCGGACGCGGTATGATCCACGCCCGTGAAAACGGCTATGACACGGTCATCATCGATACCGCCGGCCGTCTGCATATTGATGAAGAGCTCATGGATGAGCTGCGCATCATCAATGTCAATGTCGAGCCGGATGAAATCCTGCTGACCGTCGACGCAATGACCGGTCAGGATATCGTCAATGTCGCAAGGGCATTCGCCGAAGCGCTTCCTCTGACAGGACTTGTCGTCACTAAGTTTGACGGTGACTCCAGAGGCGGCGGCGTTCTCTCCGTCAAGAAGATCACCGGTGTGCCGGTCAAATTTGTCGGTGAAGGCGAAAAGATCGATGACATGTCCGTCTTCCATCCCGACCGTATGGCGGACAGAATCCTCGGCATGGGCGATATCGTATCACTGGTTGAAAGAGCCCAGGAGAAGATGGACCTCGAAGAGACCGAGAAGATGGCGGAGCGCATGCTCAGCGGCCAGTTCACAATGGATGACATGCTCAAGCAGTTCGAGCAGATCCAGAAGCTCGGTCCGCTTTCAGGCATCATGAAGATGCTGCCGGGCATGAACCAGTATGCGGGACTGCTGGATGAGGCAAAAGCGGGAGATGCGATGAAGCACACCAAGGCGATCATCCAGTCCATGACACCGTATGAAAGAGCCCATCCCGAAAAGCTCAGAGGCACGATGAAAAAGCGCATCGCCAAAGGCAGCGGCACAACCGTCAATGAAGTCAACAAACTGATCAACCAGTTCTCAAGAGTCAAGAAGCAGATCGACCAGCTTGGCGCGCTCAACCGCAGCGGCTCACTGAACGAGGAGAGTCTGGAAAAGATGATGAACAATGTCCAGAACCAGATGGATGATCCCCGTCTTCAGCAGCAGATGAAAGAACTGCAGGCCAGAAACAAGAAATTCAGATTCTGAAAAAAATATAAAGGTGTCAAGGTTTTTGCCTTGACACCTTTGCTTGCTGTGCTATAATCGTCATGCTGAATCAAGGAGGAAAACAGAAATGGCAGTTAAACTTCGTCTGAAGAGAATGGGTGCTAAGAAGGCTCCCAGATATCGTATCGTAGCAATCGATGAGCGTGCACGCAGAGACGGCCGTGAGATCGAAACAATCGGCTGGATCAACCCGACAACTGAGCCGGAGACTGTTGAAGTCAATGCTGAAAAGGCACTTGCATGGCTCAACAACGGTGCACAGCCTTCCGATACTGTCCGCAACATTCTTTCCAAGAAGGGTGTTATGAAGCAGTATCACGATGCAAAAGCAGCCGCTAAAAAGAAGGCGTAAGCTGTTATGGCAGAGCTTGATAAGGTTCTTCTCAATCTTTGCAAGCCGATGGTTGAGAATAAGGACAATCTTGATGTCCGCGTCATGCCCAGCCTGAATGAGCGAGAAGTAGTCCTTCACGTTTACGCGGATAACGATGACATCGCACGTCTGATCGGCAGAAAAGGCAGCATGGCTTCTGCGCTCCGCCAGGTCATGTCTGTGGCTTCCCATGCGGAAGACAAGAAGGTAACGATTAAATTCGAACAGATCTAGGATGCGCACTGTGCATCCTTTTTCTTAAAGGAGATAACTATGGAATATATCTGCATCGGAAAGATCGTCAACACATTCGGAATCAAAGGAGAACTCAAAATCCAGAGCTATTCCGATTTTGACGCGCTGCGCTATAAGAAGGGAAACACGGTATATGTCCGCAAGGACGGAAAATACCTTCCTTTTCGTATCGCATCCTTCCGCAGTCACAAAGGATTCTCACTTGTCAGTTTTGCGGAACATCAGAATATCAATCTGGTGGAACAGTACAAGGAATGCGAGATCTTCATTGAGGAAAGCAGCCGCACAAAACTGCCGGAAGGAGAATATTACCGCTCTGAACTCGAAGGTCTTTCGGTATATACCGAGGATCATGAGCTGATCGGCACGGTCAAAGCGGTCGAGGAGACCAACGGGGCAAACAACTATCTGCGCATTGTGACAGCGGATGAGAAAGAGGTGCTGGTTCCGTATGTGAAAGCCTTCATCAGCAGCGTTGATCCTGAACAGAAGCAGATTATCATCCGCAGGGTGGAAGGGCTGTTATGAAGATCACCGTTCTGACACTCTTTCCGGAAATGTTCGAGAACTTTCTGAACACTTCGATTGTCGGCCGCTCATTACAGAGAGGACTGGCGGAAGTGGAATTCGTTCAGATCCGTGACTTCGCTCCAGGCAATTATAAACATGTCGATGACACGCCTTTTGGCGGCGGCAGCGGCATGGTCATGAAATGTCAGCCTGTGCTCGACGCTCTCAACAGCGTGAAAACGGAAAACTCCTATACGCTTCTGACAAGTCCGGCGGGCAAGCCTTACAACCAGCAGAAGGCCAGAGAGCTTTGCAAAAAGGATCATCTGATCATTCTGTGCGGACATTACGAGGGAATGGATGCGCGCATCAATGACCACGTGGATGAGCTTGTGTCGATCGGTGATTATGTGCTGACCGGGGGAGAGCTGGCCTCCATGGTGATCATCGACTCCGTCGTGCGTCTGCTCAAAGGCGCAATCCGTGATACCAGCACGGATGAGGAATCCCATGAAAACGGTCTGCTGGAGTATCCGCAATACACCCATCCGGCTGATTACAACGGCGAGAAGGTGCCTGAGGTACTGCTTTCGGGCAATCACGCGAAAATCCGCGAATGGCGTGTCATGCAGTCGCTGAAACTGACGAAAGAACTTCGTCCCGACCTTTATGAAAAACATGAATTCACGGACGAGGAAAAGAAGATTCTGAAAAAGTATGATCTCTGAGAGCGTGTGATGCGGCACGCTCTTTTTTGGTGCCCGGTGCGTGAAGTGCAGTATAATGAATATGTTGATATTTCATCAACAGGAGGTATTTATGAGTACTGGCGAAAAAGTGAAACTCAAATGGTTCCGCCTGATCCAGATCGTCATTCTGCCGGTCATGATCCTTTACGGAATCTATATGCTGATATCATATTTCACCGATCTTTTCGGCTTCAGTCTTTCCTGGACCGATCATTCCCTGAGAGAACTGATTGAATTCGGCGGGGCGGATATTTTCCATCTCGGCGCATTCTTTTGGCCTGTTATCGGCCTGCTCGCACAGAGGATTCTCATGCTCGTCCTGTCTGTTTACGCATGGATCGGCTCCTTCCGTTTCAGAAAGTACAGCGCGCGCTGCTGGCTGGCCATTACCGTGCTGGGCCTGCTCAGCACATGCGTTATCATCTGGGCAATCTGGGAATTCGGCCTTAACAGAGGCGGTATCATCCAGATGGCACAGTATATCTCGGCGCAGACCGGCCGCACCATCACCGTCAGCTCCTCAATGGTCACCGCACTGAGGATTATGCTGATTATTATGGGTGTCATTGCATTGCTTTATACAATTGCCAACTTTATCTATTTCCGCAAGAGAAGACACCTGTTCACAGACAGCGAAGATTATCAGGAACCGTATGAGGATGATGGATATGAGCCTGTTGTGCCTGCCGCACCGGTCATTGAAGCAGCGGAACCTGTGATTGAACCCGCTGTCAATGAAGAGCCTGAACCGGTAATTGAACCTGCCGTCAGTGCAGAAGCTGAACCTGTGTCAGTGACTGAAGCTGAGCCTGTGATTGAACCTGTTCAGACACCTGAACCGGAACCGGCTGTCATTAACGAGCCTTCGGTCAATGAGAAAGCGGACAATACAACAGAAGCACCAGAGGGCAATGATGAGCTTGATCAGCTGCTCAAAGACACAGAGGATTCCATGAATCAGATTGGAAAAACCGCAGAGCAGACATCAGACGAACAGCCCGGGGAAGCTGTGGAAATCATTCCTGATGTTCCTGAGGAGGAACCGGAAGAGGAAATACCGTTCATCAGATCCAACCCGCTTGCATATGATGAGGAAGAGGAGGATCCTTCCATGGCTGAGACCCAGATCCTTGAACCTGTTGATGAGACGCAAGTGAAAAAGGAAGAGATCAATTTCTGCCCCGATTGCGGTAAGCGAATCCCAGATCCGGAAATGCGCTTCTGCATCTATTGCGGAAGAAAAATCCGTTAACAATGAAAAAAGCAGTTCTTCGCGGCTGCTTTTTGTTATGCCTTGTCCGAAAGGCTTTCAAACCATCTTTCCAGATACATTTTGTGGGCGATGGCAATGACGATATTGTGAATCATCTTGTCACGCTCATCATCGGTCGAAGGGGATTGATATCCGCGGTTGACACTCAGTGAATTGAGCACATCGCATAAGGAATCGCGGTATGCGCTATAGGGTTTCTGCAATGAATCGCTCTCACCTCTGAGCTCACTCAGCATCATCCGCACATGATCGATGGAAATGACTGTTTTGCTCAATACAATCATAATCAGTGCGGCGATCTGATCGCGGGTATATGTTTTTTTGTTGACCCTGTCGATCAGCTTCTGCTTGGCATAGTTGGAAATCATGGAAGGGGTGACCTGCATTTCCGGGAAGTCCCCGAGGAAACTGTTGATGAATCTCGCCACCTGATCCAGATACAGGCCGACATCGGGAATCTGATCATAATCCGGCATGGCGAAGTTTTTCAATGCGTCATTTGTCTGTTTGTTCTCACTCATGATTTTATTTTAACAGAGTCTCGGATATCTTCAATATCTTATACTCACAACCGTTGACAGGTTATTCAAAAACCGATAGTATGATTGTGTAATCGGTTAATGAAAAACCGATTAAGAGATAACGATAATACGGAGGTGGACATGACAACACTTGATAGAAAAAATGCTGTATATCTGTCTGATGAGCCTGTCTTCAGTTTCCGGCTCAAGGATAAATGGAGCGCTTTGACACATCTGGGAGGATTTATCGCAGGCATCATCCTGATGCCCGTGCTGCTGATCAGGGCATCCGTAAGGGGAGCGGATATGATCTCTCTTTCCGCTTATTCCGTCTTCATGCTCAGCATGATCCTCTTATATGGCGCAAGCTTTTCTTACCATGCCTTCAATATTTCCGAAAAGGCAAATATGATTCTTAAGAAAACCGATCACATGAGCATCTTCATCCTGATTGCCGGCAGCTATACGCCGATCTGCCTGATCGCATTGCGCAATACCATCGGACCGGTACTGCTGGCGGTGATCTGGGCATGCGCGCTTGCAGGCATGATCTTCAAATTCTTCTGGGTGGGATGTCCCAAATGGGTGTCCAGCGTGATTTATACGGCCATGGGGTGGCTATGCATCTTCTGTCTGCCCGCAATCACGAATGCTGCCGGACTTCCTGCGGTGTTATGGCTGGCCGCAGGCGGAGTCCTTTATTCCATAGGGGCGGTATTCTATGCGGTCAAACCGAAGTTCATCACCAGCCGGGAATTCGGCTGCCATGAGATCTTCCATTGCTTTGTGCTGGCCGGCACATTCTGCCATCTGGTGGTCAATCTGCATTATCTGTGCGCCATTTCATTGATTTAAAAGAATGGCGGGCGTAGAATACCTCAATATGAGGTGAACCACATGATCGCAACCGGAACACTGATCAATACTGCCGCCATCATCGCAGGCGGCCTGCTCGGAATGCTTGCGGGCAATCTTCTCAAAGAGAACTACCGTGATATCCTCAACAAAGCCAACGGGGTTGCCGTATTGTTTGTCGGCATCAGCGGGGCGATTGAGAATATGCTGCATATCGAAGGAAACACCGTTTCCATGGACGGGGCCATGATGATGATCATCACCCTGGCACTCGGTTCACTGATCGGTGAATTCCTTGACATCGACGGGCACTTCATCCGCTTTGGCGAATGGCTTAAAAGAAAGACGGGCAACGCGAAGGATCAGACTTTCGTGAATGCGTTTGTGACAGCTTCATTGACCGTATGCATCGGGGCAATGGCGATTGTCGGCTCCATCCAGGACGGATTAAACGGCAATTATGAGATCCTTGCCATGAAGGCGGTGCTTGACTTCACAATCATCATGGTGATGAGCGCATCCATCGGCAAAGGCGCCGTCTTCTCGGCAATTCCGGTATTCGTTCTGCAGGGCTCGGTCACACTGCTTGCCAGACTGGCTTCGCAGCTGATGACACCGGCAACGATCACGAATCTTTCAATCGTCGGAAGCGTACTGATCTTCTGTGTCGGCGTGAATCTGCTTTTCGGCAGACAGTTCAAGGTGGCGAATATGCTGCCAAGCGTCATCCTGGCTGCCTTATGGGCATTCCTTTTCTGAAATACATGCGGTTGTGCACTGCGGTGCACAGCCTTTTTATATGCATGATTTATGATCTTTCACGGAGGTGAGAAGGATGAACAAGGAACTCATGAGACACGCGATGATTGATTATGCGCGGGAATGCTGCAGAAGAGAGGACAACCGCTACACACCCGAACAGTGGGTCAGCGTCATGAACAGCTATGCCCGCCATCATGATGTCGAGCTTTGCGCTGAAAAGGCTGAAATTACACCGCTTGAGGCAGCGCTGCTGTACTGCCGCTTCTCCATTGTGCTTTCCGAGAAGGCACTCAGCACATCCAGACAGAGTCATTCTTATGTGTGCTGATCCAGCATGAATTCATGCATACCGCGGTCCCGCTTAGCGCTTGAAAATATTTTCAGAAGTGTCATACTTTTCTTATAGAAACGCCACAGATTAAGAGGATCATTATGAGAACAGTTGACCTGATTGAAAAGAAAGCCTCGGGCTTTGCACTGAATGAGGATGAAATCCGTTTTCTGATTGACGGATATGTGAAAGGCGACATTCCGGATTATCAGATGAGCGCCTTTATGATGGCAGTCAGACTGAAGGGAATGACCCCGCAGGAGACCGCATCATTGACTTTGACCATGATGCACAGCGGAGAAGTCGCAGACCTTTCCGGTCTCAAAGGCATCAAGCTGGACAAGCACAGCACAGGCGGCGTCGGTGACACCACAACACTGGCGGTCGCACCGCTGGTTGCGGCGTGCGGCGGCACGGTTGCCAAAATGAGCGGAAGGGGACTTGGCCATACCGGCGGAACCCTCGACAAACTCGAATCGATTCCGGGCACATCGGTTGAAATCCCGATGGACCGCTTCATTGACATCGTGCGTGAAAACGGCGTGGCGGTGATCGGCCAGACGCAGAATCTTGTGCCTGCCGACAAGATGATGTACGCCCTTCGCGATGTCACCGCAACTGTACGTTCGATTCCGTTAATCGCCAGCTCGATCATGTCCAAAAAACTCGCGTCCGGCGCGGATGCGATTGTGCTGGATGTCAAGACCGGCTCAGGCGCCTTCATGCGCTCCAAGGAGGAAGCCTTTGAGCTTGCCCGTCTGATGGTCAAGATCGGCTCCTTGATGGGCCGCAAAGTCGCAGCGCTGATTACCGATATGAACCAGCCGCTTGGCATGGCGGTTGGCAATGCGCTGGAAGTCAAGGAGGCAATTGAGCTGCTCAGCGGCAAGATCAATCCTTCCGATCCGCTTTATGAGGTATGCATGCTGCTGGGCGTGCAGCTGCTGAAGATGGCAGGACTTGCCGACAGTGACAGCGATGCCCGCAGTTCTTTGAGAGCCGCGATCGATTCCGGCGAAGGTCTCAGACGTCTGCAGAGGATGATCGAGCTTCAGGGCGGGGATGCCTCTTATGTGAGTCTTGATAAAATCGATGAGCTGCTCAATGTGAAAAAGAAGATCGATATCCGCAGCACGAAGGAAGGATATATCTCAGTCATCCAGGCAGAGAAGATCGGCACCGCTGCCCAGATGCTTGGCGCAGGCAGGGAAACCAAAGCGGATACGATTGATCCGTCCGTCGGTCTTGTCATGAAGGTCAGATGCGGTGATCACATCGGTTTTGATGAGCCGCTGGCTACATTCTATGTCAATGATGAAACAAGACTGGAAGAAGCCGTGAAGCTGTTCAGGGAAGCGATTGTTATTTCTGATCAGAAACCGGAAAGAGTTCCGATGGTCTATGCGGTCATCACGGAAAACGACACTTTATGAGAGAAGAGCGCATTGAGATACTCCATCTGCTTGCCGGTGCCAAGAAGGCGCGCGGAACCGCCGTTGTGATCGATGTGTTCAGGGCATTTTCACTGGAATGCCGCGCTTATCACGCAGGTGTGAAAACAATCATTCCGGTGGCGGGTGTTGATGAAGCATTCGCGCTTCGTGAAAAGCATCCGGACTGGCTGATCGCAGGCGAGCGCAACGGAGCGAAGATTGAAGGCTTTGATTACGGCAATGCGCCAAGTGAATTCGAAAACATCCGTCTTGACGGAAAGACTCTGGTCCATACAACCAGTGCCGGTGTGCAGGGATTGAATGCAGTCAAAGATGCGGATGAAATCCTGACCGGCTCCCTCAACAACGCCAAAGCGATTGCCAAATACATTGAACAAAAGAATCCTGAACATGTGAGCCTGGTGGCGATGGGCTGGAACGGCGTCCGCGATACCGAAGAGGATGTGCTTTGCGCGGAATATATCAGATCGCTTCTGATTGGAAAGCCGCTCGAAAACATCCGGCAGCTCGCCGATGATCTGCGCTATACCGAGGGAAAGAAATTCTTTGATCCCGCTCAGAATCATATTTTCCCGCGCCGCGACTTTGATCTCTGCACGGAAACAGACTGTTTCAGCGGAGTAATCCGTGTATCCCGCAGCGAGGCGGGTCTCAGCACGGAATGGATCGAAGTTCTCTGATTTAAACCTTGCATGAAAATTCATCTTTGTGTTATTATATCGAGGCGCATGTGCGCATCGCTGTTCCGCTGGCCGGTTCTGAGACTAAGAGCAGTTGATCAATCGTTATAAGGAGAAGAGAAGATGGATTTAGGATTAGTAAACAGAATTACAAAAGAACAGATGAGAAATGACATTCCTCAGTTCAAAGCAGGTGACACCCTCAAGGTTTATGTAAGAATCAGAGAAGGTGAAAAGTCCCGTATTCAGGTTTACGAAGGCGTCTGTGTCGACCGTTCCAACGGCGGCATCGGTGCAAGCTTCACAGTACGTAAGATTTCCAGCGGCGTTGGTGTTCAGAGAACATTCCCGGTACACAGCCCGATCATCGAAAAGATCGAAGTTGTCAGACGAGGCAGAGTCAGAAGAGCGAAGCTCTCCTACCTCAAGGGACTGTCCGCAAAGAACGCACGTATCAAGGAAGATCGTCGATAAGAAGCTGGAAAAGAAGGTACGTATGTGCCTTCTTTTTGTTAACAGGAAAGGAAGAACCCACATGCTTGATGAGAAAAAGCTGGAAAGCTATCTGACCCTGTGCATGAAGAGCGAAGCTGATTTTGCTGAAATCTTTGAGGAGGACAGAATCAGCGAGGAGATTTCCGCACTCAATGACAGAGTCGAAAAGGTAAACCGTACCATTACGAAAGGTGCAGGCATCCGTCTGTACAAAGGACTGCAGTCCGTCTACGGCTATTCCAACGAAACCGATGATGAGTCAATGACAAAGCTGATCAATGATCTGCGCAATGCCATCGGTGAAAAGGAGGAAGGCGCAGCAGTGAAACTGGAGCGGGTCAATTATGAGAACAGACATCCGGTCCGCACTCAGTTTGACAGCGTCAGCCAAAGCGACAAGGCGCAGCTGCTGATCCGTGTTTATAACGGCGCAAAAAGCGCGGATGAGAAGATCGTCAAAGTGCAGTCGCTCTTGCTCAATGTCAGACAGAATGTGCAGATTTCTAACAGCGAAGGCAGACTGATCAGCGATACCCGTGTCAGAACAAGAATCAGAGCCAATGCCTACGCGGAAGAAAACGGTAAGATGCAAAGCGGCTTCTTTGGCCCGGGTGCCGGCATGGGTCTGGAATTCTATGAAACCACAGTTCCCGAAGACATCGGCAAAGAGGCGGCCAGAGTGGCGCTTGTCAACCTGAATGCGGTTGACTGCCCGAGCGGAAAAATGCCTGTCGTCATTGACAACGGCTTTGGCGGTGTCATTTTCCATGAGGCATGCGGACATTCACTCGAAGCGACTTCGGTTGCCCGCAACGCCAGCGTGTTTGCCGGCAAGCTTGGCACAAAGATTGCCAATGAATGCGTCAGCGCGGTGGATGACGGAACCATTCCCAACGCGTGGGGGTCCCAGAACATCGATGATGAGGGCAACTTCCAGCAAAGACGCCAGCTCATCAAGGACGGTGTGCTGACTTCTTATATGATTGACCGTCTCAACGGCAGAAGAATGCATATGGATTCCACCTCCTCAGGAAGAAGGGAATCCTACCAGTATGAGCCGACTTCCAGAATGTCCAACACATTCATCACGGAAGGCAATGCATCATTCGAAGAACTCTTTGAAGGCATTGAAAAAGGCCTTTATGCCAAGAGAATGGGCGGCGGCAGCGTCAATCCCCAGACCGGTGAATTCAACTTCTCGGTTCAGGAGGGATATCTGATCGAAAAGGGAAAGATCACAGTTCCGGTCAAAGGTGCGGCCCTGATCGGCAGCGGTGCTGAAATTCTTCTGAACATTGAAAAGGTCTGTTCCAATCTGTCCCGTTCGCAGGGCATGTGCGGATCCAGAAGCGGCTCCATTCCGACCGATGTCGGTCAGCCGGCAATCCGGATCAGTTCCATCACCGTCGGAGGTACATCCAATGAATAAGGAAAAATGGTTTGCGGCTGCGAAGGAAGCCGGATTTGAAAACTTCGAGATTTTCCAGGAACTCAACGAGGAAAGAACCTTCACCTGGTTTGAAGGGGAACTCGATACCTATGTCACTTCGCATGTTCTCGGCACTGCCTTCAGAGGCATGTATGAGGGCAAAATGGTGAACGCCTCCAGTGAGGACACATCCGATGATCAGATGGATGATGTACTCTCTTCCATGAAGACACAGGCTGCCATGATCACTTCCGAAGATCCTGAAATGCTCAGAGGAAAAGAAGAGATCAATGCCCTTGAGAAAAAAGAATTTGTTCACTTTGATGCCAATGACATCAAGGCATTATTAAAGAAGACAGAAGAGAAGATCTTCGCCTTTGACAAAAGAATCTTCCAGGTCAATCATCTGACCTTCCAGGAAAGCACTTCAAAGCGCACAATCGCCAATACCCTCGGCGTTGATCTTGAAGAGGAGAGCGGAGTGCATGTGCTGGTGGCAGGAGCTGCCGCAAAGGAAGGAGATGAAATCAGAACCGGCTTTGAAATGGAAAAGGCCGATGATCTTTCCGCACTCGATCTGGATGATTTCATCAAGCGCCTTGGCGAGGATGTGCTCAGTCAGCTCAACGCTTCCATTCCTTCTTCCGGCACCTATCCGGTGATCATTGAAAAGGGAGCGCTGACCCAGCTGTTTGCGGCTTTTGCGGATATGTTCTCAGGTGAGCAGATTCATAAGGGAATTTCCCCGCTGCGCGATTCACTGAACAAGCAGGTATTCAGCGAAAAGATCACGATCGTTGATGATCCCGCCTGTGAAGATGCCGCACTCAGATGCGCATTTGATGATGAGGGCTGTCCCACAAGACGTAAGACACTCGTTGAAAACGGCGTGTTTAAGGAAATGCTGCACAGCACAAAGAGCGCTCTTGCGATGAATACAGAGAGCAGCGGCAACGGCTTCCGCGCATCCTATGATTCCCCGATCGGCGTTCGCCCGAGAAACTGCATGATCGTGCCGGGTGAGAAAGATCTCGATGGTCTGATGGCGGAAATGAAGGAGGGCATTCTGATCACGGACTTCGCCGGTCTTCACGCAGGCCTCAATCATGTCACCGGTGACTTCTCTCTGCAAAGCAGCGGCTATCTGATCAAGGACGGAAAGAAAGCGGGAGGTCTTACCCTGATGACTGCCGCCGGAAACTTCCTTGATCTGCTTTCCAATGTGCGCGAAGTCGGCAGTGATCTGAAATGGGAAATCCGCTCCATCGTCACTCCGAGCATTCTCTTTGATTCCGTATCCATCTCAGGAAAATAATCTTTGCATTCCATGCATTCCCGCTTTCGGGAATGCATTTTTTTATCTTCTAATCAAACATAAAGAAAACAGCTTAAAGTCAAAGAAATGAAAATAATTGTATGATTTTTGTAAGATCAGGACTTCTTCAGCCGTCTAACAGACGAAAGGAACATCAAGATGGAAGAGTTTGAGGAAATATACAGACTGTATTTTACCGATGTATGGCGCTATCTTCTGAAGCTGACTCATGATGAGAATCAGGCGGAGGAGATTACGGCGGAAACATTTTTCCGCGCCATGAATGCCATAGACCGCTTTTCCGGCAGAAGTTCCCTGAAAACCTGGCTGTGCGCGATTGCCCGCAATATCTGGCTGGATCAGATCCGTGAGAAGAAGAAATTCACGGACATGAGCGATACCGCCATGATGCGCATTCCGGATCCGTCTGATCATGAACAGGAAACGGCAGTGAAGATGCAGGCTTCCGCAGTGCTGGAAACAGCGGCGAAACTCAAGGAGCCTTACAGAACCGTGTTCCATCTGCGCTTCATTGACAACAGGAGTTTCAAAGAGATCGGCGCGTATTTCGGCAAGAGCGAAAACTGGGCATGTGTCACATGTCACAGAGCCAGGCAAACAGTAAGAAGGGAGATCAATGGACATGAGTAAGGAATGTGAAATCGTCAGAGATCTGCTGCCGCTTTATGCGGAAGGACTGACATCTGAAGCAAGCAATGAATTTGTCGAGAAACATCTGAAAGACTGTGCTGAATGCACACAACTGTTAAAGGATATGCGAGAGGAACCACAGCCGCAGCCGCTCAAAGAAGAAAGCGAACTGCCCTTAAAGGCGCTTTCGAAAACCTGGCACAGGAAAAACCGCAGCCTGGCAGTGCTGATCGCAGGCATTGCCGCCTCCGTATTGATTTCTCTATACGCATGGCTTTCCGCTCCGCGCTATCTGACATATGAGCAGGCCGTCGCAAAAACGGAAGAAACACAAAACGGTGTACGGGTCTTCTTTACCAATGCCGTGCATCATATTCATACCGAAAGCTATGCGGAGCCCGAAGGGGAAAGTGTGAATACGGATCTGGAATGCTGGACCAGCACGCTGGATCAGCTGTGGCATGCCGATCCCGTGAGGGATGCTCTGCTGGAAGGGGATGTGATTTATTTCCGTGACAATCAGGCCAAATCAGATTCAGATGTGATTCTTCACGGCACACCGGAAAGCGCATCAATTCCGCTTCGCAGACTGTCACTGAATTATTATCTGTTTATCGCGGCCGCTATGACTTTGATATTCGGTGTATGCGCTGCTTTGATCAGAAACCGCAGAACCTCTGATCTGCTTGCACAGATTGCTATGGTGCCGCTTGCCTGGTGCATTGCCAGCGTGATCGTTGAGCGGGGCATCGGGGCTGCGACCTGGAGTCTGACCCGTGATTTCTCGCTGATCATTCTCTTATGCGCATCGCTTGCGGCAGTGTTGATCAGTCTGTATCGCAGAAGGCGTGAAAAGAAAAGCATCAATTCCGCGCTGATGTGAAGGCGCAAAGCGGATTCCGTGACGGAAAGTTAAGCCTGATTGTCAAAGGCAAACGGAAACAGTCACAGTTTCGCCCAATGTGGTGCTATAATGTGCGGTATGGAACATGACAGAGATATAGACATTTTAGATATTAAGGCAGAAGAGAATACCGAAGATCTCGGCTTTCTTGCCGAAACCAGTGTGCTGGAAAGACTGTCAGAAGGGGAAACTCCCGAAGAGACACCCGATCTTTCCGAAACACAGGTATTCGAGAATCTGACCAGTGATAAACGTGAAAAGCAGCCCGGTGAAACCGCTGCGGTGAAAAAGATCAAAGACGCCGGCAACAACGAGGACGAAGAGGAAAAGACAAGCTTCCGCTCCTCCGCTCTCAAAGAAGTCCTGCTGTTCTTCCGCGATCTTGGCGTATGTCTGGCGGTGGTGCTGGTGGTGGTCAATTTCATCCTGCGTCCGATCCAGGTCAAGGGCTCATCCATGTATCCGACATTGACCAACGGTGCGCTGGGCGTTTCGAATCTGCTTGGCTACCGGATGGATGGAATTGAACGCTTTGACATCGTGATCATCTATGTGGAGGACAAGAACGAATATCTTGTGAAGCGCTGTGTCGGCCTTCCGGGAGAAACCGTTGCCTACCGCGATCAGACTCTTTACATCAACAATGAACCGGTTGAGGAACCGTTCTTTGATGAATCCTATACATCAACCTATGATGTGTTCATGGAGGACCTGGATGAAATCACCCTTGGCGAAGATGAATACTTCTGCCTGGGCGACAACCGTCCCCGTTCCACCGACTCCCGTGTATACGGTCCGTTCCATAAGGATGAGATCGTATCCAAGGGCGTGTTCATCTTCTTCCCGTTCTCCGGTTTCGGGGTGCAGACATGGTAAAGGTTCAGTGGTATCCGGGCCATATGGAAAAGGCCCGCCGCGAAATGACCGAAAGACTCAAAGCCGTGGATATGATCATTGAACTGCGTGACTGCCGCATTCCCGAAGCAAGCACCAATCCATTGCTCAACATGATGGCGCAGGGCAAGCCGCGTCTGATCGTGCTGGCGAAAACCGATATGGCCGATCCGGTGCAGAGCGAGAAATGGGTGAAGCATCTGAAAAAGGAAAATCAGTCCTGCCTTGCGGTGGATCTGATGAGGGATAATGGCGCCGGCAAGAAAATCATCCGCGAGGCGCTTTTATTGATGAAACCCAAGCGTGACAAACAAAAGGCAAAGGGGATCAATCCAAGGGCGGTCAGAGCCATGGCATGCGGCATTCCCAATGTCGGCAAGTCCACCATGATCAACCGCATCGTCGGAAAGAATACGGTCAAGGCGGCAGACAAGCCGGGTGTGACACGCTCCCTGACATGGATTCACGCCGATCCGCAGCTGGATCTGTTGGATACGCCGGGTGTGCTTTGGCCGAAGTTTGACGATGAGATGACTGGCTCGCTTCTGGCGGCGCTCGGTTCAATCAATGATGATATTCTTGACCGCAAGATGATTGCCATGGATGCGATCCATGTGATCCAGGACCTTTATCCCGGACAGCTGGAAGCAATTTATGAATCCGGCGAGGTCAATCCCAACGGCATGCTCAAGGCGATCGCCGCCAAACGCAATCTGGTCCGCGAAAACAATGAACCCGACACCAAGCGTGCAGCGGAGATGTTTCTCAACGAATTAAGAAAAGGAAGACTTGGCAGATTAAGTCTGGAACACGTCCATGAAGAAGATACAGAAGAGCACCCCGAATGATTTTGAACATGAGGCGTGGCAGGAAGGAAAACTTCTGCTTGGCATTGATGAGGCAGGCAGGGGACCTCTGGCCGGACCTTTGACCGTGGCCGGAGTCATCTTTGAGCCCGGTTATGAGAATCCGGAAATCTATGATTCCAAAGGATTAAGCGAAAAGAAACGTGCGCAGCTTTACGAGACTATCAAGGAAGACGCGATCTGGTTTCAGATCATCCAGGTTCCGGAAGCGGATATCGACCGCTATGATATTTACCATGCCGATCAGATGGCCATGGCAAAGCTGGCCATGGAAGCGCCTGAGGCGGTGGTTGTGACCGATGCGATGCCGCTGGATCTGCCGGAAAGAACCGTCTTTCATCCCGTCAAGGGAGATCAGAAATCCGTATCCGTGGCAGCCGCGAGCATTCTTGCCAAGGTGACCCGTGACAGGACGATGGAAATGTATGATGAAATCTATCCGGAATACGGCTTTGCCAAAAACAAGGGCTATCCGACCAAGGCGCATCTGGAAGCCATTGAAAAGCACGGCATCACCCCGATTCACCGCCGTTCATTCGGTCCGGTCAGGGCAGTGCAGATGAAACTGGATCTTTTCTGAAGAAAACACATATTTATATTGAATATAAGAGGCAGGAGGAACGTTATGACCGACAGAGAAATCCTTGCCTCTTTTGCTTACCGCTATGAAGGCAGCTGGAGCGCCATTGCCAAAGCCGTGGCCGAACATGAGGCGCCTTATGAATGTGAGATCAATGAACGCTATATCACCATACTGGATGAGCAATATCCGGAAGTGCTGAAAGCTTTGCGCCATCCGCCCTGGGTATTGTTTTATCAGGGCAACATCCATCTGCTCAATGAACCGATGATCACCATTGTCGGCTCAAGGGATCTTTCAGAATACGGGGCAGAGCTGACCGTGAAGACCTGTGAAGTGCTGAAGAAACACTTTGTGCTGGTATCCGGGCTTGCCAAAGGAGCGGATTCCTTCGTGCATAAATGCGCTTTGGAAAACGGCCATTCGATCGCTGTGATCGGCAGCGGTCTCGGCACCCGCTATCCCCGTGAAAACAGCAATCTTTATGCGGCTTTGATGCGCCGCGATCTGATCTTAAGTGAATATCCGTTTCATACGGGCGTGCGCAAGGAGCACTTTCCCTGGCGCAACCGTATTCTTGCCGCATTGGGAGAGGCTCTGATTGTGACCGAGGCGAAATACCGCTCCGGAACAATGCTCACCGTCAATGAGGCGCTCACGCTTTCCAAAGAGATCTACACGTTTCCGCACCCGTTCGAAAGTACGCATGGCTCCGGCTGCAACCGTCTGATTGCGGATGGCGCCAATATCATTTACACGACTGCCCAGCTGCGTGAGATCCGTCCGAAATTGGTAATCGGTTGAAACTTTGATTTTTTTAATGTATCCTTCTGTTGATTATCTGCATATGGAGAATACATCTATGAAGAATCTTGTAATTGTCGAGTCCCCGTCCAAATCCAAGACGATTGCCAAATATCTTGGCGAGGGATATACCGTTGTTTCCAGCAAGGGACATATCCGTGATCTTGCGATCAAAGGCAAGGACGGACTCGGAGTTGATATTGAAAATGATTTTGAGCCGACCTATGTCGTTTCAAAGGATAAGACGGATACCGTGAAGGAACTTCGCTCGGAAGCTGCCAAGGCTGAAAAAGTATTCCTCGCAACCGACCCGGACCGCGAAGGAGAGGCGATCAGCTGGCATCTGGCGCAGGAACTGGGCCTGGATGAGAATGCGAATGACCGTGTGACATTCCATGAAATCACCAAGAATGCCGTCAAGGAGGCATTTGCCAATCCGCGCGCCATTGATATGGATCTCGTCCATTCACAGGAAACCCGCCGCATTCTGGACAGAATGATCGGCTTCAAGCTTTCCAAGCTGCTCAATTCCAAGATCCGCTCCAAATCCGCCGGCCGTGTGCAGTCGGTGGCTTTAAAGCTGATCGTCGAAAGAGAAAAGGAAATCCGCGCCTTTGTGCCTGAAGAATACTGGAGCGTTGAGGCGGAATTCACCAAGGACAGAAAGAAGTTCACCGCTTCGCTTGCAAAGATCAACGGAGCCAAGGCGGAACTGCATAATGGCGAAGAAGCGCAGAAGGTCATTGACGCATGCCAGGATCTGTTTACGGTTTCTGAAATCAAATCCAGCCAGCGCAGACGCGAGGCGCGTCCGCCGTTTATCACCAGCACCCTTCAGCAGGAGGCTTCCACCAAGCTTTCCTTCGCCGCCAAGCGCACCATGTCCATTGCCCAGCGTCTTTACGAAGGCATTGATATCGGCAGCGGCCAGGAAGGTCTGATCACATACATGCGTACGGACTCCACAAGACTTTCCGATGTGTTTGTCAATCAGGCCCGCGATCTCATCTCCAATGATTACGGAAAGCAGTATCTCGGCAGATATACCGTGCGCAATGACGCAAGCTCCCAGGATGCCCATGAGGCGATCCGCCCGACCAGTCTTGCCAACACGCCGGAAAAGATCAAGCCGTACCTCACCAATGAACAGTACCGTCTTTACAAGATGATCTATGCGCGTGCGCTTGCCTCTTTGATGGCAGCCGCGAAATATGATTCCATTTCCGTCACACTCAGCCAGTCAGGCTATGATTTCAGCGCCCAGGGCAGCACCCTTGCCTTTGACGGCTATCTGAAAGTCTATGGCGATTATGAATCCGGCAAGGATGTTATTTTGCCGGCACTTGAGGAAAACGAACAGCTCAAGGCTGATGAGGTCAAAGGCACGCAGCACTTCACGGAACCGCCTGCACGCTATACCGAAGCCAGACTGATCAAGGCTCTGGAAGAGGACGGCATCGGCAGACCGAGCACCTACGCGATGATCATTGACACCATCCAGGCAAGAGGCTATGTCTCCCTGGAGAAGACAAGCGAAAAGAGCCGCACAAAAGTATTCGTGCCAAGCGCCCAGGGTGAGCTGACCGTCGAAAAACTGGATCAGTTCTTCTCCTCCATCATCAATGTCAGATATACCGCGGAAATGGAGAACAAGCTTGACTCCATCGCCGAGGGCGACGCGGATGAGATCGAGATTCTCAGAAACTTCTGGGAACGCTTCACACCGCTTGTGGACAAGGCATATGCGGATATGGAAAAGCTCGCCCCGGAAAAAGTAGGCGAGACATGTCCGGAATGTGGCAATGAACTGGTTTACCGCAACGGCAGATTCGGCAGATTCATCTCATGCTCGAATTTCCCGTCATGCCGCTATACAAGAAAGATTGAAATCAAGGAAAAGGAAAAACCGGAGCCGACCGGCAAGATGTGTCCGGATTGCGGACATGAACTGCTCAAGAGAAAGTCCCGCTTCGGCACATACTTCCTTGGCTGCTCGAATTTCCCGGCATGCCATTATATGGAAAATCTGAACGGCGAAAGGATTGTTTCGAAGAAGGACCGCGCCAAAGCGGAAAAGACCGCTGAGAAAAAGACCGCCGCAAAGAAAACAACTGCAAAGAAAACAACAGAAAAGAAGACAACAGCAAAGAAGACCGCGACAAAAAAGACAACCGCAAAACGGGCCGTGAAAAAGAAAGCGGCAGAGGATGAGGCATGAGTGAAGCTCTTGTAATCGGAGCCGGACTTGCCGGATGCGAAGCAGCCTGGCAGCTGGCAAAGCGGGGCGTTCATGTGAAACTTGTGGAAATGAAGCCGCAGAAAAAATCCCCGGCCCATCACAGCGACACCTTCGCCGAACTGGTCTGTTCCAACTCGCTTCGCTCGGATGCTTTGACCAATGCGGTCGGCGTGCTGAAAGCGGAGATGCGTGAAATCGGCTCTTTGATCATGAAATGCGCGGATGAGAACAAGGTTCCCGCCGGCAGCGCGCTTGCGGTTGACCGTGAGAAGTTCTCACAGGCAGTCACCGATGCCATCCGCAGCAACCCCCTGATTGAAATCGTGGAACAGGAATGCACGGAAATTCCGGACGTTCCATGTGTGATTGCAAGCGGTCCATTGACTTCTGATCCGCTGGCCGCAGCGATGATGCGCTTAATGGATCAGGATTCCTGTTACTTCTATGATGCGGCGGCGCCGATCGTGACTGCTGAATCGATCGATATGAGCAAAGCCTACCGCAAATCCCGCTATGACAAGGGAAGTGCGGATTATATCAACTGCCCGATGAGCCTGGAGGAATTTGAAGCATTCTATCAGGCATTGATCACTGCCGAAACCGCAGAGATGCATTCCTTTGAAAAAGAGGTCTTCTTCGAAGGCTGCATGCCTTTTGAAGTCATGGCAAAGCGGGGCAGGGACACCCTGCTGTTTGGACCGATGAAACCGGTCGGCCTGGAACAGGAAGGAAAGAAGCGTCCTTACGCGGTGGTGCAGCTGAGACAGGACAATGCGGAAGGAACCCTTTACAACATTGTCGGCTTTCAGACCCATCTGAAATGGGGTGAGCAGAAACGCATCCTACAGATGATTCCGGGTCTGGAAAACTGTGAAATCGTGCGCTATGGCGTCATGCACAGAAACACCTATATCAATTCCCCGAAATGGCTCAGGGAAACCTATCAGTTCAAAGACCGCAATGATCTGTTCTTCGCCGGACAGATGACCGGGGTGGAAGGCTATATTGAATCTGCCGCTTCGGGCATGCTGGCGGGAATCAATCTTGCCCATGTTCTCAAAGGCGAGGCGCCTGTGATGCCTGGTGCCAAAACGATGATCGGAGCCATGTCCCATTACATCACAACCGCAGATCCCAATCACTTCCAGCCGATGAACGCCAATTTCGGCATCATGTATCTGGAAGGAAAGCATAAAAAGAAAGACCGCAAGGCAGCTTACGCGCCGCAGTCTCTTGCCATAATCCGGGAGATGATTCAGGATGGAAGACTTTGAGCATTGTCTGGACAGATTTCTTGACACGCTCGCTCTGGAAAAGACCGGATCAAAGGATACCGACGATGCCTACCGGCGCGATATTGACCGCTTTCTGGTTTATCTTGAGGATAACGGAATCAATTCCTTTGAGAAAGTCGGCCGTGACACGATCAGTGAATATATCACCGATCTGCGCAGCGGCGATATCTCCGGAACACCCTTAAGCAACGCGAGCTTCAGCCGCAGTCTTTCCGCGCTCAAATCGTTCTGGCGCTATCTGAATATTCATGAAGGCGTCAAGAACAATCCGGTGCAGATCTTCAAAGGCGCCAAGGTCAAACGCCATCTGCCCGATTATCTGACATTCGAACAGATGGAGACCATGCTGGAAAGCTTCGATCTTTCCAAACCTGCCGATTTACGCGACCGCTGCATCATTGAAACGATGTATGCATGCGGACTGCGTGTGTCTGAATGCGCGGGTATCAGAATCGCTGACATCCGTCTCAAAGAAGGCTATCTCAGCGTGCTTGGCAAAGAGTCCAAGGAACGCCTGATTCCGTTTTACAGACGCTGCGCGCAGCTGATTGATCTTTACATGCGCAAGGCAAGACCGCTGTTCATGGCAAAGGCTGAAGATGAGCACGGTATTCTCTTCGTCAATCAGAAGGGTAAACCGATCACTCCGCGCGCCATTCAGATGATCGTTGACAAGGCGGCTGAAAAAGCGGGATTGAGCATGCATGTGCATCCGCATATGATCCGCCACTCCTTCGCCACTCATCTGCTTGACAACGGAGCGGATCTCAGAATTGTCCAGGAACTGCTCGGACATGAGAACCTTTCCACCACCCAGATTTACACCCATGTCACCCAGGACCGTCTTTCCCGAGTCGTGGAAGCGGCCCATCCCCATGGCAAAGGCGTCAAAGGGCAGGAGTAAAAAGGGTTGCATTACGGTACGTGTATTGCTAGAATTCATCTGAAAATAAAAGGAACATCCGCATTTATGCCCATGATCCTTTTTTTGGAAAAAAGAAAGGGCACGTTATGAAGAGAAGCTGCGTATTACAGAAGCTGAATCAGATCGCGCGTACGATGCATGTCAATGCGTTCATTCTTTCTTTTTCTCATCACGATCAATATCTTTGACAGCTTTCAGATTCATCGAAGCTGTCTTTTTTTGAAAAACGGAGGTTGTCATGAAGCGCAGAATCACCAACGCGGAAGTGCTGTACAACGGCACTCTTCAGAAGCTTGAAATCCTCTTTGATGAAACCGGAATCCTTCGCGTCGCTGAAACAATCGACTGTGAGGAATGCGAAGTCATCGATGCGCACGGCTATGCGGTACTGCCCGGATTGATCGATGTGCATGTTCATCTGAGAGAACCCGGCTTTGAAGCCAAGGAAACAATCGCCACCGGCAGCGCGGCTGCCGCTCATGGCGGTTTCACAACCATCTTCGCCATGCCCAATCTGAATCCGTTCCCCGATTGCGCGGAAACGATGAAGCCTTATCTGGAAAAAATCAGAACAGACGCGGTTGTCAATGTGCTGCCTTACGGAACCATCACCAAAGGCGAAAAGGGTGCGGAAGTTTCCGATATGGCTGCCATGAATGAACTCGGCATCCGCTGGTTCTCCGATGACGGCGTCGGCGTTGAAAACGACGCAATCATGGAAAAAGCACAGAAGGAAGTGAAACGGCTGGACGCTCTGATGGCATGCCATACAGAAGATATGAACTACCGCAGACCCGGTGCCTCTGTGCACGAATCTGGATATGCAGCTCAGAAGGGCTGGCTCGGCATTCCTTCCGAATGCGAGAGCGAACAGCTCAAGCGCGATCTGAAACTGGCGGAGCAGACCGGTCTCAGATACCATGGCTGCCATATTTCCGCAAAGCAGAGCGTTGAGGCATTGCGTGAGGCCAAAGCAAACGGTGCGGATGTCAGTGCGGAAGTGACCGCTCATCATCTGCTTCTGGAAGAAGATGATGTCAAAGGCCCCAACTGGAAGATGAATCCGCCGCTAAGAAGCCATGAGGACAGAATGTCTCTGATTGAGGCGCTTGAGGACGGCACCCTGGATTTCATCGCCAGCGACCATGCCCCGCATACATATGCGGACAAAGATAAACCGATGGCACAGGCTGCCTTCGGCATCATTTCACTGGAAACCAGCTTCCCGCTGCTTTATACGGAGTTTGTAAAACGTCAGAAGAGATGGACACTGCCTCAGCTTGTAGAATGGATGAGCACAAAACCGGCAAAGCGCTTCGGCCTGGAAAACAAAGGCGTGATTCGGGAAGGCGCCGCCAGTGATCTCATCATTGTCAATCTTGATACCGAAACAGTGATCCACGCGGATCAATTCGCCTCCAAAGGCAGAAACACACCGTTTGACGGCTGGACAGTCAATTGCGAAATCACTGAAACCATCTGCGGCGGAAAAACCGTATATCAAAAGAACTGATCAGAAAGGAACGTGAACAGATGCGTACTGAAAACGGACTGATTCTCGAAAATCAGGAAATCTCTTACGAGACATACCGCATGATCGTCAAGACCTCCATCGCGCGTGAGGCCTCATGCGGACAGTTTGTTCAGATCCAGGTTCCGGGATACTATCTGCGCAGACCGATCTCGATCTGCAACGCGGAAGATGACCGGATCACATTTGTCTACAAGACGGTAGGTGAGGGCACAAAGGCGATGAGTCAGATGAAAGCCGGCGAAGAGATTTCGCTCTTCGGCCCGCTTGGCACCGGCTTCCCGAATGAAGACAGGGATGTTCTTCTGATCGGGGGCGGTGTCGGAACTCCTCCGCTGTTATTCACCGCAAAGAAATACATTGCGGCAGGTCATCATGTGACTGCGGTCCTTGGCTTCAATGACGCAAAGAGCGTCATGCTCGAAAAGGAATTCAAAGAAGCGGGATGCGATGTGTATGTCGCGACGATGGACGGTTCATATGGCACAAAAGGAACTGTCATTGACGCGATTGCAGCAAACAATATCAAAGATACATTCGTTCTCTCATGCGGTCCGCTGCCGATGCTGAAAGCAGTTTCGGCAAAATACACCGATGGCTGTGTTTCGCTGGAAAGCAGAATGGCCTGCGGCATGGGCGCCTGCATGGGATGTGTTGTGAAGGATCACGAAGGTGAATCCTTAAGAGTGTGCAAGGACGGTCCTGTCTTTGCGATCGGAAAGGTGGTGCTCTGATGGATCTTTCAGTCAAACTCCCCGGACTCAATCTCAAGAACCCGGTGATCCCGGCTTCCGGCTGTGCCGGCTATGGCAGGGAGCTTGCGGAACTGTATGACCTTTCGCTGCTTGGCGGCATTGCCATCAAGAGCGCAACCCCGAAAGAGCGCTTCGGCAATCCGACCCCCAGAATCGCGGAAACACCGATGGGCATGCTCAATGCGATCGGTCTGCAGAATCACGGCGTGGATTACATCATCGAAAAGGAACTGCCGTTTCTGGCGCAGTTTGACACCGAAGTCATTGCCAATGTGGCAGGAGCGGCGGAAGAGGATTATCTTGAAGTCATCCGCAAAATGAACAGCTCTGATGTGGTCAAGGCTTATGAGCTCAACATCTCATGCCCCAATGTCAAACACGGCGGCATCGGCCTGGGCACAAATCCCGAGCTTGCCGCAAACATCACAAGACTTGCCAAAGAGGTTTCCGAAAAGCCCGTCTATGTCAAGCTGACACCCAACGTCACAAACATCGTTGAAATCGCCAAAGCGGTAGAAAAGGCGGGAGCGGACGGTCTGGTACTCATCAATACGCTGCTCGGCATGCGGATTGATCTTAAGAGCGGCAAACCTCTGCTCGCCAACACAACCGGCGGTCTTTCCGGACCTGCCATCAAACCGGTGGCGGTGCGCATGGTTTATCAGTGCGCGCAGGCAGTCGATATCCCGATCATCGGCGTCGGCGGCATCTCCAGTGCCGAGGATGTGCTTGAATTCCTTTATGCCGGTGCCAGCGCAGTCGAAGTCGGCGCGGCCAACTTTGTCGATCCGTACATCTGTCCCAAGATCATCAACGAACTTGGCAGTGTGCTTGAAAAATATGGAAATGCTTCAGTCGCTGAAGCAACAGGAAGGAGTTTCAAATGAGCAGAACAATCATCGCCCTCGATTTTTCATCCAGAGAAGAAGTCATTTCATTCCTGAAGCAGTTTGATGAACCGGTCTATGTCAAGATCGGCATGGAACTGACCTATGCATGCGGACTTGATATCGTGAAGGAAGTCAAGGCCATGGGCCACAAGATCTTCCTTGATCTCAAGCTCCATGACATCCCCAACACCGTCAAAGGCGGCATGAAAAACCTCGCTGCGCTTGGCGTGGACATCGTCAACTGCCATTGCGGCGGCGGCATTGCCATGATGAGAGCTGCCAAGGAAGGTCTGATTGAAGGAACACCGGAAGGAAAGGAAGTTCCCAAACTGATCGGCGTCACCATTCTCACTTCCACCAGCCAGGAAGGAATGAACAATGAAATGGGCATTCCGGGTGCGGTGATCGACACAGTCGTCCACTATGCGAAAAATGCGAAGGAAGCGGGACTGGATGGCGTTGTATGCTCCGTTCTCGAAGCCAAGGCAATCCATGAGGCTTGCGGTGATGATTTCCTGACCGTCACTCCGGGCATCCGTCTTGCCGGCAATTCCAAGGATGATCAGAAGCGTGTTGCCACACCGGAATTTGCCAATGAGCAGGGCTGCGACATGATCGTCGTCGGCCGCTCCATCACCAAGGCTGAAAATCCCGTTGAAACATACAAGCAGATTGAAAAGGAGATATCCAATGGAAGAATATAAGAAGCAGTTTACCGAATTCATGCTCAGCTGCAACGCCCTGAAATTCGGTGATTTCACTCTGAAATCAGGCAGAAGAAGCCCGTTCTTCATGAATGCCGGCGCCTATGTGGAAGGCGGACAGCTCCATGACATCGCATGCTATTACGCAAAGGCGATCAATGACAACTTCGGTCTGGACTTCGATGTCCTCTTCGGTCCGGCTTACAAGGGCATTCCGCTGGCAGTCGCAACCGCGATGGCAATCCATGAGCTCTATGGCAAGGAAGTGCGCTATTGTTCCAACCGCAAAGAGGTCAAGGACCATGGCGACACAGGTATCCTGCTTGGCTCCAAGCTCAAGGATGGCGACAGAGTGATCATGATCGAGGATGTCACCACCTCCGGAAAGTCCATGGAAGAGACCGTACCGATCGTCAAGGCGCAGGCCAATGTTGAAATCAAGGGCCTGATCGTTTCACTCAACCGCAACGAAAAGGGCAAGGGAAACAAGACCGCCCTGGCTGAGATTTCCGACCTTTACGGCTTCAAGACAGCGGCGATTGTCTCCATGCCCGAAGTGGTGGAGATTCTCAAAGAGAAGAATGCTCTGAGCGAAGAGCTGCTTGAAAGAATTGATGCATATTACGCTGAATACGGCGCAACTGAATAATCGAATGAAATAAAATATCCGGAAGGGATCACTGAACAGATCGCTTCCGGATTCTTTATTTGCGGTTCATGAATTGTATGCGGGGAAGGTCATTCCGATATCGGAAAGTGTTCCATTCTGCCCGATGGAATAGAAGGTGATTCCGACTTTTGAAATATGCAGTCCATACCGCCCGGCAGTCAAAGGCACTGCGACTTCATTGCCTTCATAGGATTGGGATTGCTGACTCAGGGTAATCCTGAACGGTTTGCTGAGACTTTCCAGAGCGCCGCTTTCATCAGGAGTGATGTAGATCGGACTTCCTGCAAACTCAGTTCCGTCTTTGACGTAAGCGGCATCCATGATGAGTGTGCCGTTTTCAATATGAGGAATCAATCTCACGTAACGTGTCCGGTCTGAATTGTCCGGATAAATACGATATTCCCCGGCCAGCTTAGATTCCGGCGTCGGAACATGATCGACGGGATAGTCCGGATCACTCATCATATTCACACCGGGATTGACTGCCATACGGATCTTCTCCTGCGTGTCTGTATCAAGGAAGGTAAGCGACAGCGTGCAGGTGGTAAGCCGGTTGAAGAGTTCTTCCTTCTGCGTTTCATCAATTTCAATGAAACGGCAGGCATTGAGGCGGTATTTCTCATTTTCGGCCGGTGTGCCGATTGTGTCTGCAGAAGAATAAGTGTCGGAAATATAGACAGCCGGAATCTTCAGATCAGCAAGGATAGTATCAATCGTATGCGTATCATCTTCCGTCAGCTTATAATGATCATTCGAATAGATCATCTCATCTTTCAGAACATAAATGCCGGGTTTCGGAATTTCAATCAGACTGATCATGTATCTGAGCGCCAGAGAGTTTTTTGAGTTTCTGTAAAACGGCATGGTATTCATCCGGCTGACGATGGAGTCCAGCATCAGTCCGTATGAATGATCCGCCGGAATGATCAGCTGCTTTTTGATCTTATTGTCCTCATAAAACTCCGCATACCAGGCATCAGACATATTTTCGTTCTGCGTTTCCTTTGAGAAATCCTGCCGCAAAAGTGTCATGACTTTTGTTCCGCATGTGAGGAACACATCGGGGATGGACTCAAAGCCATCTTTCTGTACAATGATCTCATGATCATTCTGACTGTATTTAGACAGTTCAGCAAATAGGGCGGTGAATTCTTCGATCAGAGCTGGATTCTCACAATAATGCACAGCCGGCAGTTCATCCGGTGAATGCACTGCCACCTCCATTGTCAGAGTTTCCGTTTCCGGCTTATCCGCTTCTTGCTGTCCGGATTTTTCAGGATCGCTCAGAAACCCGCAGCCGGTGATCAGACATATACATAACGCACCAAGCACAGTCCATAATGTCGGTTTCTTCCAGCGGACCAGATTGCGGATCCGCTTTTTTGTTTCAGCTTCCTCAAATGAGGCATATACAGGCATGTAAGAATGTCTGTGATATGCAAAATCGAGAATCGTCTTTGCGTAATGTTTCTGCGCTTCCGGCTTCATGCGGCTGATCACCGCCTCATCGCATGCCAGTTCGGTGTCCGTTGTGAACAGATGCCTTGCCAGCCATACAAGCGGATTGAACCAATGAACCGAAAGAATCAGATATGCGATCATGCGGATCAATGTGTCATGACGGGCGATATGCATTTTTTCGTGCAGAAGGATATCGCCGCGTGAGTGCTCATCCAGGTTTTCCGGCAGATAAATCCGCGGACGGATGGCGCCGCAGACAAACGGTGCGCTGATCATCTTTCCTTCGTAAATGCCCGGTTCTGTCTGTCTTGCGCCGACAGTCATCTTTCTCACCTGCAACCATGACCATAACAGATATCCCGTCATCAGAATCAGACCTGCAATCCAGATCAATGTGGCAATGAATGTCACGATCTGAAGCGGATTCACACTGTGACCCGGTGCCGGTGAGAATGTTTCTGATATCACCGGATTGACAGCCTGATCCACAGTCTCAAACCCGGAATGGATGACAGGTTCCTGCATCATCATGATATTCTGCGGTACGGGTTCGGCATGCGGAATCAATGAGAAGAATCCCTTTATGGAGAAGGGCAGAATCAGCCGGATTCCGGCGATTGCCCATAACACGATCATATATTTCTTCGGCATCCGCTGCAGAATCATTCTGAGCACAATCACCGCAAGAATAACCCATGATCCCTTGATGCTGAGATTCAATATTTTGATGAACATTTGTTCCATCATGATGATTTCCCCCAGTTCTCAATCATTTTTGAGAGCTCCTCATATTCTTTTTCATCCGGCTTTTCACTTCTGACAAAGGCTGCCATAAAAGCGGGAAGTGATCCGCTGAATTTGTTTTCAAGCAATTCACGGATTTCAGCTGTCTGTGCTTCTTCTCTTGAAACAAGAGAAGTGACAATGGAATTCACATTCTGAATGATGCCGCGCTCACTTAAACGGCGGATCACCGTATAGGTGGTGGCTTTGGACCATCCGAGTTTTTCTCTGCACAGTTTCATCAGTTCAGTGCTGTTAATGGGCTCATTGTCCCAGAGAATTTCACAGAGACGGTATTCACTGTCATTTATTTTGCAATGATTCATAATTCACTTTTGGTTTACAACTGTAAACCTTCCTCAATTTCAGTTTACACTTGTAAACCTCCTGATACAAGATCTTCTGACAAAAAATGTGATCTTAATAATTTTGATGATATTTCGGTACCGAATGTATTGACCTGCATTCAATTATGATTTACATTATGTTCGGTACCAAACTAATAAAGGAGGAATTATGGAAAAGAATATTGATATCGAACTGTTTGAAAAATTCAGAAGAGTCAGCCGCGCAATGAAGTGGATGCGTCATGAACATAAAGGACCGATGGCAGGCAGAGGTCCGTGTCATCCGCACATGCATCACATGCCGCCGGAAGGTGAGATGCCAGAGGCGCATATGCGGCCTGAAAGCCCCCATCATCCGCGCCGTCTGCCGCGTGAGAGGATCCTGACCATCCTCAATGAGCGCCCGGAAGGCGTCCGTCAGAGAGAACTCGCCGAAGCGATGATGATCAATCCGTCAAGCATTTCGGAAGCCATCGACAAGCTGGAAGCGGACCGCTACATTGAAAGAAACGTTGATCCGAGCGACCGCAGAGCAACCCTGATCACCCTGACGGAAAAGGGTAAGGCAAGAGCCTATGAGGTTGAGGATGAGCGTGCCGAGGCATTCGGACGTTTCTTCCGCAATCTTAATGAGGAAGAAAAGGCGGTTCTTTCCTCACTGCTCGACAAGATCCTCTCTGACGAAACATTTCCCGGCTAGGGAAACAAACCGTGCAGCCTCATAAGGGCTGCTCTTTTTTCTGTTCTCATGAATGCATGATGAATGCTAGAATGAGTTAACAGCAGTTTCCCACATATTTACAATTATTCATTTGAATGAGAAGAGGTGTTTTATGGATCGCGATTCGCTCGTTTACCGGACTTATTGTCAGATTCTTCAGCGTGAGCTCATCAGCGCGATGGGCTGTACGGAACCGATCGCCCTGGCTTATTGCGCCGCCACCGCCCGCCGCGTTCTCGGAAAACTGCCTGAAAGAATTACCGTTGAAGCCAGCGGCAACATCATCAAGAATGTCAAAAGCGTCGTCGTGCCCAACACCGGGGGCAGACGGGGAATCGCCGCGGCCGCATGCGCCGGTGTGCTCTATGGAGATGAGAAGGCTGAGCTGGAAGTGATTTCCAAAGCCGATCCGCAGCGTAAGGAAAAGCTTGGTGAGTATATGGAAAACACACCGGTTGAGGTCAGGCCGCTTGTTTCCGATTACATCCTCGACATGTGCGTCACAGTTTTTGCCGGTGAGGAAAGCGCGAAAGTCAGGATTGCCAATGAACATACCAATATCATCCTGATTGAGCATAACGGCGAAATCATCATGCACAAGGATCCGCAGACCGAAGAAAATACGGAAGCGGAAGATCTGCCGGATTACAATCTTCTGACCGTCAGGGATATTTATGACTTCGCATTGACATGCGATCTGGAAGATGTGCGCGACATTCTGGAAAACCAGATTGAAAAGAATACCGCGATTGCGGATGAGGGTCTGCGCAATGATTACGGTGCCAATATCGGCAAGGTGCTTCTGAAAACAGACAGCAGCGTCAGAACCCGCGCAAGGGCTTATGCGGCCGCCGGCTCGGATGCCCGCATGAACGGATGTGAGCTTCCAGTCGTGATCAACTCCGGCTCCGGCAACCAGGGACTCACCGCGTCACTGCCGGTGATTGTCTATGCCCGTGAACTTGGTGTTTCCGAAGAAAAACTGTACAGGGCACTCCTGATATCGAATCTGATCACCCTTCATCTGAAAACCGGCATCGGAAGACTCTCCGCCTATTGCGGCGCGGTCAGCGCCGGGGCAGGGGCTGGCAGCGCCATTGCCTGGCTTCATGGCGGGGATGAGAAAGATATTTCCCATACCATCGTCAATGCACTGGCCGTCACATCCGGAATTGTGTGCGATGGCGCAAAGTCAAGCTGCGCGGCGAAGATCTCCGCAGCGGTTGACACCGGCATCTTCGGCTATGAGATGTACAGGAACGGACAGCAGTTCTACGGCGGCGACGGTCTGGTTGTCAAAGGCGTCGAGAAATCAATAGACCGCTTTGCCAGATTGGCCCGTGTCGGCATGAAGGAAACCGACCGTGAGATCATTCTCATGATGACGGAAGAAGAATGATCAAAAGCGGCTGAGGTGAAATATAGAATTTCTGAAAAGTCTGCCGGCCAGGCTCTTGCTTGGCATTGTCATCGGTATCATTGCAGGTCTGATTGTTCCCGAATTCATCATGGTGATCATCGTCACCGTCAAATACATCCTCGGCCAGCTGATCGCATTCAGTGTCCCGCTCATCATCATCGGCTTCATCGCACCATCCATTACAAAGCTCGGCACCAATGCCACAAGGTTGCTTTCCGTTGCCTTGGCAAGCGCATATGTTTCCAGTCTCGGCGCGGCCGTGCTTTCCATGATCGCAGGCTATCTGATCATCCCGCATCTGAATCATGAATCACAGTTCTCCGCTCCTCTGTATCCGTGCAGTGGAAGGGGAACTGTTTTACTCTCCGCCCGTATCGTTCACTTAAATCAGAAAAAACCGCAAAAACAGCGGAAAACGCTGACTTTTTCATTGTGCGCCATGCGCGGTTATGTTAGTATGTTCATCGGCATCACTTATGCGCTTTTTATGTGCGTGAATGCCTAATACTCACACAGTGGATTCACTGCCCCGTGCACGTGGTTCTAATCGGTGCCTCAGGCGCTGATGCGCGTGTTGGCGTGTTCGAAGCTGTGGCGGAAAACAACGGAAAGAGAGGTTAATAAAAATGGCTGTTGTTTCAATGAGAAAAATGCTCGAAAACGGTGTACACTTCGGTCATCAGACAAGAAAGTGGAATCCGCAGATGAGACCCTACATCTACACTGCTAAGAACGGTGTCTACATCATCAATCTGGAAAAGACAAGAGAACAGCTCGAGGCCGCTTATGCTGAACTGAAGAAGATCACAGAAAACGGCGGAAAGGTTCTGTTTGTCGGCACAAAGAAGCAGGCTCAGGCCACAATCCTTGAAGAAGCACTCCGTTCCGGAAGCTTCTATGTAAACCAGAGATGGCTGGGCGGAACAATGACAAACTTCCGCACAATCCAGAAGTCCATCAAGAAGCTGCTTGAAATCGAAGAGATGGAAACAAGCGGAACAATCAATGTTTACACAAAGAAGGAACAGGCTCAGATGCTCAAGGAGAAGGAAAGACTCGAAAACTTCCTCGGCGGCATCAAGGAAATGAAGAAGCTCCCTGACGCTGTATTCGTTGTTGACCCCCTCGAGGAGCACAACGCAGTTGCAGAAGCCAAGAAGCTCGGCATCCCTGTCTTCGCTCTGATTGACACAAACGCAGACCCGAACACTGTAGATTTCCCGATCCCTTCCAACGACGACGCAGTCCGTTCCGTCAAGCTGATGGTCAGCCTGATCGCAGACGCTATCGTTGAAGCAAAGGGCGGTGTTCTTGAGAACGCATACCAGGAAGACGAGACAGAAGGCGACATCACAATGGAAGATGTCATCATCAATGTCGAACAGCAGGCTGCTGAATACGAGCGCAAGAGAAGACAGAAGTATGAAGAGCGCCGTCAGCAGATGCAGCAGAGACGCTACAACGGCGAGCGCCGTGTCTTCCGCAGAGACAACAACAACGCACGTCCGGCAAAGACAGAAGAAGCTCCCAAGGCTGAAGCTGCTGCCGAAACAAAGACAGAGGAGGAAAAGGCATAATGGCTGTTACAGCAAAGCAGGTTAAAGAACTGCGTGAACTGACAGGCGCAGGCATGATGGACTGCAAGAAGGCTCTGACTGAGACTGACGGCGACATCGAGAAAGCAGTTGACTGGCTCCGTCAGAACGGACTTGCCAAGGCTGCCAAGAAGGAAGGCAGAATCGCTGCTGAAGGTCTTTCCAGAATTCTGATCAACGGCAACAAGGCTGCGATTGTTGAAGTCAACTCCGAGACAGACTTCGTCGCTAAGAACGACCAGTTCATTGCACTGCTCGACGAGACACTCGAAACAATCATCGCTTCCGATGCGAAGACTGTTGAAGAGGCTCTCGCTCTGACATGCAAAGAGGGAACTCTGGCTGACGCATTCACAAATGCTGTTGCGACAATCGGCGAAAAGATCACTCTGAGAAGATTCGAAGTGATCGAAAAGGCTGATGATGAAACATTCGGCTCCTATACACACCAGGGCGGCAGAATCACTGCTGTTACAGTTGTAAAGGGCGGCGATGCGCAGGTTGCCAAGAACATGGCTATGCAGGTCGCTTCCATGAACCCGACATATGTCAGCCGCAATGACATGCCGCAGGATGTCGTCGCTCACGAGCGCGAGATCCAGGAAGGCATCGTTGCCAATGATGAGAGCCTGGCTAACAAGCCCGAAAAGGTCAAGGCCGGCATCATCGAGGGCCGTGTTTCCAAGTCCCTCCAGGATATGTGCCTTGTTGATCAGGAATTCTTCCTTGACACAAATCTCAAGTGCAAGCAGTACCTCAAGGACAATGGTGCTGAGGTTCTGAAGTTCGTCAAGTACACAGTCGGCGAAGGCATTGAGAAGAAGCAGGACGATTTCGCTGCAGAAGTCGCTGCAATGGCTCAGAAATAAGAAACAGTTACTGACCTGAAAAGACATCCGTGACATGCGGGTGTCTTTTTTATACTGTCCGCAACATGACAAGAGCCGCAGTCGGTTAAGACAGCGGCTCTTTTAAAGACTTATTTGTTTTTTGGAAAGGGTATGGTTAATTGTTACGGTTGACATCCACGTGAAAATTGTAGGCGCTAAGCAGAATTCCGAAGGCAAGCGGATAAAGAAAAAGCTCTTTGAAATCATAGACAAACGGTGTTCCGTTCATCAATGAGATCAGTAAGCCGAACAAAGGCCATAATACCATCGATGCGCCGCTTAATGAGAGCGCATAGCCGACATAGTATTTCCATGTTTTTGTCTGTTTGTCTTTACTCATAGCTTTCTGTTCTCCTTATAACTCTTCCAGCAGGAAGCGCATCTCTTCAAAGCGCTGTCTGAAAAATGCGATCAGTTGATCATGACGGTTCTGCAGCTGAAACCGGATCAAATCCGCATGGCTCAGGGATGAATTGTATTGGTCTTCAGTGATCAGATGATCCGCATAAGCCTGTTGGAGCTCATTCTGATCCAGTTCTCTGAAACCGTGCACATCAGCAGTGAAATCAATATACAGATCTTCAAACCAGGGAATCTCACAATCCGTATGATTGCCGTCCGTCACATCAATATAGATTTCAAGCAGCTTCCCCTCAGGATCAAACATCACGGTAAACCATGCGAAGTCCTGTTCCATGGCCAATTGCAGCCAGTAGTAACCATAATCCGCAAGCGTGACACTTCCGGAAGCGTGCTTCTTGATGAAAGGCTTATCGATCTCATCAATCCGGAAGAGGGAGATCTTACCTGTGTTTTCCGCATACATGAAGTCAGTGATGATCTGCTTTTTGGAACGGATCTGTGTCCACTCGCTTCTGCCCATGTCTTTTTTCTGCATGCAAAAATAATAAACCCGTCTGCTTGTTTTGAAAACAGACGGGCATGTTTTCGGTCAGATGCCTGTTATTTGGTGATGAATTTCCTGTATGCCCATACGGCAAGGCAGCCGCCGCACACCGCGAAGATGATATGTCCGATCACGCCGTTGGCACCGATTCCCAGCAGTCCTCCCAGGAAACCTGCGACGATGCCGCCGACAAGTCCGAGCATGCAGTTGAAGATCATATTGGTGCTGTCCATATTCATTAATCTTGTGACCAGCCAGCCGCTGAACGCACCGATGAGAAGATCGATGGCGAGATTGATAAGATTGATCATATTTACCTCCATGAACATTTTGCATGTTCCAGAATCATCATAACACGATGTGCATGAATGTAAATATCTGTTTTGACCGCCGGTCAAATCTTAAAGATGAGCGATGCATGCCATGAGGAAGCCTTCACGGATGCCGGTATCGGAAATCATGATCTCCTCAGTATTGAACACATCGCAGATTTCAAGAATCATATGCATGCCCGGCAGCAATACCGGAATGCGGGAGGGTTCAACCGTCTGCGAAACGATCTGTGTCATGATCGGCTCTTTGTCACGGATACGGACAAAGGCGTCTTTGAGATCATCCACGCGGATATGATGTCTGTTTCCGTATGCTTTTTCACACACCAGTCCAAGCGCTCTTGCGGTGCCGCCGATGCCGATGATTGTTTTTGCGTCGGTGTCAAGGGAAGGGTATCCGCTTCTGGCTTTCAGAATTTCCTTGCGGCATTCTTGTGTATCCAGGGGAAGATGGGCAAGACGCACACAGCCAAGATGGAAGCTCATCGCTTCAACGGCTTTGTCATCTTTGAAGGAAATCAGTTCCGTGCTGCCTCCTCCAACGTCAAAGGCAATGCCCTCATGCACATCCGGATAGGAGAACTTGGCACCTTCAAAGTCATACAGCGCCTCCTGCTCTCCGGTTAAGGGATGGATTTCAAAGCCGCTTTGTTCAAGGGCTTCGATCAGTTCTTCCGCATTATGGATGCGGCAAGGCTCGGTGATATCCGCAAAGCGGTATGAGATGTTCATTTCATCCAGAATGGCGGCGTACTGTTTCAGAACCGCAAGGGCTTTCTCGATGCCTTCATGCGACATCTGTCCGTCTTTGACGTAATTGATCAGATGTACAGGTGTGGAGATGTATTTCAGCTGTTTGAGCTGATCCGCATTGACTTCATAAACAATCAATACGACCGTATTGGAGCCGACATCGGCAATTCCGTATCTGTTCATAAGTGACCTCCGCAGATATGTTAGCATGAATCCGCTTCCTTTCCCAACCGGGGCAAAGGCAAGCATACTCAAAAATAATGGAAACTGCATTCAGCTTTGATATAATGGTAGCAGTAAATCGAAAGGGAAATCACATGTACAAACGTGTATTACTGAAATTGAGCGGCGAAGCTCTGTCGGGCGAAGAGAAAAACTTCGATCCTGAAATATTGCATTCTCTTGCGGCGGAACTGAAGGAAGCCAGCGATCTTGGCGTTGAAATTGCGATCGTGGTCGGCGGCGGCAACTTCATCCGCGGAAAAATGGTCACGGACATCGGCATCGACCGTGTCCAGGGCGATTATATGGGCATGCTGGCAACGATTATCAATGCGCTTGCCATCCAGAGCTCTCTGGAAAGCCTTGGCGTCCATACCCGTGTGCAGACCAGCATTGACATGCCCAAGGTGGCCGAACCGTTCATCCAGAGAAGAGCGGTCAGACATCTTGAAAAGGGCAGAATCGTCATCTTCGGCGGCGGCACCGGAAGCCCGTACTTCTCAACTGACACAACCGCGGCTCTCAGAGCCAGCGAAATTAAGGCGGATGTCATCCTGATGGCCAAGAACGGCGTGGATGGTGTCTATTCGGCTGATCCGAGAAAGAATCCGGATGCCAGGCGTTATGATCATCTGACATATCTTGATCTTCTCAATGAGGGTCTTGAGGTCATGGATTCAACCGCAACCAGCATGTGCATGGACAACAATATGGAAATCATGGTCTTCAACATGAATGAAAAAGGAAATATCGTGAAGGCCTGCAAGGGAGAAAAGATCGGTACAATCATCAGTAAGGAGGAGAAATAACCGTATGGCATACCCTATCATTGACACAATCAAAGGCAGAATGGACAAGGCAATCGAGTATCTGCAGTCTGAACTGGCAACCGTGCGCACAGGCATGGCTAATCCTACAATGCTTAACAAGGTCATGGTCAACTACTATGGTTCCCCGACACCGCTGAACCAGATTGCCGGTATCACAGTTCAGGAAGGACGCATTCTCGTCATCAAGCCTTATGACCCTAGCAGTCTTAAGGAAATTGAAAAAGCATGCAACGCGGCAGATCTCGGCATCAACCCGCAGAACGACGGTTCCGTGATCCGTCTTGCCGTACCGCAGCTGACCGGTGATACAAGAAAGGAAATGACCAAGAAGGTTTCCAAGCTTGGTGAAGAAGCCAAGGTTCAGGTCAGAAACATCCGCCGCGACGCGATGAGCGCAGTCAAGAAGGATGAAACCCTGGATGAGGACAATCAGAAGGATTGTGAAAAGGAAATCCAGAAGGTGACGGATTCCTATACCAAGAAGATCGACCAGATCACCGATGCGAAGAGCAAGGAAATCCTGAAAGTATAAAAAAAGGGTGCGCATCGCACCTTTTTTCAAGGGGAGGAAAGATGCCTGAAATCCGGGTTGAAAAGCTGAGCACATCTTATGGAAAACAGCACATTCTGAAGAATGTGGATTTCATCGCGGAAACAGGGAAGATCAGTGTTCTTCTCGGTCCTTCCGGCGCCGGTAAGACAACCCTGCTCAGATGCATCGCGGGACTTTCAAAACAGGAGGAAGGCAAGATCTTCTTTGATGAGAAGGATGTGAGTGATTTGACTCCGCCCGAAAGGAAGATCTCGATGATCTTCCAGAATGCGGCGCTGTTTGAACACACCCGGATCAAAGACAATATCGCCTATGGCCTCCATAAGTTAGGCTATGGGGACAGTGAGATCGAACAGATGGTGCACAGCAGTGCGGCCGCGTTGCACATTGAGCATCTGCTTGAAAGATATCCCGGCCAGCTTTCCGGCGGTGAAAGGCAAAGGGCATCGATCGCCCGGGCAATCGTGCGCAGACCGTCAACTCTATTGCTCGATGAGCCTTTCTCTTCACTGGACGCACGGCTTTCGGAAGAGCTATGCGATGAGATGATCCGCCTGCAGAAAAACAGCGGCATGACCATGATCATGGTGACCCATGATCAGAAGGAGGCCATGCGCATGGGCGATGTGATCGCTTTGATGAATGAGGGCCGCATTGTTTCCTGCGGCACACCGTCAGAACTCTATGACAGTCCGCCCGATCTCTTCACGGCGCAGTTTATCGGCATCCCGAAAATCAATGTCATCCGGCGGGAGAGCGCTCTGTTTGCAAGACTGAAGGATTATTATCATCTCTCTGATAACGTCGCATCCTTCGGCTTACGTCCGGACAGTTTCATGATCAAAGAGGATGCCGACGGCATCTGTGAAGTGACGCGCTGTTCCTTTGGCGGCGGCGCCTATGAAATCCATGCGCTGTGTCTTGATACACCGCTTGTGATTATCAGCAGTGAACCTTTCAGCAGGGGAACACGGTTTCAGATCTGCGCACCGCAGGAAAAGGTGCTGCGCTTTGATGAAAAAGGTCTTTGTGTGACCGGCTGAAACGGAAATATGTATAATAGTGTTTGTTCATGAGGAGGTTATCATGAAAGAATGCAGACATGTGGCGATTATTATGGACGGCAACGGCAGATGGGCCAAAGCCAAAGGCATGCCCAGAACCGCCGGTCATAAGGTCGGAGCTGACAATGTCAGAACCATTGCCATCGCCGCCAACGAGCTTGGCGTGAAATATCTTACGCTCTACGCATTTTCAACCGAGAACTGGAAGCGCTCCAATGATGAGGTGAATTACCTCATGAAGCTGCCGGCTTATCTGTTCAAGATGTATATGAAGGAATTTTTGGAAAGGGGATTCCGGATCCGTCTGATCGGTGATCTTTCCGCACTGCCCGAGGCAACCAGAAAGGTGCTGCTTGATGCGGCGGATGAATCGAAGGACAACACCGGACTCTCCCTGATCATCGCCATCAACTACGGTTCACGCGATGAGATCAGAAGAGCGGTGAAATCCATTGCCGAAAAGGTCAAAGCAGGTGAGCTTGAACCGGAAGAGATTGAGGAGGAAACTATCTCCGATGCGCTTGACACCCGTGATTTCCCGGATGTCGATCTGCTGATCCGCACCAGCGGCGAGCAGCGTATCTCCAATTATCTCTTATGGCAGATCGCCTATGCGGAACTGGAATTCGTGCCGGAATCCTGGCCGGAATTCACACCGGAAGTGCTTGCGCGCTGCATTGAGGAATACACACACCGTGACAGACGGTTCGGAGGGGTAACCAATGAATAAGAAAATGCTGATTAAAACACTGGTCGCCCTGGCGATGATCGCGGTTGTCGTGCCGATTGCCTGGATCGGCGGCATCCCCATGCAGATACTGCTTGCGGTGATCGGCGCTTTAGGCGCGTATGAGTGCGCGGCGCTGTTTGATACCAACAAATACATTATGGCGGCTCTTGGCTTTGCGGCGGTTGTCGGTCTTTATATGGCCCCGGCCAGCCATCTTGGCGCGGTTATCGCCTTATGGCTTGTCGTGCTGTTTGCCATTGAACTGATGGATGAAAGAATCACCACCGATCTTGTCGCCTATATGTTTACGATGACAATGCTGATCGGTCTGGCAATCCGTTGCGTTCAGGTGCTTTATGCCGATCCGAAGACTGCTTTCTTCGTATTGATTTATATCGCCTGCGCATGTTTCGGATGCGATACCGGCGCATATTTCTTCGGCGTCTTCTTCGGCAAGCACAAGATGATTCCGCGTGTTTCCCCCAACAAGACATGGGAGGGCTCCGTCGGCGGCTATGCCACGGGTGCCATTCTTTCCTTTATCTTCGGCATGTTCTTCTGTGCGCATCTGCCGCTTGGCCTCAGAATTGCGGCAAGTCTGATCCTGCCCGCGGTTGCCCAGCTTGGCGATCTTGCCTTCTCTTCGATCAAACGCAGATTCCAGATCAAGGATCTCGGCAATATTTTCCCGGGACACGGCGGTATGCTTGACCGCGTTGATTCGATTATTTTCTGCATGATGGTATTCAACGGATTAATGATCCTCTGGGGGCTCGCATGAAAAGATTAGTATTGCTTGGCGCCACCGGTTCCATCGGTGTGCAGACGGTTGATGTTGTTCTTCAGCATCCCGATCAGTTTGAAATCATCGCTTTAAGCGCAGGCAGAAACATCGCAAAGCTGCAGGAAATCCTGGCGGACATTCATCCGAAGCAGGTATGCGTGATGAAGGAAAGCGACGCGGCGGCACTGCATGAAACATATCCGGAAATCGATTTTGTGTGCGGGGATGAAGGACTCAATATCCTTGCAAAGCGCGATGATTATGATGTGCTGGTCAATGCCCTGGTCGGCTTTACCGGCTTCATGCCTACACTCTGCGCAATCCAAACAAATCACGATGTCGCTTTAGCCAACAAGGAAACCCTGGTTGTCGGGGGCGAACTGATCTATAAGGCCCTGCATGAGCACGGCCGTAAGCTTTATCCGATTGATTCCGAACATTCGGCGATCTTCCAGTGTCTGCAGGGAAACAGACGCTCCGATCTCAAACGTCTGATCATCACCGCCAGCGGCGGCAGCTTCCGCACAAAGACACGCGAGGAGCTCAAGGATGTCACGGTTGAGCAGGCACTTGCCCATCCCAACTGGTCGATGGGTGCGAAGATCACGATCGACAGCGCCGATATGATGAACAAGGGCTTTGAGGTCATGGAGGCCCACTGGCTCTTTGATGTGGATTATGATGATATCGATGTGCTGATGCACCGGGAGTCCGTGATCCATTCGATGGTCGAATTCCGCGATCACAGCGTCATTGCCCAGCTTGGCGCGCCAGATATGAGACTGCCCATTCAGTATGCATTGACATGTCCCGACCGTTTCGAGTTGCATCAGGATGCGCCGCTCGATCTGGCGGAAATCGGCACACTTCATTTTGAAAAGCCGGATCTCAGAAGATTCCCGCTGCTTGGTCTTGCCTATCAGGCAGGCCGCACAGGCGGCAGTATGCCGGCGGTCATGAATGCCGCAAACGAAGCGGCCAACCTCGCTTTCAGACAGGGAAAGATTCCTTTCCTGAAAATCGAGGACATTGTGATTTCGGCGGTCTACCGCTGCCCGTTCAAAGAGGTGAAGGATGTGAACGATCTCATCGAAGCCAACGGATGGGGTACAAAGTACGCCGAGAAAGTGATTAACGGAGAGATCTGATGACAATTATTTATTTTCTGATTCTCCTTTCCCTGATTATCGTGATCCATGAAGCGGGCCATCTGATGGCCGCAAAGAAATTCGGCGTGTATTGCTATGAATTCGCCTTCGGCATGGGTCCGCTGCTGTTTCAGAAACAGGGCAAGGAAACAAAATATTCCATCCGCGCCATTCCCATCGGCGGCTATGTTTCCATGGCCGGGGAAGCGGACGGGGATGAGATGTATCCCGATATTGAGGTTGAGGACAGCCGCAGGCTGATCAACAAGCCATGGTGGCAGAAAATCATTATCATGCTGGCAGGGGTGTTCATGAACTTCCTGCTTGCGTGGGTGATCTTCTCATTAAGCATTCTGTCCGCAGGTGCTTTCCAGACACCTGCCAAGGCCGTTGTTGACCGGGTGGTCGCGGGTTCTCCCGCCGAAGAAGCAGGTTTCCAAAGCGGTGACATCATCAAAAAGGTCACCAAGGCAGACGGCAGTTCCGTCTCCCCGAAGACCTACATTGACATGCAGACATTCTCTGCCGGGTATGATGGCGAAGAGGTCTATACGGTTGAAAGAAACGGCGAGCTGATCGACATCGCCGTCACACCACGCTATGACGAGGAAGCCGATGCATATCTGATCGGTATCGTCGGTCCGGCCGGTGATCTCAATAAAGTGAACCTGCTCAACTGCTGGTATTACGGTGTGGTTGAGATGGGCATTATCGCAAGACTTCTGCTGACGACTTTGATCGGTCTCTTCCGCGGCTTCGGACTTTCCAATGTGTCCGGTCCCATCGGCATTTATCAGGCGACCGAAACCTACGCCTCGCTTGGCTTTGCCAGCTTCATGTTACTGGTGGCGCAGCTTTCGCTCAATGTCGGCATCTTCAATCTGCTGCCGCTGCCGGTGCTCGATGGCGGCCAGGTGGTGATCACTTTGGCTGAAGCGATCACAGGCAAACCTGTTAATCAGAAGGTGAAAATCGGTCTGATGGCAGCCTGCTGGGTATTGCTGATCGGCTTCATGCTGTTTGTCACATGGAATGATATTTCCAGACTGTTCGCTAACTAATATCAACTAAAAAAGGGCATCCGCCGCATGATTCACGGTGAATGTCCTTTTGTTTTGAAATTCAGAACTGTGCTTTGCCTTTGCAGTAAACTTCCGCAAGCGAATAATCATCATTGAGAATGGCAAGATCCGCATCGTATCCGGTTTCGATTTTTCCGATGGTATCATCCATGCCGAGCAGTCTTGCCGGATTGATTGTGCAGGCATTGACCGCCTTGTCAAAGGGAACCAGCGCCCGTTCAACCAGATTGCGAAGTCCTTCGTTCATTTTCATCGTGGAGCCGGCAAGGTTCTTTTCCTTTACCAGATGTGCGCTGCCGTCCGGATAAATCTCAATCTCGTGTCCGCCGAAGAGGAACTTTGTGCCGGTCTCAAATCCCTTGCACATCAGCGAATCGGAAATCATGATGGCCTTGTCGGCATTTTTTGCCTCAAAGAACATATGCAGCGCCTGCGGGGTGGAATGATTGCAGTCGCAGATGATCTCACTGTAAAGATCGCTCAATCGGAAGGCCGCTCCGACAAGACCGTTTTCACGGTGCTTCAAAGGGGTCATCGCGTTGAATGTGTGGGTGATGGATTTCGCGCCGTTGGCCGCCGCGATCACTGCCTGCTCATAAGTTGCCGCAGAATGTCCCATGGAAACAACCACGCCGTTTGACGCCGCGTGCCGGGTGAGGGCAAGGTCCTCATCATGTTCGGGGGCCAGGGTGATCACTTTGATCAGCCCGTCAGCCGCTTTCTGATATTCCTCAAATTCTTCGATGGAAGGGGGAACGATCGCTTCGGGGGGCTGGGCTCCCTTGTAGTTCATATCCAGATAGGGGCCTTCAAAATGAATGCCGAGAATGCGCGCGCCTTCATAGCCGCCTTTGACCACATCCGCGACATTGCGCACCGCCTTGAGAAGCACTTCCTTTTTCTCGGTGACGGTTGTGGCAAGAAAACCTGTAACGCCTTCATGGACAATTCCCTTTGTCCAGTTTCTCAGTCCTTCCGGTTCGCCATAGTTTGTGTCAAAGCCATAGGCGCCATGGCAGTGGATGTCAATGAAGCCCGGCAGGATGCGCTTTGATTCATAGTCGATGTCAGCTTCATTGTCGTAGTTCAGTATCCGGGTGATCTTTCCGTCTTCAATTTCAATGCATGCCGGAAAGAGATCGCCGTACAGATAAACTCTTTCACTTCTGATCCGCATAAGTACTTACCTCAATATCATTATACGCAAACATCAGCGCGCCGTTTGCGAAAGAAACATGATTGAGAGTGAATAATGGCACTGCAATTGATATAATAACGTGCGAAGGGGGACAGATTTATGATTGGTGTGATTGTGACCGGACACGGGAAATTCGCCTCGGGCATGGAGAGCGCATTGAAGCTTCTGGCCGGACGTCCCGAAAAGTTCACGTCAGTTGATTTCAGGCAGGAGGATACGATCGATGATCTGGAATTCCGTCTGCGCGATGCGATCCGCGATATGAGTGAATGCACCGGCATTCTGATCCTGGCGGACATCTATGAAGGCGCTCCGTACCGGGAGTCCATCGAAATGAAAGAGAAAATGGCACCGCAGAAAATCGAAGTTGTGACAGGTGTCAATCTGGGCATGCTGATGCAGGTGAATCTTTCCAGAGGCTATGTATCCGATGTTTCGGATCTGGCTGATCTTGCCATCCTGGAAGGCAAAAAGCAGGTGCTCAAATTTGAATACAGTGAATCGGAAGACGTCTATGACGACTGATTCACGGGAGGTAGTTATTGCATGAATTTTCTGATCTTCATCCTCGCCTTTGTCATGGCAGCCGATGAAAACACATGCACGCGCGTGCTGCACAGGCCGCTGGTTGCGTGCACGCTGTTTGCGGCGGTGCTTGGCAATGCGCCGGTGGGACTGGCGGCGGGAGCGGTGCTTGAAATGAGCGCCATCGCTTTCGATATCGGCAGACCGTCAAACTATATACTCGCATCTCTGGCAGCTGCTTTGCTTGCGGTCAACGGAACTGATGGGGCAAGTGCAGCCATGATGGCTTCCGCATTCTTCTTGGCGGGTCTTCTGATCAAGAGCGCAGTCTCACTGATCACAACAGCATTGCTGCCAAGTGCCCGCAAAGCTGCTGAAAAGCGCGATGAGAAGGGCCTCTTCGCCGGTGTGCTTGTTTCCGTACTGCTTTATGGCATCGTCTTTGGGGCAGCGGCCATGTGGATGGCATCCTTTGGCGAAACAGCGGCAGACAGTGTAAACGAAATCATTGAAACCAACGGCTGGATTCTCAGCGTTCTTCATACCGCGGCAGTTCTTGTCAGCGCCATCGGTATCGCGGTGCTGTTCAGAAATCTTTCCGGAAACAGAATTCCGGGCGCTTTCATGGGCGGCTTTGCGATGGCTGCGGTATTATGCGCCATCGGCCTTGACAGCGCGGCGGCGATTCTCTGCGGCATGGCTGCTTTCGGCATCGGCGCGTTTGATTATCATCTGCGCGCGGTGAACAATGACAAGCCCGCCGAAACAAAGGAAATCAAAAAAGGAGGTGCGCAATGGTGGTAGGAACCGGTGTTTATAAAAACACAGACGAAGCGTATCCGCTCGATAAGAAAACCCTCGGCAAAGTCGCACTCAGAAGTCTGCTTGGCGCCGGGGCGAAGAATGCCGAAACATCCGAGTCAATCGGCTGGGCATGGTCTTTGATGCCGGCATTGAAAAAGATCCATACCGATGAGGAGGATCTCAGCCTTGCCATGGGCCATCATCTGGAATATGTCAATGCGGCAGGGCCGTTTGCGACATTTGCGATGGGCGTCGTGCTCGCGCTGGAACAGCAGAAGGCTGAACCTGAAACCATCCGCAGTGTGCGCACCGCTTTGGCTTCCGCATGCGACGGTCTTGGACTGTCAATGTTCCGCTATCTGCTTGTGCCTTTTATCGCCGCGATCTGTTGCGCACTTGCGGCAAACGGCAGTATGGCCGGTGTGTTTGTGATGATTCTAGCATGTGCTCTTGTAAGCATCGCATGCCGTATGATCCTGATCAATATCGGTTATGCAAAAGGTGTTCGGGCTGCTGAATCCTTTATGAAACATGCCGAAGAGCTCAAACATGCATCCCGTCTTGCCGGTGTGTTCATGCTTGGCGCGATTACGGTGATCGTGGCATCACAGCTCAACCTCTCCGCTTCCTTCACAACCGATGCCAGTGTAATCGAACTGAATCATCTGCTTGCTTATACGCTGCCGGGCTTCGCCGGTCTTGCGGCAGTATGCGCAGCGTATCAGCTTCTGGCAAAGAAGAACCGCTCCCTTGCCTTCACACTGATTGTGTTTGTGCTTGCGGCGCTGATTCTTGTCATGCTTGGCTTTGCGGGCGATTATGCATCACCGCTTGCGCTGCCCTGGATATACAGAGGTTAAAGATCCTTTCCGAAGGATCTTTTTTCAAAAAAGGAGAAGACAATGATTGAACTGAAACCATGGCCGCTCTCCTATGAGGCGATGAATTCACTTTACGCGGACGCTGATCAAAGCAAGTGCCTGGTGCAGCTGCCGGTGCCGCTGGAAAGGGCCGCCACATTCCGCTATCTGCAGGCGGTCAACACCGGCGTATCCAACGGACGTCCGTTTATCGCCTGTGCGATCATGCTGGATGAGACACTGATCGGAAAGATCGAGCTCTCCCGCTATGAGTCATATGACAGTGAGCTGGATATCATTCTGAAAAAGCAATACTGCCGCAAAGGCTATGGCTCAAAGGCGCTTGCATTGCTGGAAGAAACGGTTCGTGAGCAGAACTGGTGCCGCTCGATTTACGCCTATGTGGATACGGAGAATATCCCGGCGGGAAAGATGCTGGCAAAAAACGGATATGAAATGGGCCGCTTCTTCAGCGCCGATGTGATGATTCCTTCCGAAGGAAATTACATCATGCGTACCAGACGCGGATGTGAAATGAGAAAAATATTTGAGTAAGACGCGGAAATGCGTCTTTTTCAGACAATACTCTTTACGGAGGATTCCGTATGAGTATGATCAAAGAAGTTCCGCCCCATAACAAACCGCGTGAAAAGGCAATGCGCTATGGTGTGCGCTCACTTTCCGGCAGCGAGCTGATCGCCCTGATACTGCGCAGCGGTCCGAAAGGATCGAGCGTTCTGGAAACAGCCGATGAGCTTTTGAATCTTTCGAAAGGCTTTGGCGGTCTTTCGAAGATGAGTCTTGGGGAAATGTGCAAAGTGAAGGGGATCTCAAAGGTGAAGGCGCTAGAATTGCTGGCATGTTTTGAAATCAGCCGGCGGGCATTTGCGGAAAGCACCGCTGAAATGGATGTGATCCGCAATGCAGAACAGGTGGTGCGCTGGCTTCAGAGAGAAATCGGTTCTGATCTGCAGGAGAAGTTCATGGTGATCTATCTGGATCACAGAAACAGGATCATTTCCTCAAAGGTTCTCTTTGTCGGCACGATCAATGAATCAAGGGTTTATCCCCGTGAGATTTTCCGTGAGGCGCTCTTAAGCGGGGCGAGCGGAATGATTCTTGTCCACAATCATCCCGGTGAGGATCCGACCCCGAGCTTTCAAGATATCGCCCTTACCGAGCGGATGGTCAGTGCCGGCAGGCTGATGGGAATCCGTGTGCTGGATCATCTGATCATCACCCGCACCGGCTGGCTGTCCATGGCGGACGAAAGCTTTCTGCAGGGCATGGAAGATATGAGCGAAAATTGATATAATTAATTGAGGTTTTTCGGTATGGATTTATTAAGCAGGATGATGCAGAAACTCAGGGATGATTTCTCAATCCGCAGTCTGGTCAGGATTGTGCTTTTTCTTGCGGCTGTGTTTCTACTGCAGAACACCTGGTCGTTCCTGACGGGAATTGTCAGGCTCTTATGGCATGCGGTGCGTCCGTTCTTCTGGGGCTTTGTGATTGCCTATATCCTGCACAGACCGATCAATTATCTGGAGAATCATAAGATTTCAAGAAAAGTTGCCATTCCGTTGATTTATCTTGTGCTCTTCGGCATCTTTGTCTGGCTGATTTACTCCATGGTACCGATGCTTGTGTCAAGATTCTCAGATTTCATCAATACAATGATCAACAGTGTCAGATGGCTGCGTGACACGATCGTGACAAGCTATACCGGTCCGGGCGGCAGCTGGATTTCCAATATGATCGATTCATCTCTGGAAGCTTTGACCGATGTCAAAGCATTGTTCCCGTCTGTCTCCACGATCATTCCGAATTTTGTCTCCGGCATGTTAAACGCATTGATTCTCGGACTCATCTCCACGATCATCTCGATCTTCATGAGCTTTGAGTGGGACCAGATCCGCTATCATACGATCGTGTTCTCATTGCGCATCTCACGCAGATTCCACCGCTGTCTGTTTGCGGTCAATGAGGATCTGACGGATTATCTTGGCAGTATGATCATCCTGATGGGTATCCGCTTTGTTGAATACTCGCTGGTCTATCTGCTGATCGGACACCCCGACTGGCTGATTCTCGGCCTTGCCACGGCGATTTCCCTGATCATTCCGTATGTCGGTCCGACGTCCGTCAATACCGTCGGTATTCTCAGCGCACTGCAGCTGCCCACATTCAATGTGGTGCTGTTAATCGCATTGATCGTGATTCTGGCGCAGATCGATGAATACGTGATCACGCCGATGGTTCATTCACACAATCTCAAACTGTCCCCGATGTGGATTCTCTTCTCCATCTTCGCATCCAGCACATTATTCGGGGTAGGAGGATTTATCATCGCGATCCCGATGTATCTGATCATCCGGACCGTGATCCGCATGTATCTGGAAATGGATGCGGAGGAAATGCTGAAACCGCAGAAGGAGGAAACCGCATGAGAAAGAAGCTTCAAATCATACTGATGAGCCTGGTGATGATGCTGATGTGCGGCTGCGCCAATGTCAGAAGCGGAATCGTCTATACGGTTTATCCGGTCGGCTATCTGATCCAGCGTCTTGCCGGCAATACGGTCGATGCGGTTTCCCTGCAGGATCAGACCACGATTGTACAGAGAGCACAGATCCGTTCCGATTATCAGAACATTCTTGCAAAATATGCGATTCTGTTCCATATCGGCGATCTGGAACCCTATATCAGCGTTTACAGTGATGAGATCGCTTCCAGCGGGATCGTGCGCAATGATCTTTCCGTGCTCAATGCCGTTTATGAATTCAAGCGCTATACGCAGGTGATCACCGACGGGGAAATCTCCTATATCGAGTCCCCGTATTACAAAGGCACCGAATTTGATTCGGTGGATATGAACAAACTGGATCTGTATCTCTGGAATGATCCGATTGCCATGCTTTCAATGGCGAAGGATATCTATTCCTATCTGGTCAGAACCTATCCGGAAAATGAGAATACCTACAAAGAAAATCTGGACAGACTGGAAGCGGATCTGATCAATCTGGATGCCCAGTATCAGATGCTGGCGACATCACTGATCAACAATTCGCAGACCATCCGCTTTGTGTCGATGACGGCAAGCTTCGGCAACTGGCAGAAGACATACGGCTTCCAGGTTTACCCGGTGATTCTTTCCAGATTCGGCGTGCTGCCCGATGAAAAACAGCTGGAAATCATCAAGAACCGCATCATCCAGGATGATGTGCGCTATATCGTTTATGAACCCAACATGTCCGAGGATATGATCGAACTGTTCGACCGTCTGGAAAATGAGCTTCTTCTGACCAGAGTTGAGCTGAGCAATCTTTCCTCGCTTACCGAAGCGGAAATCGCGGACGGGCGGGATTATCTTTCTCTGATGTATGAGAATCTCAGTGTGCTGGAAACGATGAGGACTTCCAATACATCCACAGAGGCAAACCGCAGCACTGAGACAGAGGAAGAGACAGAAGAGCAGCCGATTGAAGAGCTGACAGGTGACGGAGAATGAAGAAATTACTGCTTGCGGACGGCAATTCGATGCTGTTCCGTGCATATTATGCGACCGCATACGGCAGACCGATGACAACCGCGCAGGGCTTGCCGACCAATGCCGTGTTCGGTTTTGTACAGATGATCCAGAAAGCCATTGAGACGGTTGAGCCGGATTCCGTGCTGATCGCTTTTGACGCGGGCAAACATACATTCCGCCATGATCTTTATCCGGAATACAAGGGCGGCCGCAAACCGGCGCCGGATGATCTGGTTCCGCAGTTCCAGATGGTCCGCGACTGTCTGGACGCTTTCGGCATCCGCTGGGTTGAAATGGCCGATATCGAGGCGGATGATCTGATCGGCACCGTTTCCAAAAAGAATCCTGATTTCAGCACGTATATTCTCAGCAGCGATCATGACCTGCTTCAATTGATTGATGACACAACATCCGTTCTTCTGATGAAGAAGGGAATCAGTGAAATGGATGTCATGACACCTGCTGTTCTAAAGGAACAGATGGGCATCGAGCCGCTTCAGATCATTGACATGAAAGGTCTGATGGGCGATAAGAGCGACAACATTCCCGGCATTCCGGGCATCGGTGAAAAGACCGCGCTGAAACTGCTTGGTGAATACGGCACCGTCGAAGAGGTCATTGCTCATGAGGATGAACTCAAAGGCGCATTATATAAAAAAGTCTCCTCATCCCATGAGTCCGCGCTGCTTTCCAAAAAGCTTGCGACGATCAGAAGGGACGTGGATGTGACCATTGATGCGGATGATCTTGTTTTCCGCCCGGATTATAAATCCCTTGTCCAGTTTCTCTTAAGCCTGGACATGAGACAGCTCGCTGCCCGTTTTGAGGAAATCGGCAATGCATATGAAACCGGTGAGCCTGAAACAAAGGAAGAAGTCAAAGAGGAAAGAATGCGGGTTTCCCGTGTTCCCGAAGAAATGCTTCAAAAGGATTTCGCGTTGTTTATCGATGATGACAGACGGTCTTTCCTGGAAAGTGAAATCCACGGCTTTGCGCTTTGCGACGGATCATCATCCGTTTATATCACTCTTGATGATGCCCTCAAAGACGATGCTTTCCTCAAAGCGCTGAAGAGCGACACCCCGCAAAAGTGCGGCTTTGACATCAAGCGTGCGATGCATCTGTGTGCTCATGCGGGCATTGAGATCAGCTGGCATGATGATGCGATGATTCTTGCGGCGCTGTCTGATTCCACATTGACAAGCACCGAGAAGATCCGTGAAAAATTCGGACTCAGCACGGATGCGGGCTATGAGGAAGTATACGGAAAGCCGAACAAACCGGTCATGCTGGTGGATGAGGAAAAGCAGATGCTTTACGGCACTGCCGAGGCGCGCAATATCCTCACCCTGAAACAGCAGGCATACGAAACAATCAAAGAATACGAAATGGAAGAGCTCTACCGTGATATGGAGATGCCGCTGACGGAAATTCTTTTCCGCATGGAGGAAGTGGGCATTCATTGCGAAATGGAAACCCTCAACACAATCGCGGATGAGACAATGGCGGAAATCACCAAGGAACAGACAGAGATCTATCGTCTTTGCGGACATGAATTCAATCTGAATTCGCCCAAGCAGCTTGGTGAGGTGCTCTTTGATGAGCTTGGTCTGCCCGGGGGAAAGAAGAAATCCACCTCCGCGGACAAGCTGGAAAAACTGGTCGGAATCCATCCGGTGATTGAGCATATCCTGACTTACCGCAAGCTTTCCAAGATTTACAGCACCTATGCGGAAGGTCTTAAGAAATATATTTACAAGGATGGCAGAATCCATACCATCTACAACCAGTGCGCCACCCAGACCGGCAGACTTTCCAGCAGTGAGCCGAATCTGCAGAATATCAGCGTGCGCGATGAGCAGGGCAGACAGATCAGAAAGGCATTCCTGCCGGATCCCGGATGTGTGCTGATTTCAAGCGACTACCATCAGATCGAGCTGCGCATGCTGGCGGATATGGCGGATGAGAAGAGCCTGATCGAGGCATTCAATTCCGGTATTGATATCCATACCAAGACGGCGATGGATGTTTTTGACAAAACCGAAGATGAAGTCACACCGGAAGACAGACGCAAAGCCAAGACTGTCAACTTCGGCATCGTCTACGGCATCAGCGATTTCGGTCTTGCCGAACAGCTGGGTGTTTCCAGATGGGAAGCGGCAGACTTTATCGACAAATACTATGAAAAGTATCCCGGTATCAGGACTTATATGAACTCGCTGGTCAAGGACTGTGAGAAAAACGGCTATGTGACCACACTCTGCGGACGCAGAAGAGAAATTCCCGAAATCCGCAATGCCAACCGGATGGTCCGTGAATTCGGCAAGCGGGCGGCGATGAATGCGCCGATTCAGGGAAGCGCTGCAGATCTGATCAAACTGGCGATGATTGATATCGACCGCATGATGAAAAATGCCGGCGTGAAGAGTCAGATGATTCTTCAGGTGCACGACGAACTGATTTTCAATGTGCCCGAGGATGAGATTGAAGAGATGAAGGATCTGATCAATGAAGGCATGGTCAATGCGATGAAGCTCAAGGTTCCGCTCAGTGCGGAATGCGCCATCGGCAAGACATGGTATGAGGCCAAATAATGCCTGAACTGCCGGAAGTGGAAACGGTTCTGAGAACCCTCGAACATATGATCAAAGGCAGGCGCATCGAACATGTGGATGTGCGTTATGCAAAAACGGTGGAGGATGATCCGGCTGTCTTTGCAAAAAGGCTTGCCGGTGAGCATTTCAACGGCTTTGAAAGACGGGGGAAGTATCTGATCTTCCGGATGGATACGCTGACTCTGGTTTCGCATCTGCGTATGGAAGGCAGATACTATGTGCAGAAACCGTCTGATCCGATCAACCGCCACATGCATGTGATCTTCGATCTGGATGACGGCTCTCAGCTGAGATATCATGACACCCGCAAATTCGGGCGGATGTTTCTGTGCGATAAGGATTATGATTTCTCACATTTCAACAATCTCGGACCCGAACCGTTTGATGAGGCGTTCTCGCAGGAATACATCCATGCATACCGGAAGGGACGCAGCGGACCGCTCAAGTCATTGCTGCTGGATCAGCACTTTGTGGCAGGCATCGGCAATATCTATGCCGATGAGATCCTCTCTGCCTGCGGATTAAGACCGGGCAGATCCTGCCGCAGAATCACAAAGAAGGATGAGGAAAACATCGTCCTTGAAACAAGAAGGATACTCACTGAGGCAATCGCGGCAGGCGGAACAACCATCCGCACCTATACGTCCTCACTGGGTGTTACCGGACTGTTCCAGAATGAATGCTGTGTGCATTCACAGAAGGTCTGCAGAAGATGCGGATCGGATATTCATATGAAATTCATCGGCGGCCGCAGCAGCTACTACTGCCCGCACTGCCAGAAATAAGAAAGAAGGAGGCCATATGCTGAAAATCGGCGTGACCGGCACCATCGCGGCCGGAAAGACATCTGTATCCATATTGCTGAAACGGCGCGGTTTCGCGGTTTTCAACAGCGATCAGTACGCAAAGATGGCCACCCATCACACCAACCCGTGTTTTGAAAAGATTATCGCTGCTTTCGGAGATGACCTGATTGATGCGGACGGGAATATTGAACGTCAGAAGCTTGCGGATGTGATCTTCCATGATGAAAATGCAAGACTCACGCTCAACGGCATCGTCCATCCATACGTGAAGCAGGGACTGCTGAAATTCTTTGAGCGCAACAGTGATCAGCCGGCCGTGTTCGCCGAGGTTCCGCTGCTGTTTGAAGCGGGATGGCAGGAGCTCTTTGATCATACTCTGGTGATCACCTGTGAGAGAAAAACGGCGATTGAGCGGATGATGAGAGACCGCGATTATACGGAAGAGGAAGCCAACGCGCGCTATGACAGCCAGATTGACATGCAGAAACAGATTGAACTGGCTGACCGTGTGATTTACAACGACGGCTCCTTAAGCGATCTGGATCATTCCGTCAATCTCTATATCAGAGATCTGAGAAAGGAGATCCGTCATGGAAATCAAAGCCTCTGACACATACAGATGCGAACTGACCGGCGGACTTTCCTTTGAAAGCATGGTTTCCCTGATGGAACTGTATCAGCCTTTGATCAGCGCCCAGGCGGCAGTTGTCTATATGACCCTTGCGGCAGAGGCAAGCAGTTTGCGCACCCAGCAGTCGCACAGCCGTCTCTTCGCGCTATGCGGCATTGATCCTCTGACTTTCGACCGTGCGATGGCAAAGCTTGAGGAATATATGCTGGTCAGGATCTACCGCAAGGAAAGCGAGAACAGGTCCAATTATATTTATGTGCTCAATCCGCCGATGAGCGCGAAAAGCTTCACCAACAGCGCCATCTTCATGAACCGCTATATGAATGCCATGGGCAGCAAACAGATGGAGACAACCCTGTCCAAACTCAACAGCGACACACTCTCCACCCAGGGCTATCAGGATATCACCCGCACCGTGGTCCATACCTCACGCAAAGAGGAAGAGGATCTCAGCTATACAAAGGTCAAACCCCGCTACCGTTTCAGCGTGGATGATACGACGATCAACTTTGATTATGAAAAATTCATCGCTTCCACCAGTCCGCTGGTCTATCCGGTGGAATTACGAACAACCGAGAATCTTTCATTGATCGGCAAGCTTGCCACCGTGTACGGATTAAGTCCGGATCAGATGCGCATTCTTGTCAGCAGGTGCGTATCGCTCAGCACAATGGAATTCAACGCGGACAGACTGAAGATCCTGGCTGCCCGCACGGAAGGGGAAGTCACCAAGGCTTCCGATATCTACAGCCTCTCGCCGGTATCATTCCTGCAGGCAAAGCAGAACGGCGCCCAGGTCACACCCACCGACAAGAAACTGATTGAACACCTTGCCATGGACATGCATTTTTCCAATGAGGTGATCAATGTCATGCTGGAATATATCCTCTCTGTCAGCTCCAACCGTCTTAATCCCAAATTCGTCGACATGGTCGCAGCCGAGTGGGCAAGGGATGGCATTGAGACAAAGGAACAGGCGCTGCTGGAAGCGAAGAAACAGATCCGCAAGACCAGTTCGCAGAAAACCAACATCCGCATTGACATGCCGGAATATATCCGCCAGCAGCAGGAAGGAAATCTTCCCAAATCCAAAAAAGCCACCGAGGAAACACTCAACGCGGTCAGAGAGCTGCAGAATAAGATGAAGGACTGAATTTATGGAAAAGCCATCATTTGATGAGATCAGGACAACGGACAAGCAGAAACAGGATACCGAACGGCTGATCGCGCAGCTGCGCGACAACCCCGCCATCCAGTATCTTTTCAGGCGCAATGAGATTCCCGAGAAGTATCTGGAGATCGCTCCCTGGCGCTTAAGGCAGTGGCTGATTGATTTCAATCCCTGCCAGGGCTGCAAAGGACTGGAAAGATGCACCCAGAAGCAGAAAGGGTATTTCAATAACCTGACTTATGACGGTATACTGAAAAATGAGATAACACCCTGCCGGTATATGAAATCGGAACTCAAGGCACTCAGCCACAGAGATATGTACATCGTGAGCGATCTGCCTGAACGGTTATTGAAAGCAAGCTTCCGCACCATCGAGACATCGATGGAGGAAGAGGATTATCTTCTCATTCTGCATCAGGCGATGCAGCTGTCAAACGAATATAAAAGCTTCTATCTCCACGGCACCATGGGCAGCGGTAAAACCTACCTCGCCGCCTGCGCGTGCAACGAACATGCCCGCAACGGGGAGAAGGTCGCCTTTGTGCATTATCCGACTTTCTGCACCCGCATGGCATCAATGTATTCCAGCGGCGAATACCGGGATGAGCTCAAGCGCATGCAGTATGCGGAATTCGCGGTCATCGATGATATCGGGGCTGAGAATGTCACCGAATGGAACAGGGATTCGGTGTTGCTGCCGATCCTGAATGCGCGCTATGAGGCAAATCTGCCGACCTGGTTCACATCCAACTGCGATATCGCAAGTCTTCGTGTTCATTATTCATTCAGCCGCGGCAAGCAGGAAGAGCTCAAGGCGGCAAGAATCATCGAGCGGATCACCAGCATGTGCACGGTTGCCGTGTTAACCGGTGAAGACCGCAGAATCAAAGGGAAATAACAGCACTTCAGCTGAATCTTAATCAACAATCATGGAGGACAGTATGGTTAGAAAGATTGGGGTATTAACATCAGGCGGCGATGCGCCGGGCATGAACGCGGCAATCCGCGCCGTAACAAGAATCGCTTTGAACAATGGTGTTGAGGTGGTCGGTGTCAAAAACGGCTACCGCGGACTTCTGGAAGAGACATTCATTCCGATGGAAAGAAGCTCCGTTTCGGACATTCTTGACCGCGGCGGAACATTCCTCGGTTCGGCAAGACTTCCTGAATTCAGAGAGAATGAAATCCAGGATCAGTGTGTCAAGCACATGCACAGAGCAGGCATTGACGCCCTGGTTGTCATCGGCGGCGACGGTTCCTATCGCGGCGCACTCGCTCTGACAAAGAAGGGCATCAACTGCATCGGTCTGCCGGGCACCATTGACAATGACATTCCGGGAACCGATCTGACCATCGGCTTTGACACTGCGCTGCGCACATGCGTGGAGAACGTCGACAAACTGCGTGACACATCCAGCTCCCATCACCGCTGCTCCATCGTTGAGGTTATGGGCAACCATTGCGGCGACCTGGCTCTTTATACAGCGATTTCATGCGGTGCTGAAATGGTCATCACACCGGAGACCGGATATGATGAGATTGAAGTGCTTGAGCGTCTGAGATATCTTGGCAACGCGGTCAGAAAGAACCATGCGATCGTGATCATTTCCGAAAAGATCACTGACGTCGAGGCACTGGCCAAGAAGGTATCCCAGCATACCGAATTCAGCGGCAGAGCGACAGTTCTCGGCCATATCCAGCGAGGCGGAAGCCCGACTCCGAGCGATCGTATGCTGGCCAGCCGCATGGGTGAAAAAGCGGTTGACCTGCTGATGGAAGGCATCGGCGGACAGTGTGTGGGCATCATTGACAACAGCCTGACCAGCATGCCGATTCAGGAAGCGCTGGAAAGACCGAAGGCAAGCCGCAAGCATCTGTACAGACTGTTTGACCGTCTTGTATGATTTCATAAAGGAAGAAAACCATGGCAGAAGTCAGAATTGAATCCTTTGGCCATTCCTGTTTCCGCATCACTTACAATGGGAAAAGCGCGGTTCTCGACCCGTATGAAAATGACAGTGTTCCCGGGCTGAAACTTCCTGAAAACATTGAGGCGGACTGCGTATACTGTTCCCATGGACATGGCGACCATAATGCAGCCCATCTGATCCGGACTGCAGTACCTGAAACTGACGGTTTCGCAATGACGTTTATCACGGTGCCCCATGATGATGCGGGCGGCGCCTTAAGGGGAATGAACCGCATCACATTCATGCATGCAGGAAACTGCCGGATTGTTCATATGGGCGATATCGGCAGACTGCCGACGGATGAAGAATATCAGAAGCTTTGCGGAGTGGATGTTATGCTGATACCGGTTGGCGGCCATTACACCATTGACGCTGCGCAGGCTGCTGAAATCATTTCAAAGGCAAAACCGAAGCTGAGTATCCTCATGCATTTCCGCAAGGGAAACAGGGGATATGGCGTGATCGCGGATATCAATGATGTGAAAAAGGCATTCCCGTCTCTGAAGGAATTCGATGAGACTTCCGTCTGCTTTGATGAGAATGAGGTTCCCGAAGAAATCATCACCCTTGAACCGGTTCAATAATCATTTACAACTCATAAAGAAAAGACCTGCCGGCGGCAGGTCTTGCTTTGTTTACTGGGATGTTCTTCTGCGTCCCGGTGTTCTTCCGCGTTCCGCTGATTTTGCCATGATTTCGGCAATGGCGGCTTTCTGGTTGAGAATGACCGGAATGACGATCGGGTTGCGGTTGGTGCGCTGGAAGAGGAACGGCTCAAGTGAGGAGCGGATGCAGTTTTTGAGTTCACCGAAGGTTGTTCTCTGCTGCATCTTTTTCTTCAGCGAATCATAGACGATCAGTTCCGCCTCTTTGAGCAGGGTCTGGGAATCCTTGATGAAGACGAAGCCGCGCGAGACAATCGAAGGTCTGCAGAGAATCTTGTTGTATCTCGAATCGATCGTGACAATGACCGCGACCAGACCGTTTTCAGCCAGGATCTTTCTGTCCTTGATGACACTGGTGGAAAGACCGGAAGCGTCGTTGCCGTCGACATAGATGGCATCGGTCTGCACTCTTTCGTTGGCGATGAAGCATTCCTCATTTCTCAATACGACGATATCGCCGTTGGAACAGATCAGGCAGTGATCCGGCTCAATACCGGTCAGCTGGGCGGTCTGGGAATGCTGGATAAGCATCTTGTATTCGCCATGGTTGGGCATGAAGTATTTCGGCTTGATCAGATTGAGCATGAGCTTCTGCTCTTCCTGCGGCGCGTGTCCGGTTGTATGGAACGAGGTCAGCGGGGAGTTGGTGACAACGTTGGCGCCGACTCTTGTCAGCTGGTTGATGACACCGCCGACCGAAACGCCGTTGCCCGGAATCGGGCTGGATGAGAAGAGAACCGTGTCGCCGGGAATAATCTTGATGAAGCGGTGAGTGCCGTTGGCGATTCTGCTTAAGGCTGCCATCGGTTCGCCCTGGCTGCCCGTGCATACGATGCAGATACGGTTGGGCGGAAGGGTATTGAGCTCATTGCCGCTGATGAAGGAACTGTCAGGAATATTGATGACGCCGTTCTTTCTGGCAATGTCGCATACATTCTCCATGGAGCGGCCGAATACCGCCACCTTTCTGCCGCATGATACGGCAGCTTCGAGAATCTGGTTGAGACGAAGGACGTTGGATGCGAAGGTGGAAACGAGCAGCCTGCCCGGTGTCTTGCGCATCTGTTCGTTGATCGCTAATGCGACCTGGCGCTCGGAGATCGAGAAGCCCGGAACGGATGAGTTGGTTGAGTCACTCATCAGCAGAGTGACGCCTGCCTGACCCATGAAGGCCATTTTCTGATAATCGGAATTGCGTCCGACCGGAGTCAGGTCAAACTTGAAGTCGCCGGTTTCCACGATGCGTCCGTTGGGGGTGTTGATCAATACACCGAGTGAATCCGGAATCGAGTGCACGGTATCGAAGAAGCCGATGTTGAAATGTTCTGTTCTCACACGGCTGTCCGAGTTGATCTCAATGACCTTGCACTGTCTGGAAAGACGGTGTTCTTCCAGTTTCTTTTCAATTAATGACTTGGCAAAGCGGGGCGCATAGATTTCCTTCAGACGCACGGAGCGTAAGAAGAAAGGAATACCGCCGATGTGGTCCTCATGACCGTGGGTGATGATCAGCGCTTTGACTTTTTCATGATTTTTGACGAGGTAGGAGTAATCAGGTATGACATAGTCCACGCCAAGCAGGTCTCCTTCGGGGAACATGACACCGCAGTCGACGATGACAATCTCATCGTCATGTTCGAAGCAGTACATGTTTTTACCGATTTCACCAAGACCGCCCAGGGCATATACAAGCGTGTCGGTTTTATGATCAATCATGCCGGCATTAAACGAGTCGGCAACTTCAGAATAACGGACAGTCTGCCCGGCTCTTCTTGCATTATTAAATTCAGACATTATGGTGTTTACCTCATTTCTGTGAGCGTTTGGATTCTTTTACGTATTATAGCATAAGAAATGCCCGATTTCACGGGATCGGGCAATTAAATCTCAATAGCGCCTGGCACTTCTTTGAACGGGTCTTTCGGATCGATATGATCGTAGAAGAGTGTTCCTTTGAAGTGGTCCAGTTCGTGCTGCAGAACAATCGCGAGATAGCCGGCAGCCTTGATTTCAATATTCTGGTCTCTGAGCAGATCGTACGCCCTGACTTTGACGCGGGCGCTTCTGACGACATGGCCTTCATGGTCTTCAGCAACCGAGAGACATCCTTCCCCGGCGGAAAGATATGCTTTCTGGATGGAGGAGGAGACAATTTTCGGATTGACCAGCATGAATTCATAACGTACGGGATCACCGTTTTTATCCTGGTCATCAACCACGATCGCAGTCATCTTCTTGGGGACGCCGACCTGGATCGCGCTGATGCCCACCGCCGGACGCAGGTTGAGTCTTTCCGCTTTCTCCTCATCGGTTGAATCGATGACATACTGAAACATATCCCTTAACAGGGCTTCGTCTTCAGCGGAGAGGGGAAGCGGAACATCTTCCGATACAAGGCGGATTCTTTCATCGGTATCCTTGATGATTGTGTCATTGTTGATTAACATTGTCATTACCTCGCGGATATTGTAAGCAGAATATAACTCTTTGTCAAAGCCTTCCTTATATAATGCTTAATTCTGTATCACTGTGAAGTGAAATCAGTATCACTGTGTGCTAAAATGCTTGTGTTATGACAAATGCGAAAACCGTTAAAACCTCAAACAGAGTTCTGAAGCTCAGACAGTTTATCCGCAACTGGCTCATCATGCCGCACGGCTTTGATGTCTGGCTGCACCTCGGCATGATCGGCCTGGTTGTCTTCGGCACGGTCATGATCGGCAGCGCCTCGATGGGAATCGCCACCGGCAACAACCGTTACCTTGCCATCACCATCGTCAAGCAGATTATCTTCGTCACCGCGGGATATCTGTTAATGACCCGCCTGGCCAACGGCTTCAGCCTGAAAATACTCAAATCAAAGGGATACCCGTCCCTGGTCTTTGTGACATGCATTCTGCTCGGACTCTGCCTTGCGTTTGCGCCGACCGGCAATGCCCACGCATGGTTAAGACTTCCGCTTGGTATCACGGATGTCACCATCCAGCCTTCCGAATTTGCCAAGATCGTGGCGATTCTGACTGTCGCGGCTTATTGCGGCGATGTGAAGAAACAGTATAAGAACTGGTGGCAGATGTGCATGGTGCCGATCGGACTGACCTTTGCGATGTTCTTTATCACGCTTGTTCTGCAGTCGGACTTCGGCAGCGCGCTGGTTATTTTCCTGGTAACCTGCGTTTGCTTCTTAATTCCCGAGCATCCCAATATGAGACGCTTCCAGATTGTTCTCAAGGTTCTGTTCTGGATGTCGGTGGCATTCGCTGTTTATCTGCTTTCCCCGGCAGGCGAGCATCTGATTGAGGGAATGAACTTCCTGCAGGATTATCAGAAGAACCGCTTCCTGACCGCGATCAATCCGTTCGCGGATCAATACGGCACCGGCTATCAGCTGATCAACGGTCTTGTATCCTTTGCGACCGGCGGCTGGTTCGGCGTCGGCTTTGGCGGATCGGTGCGCAAATACACACGTTTCCCGGCAGCCAATACCGACTATATCCTCGCGATCGTTGTCGAGGAGCTTGGCTACTTCGGGTTCTTGATGCTGATGGTGCTCTACTGTCTGGTTCTCTTAAGACTGTTCCGCCATGCAAGAAAGATCAAAAGCGAAAGGGCAAAGATCATCCTGATCGGTACGGCAACCTATCTGCTGGTCCATATGTTCTTCAATATCGGCGGTGTCACGGGACTTGTTCCTCTGACCGGTATTCCGCTGCTGATGATTTCGGCAGGCGGCTCCTCAACCCTGTCATTCATGATGGCAGTCGGCATCTCCCAGGCGGTGATCGCCGCCCATGAAAGAGGGGAGATCAAATGAGAATCATTGCCGGAGAATTCCGCAGCCGCCGCATTGAGGCACCTGCCGGCATGTCCACAAGACCCACTCTGGACAAAGTCCGTGAAGCGGTGTTTTCCTCCATTGGCGGTTCCTTTGACGGCGGCAATATGCTCGATCTTTATGCGGGCAGCGGGGCTAACGGTCTGGAAGCTCTGTCAAGAGGAATGGATCAGGCGGTGTTTGTCGACAATGACCGCAGGGCAGTCAGTGCGATCCGTAAGAATATTGATTCTCTTGGTGTGAAGCAGCAGACAAGAGTATTGTCATGCACAGACATGAAGGCTCTTGTCATTCTCAAAGAAGAGGGCATGACATTTGATCTCATTTATATGGATCCGCCCTATGCGAAACAGAAGAACCGCGAAATCCTGAATCTCATCAGTGATTATGAACTGGTTGAGAAAGATGGAATGGTATTGATTGAATCATTAAAGGAAGATGAGTTCCATGAGGAATATGAACATCTTCAGTTTGAAAAGGACAGGGTATATGGCATCAGCCGCATCACCTGGTACAGGGGGAAATAGAATATGAAAGCATGTTATCCGGGCACATTTGATCCGATCACCCTCGGTCATCTTGACATCATTGAAAGAGCAGCTCTCATCTTTGACGAGCTTGACGTTCTGCTGATGGTCAATCCGCGCAAAAAGTGCGTGTTTGATGCTGCCCAGCGCAAGGCGATGATCGAGGCAAGTCTTGCATCACGTGAAAACTGCCGCAATGTGAAAGTCATCATCGGTGAAGGCCTCACGGTTGACTTTGCCAGAAAGACCGGCTCCAAGGCGATTGTCAGAGGCATCCGCGCGGTCACCGACTATGAATATGAACTTCAGCAGGCAACCGCCAATCTGATGCTGGATCCGGATGTGGAAACGATGTTCCTGATTGCCAAGCCGGAATATTCCTTCCTTTCCTCAAGCGTGGTCAAGGAAATCGCCCTGAATGACGGGGATATCTCCAAGATGGTTCCGGCGGAGGTTGTGGATCTTGTCAAGGAGGCAATGGCCGACAAAAAGGACGTCCTCAAAGGCTGAATCCTTAATGAAAAGAAACGGAGTGAACAGTGACTGTCCGCTCCTTTTTTAATGCTTTGAAAACCTTTTTCATGAATTAGCACACAATGCTTGACAGTGCTAAAACCACGCTGTATAGTATTAGCAGGCATTGAGATAGAGTGCTAAAGGAGGTTGAAAATGCTGACGCCAAGACGAATAGAAATATTCAAAGCGATCGTGGATGAGTTCATCAAGACAGCTGAACCCGTCGGATCGAAAACCCTTCAGCAGAAATACAAACTTCAGTATTCCAGTGCCACGATCCGTAATGATATGCAGGCTCTTGAGGAGATGGGGTATCTTGAAAAAACGCATACCTCAAGCGGCCGCGTGCCGAGCACCCTCGGATACAAGTTCTATTGCGAACATCTTCTGAGCAATTCGTCCATCGACCGCAGAATGGAGATGGCGATCCGGGATGCGTTTGACGCAAGCAACCTGAATATCGAGGAAGCGATTCATCTCAGCTGCAATATTCTGTCGGAAATGACGAATATGACCAGCGGCGCGATCGGACCTGATTCGCGGAGCCAGAAGCTTGAACATATCAAACTGTTCCAGCTCGATGAGAGAAACGCGGTCTGCGTATTCATTACAAACACAGGCCACACCGAGACCAAGACATTCCATTTCGATGAGGATATTCCTTATGCGGACATTGAAGCCTGCACGGACATCCTCAATGGAAAACTGAGAGGTATTCCGATCAATGAACTGCCGGCAAGAATGCAGTACATCAAACCGGAACTCTCCGCGGTTGTCAAACAGCACGAGCTGCTGTTCACCGCATTCGTCAGAGCGTTCGTGAAATTCGCAGGCGAGAATGTATACTTCTCCGGCAAGGACAGAATGCTCTATCAGCCTGAGTTCGAAGATATCGACAAACTGAAACGGCTGATGACTATGCTTGATGACGCAAGCGTCTGGAAGCGCATTGATGAAGGTGACAACACACTGGCAGTCACAACAGACAGGGCACAGCTCACATGGGTCAATGACCTTGCGGTTGTGCGCAGCCGCTTCCGTGTCAGAGGAAATGAGTCCGGTGAATTGATGGTGGTCGGTCCGAGCCGTATGAATTATGAGAAAATCATCGGCATGATTGATTACGCGGCCAGAATGATCGAAAAGATGTACTACAGCGGAGGTGATGAGACGGATGAGCGAAGAAGTAAAGGAAAAGGCTGAACAGGAAGAAACAGCGGTTGAAACAGAGGAAACCGTGGAGTCGCCTGAAACTGAGAAGACAGAACCAGCAGATCCTGCAGCGGAAAAGCTTAAGGAACTCACAAAGGAAAACGAAAAACTGAAAGCGGATGTCGCGAAGCTCAAAAACGAGTATGCACGCGCATATGCCGATACGGAAAACACCAGAAAGAGACTTCAGAATGAGTTTGAACAGTTAAGCAAGTATCACATTCAGAAGTTCGCTCTGGAAGTGCTGCCGGTATTGGACAACTGCGAGCGGGCGCTTGAACATGAGACAAGCGATGAGGCATACCGCAAGGGCGTTGAAATGATCTACGCACAGCTCAAAGGCGCGCTTGAACGCGAAGGCGTGACGGAGATCGAAGCGCTCGACAAACCGTTTGACGGCAACTGGCATCAGGCCCTGATGAGTGAAAAGGTCGAGGGTGTTGAGCCGGGAATGGTCATTCAGGTTCTTCAGAAAGGTTATAAATTAAAGGACCGCATTCTTCGTGCGGCAATGGTCAAAGTAAGCGAATAAGCTTGGGAGGACAGAAATATGAGCAAGATTATCGGTATTGACTTAGGTACAACAAACAGCTGTGCGGCTGTTATGGAAGGCGGCGAAGCAAAGGTTATCACAAACCCGGAAGGAAACAGAACAACTCCGTCCGTCGTGGCTTTCAAAAACGGCGAAAGAATCGTCGGTGATGCCGCAAAGCGTCAGATTGTCACAAACAAGAACACAGTTTATTCCATCAAGAGACTCATGGGCACAAACGAAAAGGTGACCATGGAAGGCAAGCAGTACACACCGCAGGAAATTTCCGCGATGATTCTGTCCTACATCAAGAGCTATGCGGAAGCTTACCTTGGTGAGCCGGTCACAGAAGCGGTTATCACTGTTCCTGCATACTTCAATGACGCGCAGCGTCAGGCGACAAAGGACGCAGGCAGAATCGCCGGTCTGGATGTCAAGAGAATCATCAACGAACCGACCGCATCCGCACTGGCATACGGACTTGACAAGGACACATCCAAGGAACAGAAGGTTCTGGTTTATGACCTTGGCGGCGGCACATTCGATGTCTCCATCCTCGATATCGCTGACGGCACATTCGAAGTTCTCTCCACAGCCGGTGATACACACCTGGGCGGCGATGACTTCGACAACAAGATCATCGACTGGCTGGCAGCCAACTTCAAGCGTGAGAACAACATTGACCTCAAGGCTGACAAGATGGCTCTGCAGAGACTGAAGGAAGCAGCTGAAAAGGCCAAGAAAGACCTCTCCGGCATGGTTCAGACACAGATCTCCCTGCCGTTTATCTCCGCCGGCGCAAGCGGACCTCTTCATCTCGAGGCAACTCTGACAAGAGCGGCATTTGATGAAATGACAAAGGACCTCGTTGAAAGAACAATGGTTCCGGTCAGAACAGCTCTGCGCGATGCGAAACTGTCCGCAAGCGATCTCGACCAGGTCATGCTGGTAGGCGGTTCCACAAGAATTCCGGCTGTCCAGGAAGCAGTCAGAAGAGAACTGGGCAAAGAGCCCAACAAGTCCATCAACCCGGATGAATGCGTTGCACTCGGTGCCGCAATCCAGGGCGGCGTCCTCCAGGGCGATGTCAACGATGTATTGCTGCTGGATGTCACACCGCTTTCACTCGGTATCGAAACACTGGGCGGCGTCATGACCGTTCTGATTCCGAGAAACACAACCATCCCGACTTCCAAGTCACAGATCTTCTCCACCGCGGCTGACAACCAGCCGGCAGTTGACATCCATGTCCTGCAGGGTGAAAGACCGATGGCAAACGATAACAAGACACTCGGCAACTTCCAGCTCGACGGTATCGCACCGGCTAGAAGAGGCATTCCTCAGATCGAAGTCAAGTTTGATATCGACGTCAACGGTATCGTCAATGTATCCGCTGTCGATAAGGCAACCAACAAGAAGCAGTCCATCACCATCACAAACTCCTCCGGACTTTCCGAAGATGAGATCGACCGCATGGTGAAGGAAGCTGAGGCTCACAAGGCTGAGGATGACAAGCGCAAGGAAGAGATCGAGACAAGAAACAGAGCTGAGGCTTACATCAACCAGATTGATGAAACCCTCAAGAATGACAATCCGAATGTCTCACAGCAGCAGAAGGATGAGGTCAAGAAGCTCAGAGATGAACTCCAGGAATGCATTGACAAGAATGACATGGCATCCCTGAAAGACAAGCTCGATGCACTGGAGAAGGCGGCTCAGGATATGGCTCAGGCAATGTATCAGAACCAGGGCAATCCGAACCCGAACCAGGGCTTCGGCAATGAGTCCTATCAGAACAACGGATCCGCTAACAACAATGACGACGACATCATTGATGCGGAATTCTCCGATAAGAACTAACTGAGAAAGAGAGGATGCGGAATTGATGGATGTGATTCCGCATTCTCTGATTTAAAAAGAAAGGACAAGCAGTGATATGGCTGAAAAGAGAGATTATTATGAGGTACTCGGTATCTCAAAAGGCGCGAGTGATGACGAAATAAAGAAGGCATATCGTTCGCTTGCAAAGAAATATCATCCCGATGTGAACAAGTCACCCGATGCCGAGGAAAAATTCAAGGAAATCAACGAGGCTTATGAAGTGCTCTCCGACCCGCAGAAGAAAGCAACCTATGACCAGTTCGGCTTTGCCGGCATGGACGGCAGCCAGGCGGGCGGCGGATTCAGCGGATTCTCCGGAGGATTCGGCGGCATGGACGACCTCAATGATATCTTCTCCTCATTCTTCGGCGGCGGTATGGGCGGCATGGGCGGTTTCAGCTCATCCGGCCGCAGTCAGAGAGGTCCCAGACAAGGCGATGACCGCAAGATGAATGTGCGGATCTCATTCCTTGACGCATGCTTCGGCAAGAAGGAAAGTATCAATATCGAAGTCGATGAAACCTGTTCCGCCTGCGGCGGCAGCGGGGCAGCCACACCCGGCGATGTGGAGACATGTTCCAGATGCCGCGGCACCGGTACCGTGATCCAGCAGCAGCGCACCGCTTTCGGTGTGTTCCAGACCCAGGGTGTATGTCCTGACTGCCATGGCTCCGGCAAGAAGATCAAGAAGATCTGTCCGCACTGCAAAGGCCAGGGCTACAACAAGAGAAGAGTCGAAAGAGAAATCAACATTCCCGCCGGTATCCAGGACGGTCAGATGCTCAGAGTCCAGGGACTCGGTGAAAGAGGCGTCAACGGCGGTCCCAACGGCGACCTCTATATCGAGATTCATATTCAGCCGCACAAGCAGTTTGAACGTGACGGCAACAACATCTATCTGGAAATCCCGGTGTCCGCAGTCGATGCGACAATCGGCACAACGATCGATGTTCCGACCATCTATGGCGATGTGTCGATGAAGATTCCTGCCGGCACCCAGCACGGCAAACAGTTCAGACTGCGCGGCAAGGGAATCAATGAGGCCCGCACCGGCAGAACCGGCGATCAGATCTGCGTTGTCAACATCACCGTGGATGACAATCTCTCCCATAAGGAAAAGGAGCTGTACAAGGAGCTGCAGAAGCTGCAGGGCACCAGAGCCGGTGAAAGCATCTGGAGCCGCTTCAAGAAGAGCTTCTCCTGATCCATGCGTCCTTTGAAAGGAGGCAGTTATGAACATTGAACAGATGACTGAAATTCTTCAGTCGGTAATCATGAATGCACTGACGAAAGCGCAGCAGAATTCCAATGCCGAACTTTCGTGTGAACATATCCTGGCCGCCATGATCGAGGACGGCGGTCTGGAAGGGATCTTTGAAAGACTGTCAGTTGACAGGGATGAACTGCTTTCGTTTGTGAACGAATATCTCAAGCGTCTGCCATCTGTATCAGGCAGCAGCGAGCCGAGGCTTTCACGCCATGTGTCCGCCGCTTACACCAAAGCGCTGGATTACATGAAGAAACAGGGCGACTCCTATATGAGCACGGCTGCACTGCTGATCGGAATGCTGGAAACAGACGCGCCTGTGATCGCTGAAATGAAGAAGAGATTTTCTCTGAATGCGCAGAGTGTGCGCAAAGCGGAGGAAGAAAGGAGAGGCGGTATGACAATGGATGAAAAGAGCAATGAATCCCAGCTGGATGCACTCAGCAAATACGGCCATGATCTGGTCCAGGAAGTCCGTGACGGAAAGATTGACCCGGTCATCGGACGCGATGAGGAAATCCGCCGCGTCATTGAGATTCTCTCAAGAAAGACGAAGAACAATCCGGTATTGATCGGTGAGCCGGGCGTCGGTAAGACAGCCATCGTGGAAGGTCTTGCATGGCGCATCATGAACGGGGATGTGCCCCTTGGCTTAAAGGAAAAGAAACTGATCGAACTGGATATGGGTGCCCTGATTGCGGGTGCCAAATACAGAGGCGAGTTTGAGGAACGCTTAAAGGGCGTGCTCAAACAGGTCCAGAAGGCTGACGGCAATATCATCCTGTTCATCGATGAGATCCACAATCTTGTCGGTGCGGGCAAGACCGAAGGCTCCATGGATGCCGCAAACCTGCTTAAGCCGATGCTGGCAAGAGGCGAACTCAAGTGCATCGGTGCGACAACCTTTGACGAATACAGAAAATATATTGAGAAAGACCGTGCCCTGGAAAGAAGATTCCAGAAGATCATGGTTTCCGAACCGAGTGTGGAGGATACCATCTCCATTCTCAGAGGCCTCAAGGACAGATTTGAATCCCACCATGGCGTTCAGATCAAGGATGAGGCGATCATCGCAGCCGCGGTTCTTTCCAATCGTTACATCACCGACCGTTTCCTGCCTGACAAAGCAATCGACCTGATCGATGAGGCCTGCGCGGGCATCCGTGTGGAAATGGATTCCATGCCGGCCGAACTCGATGAGCTCTCCCGTAAGATCATGACCCTTCAGATTGAGGAGACATCCCTGAAAGAGGAGAATGATCCAAAGGCGCTGGAAAGACTGGAAGAGATCAGAAAGGAACTCGCTTCCCTCAATGAGAAGAAAGAGATCCGCTTCTCCAAATGGCAGGCCGAAAAGAAAGAGCTTGACGCTGTCAAGGATACCAAAGAACAGCTCGAAAGGGCGAAACTGGAACTGACCCAGGCGCAGAATGATGCGGACTACGAACGTGCCGCAAAACTCAAATATGACACCATCCCGAGCCTTGAAAAGCGCATTGAAGCCGCTGACAAGGCAGAGGCGGACAGAATGATCCGCCAGGTTGTGGATGAGGATATGATCGCCAAGATCGTATCCAGATGGACACACATCGAAGTCGCAAAACTGATGAGCACCGAACGTCAGAAGATTCTCCATCTGCCCGAAGTGCTTGAACAGCGAGTCATGGGCCAGCCCCAGGCACTGCGTCTGGTATCCGATGCGATCATGCGTTCCAAGGCAGCGATCCAGGATGAAAACAGACCGCTTGGCTCCTTCCTCTTCTTAGGTCCGACCGGTGTCGGTAAAACCGAAGTGGCCAAGGCGCTTGCGGCACAGCTGTTTGATGATGAATCCAAGATCGTGCGTATCGATATGTCCGAATACATGGAGAAGTTCTCCGTATCCAGACTGATCGGTGCTCCTCCGGGATATGTCGGCTATGATGAGGGCGGCCAGCTCACTGAAGCAGTGCGCAGAAGCCCTTACAGCATCGTGCTTCTCGATGAAATTGAGAAGGCGCATCCGGATGTATTCAACATCCTTCTGCAGATTCTCGATGACGGCAGAATCACCGATTCCAAAGGTGTGACAGTCGACTTCAAGAACACGATCATCATCATGACCAGCAACCTCGGTTCCCAGTATGCCTTTGAAACAGACGCAAAGGCCAGAGAGGACCATTATCTTGAAGAGGTGCACAAGTTCTTCAAGCCGGAACTGATCAACCGTATCGATGAGATCATCGTCTTCAACGCCCTGGATGAAAGCGTGCTTGTGAAGATTGCCGAGAAGTTCTTAAGGCAGCTGGAAGAGCGCCTGAGGGCAAAGGACGTGACACTTGAAGTCAGTGAAAACGCGAAGAAGAGAATGATTGAATGCGGCGTCGATCCGCTCTATGGAGCGCGTCCGATGAAGCGTCACATCCAGCGTGAAGTGGAAACCCAGGTGGCAAGGGTGATTCTGGAGAATCCGGATATCGCCGGCAAGACAATCCTGGTTGACGCGGATGAGGATCATTATCTCGTCAGCGTGAAATGATTCGCGAGGAGTGCGCATCCCAAATGGATGTGCCTCCTTTTTGTTTGCGTGTATAATGGACGCGTGTGAAATTAAAGGAGAACAGCCATGAGTGAAATGGAAGATATCATGGAAATCAAAAGTCATGGCCTTGAGATACAGTCGGCGATTCTTCATGTGATCGATGGCAGACGCCATCAGATCTGTCTGTCTGAAAGAACGCTCGATCTCGAGGATCCGATGATTGAAAAATATGTCAGCCGCTATGTGACACGATGCGAAAACGACATGCGGGCACGCAAGGGTGAATTCCTTGAAGGCAGTGAATTTGAAAAACTGCTTGAGGAATACTTTGCGCACGAAAAGAATCTCGCGCAGTTTTCGGCTGAAGCCCTCTCGGAAATCATTTCTTATTTCGAGGACGAGGAGCCCCGTTCCTTTGAAATCCTGGTCGTGGATTTCAGGGATGATGATGTGCCTTATATCGCGGTGGTATTCCTTGAGGAACAGGAAACGATGACTTATCTTTCCGATGTCAGGGAGGGAAGGGTGTTCAACACGATCAGTTTCAATCATTCCTCACTGCCTTCCTTTACCAAACCGTTAAGCGCATTTGCGTTAATCAATCTGCTCAATCATGAGATTTCAATGGTGGATGAAGGAAAATGGAAGGATGACCGGCGCCTGATCAGCGATACGCTTCTCAGATCAAAAGAAGGCATTTCGCATAAGGAAGTGATCAATACCGTCAAAGAGATCGCCATTGAAGTGGCAGAGGAATTCGATGAGAATCCGGCCGTGATCTTAAGCAAAGTCAAAAACCACATCAGTGAAAGCGTGAATGAGGGAATGACCTTCAAACCGCAGACACTGGTTTCGGAAGTCTTTGAGGATGAGCCGGAAATGGCTGAAGTCTTTATCAGAAAAGCACAGCAGAAGGAGCTGCCCCAGGAAGTGGAGCTGCCCAAACGTTCCGTGACCGCATCCATGAAAAAGCAGAAGATCGTGACTGATACCGGTATTGAGATCTCATTCCCCGGCAGCCTTGCGGAAGACCGTGAAAAGATCGCATTCCTGTCTCATGATGACGGCACGATCACGATTGAAATCCGCGGTGTGCACAGCTTTGACACAAAGAACTGAGGAAGAACTATGCATGGTGGGACATCATTGTTTGATCGACAAATATGTGATCAAAATCCGGGACTGATATGATTTCTGTAAGAACAGGCACCTCATTGTACACATTGTGATTGAAATGAGGGAGCGTTTATGAAAAGACAACTGACAGCCTGTATCTGTGCCGCATTCCTGTTATGCGGATGCGCATCCGCAAAGACCATTGAATCAGAAGGGGAAACCGGTAAGACAGTTCTGAAACTTGGCCATTGGCTGAATGAATCTGACGTGAGTGAACCGGTTCATGAAAGTGTTGATCTTGAGGCAGACGATCTCAAAGAAACAGAACGGCAGCCGTATGTGCAAGGGATTGTTCCCGAAGAAGTGACTGAAAAAATCCGGATGGATTTTCCGAACATTGACTTTAACAGCTGGAGTGTCATGATTCATTTCTATAATGACGAACAGACAGCCGGACAGATCAGTCTTCGCTATGAAATCGGCAATGAGATTTCCACTAACAAGGCGATCACCTGCGGCATTGAAAACGGAAAGATCACTGATCTATGGTATGCCAATATGGACGGCAGCGCTGATGAAGCGGATCTTCTTGCAAGACTCAGCAGATTCAAAGCCTCAACCAAGCAGGAAACCTATGAGCTCAAAGAAGGGGAGAAGCTGCTGGAAGAAACAACTTCATATACATACCGCTATGATACGTCTCAACTGATCTATACGTACAATATCTTTGTCTTAGAGCCTGAAGGTGTCATCAACAACGACATCGGCTGTGAATATGAGATTGAGTAAGGAAGCTGAAAAAGCTTCCTTTTACAATGAAAAAACCGCATCGTCTGCGGTTCATTTATTATCCAGAAGATCATTGAGGTCGGGGAATTCAAAGAGATTTCCCTCAACCAGTGCATCGAGCTGATCCTCAATGCTGAGCTCTTCCGTGCGTTCATTGGAAGGACGGGTGGAGAAGGGCTCATCATCGAAGCCGACAATCGGAATTTTCGTTGTATCCTCGCGCTGCACCTGCTGGATGGAGCGGATGCGGCTGATATCGATATCCGAATAAAGCAGTCCGTTGATCAGTCTGAGCTTCATGTGTTCGGAAGGGTAATCCTTAAAATCAGACGGATTGGCAATATAGCCGGCATCGGTTGTGCCGTCATCCATTCTGACTGATATGAATTTTGTGAGATAAGGCAGAAAATCGTCCGGTTTCATATACCCTCCAACATCTACTATTTTACCGCCAAAAGCGGTGTTTATCCATGATTTTGCAAAATGTGAGCATCAATCCATTTCGCACAGCCATCATCAGCACAATGTTCCTCTGTGACATAGGCAGCGGCTTCTTTCAAAGAAGGCATCGCATTCTTCATGGCAACCGGACAGCCGGCCGCTTCCAGCATGGACAGATCGTTTTCACCGTCTCCGAATGCCGCGCATTCTTCCTTCGCGATGTTTTCAATTTCCATGATTTTCAAAAGCGCAGCACCCTTGGAAACACCATGCGGCATGATCTCAAGCCAGTTGGATGAAACAAACAATACGGAATACTTTGCATGGTCAAGGCTCTGCGAAAGCTTTTGCAATGCGGCGTTTGTGCCGGAAAAGCAGATCTTGTCAATCTGATAGGAGGTCAGCTTTTCATAGTCCGAATGCATGTCATCAGACCAGAGCTTTCTGCCAAGCATCTTTCTCGCCAGGTTTTTCAGCTTTTGCACGGAAGAGACATACAGATGATGCTTTTTGGATGTGAAATGATGAAAATCATCATCGTATGAAACGGACATCATCACATTGAAGCGTTCGCAGCACCGGGTGATTTCCCTGATCTCTTCAGGCAGAAGCTTCCGCTTATCTTCGATGATCTCTCCGTTATTTTTCGCACTCTGCATGCCGTTGTTCAGCACGGCATAATCATAAAGATCAGAGGACAGCGCCCTCTGTATGGAATAAAGCGGCCTGCCCGTGCAGATCACGACCAGAATCCCGCGTTCTTTCAGCTGTTTCAGCACACTTGCGCCATACTCGGAGATTCTTCCGTGCTTTGAGAAGAGTGTCCCGTCGCAATCCATGGCAACCATGCGTATGATGTTATTTGTCATGCTTAATATTTTATTGTCTTGCGGCAATAAAAACAATCATGCCGTGCTATAATATCTTTCGTTAACTGTCTTTTGACAGGAGGAATCAAATTATGAATATTTATCTGAATATTATTATTTCCGTCACATTCACCGTCTTCGGCATTGTCATGCTGATCAGATGGGCAAGAATCCACAAGTACATCATGATCCAGGACCAGCAGTGGGGCTATCTGAGAATCATGGTTCTGATTCTCGGTCTGCTTTCCATGATCTCCCTGTTTGCGGGCGGAACCGTCAACACAACATGGGATTATGTCAGAATCGCTGCCACACTTCTTGCGGTCACCGCATTCATGGCTGTTCATGACGGCGTCGGTGAGGACGGCATGGTTTCCGCCGGAAAGTTCTATCCGTGGAATGAAGTCAGAGCTTATGACTACCGTGAAAACAAGAATCACGTGGCTGTTTACTTCATGGTTGAATCCCGGAATGAGAAGAAGCCGGATGATTATACAACCAAGGAACTCGATTTCTCCAACCAGGACAAGGAAGTTCTGCTCAAATTCCTGAAGCTCAACCTCGGCCGCAAATATACAAGAATGAAGAGAAAGACATCATAAGGGATGGAGGGTTCCATCCTTTTTGCATTGAAAGGTAAAAAATATGATCAAAGAAGAGACAATTGAAAGAATCCGCCAGTTCACAATTGACAGGAACTGGCAACAGTACCATACACCGGTCAATCTTGCCAAATCCATTTCCATCGAGGCATCCGAACTGCTGGAATGTTTCCAATGGAGCGATACGGATTATGACCTGAACCATGTCTGTGAGGAGCTTGCGGATGTGATGAACTACTGCATTCAGATGGCGGATGTATTAGGTGTGGATCTGGATGAAATCATCAATGCCAAATGCATACAGAATGAAAAGAAGTATCCAGTTGAAAAGGCAAAAGGGAAAAGCGACAAATATACCGCCTACACAGAAGAGTGAATATCGATGAATTGACCGGGAAACCGGTTTTTTCATATTGACGCAATCTGAATCCGGTCATATGATTTATATAGTCAATTTGACTATATGGAGAGTGCCTATGAATAATTTGAATGCCAGGGGACAGACGCTGGAAGAGTTCCTGGCAGAATATGATGAAACAAAATACAGAAGACCGAGCAACACGGTCGATATGATTCTGATGACGGTTTCGCAGGCCAAGCTGAAACTGCTGCTGATCAGACGCAAGGATCATCCGTTCATCAATGACTGGGCATTGCCGGGAGGCTTCATCAATTTCGATGAGGATATGGAAAACGCGGTGAAGCGGGAACTGGCTGAAGAGACCAACATCACCAAGGACACCTATTTCCGCCAGCTTTACACCTTCGGCAGAACCAACCGCGATCCCAGAACCCGCATCATCACAACCGCCTATCTCTCAATGACGCCGGAAGAGAATATCCGTCATACCAGAGCCGGCGATGATGCCGCGGATGCGGGATGGTTCACCATTTCCAAAAACATCATTTCCACCGACGCAAAGGGCAGAGTGTCCCAGGTTGTGCTGGAGTGCGAGGAAAACGGTGTGCGGATTGTCTATGACGTGTATGACCGCGTCAATCACAATTACATCCATACCGATTCAGCATTGAATGAGAAGGAATCCAATGCGAAGCTGGCAGCCGATCATATCAAGGCCGTCAACATGGCAATGGACCAGGTTCAGCACAGAGCCGCCTCCACCGGAATCCTCTTCAATCTTCTGCCTGATGAATTCACATTGCGTGAAGTGCAGAATGTCTATGAGGCGGTGATCGGCAGAAAGACAGACACCGGCAACTTCCGCCGCGATATCAGGAAAATGCTGAATGAGACCGGTGAGAAAAAGAAAGTCGGCGGCAAATATGCCGCATTGTACAGATTCAACCCGCTGTACAGCTATATGGAGGAAAACCTGTGAAAAACGTATTGATTGTCGTCGATATGCAAAATGACTTTATCGACATGGCACTCGGCACAGCCGAAGCTGTGCAGACTGTGCAGCCGGTCATTGATCTGATCAATGATCCTTCCTTTGACACCGTGATCGCCACCATGGATACCCATGGAGAGGATTACATGGACACCTATGAAGGAAAACATCTGCCGGTAATCCATTGTGTCAAAGACACAAAAGGATGGCAGATCAATGAAAAGATCCTTGATGTATTGAAAAACAGAAGTGCAACGATCATTGAAAAGCCGACCTTCGGCAGTGAGACACTGATCGAACTGCTGAAAGAGGAAAAGCCGGAATCACTGACATTCTGCGGCTTATGCACCGATATCTGCGTTATTTCCAACGCATTGATGGCAAGAGCGGCCCTCAACGGCACATCGATGTGCGTCGTGAAAAATGCCTGTGCGGGAGTCACACCCGCCAAACACGAAGCAGCCCTGGAAGTCATGGCTTCCTGTCAGATTGAGATCAAATAAGAGGAGAAAGAAGATCATGAGTGAAATCAAAGTAGAACCCTATCTGCCCGATGAAGATTACGATAACCCGGCCATGGTTACCGATTTTTATGAATTCACAATGGCCAACGCACTGTTTGTAAAAGGACACAAGGATGTGGTCATGGTCTTTGACATGTTCTTCCGCAAGAATCCGGACGACCTCGGCTATGCGATCAGCTGCGGACAGAGAAAACTGGTCAGATTCCTGCAGAACTATCATTTCACAGACCGTGATATCAGATGGCTGCGCTACAAGGGTATGAGCGAGGAATTCTGCGAATATCTGAGAACATACAAATGGAAGGGCGATGTGTACATGATGAAGGAAGGCACAATTGCCTATCCGCAGGTGCCGATGGTCCGTATTGAATGCGATATGGTCGGCGCCATTCTGATTGAGACATATCTGCTTCAGACCATGAACTTCCATTCCCTGATCGCCACCAAGGCGACCAGAATCACTGGTCTCAACATTCACAGACCGCGCAATGTCATGGAATTCGGCACCAGACGCGCCCAGGGCGAATCCGCCGGCAATGACGGTGCTTACGCAGCGATTCTCGGCGGCTGCATCGGTACAGCCAACTGCCTGGCGGAAATGAAATTCGGTCCCAGTGTCAAGGCGGTCGGAACAATTGCCCATTCCTTCATTGAATTCTTCCCGACGGAATTCGATGCCTTCAAGGCATATGCGGATGTTTATCCGGACAATGTGTCCTTACTGCTTGACACCTATTCCATCTTCGAGAGCGGTCTGCCCAATCTGATCAAAATTGATGATTATCTGGCTGAGAAATATCCGGACAATCCAAACCGCAGAGTCAAGAGCGCAAGAATCGACTCCGGCGACCTTGCCCGCGGCTACAAGCGTTTAAGAAAAGCGCTCGACAAGGCAGGCAAGCCTTATATCAAGCTGGTCGCTTCCAACTCGCTGGATGAGAAGAAGATGATCAACATGGAAATCTATGAAGGTGCGCAGTTTGATTCCTATGGCGTCGGTGAAAACCTGATCACCAGTGCTTCCGATCCGGTCTTCGGCGGTGTCTACAAGCTTGTGGCTGTCAAGGAAGCCGATGGCTCCTATACACCGAAGATGAAGTGCTCCGATTCCGTATCCAAGGCAATCATACCGGGCAAGCTGATGGCTTGGCGTCTGTTTGATGAGGAAGGCAAGGGACAGTGCGACATCATTGCGCTGGATGAAGAGGAATTCAAGGACGGCGATGACATTGAAGTGATCAACCTCGATCCCGATGCATATCATGCCAGAAGAACCGTGCATGCATATCACATTGAAAAGCTGCTGGTTCCCCATATCCTTGGCGGTGAACTCGTGATTGATCTGCCTGATATTGAAACCAAGAAAGCCTATATCCGCGATCAGATTGAAAACAAGGTCTGGGAGAGTGAACTGCGTCCTGAGATGCCTCATCAGCATTATGTCGACCTCACCCTCAAAGTCGCAGAGGTCAGAAGCGAACTGTATGCGAAACTGCACGGAGGCAGAATTTGAGAGCGCTCGTTTACGGCGGTGCATTCAATCCTCCCACCATTGCCCATATTGAACTGGCGGATTTTGCCAGAAAGGCGGCCGGCTTTGACAAGGTGATCTTTGTGCCGAGCAAGATGCGCTATATCACCGATGATCAGAAAAAGGATTTTGCCTTTGATGATGAGACAAGGCTGGCCATGCTCAGGGAATGCGCAAAGGCTCATGAGTGGATGGAAGTCAGCGATTATGAGATCAAAGCCGCAGAACAGCCGCGCACTTATACCACAATGCAGTATCTCAAAGAGCAGGGGTATACGGTGAGACTGCTGTTCGGCTCAGACAAGCTGCCCGAACTGGCAGGCGGATGGAAATTCGTTGATGAGATCTGCACGCAGTTCGGCATCTGCTGCATGGTCCGCAACAATGAGCCGGTTGAGAAAATGATCGCGGAAGATCCTTATCTCAGCACCATTTCACAATATATTGAAATCATTCACACACCTTCTGATTACCAGGATGTTTCCTCTTCAAAGGTGCGGGCCCTGTATACACAGATCCGTGATCTTGAGAAACAGATGAACACAATGGTTCCGGAAGAAATCAGACATTATCTGGATGGAAAGGACTGATTCCAAATGAAAAACACAATGATCAAGGCAGCCGCAGCCGTGCCGGCATTAAGAGTTGCCGATCCCGTATACAACACGGATGAAATCATCCGGATCATGAATGAATACAGCGATTGCGGACTGATCGTCTTTCCGGAGCTTTGCATCACCGCTTACACATGCGGCGATCTCTTCGGCCAGAAGGCGCTTCTGGATGAGGCGGAAGATCAGCTCTTCCGGATTGCGAAAGAAACGGAAAAACTGCCCGGCGTATGCGCTGTGATCGGCGCGCCGTTACGCTATAACAACGCGCTTTACAACTGTGCTGTCTTTGTCAATGACGGACAGATCAAGGCGGTTGTTCCGAAATTCCACATTCCCAATTACAGCGAATTCTATGAGACCAGATGGTTCTCAAGCGGCCGCAAGATCAAGGGAAGAACCCTGAATCTCAAAGGCAATGAGATTCCTTTCGGCTGGGATATCATCGGTTTCAATGCACAGAGCGGTGCGAAGATCGCGGCTGAAATCTGTGAGGACTTATGGGTTCCCGATACTCCGGGCACACACGCATGCAGCGCAGGCGCCAACATTGTCGTCAATCCTTCCGCAAGCGATGAGGTGATCGGCAAACAGGATTACCGCAGAACCATGGTCGCTTCCAAGAGCGCTTCCTGTTACTGTGATTACATTTATGTCTCAGCAGGAGTCTGCGAATCCTCAACCGATCTGGTCTTTGGCGGCCATACATTGATCGCCGAAAACGGAAAGATTCTTTCCGATTCGATCTTTGACACACCGACCTATGTCAAAACAGCAGTGCTTGATCTTGAGACATGCATGTACAACCGCACCCACCAGAACACATTCATCAATGCCGAGGTCAATGATTACCGCTTCATTGAACTGAATGTGCAGGCGCTCGGTTCTTATGAAATCAATACAACAGAATTGAAAGAACTGCTGATCAAAGAGAACTATCCGATTCCGCGCAATCCGTTTGTGCCGGCGGATGATGCGGAAAGAGGCAGAAGATGCCGCAGGATTTTACAGATTCAGGCCAATGGCCTTGCGACAAGAGTGCGGGCAACAAATATCAAGACACTGGTCATCGGTATTTCCGGCGGTCTTGACAGCACACTGGCACTGATTGTATGCCATGAAGCCAAGAAGATCGTTCCCGATATCCGCATCATCGCATACACCATGCCCAATGAAGGCAACACGACCTCACTGACATACAACAATGCGGTCAATCTGATGAAGGCGCTGGCGGATGATATCCGTGAGGTGCCCATCGGTCGAGGTGTCAAGGCGCATCTGGAAGACATCGGCCACGGAACGGATTATCAGGGTGAAGGGGATATCACCTATGAGAATGCGCAGGCGCGCATGAGAACCTATATTCTCATGGATGCGGCCAATATGGAAAACGGCCTGGTGGTAGGCACCGGCGATCTTTCCGAGCTGGCCCTTGGCTGGTGCACATACAATGGCGACCACATGTCCATGTATGGCGTCAACGCATCGGTTCCCAAGACACTGGTTCAGTACATCTGCCGCTCCTATGCGTACACATGCAATGATGACAATCTCAAGGACATTCTCCTCAGCATTGTCGACACCCCGATCTCACCGGAGCTCACACCGAACAAAGACGGCCAGATTGCCCAGAAGACGGAAGAGAAGATCGGCAAATACGATCTCAATGACTTCTTCCTGTTCTATGTGATGAGATACGGCTTTGAGCCTGAGAAGATTCTCGCCTATGCGTCAATCGCATTTGCGGAGGTGGAATTCGAAACTATCCGTGAGGCACTGATCCGCTTCTATAACCGCTTCTTCCACCAGCAGTTCAAGCGCAGCTGTCTGCCTGACGGTCCTAAAGTCGGTTCCGTCACGCTTTCACCAAGAGGCGACTGGAGAATGCCGAGCGACGCAAGTGTTTCGCTGTGGATTGAGAAGACAAAGAAAGCATCATAAAATACCATATTGCAAAGAGAGGGATTCTTCATCTCTCTCTTTTTGATATAATGCAATTCATGAAAACAGTGATATGGGATTTCAACGGAACGATACTTGATGATCTGGACTTATGTCTGAACGTGGAAAAGGAGATGCTGAGAAGGCGGCATATGTTCGCGGATTATACCCGCGAGGATTATCAGAAGCTTTTCTGCTTTCCGGTCATCAATTACTATTACAAAATCGGCTATACATTTGAGAATGAAACCTATGAGGATATCTCGGTAGAATTCAATGATCTTTATGATGCGGGCTTTGACACATGCACGCTTGTCGACGGCTTTGCGGAACTGATTGAGCAGTCCATCCGCGACGGAAACAGAAATGTCATTCTTTCCGCTTCCAGACATGATGCCCTGATTGACCAGTGCCATAAGCTGCACATCGCCCATTATTTTGATGAGATCCTCGGCATTGACAATGCTCTGGCATTCTCCAAAATCCAGATGGCTGAAAAGTGGATGGCAAACAGCGATGTCGCACCTGAAGAGTGCGTATACATCGGCGATACCGTTCATGATAAAGAGACGGCGGATGCGCTTGGCATCAAAGATTGCATTCTTGTTGCCTGCGGTCATCAGTCCTATGATGTGCTGAAGAAAAAATGTGAGAATGTTGTGCATTCTCTGAGAGAGGTGAAGCTGTGAAATACTGTCCCATTTATAAAAAATGCGGCGGATGCGCATATATTAATGAGGAATATGAAAAGACACTTCTGAACAAACATGAATATGTTCAGAAGCTCTTCGGAAAGATCAAAGTGGATGAAGTGAAGGGGATGAAGGATCCTTATCATTACAGACACAAGATCTATGCCTCTTTTTACAGTGACAAATACAATCAGATCCATGCCGGTCTGTATGAGGAAAACAGCCACCGCCTGATCGATTCAAAGATGTGCCTCATCCAGCATGTCAAAGCCAATGATATTCTCAGAACCATGTGCACCCTCGCACAGTCCTTCAAGATTGAACCGTACAATGAGGACACCGGCAGAGGTGTGCTGAGACATGCATACATCCGCATTTCCAGAAGCACGGGCAGGGTAATGCTGGTGATTGTCATCGGCTCCAAAGGACTTCCTTCCTCTAAGAATTACGTGAAGAAACTGGTGGAAGCTCATCCTGAAATTGAAACGGTCATCATTAATTACAACCATGAACATACTTCCATGATTCTCGGCAGAAAGTCAGATGTGGTTTATGGAAAGGGATATATCACCGATCAGATCGGAAATCTTCTCTTCCGTATCTCACCGCAGTCTTTCTATCAGGTCAATCCCGAGCAGACCGAAGTGATTTACAATACAGCTCTTGAGATGGCTCAGCTGAAAAAGACCGATACCGTTCTGGATGTGTGCTGCGGCATCGGTACGATTGCCTTAAGTGCTGCACCGCTATGTAAAGAAGTCATCGGTGTTGAAATCAATGAACAGGCAATCAGAGATGCAGATAAGAACATGAAGCTCAACGGAATTGAAAATGTATCCTTTTTTGCCGAAGATGCCGAACGCTTTATTCAAAGACTTGATACAAAACCGGATGTCGTCTTCCTTGATCCGCCAAGAAGCGGTATGAGTGAACCGTTCATCCGCACGCTGAACAGACTGGCACCGAAGAAGATTGTCTATGTATCATGCAATCCGGCCACCCAGATCCGTGATATCAGGTTATTTGCCAAAGCAGGGTACAGAGTTCAGAAAGCAGTTCCTGTAGACAACTTCCCGTTCACCAAACATTGCGAAGTAGTTGTTTCATTGACTCGAGCCGGGTTGTGACAATGATATTACTGAATGAAAAAGTGACAAATCAGAAATTGTGTTGTTTCAAGTCGAGAACGTGAAATTGCTATTGTTCATATGGAATGAATGTGGAGGATTTTTATGTCAGAACAGGATATTAAAAATGTTGAAGGCGGGTATTTTTTTATCTCTCATGCACATTAAAGGATGGTTGACAATTTGAAGAAAAGCAAAAAAGGAGCACAAAGATGTTTTTAAAAAAAATGGACTATCATGAAAACACTGCTGCATCTGATGCAAATTGCAGCGAAATCAATCGGAGAATAAAGGTTTTACCGGAACCGGTGTATTACGTTTATGCTCCAAAAGATGGCACTGTACTTGTAGCTCTGGACGTGACGATTATCAAAGAAGGAAATGATTATTTAATTACTTGGTGGGATACATCTTATGAAAGGCGTATGAGGGCGACAAAGGTTGTATATAATTCTGATTTCTTTGCGTTTAAACGAACGGAGAGTGGTCGGGATGAGGGCCTTTATTTTTTCATGCCTATGGATTTAGATATTTACGAGAGCTGTGTGAAGAGGCGTCTGATATCTGGGAGGGACTTTTCTCGAGTTGAGGATATGATCGCGGCTTTCCAGGAAACAACAAAGGATGTTTGGTGATTTGGTAATGGGAATCCATTCTGGAAAAGCTGAAGGCTGCCAAAGAGCCCGGACATAAACCGCCGGCATGGTTCGGAGAAAGGAATCTGGAATGAAGAAGTTTACCAAAGAAGAAACCATGCTGATGATGCTGTATAACCCGGGATCCAGGGAAGGGCTGATTCGGGAGCTTGCCGGGATGAAGGTGCAGCTGCAGCCGGAGGAAAAGAAGCTGGCAAAACTGACAGACCGGGTGATCAACAAGCTCAAGGGCATGGATGACGAAGCCTTTCAGCAGCTGGATCTGTATCCGGACTAACAGGAGCAGGCTTATGAGTATCCAGAAAACCGACATGATCTATCTGCGGGTCACGCCGCAGGAGCGAAAACGAATCGAAGAGAAAATGACAGAGCTCGGCATTCATAACATGAGCGCCTATATCCGGAAAATGGTACTGGACGGTCTGTGTATCTGCCTGGATCTGAAGGATATCCGTTCCCTTACGGAACAGGTCGCCCGGTGCGGCAACAATCTGAATCAGTATGCCAAGCGAGCTAATGAGAACGGAAGCATCTACGCGGCGGATATCATGGATCTGCAGGAGCAGTTTCAGGAGATCCTGGATACGGAACGCAGCATTTTCCTGAAGCTGGCCGCGCTGAAATGATTGAAAAAGGCATCGGTATCTCCGGTGCCGATACATGAAAAAACTCTGCGACATCGTTGTGGTATCCGATCGACATATCTACAATGAAGCCAAAAGCAGTAAAGGAGGCAATGAAAATGTTCGTGATTCGTCTGATCGGCAAGATAGCAGCACTGCCGCTGATCGTTCTGACGGCCATCGCGGGATTCCTTTTCAGTCTCGCAACGGATCTGTCGGGATACGTGATCGGTCCGGCACTTCTGCTCATCCTTGGCTTTGATATCTATTTCCTGATCACTACCCAGTGGATCCATGTCGCGATCCTCACAATGCTTGGCGCCGGATGCCTCGTCGTCCTGTTTGGCCAGGCCGTGGTCATCGTTGCACTGGAGGGAGCGAGAGACGGTCTGATCCGTTTCATGAGATCATAACATCAGAATACTGAAGAACCTTACGGGGGACTGTCTACGGCAGAAGATGCTGCGGGCAGTCCCCTTATTTTTGTGCATGGAGGAAGAAATGGCAGCGACAAGACTGATTGCATTACACGTAAACAAAGGAAAAACCGTGGCCCAGTGCCTGAATGAACGCCTGGACTACTCGCAGAACCCGGTGAAGACTGAGAAGGGCGAACTGATCTCATCCTATGCCTGTGATCCGGAGACAGCAGCGATGGAATTCCTGCTTTCCAAACGGCAGTACCAGCAGGTCACCGGGCAGGAGTACAAAGGAAATATCATTGCCTATCAGATCCGGCAGTCTTTTAAGCCGGGAGAGATCACGCCGGAGGAAGCAAACCGGCTCGGCTATGAGCTGGGCATGCGTTTCACCAAAGAAAATCATGCTTTTACGGTGTCCACTCATACAGACAGAGCTCATATCCATAACCACATCATTTTCAATTCCACCACGCTGGACTGCAGCCGAAAGTTCAAGAACTTTTTCTTCTCCGGGATAGCCCTGCAGAGGCTCAGCGATATCGTCTGCTTTGAGCATGGTTACTCCATTATCGAGAGAAAACCGTATGCTGACCGGACCAAGAGAACGGAGTATCCCAAACGGCATACGGTCCGCAATGAGATCCGGTCTGTCCTGGATGATCTGATCCGCAGAAAACCGAAGGATTGCGAGGATTTTCTGCGTCTGCTTGCGGAAGAGGGATATGAGATCAAACGCGGAAAGAATATCGCCATCAAAGGCCGTGCACAGCAGAGATTTGTTCGTCTCCGCTCCCTGGGTGAGGATTATACCGTGGAAGCTCTGAAAGAAAAAATATCCCGTGCAAATGTACGGGATTCTCACCGTCAGACACAGCAGCCGGGCATCGATCTGCTGATCGATATCCAGAACCGTGCTTTAGGCAAGGGAGCAGGCTATGAGCGCTGGGCGAAGGGCTTCAACCTGAAGCAGACAGCCAAGACGCTTCTCTTCCTGCAGCAGCATGACATTCACAGCTACGAAGATCTGGAACGCATGACCAATGAAGCTGTAACCGGCGCTGATCAGCTGCTTGTGTCTATAAAGGAAAAGGATGCCAGGATCAAGGAGATTGAAGCACTCCGGCAGCATATCTTCGACTACAGCAAGACCAGGAAGACCTACCTGGAATACAAACTGCTGCCGAAAGCTAAGAAGGCAGAATTCTATGAGCTGCACCGGGCAGAGATCGAGCTGCAGGAGGCTGCAAGGGCTTCCTTTGATCAGCTGCCGGAAGGAACGAAACTGCCTACTGTAAAAGAACTGAGTGCAGAGCGAACCAGGCTGATCAGAGAGCGCCAGGCAGAATATGCGGAGTACCGGAAGGTAAAGGCGAAGCGTACGGAATTCATCCGGGCGAAGCAGAATGCGGATGTGATCCTCTATAGGCAGCAGGAACATTATGATCGGACAAGAGAAAAATAAAGCAGGACAGATTATTTCTTGAAATGTACAAATACCATAAGGTGAAATAAAAATACCCGGTGACGTTAGCGCAGTGTTCATAAAACAGTAAGACTGAAAAATGAGCACTGTTGCTATTGGGTTGGCTAAGAAAAGTGAAGCGTGATATTCCATACCATTACGGTGTGGCGTATCACGCTTTTATTTTTTGCCTAGATAAAAAGAAGATGTATGTATATTTACGAACCTTTTACGCTTCACTGGTTTTGAATTTTACAACGAACTTCTACAATTCCAACTGTGATCAAGAGGTCAACAAATATTAGACGAATCACAGGAGGTTCGAAATGAAACGTAAAATTATGAAAACATTGGCTATTGGAGTGGCAATCGTCATGATGGTCAGCTCACTTGCCGGATGTGGTAAATCCGCAGATTCAAATGCATCCCTGACAGGTAAAATTTCCATTGCAGGTTCTACCTCGATGGAAAAGCTGTGTGAAGCAATGAGCGAAAGCTTTATGGAAGCATATCCTGACATTACCGTCACTGTGGAATACACCGGTTCAGGCGCAGGTATTGAGTCTCTGACTCAGGGTAGTATCGACATTGGCAATGCATCCCGTGGACTTAAGGATGGTGAAAAAGAACAGGGTGCTGTAGAGAACATTGTTGCCATTGATGGTATCGCAGTGATCACCGATAAGGCAAATACCGTGGCAGATCTTACCAGTGAACAGTTGGCATCCATTTATACTGGAGATGTTACCAACTGGAGCGAGTTTGGCGGCAGTGATGAGGCAATTGTTGTCATCGGTCGCGAGGCAGGTTCCGGTACCAGAAGCGCTTTTGAGGAACTGCTTAAGGTAGAGGATACATGTAAGTATGCGCAGGAACTGGATTCCACCGGCGCAGTGCTGGCAAAAGTTGCCTCTACTCCGGGTGCAATCGGTTATGTATCTCTGGATGTGGTAGATGATACAGTAACCGCAGTATCCCTGAATGGTGCTCCGGCAACCGAAGAAAGTATTCTTGCAGGCGAGTATCTTCTCTCCAGACCGTTTGTTATGGCAACCATGGGAGAAATCGCAGAGCAGAACGAATTAGTGCAGACTTGGTTTGCTTATATCGCATCAGAAGAGGGCAAGGCTGTCATTACTGATCTTGGACTGATCCTTCCTCAGTAAGGGAGAGACACTTATGACAAACAAAGCAAAGATCAATACTATCGAAACTGCAGCAAAAATTGTATTTACACTGTGTGCAGTGCTTGCCGTCTTTGCAGTTTGTTCCATTACGATCTATATGGTTGCAAAGGGCACTCCGGCATTCGCCAATGTCGGAGTGTCTGAGCTTTTATTCGGAACGCTTTGGAAACCGACTGCATCGAATGCCTCTTACGGAATTCTATACATCATCCTGTCCTCCATTGTGGGAACCGGGGCCAGTGTACTGATCGGTGTTCCTGTAGGCCTGTTTACTGCAGTATTTCTGACAGAGATATCAAACAAAAAACTGGCAGCTGTAGTTCAGCCTGCTGTTGAACTGCTGGCAGCAATTCCATCTGTAATTTACGGCCTTTTGGGACTTATGCTTCTGAATCCGGTTATGTTTAAACTGGAGAAACTGATTTTTGCCGGTTCCAAAACGCACCAGTTCACAGGTGGTTCCAATATGCTTTCCGCAGTAGTTGTACTGGCAATCATGATCCTTCCGACAGTGGTTAATGTCAGCGCTTCATCGATTCGTTCGGTTTCAAAGGATCTGAGAGCAGCCTCTCTGGCACTTGGTGCCAGTAAGATCCAGACAATATTTAAGGTGACGATTCCGGCAGCAAAATCAGGTATCATGACGGGAAGCGTACTTGGAATCGGACGTGCACTTGGAGAGGCCATGGCGATCAACATGGTAGCAGGCGGTTCGGTCAATCTGCCTCTGCCATTTAACTCTGTACGATTTTTGACCACACAGCTTGTCAGCGAGATGGGCTATGCAGAAGGAACACACAGACAGGTTCTCTTTTCTGTAGGATTGGTTCTTTATCTGTTCATTATGATCATCAATCTGCTGCTGCAGAAATTGCGAAAGGGGGCTACGGAAAATGAATAATCACAGTGAATGCACTCTTTCTCAGAGAAGAAAAAGACCGATGGATCTGGTTCTGTATGCTCTGATCTATCTTTGTGCTGCCTTTGCAGTTCTGCTGCTTGCGGGGATTATTATCTATGTATTGATCCGAGGCGTCAGCAGCATTAACTGGGGATTTTTGACCACCGTTACCTCTGTTCGAAAAGGTACCGTAGGTATAGCCGGCAATATTGTAAATACGATCCTGATCGTTCTGCTGACTATGGTAATCGCAACCCCTGTAGGTGTGGGAGCTGCGATCTATCTGAACGAATATGCGAAACCCGGTAAACTTGTCAGTCTGATTGAGTTTGCAACAGAAACCCTGTCCGGTATTCCTTCTATTATTTTTGGCCTGTTTGGAATGATGTTTTTCGGGCAGACACTGGGCCTTGGATATTCTCTTCTTACTGGAGCGTTGACACTGATCCTGCTGGTACTGCCACTCATTACCAGAAATACACAGGAAGCCTTAAAGACTGTACCAAATAGCTACAGACATGGTGCAGTAGGTCTAGGTGCGGGCAAATGGTATACCATTCGGACGATTTTATTGCCCTCCTCCATGCCGGGAATTATTACCGGTGTAATTTTGGCTATTGGGCGAATTGTCGGAGAATCAGCAGCACTTTTATTTACTGCAGGAAGCGCAAAGACTCTGCCAAAAGCACTTGCTGCTTTATTCCCGAAGATTTTTCAATCTGGTGGAACCATGACGATCCAGCTTTATCTTTCCGCAACCAGCGAGGGTGATTTTGACACTGCATTTGGAATTGCAGTCGTACTACTGGTTCTGGTATTTCTAATCAATTTGGGGACAAAGAGGCTGGCTGCAAAATTTGATGTGACGAGGAAAAAATAATGGAACAGAAAACAAAAATCAGCGTGAAGGATCTTCATTTGTATTATGGAGAAAATCACGCATTAAAGGGTGTCAATATGGAGATTCGTCCAAACGCTGTTACAGCTTTTATCGGTCCTTCAGGCTGTGGTAAGTCTACCTTTCTCAAGACCTTGAACAGAATGAATGACCTTGTTGATAATGTGCGAATTGAAGGAACAGTGCTTCTTGATGGAGAGAATATTTATGGTCCCGGCGTTGATACCACGATACTGAGAAAAAAGATCGGTATGGTATTTCAGCAGCCAAACCCTTTCCCAATGAGCATTTATGATAATGTCGCTTACGGTCCGCGCGTGCATGGAATCCGAGATAAAAGAAAACTGGATCAGATCGTAGAAGAAAGTCTGCGAGGTGCCGCAATTTTTGATGAGGTGAAAGATCGACTTAAAAAATCTGCGCTTGGATTGTCTGGAGGCCAGCAGCAGCGAATCTGCATTGCAAGAGCATTGGCTGTTCAGCCGGAAGTACTGCTGATGGATGAGCCGACCTCCGCACTGGATCCAATCTCAACATCCAAAATCGAGGATCTTATGGAGGAATTGAAAAAGAAATACACTGTAGTGATCGTGACCCATAACATGCAGCAGGCGGTGCGTGTTGCAGATGATACGGCGTTTTTCCTGCTGGGAGAACTCATTGAATTCGGGGACACAAAACAGATTTTCTCTTATCCGCAGGATAAACGAACAGAAGATTATATCACAGGAAGATTCGGCTAAAGGAGATATAATACATGAGATTGAAGTTTGATGAGCAGCTGAGGCAGCTGAACAATGAAATGATCCTGATGGGCAACATGATCCAGAAAGCGATTCAGGATACCATTGAAGCTTTTTTCAGCCAGAATATAGATAAGGCAAAGCAGATCATGAAGGACGATGAGCTGGTTGATCAGGAGCAGAAGAAGATTGAAAACATCTGCTTTCAACTACTGATCCAGCAGCAGCCGGTTGCAAGAGACTTAAGAACGATCACTGCGGCCATGAAGATGGTGACCGATATGGAACGAATCGGCGACCAGGCGGCAGATATCGCAGAATTGACCATTATGATGGCTGACAGTCCCTATCTTTTGAATGTAGAGCATATCAAAAAGATGTCTGCTGAAACTGTCATGATGCTGATGCAGGCAGTTCAGGCCTACGTGGAAAGGGATATGAAGAAAGCACAGGAAGTGATTGAGCATGATGATATTGTTGATGAACTGTTTGTGAAGGTGAAAACAGATCTGATTGAGGTCATGCGGAACAATGCTGATTACGCAGAGCATGCGGCTGATCTTCTGATGGTGAACAAATATCTGGAACGAATCGGAGACCACGCAACAAATATTGCCGAGTGGGTCATCTTCTCGATTGATGATCACGTGAATGAAAAGGCGTAAGATATGAGTATTGACTTTCAGAATAAAAAGGGCTTCATCTGTGATATGGATGGTGTCCTCTATCATGGAAACCGATTGCTTCCTGGAGCAGTCGAGTTTATCAACTGGCTCCAGAAAAACGGAAGGGAGTATTTATTCCTTACCAACAACAGTGGAATGACTCCGCGAGAACTGCATCAGAAGCTGGAACGTCTGGGAGTAAACGTTCCGGAAGAACACTTTTATACCAGCGCCCTGGCTACAGCCGAATTTCTACGGATCCAGGCACCGGGCTGTTCTGCATTTGTAATCGGTGAGGCTGGACTCCTAAATGCATTGTACGATGCCGGAATCACAATGAACGATGTAAATCCAGATTATGTGGTCATTGGTGAAGGCAGAAGCTATTCTCTGGAAACACTGACGAAAGCAGTCAATCTTGTTTTAGGAGGCGCAAAGCTCATCGGTGCAAATTCCGATGTGTCAGGAAATATCGAAAATGGAATCGCACCTGCATGTCGGGCATTGATTGCACCGGTGGAAATGGCGACCGGAAAGCAGGCCTATTTCTGCGGTAAACCAAATCCTCTTATGATGAGGACAGGTCTTCGACTGCTTGGATGTCATTCCGAAGAAGCCGTTATCATCGGAGATCGTATGGATACGGATATCATTGCAGGTACAGAAAGTGGTGTGGATACAGTGCTTGTATTATCCGGAGTCTCGGACAGAGAAACAGTAAAAGCATTTGCTTATCAGCCAACGGTAATCCTTGATGGGGTCGGCTGCATTCCTGATAAACAGGAATAAGAAAAAAGGCCAGGCCGTTCGTCAGAAAAGCTGTCTGGTCTTTGTTATGTAGTATATATTGAAGCCTTGTTATCTGCAGCGTTTGCCATCATGAAAATCATGATTACAAGAATAGAGAAAAACAACAAACCATGAGATAACAACAGGATAGCCGAGAAAGCAAACCATCCAATCCCAGGTTGATAATGCCCAGATTCTGATTATTAACCACACTGCAAAACCGGCAAGTGCGTATAGTGTCCCAAGGATTAGCAATGCAACCCGATATTTTGTATCTGCATGCCAGTTCTTATTCTCAATATATGTCCATAGATTTTTCATGCTCTATACCTCCTTTATGCAGAGGATAGCTTTTGTTTGTAAAAGCTGAAATCGATATGAGGTAAGGTTTTTGTAAAACACCCAAATTTTACAATCCCTTTACAGAGGCGACCTCAATGGTTTTACAGACCTGTTTTATTATTTAGACCGATGAAAAGGAAATGAGGTAATGGATATGGATATCTTTGGAATACTGACAATGGTGGGAGGACTTGCCCTGTTCTTATACGGAATGAATACCATGGGAGATGGATTAGTTATGCTCTCTGGTGGTAAACTGGAGCAGGTTCTTGAAAGACTGACGAAAAAAAGAATCATGGCGTTGCTTTTGGGCGCTTTGGTCACAGCGGTGATTCAATCCTCGTCCGCAACAACTGTTATGGTAGTTGGTTTCGTTAACTCCGGTATTATGAAGCTGACGCAGGCAGTTGGCATTATTATGGGCGCTAACATAGGTACAACGATTACATCATGGATTCTGTCGCTGACAGGAATCAGCAGCGGAAATGTATTTATCAAACTGCTTAAGCCCAGTTCGTTCTCCCCTGTTCTTGCAGCAATCGGTATTATTTGCATGATGACCGGAAAGGATGGTTCCAGAAAGAAAACGATTGGAAGCATTCTGTTAGGCTTTGCGGTACTCATGTTTGGTATGGAAACGATGAGTGGCGCAGTTTCTCCCCTAAAAGATAACCCCACCTTCACCGGCATGCTGACCGCATTCTCAAATCCTATACTTGGTATGGCTGCAGGTGCAGTCTTGACCGCAGTTATTCAAAGCTCCTCTGCGTCTGTTGGTATTCTGCAGGCTTTATGCATGTCCGGCGCCGTAACTTATGGAACTGCACTTCCAATCATCATGGGGCAAAATATCGGCACCTGCGTGACAGCACTGATTTCATCTATAGGAGCAAGTAAGAACGCAAAGAGAGCTGCTTTTATTCATCTGTATTTTAATCTAATTGGTACTATCCTTTTTATGGCCGTGTTCTATTTTATTAATCACTTCGTAAATTTTGCATTCCTATCCAATACCGCCGGTGCGGCAGGAATTGCAGTAATTCATAGCCTGTTTAATATTGGATGTGCGATTGTACTGTTTCCATTCGCTGACAAGCTTGTAGCCCTGTCGACATTTACTGTCAAAAATCAAACGGCATCTGAGCCGGAGCAAATACTTCCTGAAGAACTGGCAGCCTTGGATGAACGCTTTCTGGATAGTCCATCCTTTGCAATTCAGCTTTGTAAGAATGCCGTAATAAAGATGGCAGAGTATTCAAAAAAAGCAATTTTTCTTGCAATGGAAGTTCAGACTGAATATTCCAGCGAAAAAGTTGCTGAGGTCATTCAGCTTGAGCAGTTGGTCGATCAGTTTGAAGACTCCATTGGCACATATCTTGTAAAGCTTGCCGGAAAAGACCTAAGCATGGATGATAGCCACTTGCTATCCGTGCTACTCCACTGTATCAGTGATTTTGAAAGAATTTCAGATCATGCAATCAATATTACGGAAGCCGTAGATAAATTGCAAAAACAGGGACTAGAATTTACCAGTCAGGGAAAACATGAGCTTGACTCTCTGGGGATTGCAATCCGTGATATATTGACAATGACGCAAAATGCATTTTCTACGGGGAATACAACAACAGCGGCAGATGTAGAACCGTTGGAAGAGGTCATTGACGATCTCGTCCTGGAAATGAAGCGGCGGCATATCGTTCGCCTCAGAAGTGGAAATTGCTCTATGGAGGCAGGACTGCTCCTGGAGGACATTCTGACAAATTACGAGAGAGTATCCGACCATTGCTCCAATATAGCCGCAGCATTGATTGAAATACAGGCAGACGAGTTGGATATGCATCGATATATTGATGTAAAAATTAAAGGCAGTGATCCTCATTTCCAGAAGGAGTATCTCCGCCTGAAGAATATTTACATTTTGCCATAGCGAAGGAAGGGATATAGATGGCTTTAATTTATATTGTGGAGGATGACCCAAGCATACAGGAAATCGAAATGATGGCCTTAAAGAACAGTAACTATATGGTGCAGGCGTTCGATCGCGCCAGTTCTTTATATGAAAAATTAGAAGAAATAATTCCCGATCTTATTCTGCTCGATATCATGCTTCCGGATGAAGATGGTTATAAAATCGTGCGCAGATTGAGAAATAGTCCCAAAACCAGGCGAATTCCGGTCATCATGATTACAGCAAAGACAACTGAAATGGATATGGTGAAGGGATTAGATGACGGTGCTGACGATTACATCCGCAAGCCATTCTCCGTAATGGAACTGCTTTCCAGAGTGCGAGCTTTGCTTAGACGATCTCAGGAGGATGTCCCTGAACAACTGTTAGTAGGAAACATCATGCTGAACCATGAGCGACACTCTGTAATCTCCGATGGAAGAAGTATTATTCTCACTTTGAAAGAATATGAACTGCTCCGTTACCTGATGATCAACGAAGATGTTGTTTTGACCAGAGAATCCATAATGCGCTTCGTTTGGGGCGTAGACTTTGAGGGTGAAAGCCGCACTGTAGATATGCATATAAAGACTCTTCGGCAGAAGCTGGGTGAATGTGGAAAGCAGATTCATACAATTCGAGGTGTAGGTTACTCCATCAGCAAAGAATGTGGTGAAGAGGCATGAAGCAGAAAATAAATATACGTCTCAGCCTGATAGCCCTGATTGCAATTATTACTACAGCGGTTGGTATCACGATGGTGTATTATAGTCTGTTTCAAGGACAGGTTCGTAATGACCTGAAACAGAACGCAGTTTTGTTGGTAGAAACAGACCTTTTCCAGAATGCTTACACTTCCGGAAAAGAGAGCTCGGAGAATCTTGAACACCTCAGTTCGGGAAACTTAAGAATTACCTGGGTTGATGCCGATGGAACCGTTCTGTTCGATAATGATACAGATATTGCCGGCCTTTCAAATCATTTGGATCGTCCTGAAATTCAAAGAGCATTTGAAAATGGTGAAGGAGAAAGTACCAGGCGTTCCGATACTATGAATATGAACACCTTTTATTATGCTCTTCTTTTGGAAAATGGTACTGTGCTCCGTGTTTCCACGCAGGCAAGAACAATCGTCAGTGTACTGATCACCGCGTTGCCGGTCATTGCAGGAATCATTGTGCTTATCCTCCTTGGCTGTGTTTTGATTGGCCATCTTCTCACCGGACAGCTAATGAAACCAATTGAAGAAATGGCGGAGAATCTGGATGATGGCAACAGAGTCCCTGCATATAGAGAATTGGAACCCTTTGCTGATAAAATTCGCAGTCAGCATGAAAATATACTTGCCGCAGCCAAAAGCAGACAGGATTTTACAGCAAATGTATCGCACGAATTAAAAACACCAATCACAGCTATTTCCGGCTATGCAGAGTTGATTGAAAATCGATTAATAGATTCCGAGGCAGAGGTTCATGTGGCGAGTCAGATTCGTCACAATGCAGACCGCCTGCTATCTTTGGTCACAGACATTATCCAACTTTCAGAGCTTGACCACAGAGAGCTTCCAAGAAAATTTGAACAGCTTGATTTGTTTTCTGTTGCAAGGGAATGTGTAAATGAACATGTTCTCATGGCTTCGCAGAGAAACATCAAATTGATTTGTAGCGGAACCTCGGCAAGAATCAATGCCGACCGCAGACTTGTGCGGGAAATGATCGACAACCTGCTCCAGAATGCAATTCGGTACAATAAAGAAAATGGAACTGTAAAGGTTCATGTTACGATTGAAAATGGACATCCTATGATTTCTGTTGAAGACACCGGTATCGGTATTCCTGCAGATCAATTGGATAGGGTCTTTGAACGATTTTACAGGGTGGACAAAAGTCGTTCCCGTGAGACTGGCGGCACCGGTCTTGGGCTTGCAATTGTGAAACACATTGCAGAATTGCATTCGGCTGAAATAGCGATTCATAGTATCGTTGACGAAGGAACAGAGATTGTAGTTCGTTTTTAAGGAAACCACTTTGTGTTTCTTATTTGCCTGCATATTTGCCAATGTTATAGAGAATATAATATCTATTGGAATTGGACTATTTGGAGTAGGTATGATGTATACAGATGATTCAAACAAGAAAAGCTATAACGATACGACAATCGTATTTCAGGGCAGCAGGGAGCAACTATTCAAAGATAAAAAGAATGATATTCGAAACTGGCTTACTGCAGATCCGGCAGGCCTTTAATTCAAGCGCATGATGTTTTGAAAGCTGTGTCTATTAAAAGGCAAAAGTAAAGAAGAGAATTAAAAACAAACTAGGATCCTTCAGAGAGTTTCTTTCTGAAGGATTTTTTAGTTGCAAGGCACTCTTCCTCCTATTGATTATCTGTAGAATGTCAGCATAGCGATAGTCGTTGCTCAGCTCATCGCCGGTTCCACCGGTGATGTTAAAGGGGATTGGGGTGCTTCCCCAACGAGCACGCGAGGCGTTTGTCTGGACACAGACACTGCTCGCACAGTTACTCTTACCTGGAATTTTGACCTCATCTTCCTCGTCTTTAATCAACTTTATCCAAAAACAGGAAAAACAAGTGCTTTCGGTATTAATAAGGCCTTCACTCTATATAGCGGTTTTTTGTTTCTGATGGTTACACAGTTAAAAAAAACTCCTTTCTATCAGAAAACAACCTGATGACAAGGTGGTTCCGACTGGAGTCAATTCTTTTTTTCTGCTCCGCGCTATGCTAATAGCAGACTAAGCGTCTTGGCTCCTTGATGACCATAACATCTCCTCACCTCAACCCCAATTAGTTTATTTCCAGCATCCCTCGTTAGGATCCCATTTAGTAACTGGCACACTGATTTGAGTCAGAAGGGGCGTTACAAATGTCTTGATCCGGGTCATAGCATCGTTCATTGAGACCTGGATCATAGCCTTTTTCTTTTTAAGGAACGAGTTCCATCTGGTCTGATGCATCGAATCATCCAGAAACTCATTGCTGAATTCTGCCGTTTCCATTATGATGGGAGTTTTTCGGTTTGTGAAAGAACAGAAGAGGAGCTGCATTCCGATGCAACGCTGCAGGAGATCGACCGGGTAAAAAAAGAACTGAAGCAGCTTGAGCAGAAGATGCAGCGTCTGCTGGATATGCATCTGGAAGAACAGATCGACTTTGGTACCTATGAAGACAAAAAGCTGGAGATCATAAAAGAACAGCAACTGAAGACAACGGAGCTCAAAAGACTACAGGGTGAAGCTGATGTCGAGAAGGATTTACGCAAGAGGTTGGACGCAATGCGCAAGCTCCTTTCCGAGGCTCCGATCCTGAAGGAATTTGACAGAAATGTTTTTGAAAGCATCGTTGAAAAAGTTATTGTAGGCGGGTATGATGACGAGGGAAATGCAGATCCGTCGATGATCACATTTGTCTATAAGACCGGTTTTGAAGACAAGAAAAAGGGTGACGATTATAAGCCTCCGAGGAGGAATTCCAAGTCTAAAAAATTGTCGTCACAACCTACCGACGACAGCAGCAAATTGTCACAACAAGCTACTGACGTTGCACATCGAGACCGTCTGTCTACTAACACATTCTTGAAGAAAAAGGGCTGAAAAAGCCTGATTTACTGGGGTTTCCGTCACCGGGAGCAGAGCGTGCTCGGTGTGATGGGAGCCCTCTTTTTATGTCTGAGGGAACTGGTCAAGGAGCAGTGGCGTGGCTACGATTTTACTATTTCAGAAAACGAGTCAACGATTTTACTATTTTGGGCAAAGCGAGAAAACGATTTTACTATTTGGGGTTGGTCGAGACTATGAGTTTATTGATGAAGAGAAAGAAAGCGGCGGCAGCGGAGTGATGCGTTCAATGCCATGTTGAATGGCATCAAGAATATCTGCGGAAATATATTGACGGATATCAAGTGAAGCGGGTCAGTGATACAAGCTAAGGGAGGTTGTGGGAGGTGAGCTTTGTGCTGAAGGAATTTAGTTTTCGCAACCAGCTTTAACATTTCAGACATATAAATGTTCGGTTTGGTTGGTGGACATGTGGATGCCTTGCAATCATAATAATGTTAAGAATAATTGCAAAGGTGAGAAATATATGAGAAAATACTACTTGGACAATATCAGATGGGTAACTGTAGTTTTGGTTGTCATTTATCATGTGATTTACATGTATAATGGCGAAGGCATTCTCGGAGGAGTTGGAAAGATTACTTCTCTTGATGTACAGTATTACGACATTTTCCTATATGCGGTCTATCCATGGTTTATGCTTCTGTTATTCCTTGTATCGGGAATATGCTCCAGATATTATCTGGACAGTCACACCGCAAAGGAATTTGCGAAAAACAGGACAAGGAAGCTGCTTATTCCCTCTACCGTAGGACTATTTGCGTTTCAGTTCATCCAGGGATATGTCAGCATGTCAATAAGCGACGCTTTTGATTCCATGCATGAAATACCTGCCGTAATCAAGTATTTCATTATGGTGATAAGCGGAACGGGAGTTCTGTGGTACATACAGCTGCTTTGGCTATTTTCGATGGTTCTTCTTCTCGTCAGAAAAATAGATAAGGACAGGCTGTGGAAATTGGGTGGAAAGGCTAACCTCATAACGATACTTTTGATGGCTCTTGTAATATGGGGAGCAGCGCAGATTCTTAACACGCCGGTTGTTGTGGTTTATCGGTTTGGATATTACGGAACTGCTTTCTTGCTTGGCTACTTTGTGTTTTCACATGATGAGGTAATTGTGACACTGAAAAAATATTCTGTATTGCTGCTTGTTCTTAGTGTAGGTGTTGGAACAGCCTTCTGCATCATGTACTTTGGCGACAACTATGCGGAAGCCCCTATCAACAGATCGATCCTGTTTACAGTTTTCGGATGGTTGGCAAGCATGGCGATTCTTAGCGGTGCAGCAAAGTATGCTGATAAGCAAAACGCTTTTACGATATGGATGAGTAAAAACAATTTTGGGTTATATGTATTTCATTACCTTGGGATATCAACAGCAGCCCTGCTTCTTGGAAAACCAGGTAATCTTCCGGCAGCTATGATTTATATTATCAGCTTGATTGCAGGCTTTGTGGTGGCATATGCCTTGAACGCCGTAATCTCCAGAATACCATTCTTCAGATGGGCGGTGCTCGGAATAAAGAAAGAGAGGAAAAACGATGTTTCATGACAATCTGATAACACTTAGAAAAATGAAAAACATGACGCAGGAAGATATAGCTGATATAGTTGGCGTTTCCCGGCAGTCTGTAGCAAAGTGGGAAACCGGAGATACTGTTCCTGATTTGGACAAGTGTAAAAAACTTGCGGAAATATTTGAAGTGTCGCTTGATGATCTGGCTAATTATAAATCGGAGGAAAGCATGGGTATGCCGCTTCCATCAAAAGGAAAACATCTCTTCGGAATGGTAACTGTAGGTGATAAAGGGCAGATTGTGATTCCTGCTAAAGCAAGAAAGATATTTGAGATTTCACCTGGAGATCAGTTGGTGGTACTTGGCGATGAAAGACAAGGACTTGCTATCATGAAATCAGAAAGCATCTTAGCCTTTGCCGATGCAGTCAGGAACGGAACGGTAGTACAGGAATAGATAACGAGGCAATGGATATGTTCCTGACCGCGTTTATGTAAACAGGCGCGGGGAATGATTATCTATTTCGTTGACTCGTGCCACATCGAGACCGTTTGTTTACTAACTCATAAGGGGTAAAAGGCCTGAAATAGGGCATGCTTTGTTGTTTGGCTCATGACAGCCGGGTGACGGTCAGTTCCTTGTTTCTCTCTGAGGAAACTTATCAAAACCAAGGGTTGTGGCTCCTATTTTACTATTTGGGGAAACGAGGAAATGATTTTACTACTCGTTTCTAATCCGGTTATGAGATAAAAATACGCTTGGACTAATAATCATCTCGAGAAAATCGGGCTCATGTAGAGTAGTCATTAGGAGGGAAATCCATACAGGAAAACGCAAAAGTAAAACTGATTCCTGCCCACAAGAAGGAACCTCATCTTATTAAAGCGGGTATCTATTTGTGGGTCAGTACTGCACGAGCCCCACAGCTTAGAAGCCTTAGTTCTCAGGTTTCCGCAATGACCCGATATGTTTATTCTCGGGAGAACTGGATCTTAAAAGACATCTACCTGGAAGTGGGTTCTGCAAAGACAGGTTCATCACGAAGAGAGTTTACCCGTCTTTTGGATGACTGTAAAAGCCAGCAGATTGAAGTCGTGGTGGTGAAATCAAATCCCACAGGTAATCGATATGTCTTGCATGATGCTCACATGGCAATCATATCGACGGAAAAATTTGCGGCAGTGCAGGAACAGATCGATAAAAGAGCAAAGAGAAAAAGAAAGACAGAAAGTGTAAGCAAGACACTTGCTGAAGAACTTAAGTGGGATAAGCCAGCGGACAATATTATGGTCAAGAAGAGTAATGATAAAATCGATTGGCCGGAAACTATAAATGACTAATACAAATCGAGATTTTAGGAGCGCGTGATGAATACCCAAATAGCCTACTGCGGAGTTAACTGCTCTGCATGTTCTGATTACATTAACAAAATCTGTCCTTCCTGCAAGCATACACAGTGGACGGAAGAAGATATATGTATGCCTGTTAAGTGTTGCAAAGAAAAAGGGATCGATTTCTGCGCATTTTGCAATAACTTTCCGTGTGATGATATGGCAGATTTTTATGAGGAGTCAAAAAGTCACAAAGAAGCATATCACAGAATGGTATCGATGAATGCGGACCGCTAACCCGACAACTTCCAGTTTGCTGAAGCAAAAGACTACATATCATTATGGGATGTATCATAGCACTTGTGCTGGTAAATAAGCATTTTGATATGTTTGGACAAAGACGAATGTTCACATGTTGAGACAATACTATTGATGACACATAACGGGCGCTAAACCGCATAAAACAAAGGAATTCCGCGTATTTTGCCAATCCAGGCCGACGCAGGAATTCCTTTTTTCTGTATTTTGACAATAGTCCTGCACCGAATAATGCGCTTCCCTCTTGATTTCTTCCAGCTTTGGAATATTATACGGTTAGAGTTGGCTAACTTGCGTACTGGTCTCAAACTCAAGGAAAACCGCCTTCTTTTCGAAACGTATTTTATCGCACGGAATGTGAGGTATCAGGTGAAAGGTTACTTAACAGTAAAAGAGACTGCTGAGAAATGGGGCGTATCGGTTCGCTGGGTCAACCGGTATATTCAGGAAGGACGTCTTCCGGGATGCGAGAAGCTTGGAACTGTCTGGGCGGTACCGGAGGATGCCGTAAAGCCGGAAAAACTGCCGCCCGGGCCAAAGCCGGAAAAAAGACTTTTCTCGATGCAGAAATAAGTACCGGGCGTAACGGCTAAAGTATATTTTTGGCCGTTGGTTAGCAATGGCTAACGAACGTTCTGTGATAATTCAAAGGATATAATTCAGCAGGAGCGATGGATCTATGAAAGTAATACACCATATCCGAAATATGCGGAATGGTTTCACCTGTTCGTTGGGATGATGCCGGCACTTGTGCTTTCGGTTATTCTCGGGCCGCATAAAGCCCTTGGCGCAGGGATCGCTCCGATTGATTTTGCTGCCAAATGACAGGTCTGGCAGCAAATGATTCTTTGAATCATTCGCCGGATACTCATATTACAAAAGAACTGCGGGCTGCGAAAACATGAACAGCCGGAACCTTGCGGAATATCAGGTGGTGGGGGTATGAACAGAGAAAAAGCGGAGAGGTATTTAAAACTCGGCCTGTTCGGGGCAATGCTGACACTGATCGGAGACTGTTTGATCGGCGCGGCAAAGTTTCCGGACGGTGCGAGCATGATCGAAGGCTATTTCGCCATCGCTCTGACCATGCCCGCATGGCGGCCGATCCTGGGCGGTCTGATCGGTTTCGCGGGGATCTGCCTGGAGTTTCCCGCGCTTATGACGGTCTATCCGCTGATCCGGGAAAAGATGCCCCGTGGCGGAAACTTTTATAAACTCGCGATGTACGTGTATCTTGCGGTCGGAGGCGGGGCGGTGCACTTGCCCTGCGGTACGTTCATGTGGATCTACAAAATGGCTGAGGAGGCCGTGGGCCGGGAGATCGCGCGGAATATCGCGCTGCGATATCTGCTGTACTTCCTGCTACCGTCTGCCGCCGTGTTTGGCGTATTCTTTGTCGGAGCAAGTGTAGTGCAGTTCATCGCTTTCGCTAAGGGCTGCACGCCTTTCCCCAAGTGGTATTGTGTGTTCAATCTACTGATAGGAAAGGCAGTGTTCAACTCCGTGCGCCGGTTCGGCAACACGGCACTGATCAACGGGATCGGGACGTCCAATATGAGTCTCGGCGCAATCGTGATGTTCACGGCGCTGCTGCTTGGCTGGAAAAAGTACGTGGGTAACAGGGAGTATGAATGATGATCGTACAGAAGACTTCTCTCTTTCCGGCATCCAAAGAAACAGTGTTTCGAAAGCTGCAGCAGCTGGAAACGCTTCAAATGATTGCAAAGCCTTATGCGACCTTTGAGCCGGTCGGAGAGGCTGCCTCAACTTGGGCGGTCGGCAGCACGTCCGCCTACCGGTTTCGCCTCTTCGGCCTGATCCCCTACGGGACGCACACGATCCACATCCTGCGCTTTGACCCGGAAGGCGTCAGCAGCCGGGAGGGAAACGCGCATGTGCCGGTTTGGAACCATGAGATCTCGCTGGTCGAGAAGGATGAAAGCCATACCCTGTATACGGATCGGGTGGAGATCCACGCTGGCTGGAAGACCGTTTTCATCTGGCTGTGGGCAAAGGCTTTCTATGCACACAGGCAGAGAAAGTGGGTCCGCCTGTTAAACGGATCGGAGAGGTGACAGCCCATGAGGATCTTGATTTTTGGCGCCGGTGTGATCGGCAGCCTGTATGCTGCGCTGCTTGCCGAGGCCGGATTCGACGTATCGGTTTACGCGCGCGGGTTGCGGCTGGAAAGCCTGAGGCAGGACGGACTGCTGTATAAGAGCAATGCTGAGATCCGAAAAGCGCCTGTAAAAGTGCTTTCAAAACTCGAAGCGGGAGACCTCTATGATCTCGTCTTTCTGACCGTCCGGGAAAACCAGCTGCACGCCGCCTTGGAAGAGCTCCGGCAAAACAGCAGTCCGGCCATCGTCACCATGGTCAATTCCCTGGAGACCTACGAGAAGTGGGAGGCGATTTGCGGGGAGGGACGGATTATTCCCGCTTTTCCCGGCGCTGGAGGCGGCTTTGACGGAAACGTGCTGGACGCGGCCTTGACCCCGCGGCTCATCCAGCCGACAACTATCGGAAAAACAGGCGGAAGAGAAAAAGATCTTGCCCGCGTTCTTCACCGGGCGAAAATTCCCTGTCAGATCGTGCGGGATATGCACGCCTGGCAGCTTTGTCATCTGGCTATGGTCGTGCCGATCGCCGACGCATATTATGAGACGGCGGATCCCGAGCACGCGGGAAGAGACGCAGCGCTCATGAGAAAAACCGCAAAGCAGATCCGGGATAACCTTGACGCGATCGCAGCCCGGAAGATCCGGCTGTCTCCGGGGAAAATGCAGGCCTTCCGCCTGCTACCCGCGCCGCTCGTGGGATGGGCGCTCGGCTTTGTGTTTGAAAGTTCCTTCGGGGATCGGTTCATGTACCGGCATTCGATGAAAGCGCCGGATGAGATGCGTCAGCTGCACGAGCAGTTATATCGATGGCTTGAGTAAGAGGGCAATCAAAAAAGAGGACAATATTTTTCACAATCAGGAGGGCAGCATGCTTTTAACCATATTTCTGGCAATCGGCTTCTGCGCGGCGATGGCTCTGATGCTGATATCATGCGTATCATTTATACAGGACAATAAGTTCTTCGGCTCGGCCCCGAAGGAAGCGCGGGAAGTGATCATCCAGAAAGAACACGAACTCTTCTACGGGGCCAGGACGATCGGATGGACGCTGTTTATCATCAGCGTTCTGATGATCCTCGGTGCAGGCGTGATCGCTGTCTGGGACGGACTCAGAAGCGGGTTTACATTCTGGCAGTTCTTTTTAAGATTCGTACTGATCCTCACGATCTATAAGATCTGCGACATGACGCTCATTGACAACTTCCTGCTTCTGAAATTCCACTTCTTCCAGCACTATTACCCGGAGGCGGCGCATGTGATGGAAGGACGGAAATATGGGTTCAACATTGTCAGTCAGCTGCTGAAGCTGTTTGTGATCTTTCCCACAGTCTCCGCGCTGGCAGCGTGGATCTGCACATTGTTTTGATCGTATTGATAAGGAGGTCTGAATATGAGTATCTGGGTCATCCTGATAGAAATTGCCGTCTTTTCAGCCATATTTACGGCGATCGTTTTCTTTGCCGCCGGCGGTGACAGAAAGCACTCTCCCGCGGCGATCCATAATTATCCTCCTGATATCCAGGAGGAATACTTTAAAACACATGAGCGAATCGATGTGAGCTACAAGTCTAAAAATGTGATCCTGACCAAAGGCTTCGGCGTGCTGCTTTTTACATGTATCCTGCTTGCCTGCTCCCTTATTGCCGGGGCGAAAACCTTCCGGCAGGGCTTTTTGCTCACTTTCGGCCTGATGGTGTGGATCGGTATCTATGACACATGTTTCCTCGACTGGGTGCTGTTTGCCAATCTTCCGATGTTCCGGCTGGAAGGCACCGAGCATATGGAGGAAGCCTATCACCAGAAGTGGTTTCATGCGAAGGGCATGCTGTTTCCAGGCATCATCTTCGCACTGATCCCTGCCGCTCTGGTGGGGTGGCTTGTGACATTGATCCGATGAGACGATAACCAAGAGAGGATTAACTTTCCCATGAAATATTTTGAATTTGGTAAAGAGAATGAGGAATTGATGGTCCTTCTGCATGGCGGCGGGACCAGCTATCTGGGCGTTCTTCCCACAGCAAAGAAAATTGCGGAGAAATACCATGTCATACTGCTTGCCTACGACGGCTTCAACCCGTCCGAACCGGAGACGGAATTTCAGTCTTTGGCCTATGAGGCACAAGGTCTGGAGGATTATCTCATAGAGAATTACGGCGGCAAGATAGATATCCTCTATGGCCTTTCCTACGGCTGCCGTACGTTGATGCAGGTGCTGGAGGACAACCGGCTGGAGATCACTACGACGATTGCCGACGGAATGTCTCTGCGGGATTATCCCGATATCAAAAGCGATTTTTGGAAAGAGGTCTATCTCTTTTTCTTCACTGGAACCTTCTTCGTTATCATGGGCAGAGCAGGAAAGCTGCGCAAACGGTTCTTGGCAAAGATAACAGGGCGAAGTGTTGAAGAAGCTGACCGGATTCTCTACACCAAGGCCAGCTGGAAAAGCTGGAAGAACCAGGATAAGTGCCTGATCGGTAAAAAGACCGATTACAGTGTATTCGAAAATACCGATATGCATATCTGGTATGGGATCAAGGGAACCGTGGACAAAAAGCTTTCGGCCAATCTGGAAGAACTGAAAGCGAAGGGCTATCCCTTTACCTGTAAAATATTTGAGGACATGGGCCACGGCGGTCTGATCGGCGAAAACACGGAACGCTTTATCGAAGAGGTGGACGCTGTACACCTGCAATCGAAAAAAACGGAGAAACGAGTATGACAGCAGAACAACGCGCGAAGATATGTAAACGGATGCTGTGGATCATTCCCGGCCTGATCCTTGCCATCATCGGCGACTACTGCATGGGGATCGAGCCGAAAGACAGCACGAGCATTTCCTTTATGATTTCTTCAGGCTCGCTCACCATTTCGGACTGGCGCATTGCGATGTCGAATATTGGCGGCCTGATCGGAACGGTTTTCTATGCGATTGCGGCTCTGAGTTTCATAGAATATCTGAAATACAAGCTCTCTCAGTGCAGCGACAAATGGGGCAGACGATTCCTGAAGCTCTATATCGCTGGACTGATCTGGGGCTGTATGGTTTTCATCTATTTCCACCTGGCCTGCGGAACACTGATCCACAACTACAACGTTATCTATGAAGCGGCACAGGGCGACACGGCAAGAGCGATTGCTGCCTGGAACCGCTCCTACGCCGTACAGGCCTTTCCCTATTGGGTATCGTTTGTCGTGCTGGGAATTTCCTCTACCGGCGGATGGATCGCCCTCGTTCTAAAGGGCATTCTGCCGCTGAACAAGATCTGGGTATTGGCGGCTCCGCTTCTCGTTGCTGGAATCGGATTTCTGTTGGAAATGATCCTTCTGCTGCCCTTCAACGGCTTTGCGTCCGGTTTTGAAAGCTTTGGCTGGATCGTGATGTTCCTCGGGGGGATCCGTGCGATCAGGAATGACGAAGGGGAGACCGGCAGATGATTGCACTAAAGCTCGTTTTGGAAGGCCTGGGACTGGGCTTTTTGCTGTATCTGATCTGTGCGATCGGCATTCGTAATGGTGCCGTCGGCATGGTCCATCTGTATGATCAAAAGGTACAGGAGCGCGTCGTTCAGCTGGGCCTGACGACAGCCGAGCAGATCCGGAAGCGGAGTATATGGTTCAGAAGCCTGTGTCTTCCGGGGTATCTGATCTACGTGCTGATCTGCGTGTATGTGATCAACGGCACGAGAGGCTTCTTTGAAGGCTTCTGGCAAGGCTTTGTGATCCTGTTCATTATGAATCTGATCGACCGTTTTCTGATCGACGAATACTGGGTAGGACATACGAAAGCCTGGATCATCCCGGGTACGGAAGACTTAAGGCCGTATATCACGGCAGAAGACAAAAAGAAAAAATGGATCATGGGGACCGCAGGGATGGCGCTTCTTGCCGCCATTCTCTCCGGGTTCATGGCATTGATCCTGAAATAAAGAAAGGAACGGAAAAATGGTTACTCTGATCCTGACGTTGACGATGTGCGCTTTGCTTATCCTTATGATCTGGTCGGTGACGTACTTCTGCCACTGGACGGGCCTGCTACGGTTTTTCCCAAAGGACATGGAAGAAAAAGCCAGGCTGCATAAGCCGCCTTTCCCGGCCGCACCGGTGATCGTCTGGATACTGATGCTGTTCCAAGTGTAAAAGGAGTGAGTATAAGGATGAATATGATCGTATCACTGATGGCGGCTGGCGCAAGGAAACGTTTCTCCCGGGAAGAGTACCGGCGGATCCGGGAGGAGGCAAACGCCCTTTTTCAGAAGCTGACAGAGGAAAACAGTGATATTCCCAAGGCAATGAAGAAGCACACCGGAACAAACATCTTTCCGGCGATCGCCGTATACAAGACGCTTCTGACCCACGGCTTGACGACGGATGAAGCTACGGACGTCATTCGGAGTTTTTTCTATAAGATCTGCGAGATCATGTTCCGGCCGGCGGCGTGGTACCAGCACATCGCAGGGAACTATCACAGATATCCGGCCGGGATGGTGAAGCACTCCCTGCGGGATTTCAGCCCGGAGGCAGGCTTTATATACAGGATGCCCGAGAAGATCGACCCGGCCGTAGCCCGGTTCGATATTGTCGCCTGCCCGTATCACGCCATGTGCGAAAAGTATGACTGCCTGGAACTGAACCCCGCCTTCTGTGACAGCGACGATGCCAAGTACGCAAACCTGCACAGAAATCTGAAATGGGTGCGCAAGAGCACCATCGGCCACGGTGCGCCGTGCTGCGATTTCCGCATCATCGACGTCAGCCGCCGCCCGGACTATGACGGCTGATATGCGAGGCACAACAACAGGAAGCGTGTGAAATCATGATAAGCAAAGTAAGCACAATGCATTCTGCAAAGATGGAAACGGCATGCAGAAAAATGGCAGAGAGCTATGTCGACTATGAAATGACCGGAAGAAATCTCGGCATGTGTGAGCATTTGGACAAAGAACACTTTTACCGCTTGACCCGGGGCTATTTTGAGGCGGCCGTCAGAAACGGTTCTCTCTACTGTGCAGGTGACAACAGGGAAGGATATTTCATCTTTGAAACGCCGGAAACAAAAAGAAGTCTATCTGGCAGCCTGATTCAGGCAATATGGTCGCTGCGTGCCTTCGGCCTGAAGAGGGGGATCCGGTATGTCAAAGAAATTATGAATTCGGGTACCTATCTCGCGTCTGAGTTTGGCAGGCAGAAAAAACCGTTCACCAAGATCGAGTTTATCGCCGTCGCCAAAGAGCATCAGGGGCAAGGATATATGAGGCAGATGATGGAATACGCTTTTTCAGAATCTGATCGGCTTGGGCTTCCATTAATACTTACCACGGATGATCAAAAGAAAGTGGAAATATACGAGCATTTCGGCATGAAGATGGTGCGGGAACATATTGTGTCTGACAGGGCTGTTTATTATGAGATGCTTAGGAAATAAAAGGAGAAGATGACGATGAAGACATTGCAAATGAATCAAAAGGCAGACTATGGCAACTGGGTCCCGGCGGCGATGATGAAAACGCTCTGGACGGCAACAGCGGCCATTGCTATTGTTACTGTGCTGATGTTCGTTCTGATCAAGTCACCGGTGCCGGGCGTTATCGGTACCGTGGTCACATTCGCGGCGCTTTGCATGACACTCTATATGCAAAGGTGCAGAAAGCTGTTTGATTTCCGGGGCGGCGGTGTGATGGGACAGATCCATCAGTTCCTCGCCGATCATTTCCCCTGGAAGGAAGCTGTCGGAGAAAAGGAAACCGGCCGGATCATCGATATCGGCTGCGGAGCAGCTGCGCTGACAAATCGGATCGCCAGGATCTATCCGTCCGCGGAGATCATCGGCGTGGATTTCTGGGGAAAGGAATGGAGCTACGCGAAGGAACAGTGCGAGAAGAATGCCACTTTAGAGGGTGTGGCAGATCGCGTCGGATTCCAAAAAGGAGACGCCGCCAGACTGGATTATGCGGACGGCGCTTTTGATGGCGCGGTCAGCAATTTCGTGTTCCATGAGGTGCGCTCTGCGGAGGATAAGCGGGACGTGGTGAAAGAGGCTCTGCGCGTGGTCAGAAAAGGGGGCGCCTTTGCCTTCCAGGATATGTTCGGCCAGAAGGCCCTGTATGGCGACATGGAAGCGTTTTGTGAAGAACTCCTTCGGAGCGGGACGGTTAAGGAGATCCATTACATCCCCAATATTGAGAAGCAGCCCTTTGTACCGGGATTTGTGACGGCCCCGTGGATGATCAGGAACACCGGATTGATATACGGGATCCGGTGATCGGAACGGAGGAGCAGAGAGCTATGATAAAGATGCAGGGCTTATCCGCTGAAGAGCTGCGGGAAATCGCACGGCAGACGGCGGATGCGTTTTATGATTACACGTACAATGGCGAGGATATCGGCCTGATCAAATATATCTCATCCCGAGAGGCGATGTTCATCTATATCAGCGCTATCGTTCAGGCTGCCTATAAGGCCGGCGTGCTGTATACGACTTCAGACCGCAGGGAAGGGTATCTGATGCTGTCCGGCGAAGGAGCCGGAGGAAAGATCGGGCTGATAGACGGATTCAAGATGATTGCCGCAGAAAAGAAGGCTCTCGGAGGCTTCGGGAACATGAAGCGGTTCATCAGCGCCTGCTTCTGCGACGGGGGGGACGATCGAGACCCGTATGAGGAAGGAAAAACGGAAGTTCCTGCGCATCGAGATGCTGATCGTGCGGAAGGAATACCAGGGTCAGGGGCTTATGCGGCAGATGATGGAGTATGCTTACAAAATCGCAGAAAGCCATCGGGTGCCTGTAATCCTGGACACAGATGATAAGGACAAGGCGGCCCGTTATGAACATCTCGGAATGAAGCTCGACCGGGTTCGAAACTGCGGTGAGCGGTTCCATATGTATGATCTGATCCGCCCTTATTCTGAAATATATTCGTCAACGGAGGAATAACTATACCTACAGGCTGCAAAAGTCGAACTCGTAGAAATCCTTTATTTTGAGCACTTTTACGAGCATTTCACCGACGGAGCGGCTCATTGCCGACCTTCAAGATGTGTAAAAGGTAGCTTTTCTCTTGATTTTCTTCCGCGCGTGAAATATATTAAAGAAGTTAGAAAAGACTAACTACCGTTTGCTGCCATAATCTGCAATACAGACCTTCCAAGAGAAAGAGGCGCAGATTGAAATGGTATCTGTCAGTTCAGCAGACAGCCGATAAATGGGGCGTCTCTGTACGTTGGGGGAATCAGTATATACCGGAAGGAAGATTACGGGCTGCGAACGCTTTGGACATGTGTGGGCTGTTCCTGAGGATGCAGATAAACCGAAGCGGCTCACACCGTGAGTGAAGGCTAAGCGGTCTTCTTCTTTTCTGAATGATGCACAAAACTTACTGAAGCAATTTTTTTGACATATAGTTAGCTTGTACTAACGCAAAGAAGAATCCTATATCTATTATCTAATATGGCAACAAGAATGATCCGCCCGTCCTGCTTGTTGCACCGATGATAATATCAGGCGAGGATCTGTATCAACTGATGCATACGCACTTTAAATACAATTAACATTACATATCCGGCTGCTCTGGTGGGGTGGCTAGTGACCATGATCTGATAAGGCAATATCAGAGGAATGGAGCGGAAAAAGTCACTCTGATCCTGACGCTGACAATGTGCGCTTTGCTGTTCCTTATGATCTGTTCCGACGCTGCTTGCAGGAAAGAAAAAGATAATAACAGCGCTTTCCATGTCTGCAGAATAAGAAAAGCGATATTTACTGGTTAATAGTTAGTTTAGCTAACTGTCCTATGAATATATTCTGTTAAAAATCCAAGAAAAGGGAGGTAGTTTATGAAAGAAAAGAAAAAAAGCGACCTGGCGGTGCTGCTGGGATATACAGGCAGCTATAAAGGCCTGACTTTCCTGGGCCTTGGTCTTTCAGCGGTCGCCATGGTGCTGGGGATGCTCCCGTACATCTGCATCTGGCTTGTTGCACGGGATCTGATCGCCGTCGCACCGAACTGGACAGAAGCTGCAGGAATCGCAAAATACGGCTGGATGGCCTTTGGATTTGCCGTAGCAGGGATTGTTGTGTATTTCGCGGCACTCATGTGTACGCATCTGGCGGCCTTCCGGACGGCTTCCAATATCCGTAAAGCCGGAATGAAGCATCTCATGAAAGCTCCTTTGGGCTTCTTCGATTCCAATGCTTCCGGACTTCTTCGAAACCGTCTGGACGGAGCGGCCTCCGAAACGGAAACCTTGCTTGCCCACAACCTGGCGGATATCGTCGGAACTGTGGCCATGTTTATTGCCATGATTGTCCTGATGTTTGTTTTTGACTGGCGCATGGGTGTTTCATGTATGCTGGCAGCAGTTGTATCTGTCATGGCCATGGCCACGATGATGGGCGGAAAAAACGCCGGGCTCATGGCGGAATATCAGGCGGCACAGGATGTGATGAGTAAAGCAGGGACGGAATATGTTCGCGGTATTCCTGTGGTCAAGGTGTTCCAGCAGACCGTGTATTCCTTTAAGGCTTTTAAGCAGGCGATCGAAGATTACAGTGCAAAGGCAGAGCATTATCAGGCGGATGTCTGCAAAGTGCCCCAGTCCGTGAACCTGACCTTTACCGAAGGGGCCTTTGTCTTTCTGGTTCCAATGGCTCTCCTTCTGGCACCGGCAGCCCTTGCCTCCGGCAGCTTTGCGAGCTTTGTGACCAACTTTGCTTTCTATGCTGTGTTCTCTGCGATCATCTCTACAGCGCTGGCAAAGATCATGTTTGCTGCCAGCGGCATGATGCTGGCCAGTACGGCATTAGGAAGGATCAGCGAGGTCATGAGTGCGCCTGTCCTTAAGATCACAGATCATCCTCAGGTTCCGAAAGACAACAGTGTGGAATTCAGGGATGTAAGTTTCACTTACGCCGGTTCAGAGATCCCGGCGCTTGATCATGTGTCATTTAAAGTGGAGCCCGGGCAGACGGTAGCCCTGGTGGGTCCTTCCGGCGGCGGCAAAACAACGGCAGCGAGCCTCATTCCCCGGTTCTGGGATGTCAGCTCCGGAAATGTTCTTGTGGGCGGTGTTGATGTCAGAGAGGCTGACCCGCACGTGCTGATGGACCGGGTGGCTTTTGTCTTCCAGAATAACCGCCTGTTCAAGACCAGCATTCTGGAGAATGTCAGAGCTTCCAGGCCTGAAGCGAGTCGCGATGAGGTCCGGGCGGCACTCTCTGCAGCACAATGCGATGATATCCTTGAAAAGCTGCCTGACGGTATGGATACAATCATCGGGACAGAGGGAACTTACCTTTCCGGCGGTGAACAGCAGCGTGTGGCGCTGGCAAGAGCCATTCTGAAAGACGCGCCGATCGTTGTCCTTGATGAAGCTACCGCCTTTGCCGATCCCGAAAATGAAGCTATGATCCAGAAGGCTTTTACGACGCTGACAAAGGACCGCACAGTCATCATGATCGCACATCGTCTGTCTACCGTCATCGGTGCAGATAAGATCATCGTACTGGATAACGGAAAGGTTTCCGGGGAAGGAACCCATGCAGAGCTGGTACAGGCAAACGGTTTGTATAGCCGGATGTGGAAAGAGTACAACCAGGCAGTCAAATGGCGGATCTCTCAGGCGGAACCCGCAGAGTCTGTATCTGCGCAAAAGGAGGTGCAGTAATGTTCGGAAAAGATTTTCAGCGTAAATATGCGCTTACAGATCAGGGCGTAAAGAATACAAAGCAAGGAACACTCTTCACCGTTATCGTGAATCTTGTGGTCATGGGCGGAATGGGAATCCTGTATCTTCTCATGACGAAGTTCATGGACACATTAACGACTGGGGCACCGCTTCCGAATGCCCTTACCTTTATCCTGCTGGTGCTTGCCTTCGTGATCCTTTCCCTGATCACACATATGCAGCAGTACCGTACAACTTATGGCCTGGTATACAGTGAAGTCAAAGCGGTCCGGATCAGCATTGCCGAGCGCTTAAGGAAGCTGCCCCTCGGCTATTTCGGGAAACGTGATCTTGCAGATCTCACGGAGACCATTATGGGCGATGTGAATCGGCTGGAGCATGTCTGGTCGCATTGTCTGGGATATTTGTATGGATCGTATATTTCCACAGTGATCATTGCTGTCGGACTGTTTATTTACAACTGGAAGCTGGCCATCGCCTGTCTGTGGGGTGTTCCGGTGGCCTTCGCTCTGCTTTTCGGAAGCCGTAAGCTGGCAAAGAAAAATTCAGAGGTCACAAAAGCAGCGGGAATCCGGGTGTCTGACGGCATTCAGGAAACTCTCGAAAATATCCGGGAGATCCGGGCTACAAACCAGGAAGAGCGGTTCCTGAATGAGCTGAACACGAAGATCGATCACCACGAAAAGACCATGATCAAAGGTGAATTGTCCACCGGTATTTTTGTCAATGCAGCCAGTGTGATCATGCGCCTTGGCGTAGCGACAACGATACTGACAGGTACGGGGATGATCCTTTCCGGTGAGATCGATTTCATGCTGCTGTTTATGTTCCTGTTAGTGATCACCCGTGTCTATGCGCCTTTCGATCAGGCTCTGGCCCTGATCGCCGAGATGTTCATGTCCCAGGTCTCCGCCAGCCGTCTGATGGAAATCTATGATGCTAAGACAGCCGATGGGGCTGACAGCTTTACACCGGATGGACATGATATCGTCTTTGAAAATGTGGGATTTGCCTATGATAATGAACAGGTTCTTCGCGGCGTAAGCTTCACAGCCAAAGAAGGTGAAGTGACCGCACTGGTCGGCCCTTCCGGTTCCGGCAAGAGCACCTGCGCCAGACTTGCTGCAAGACTTTGGGATATCGACAGCGGTACCATCCGCGTCGGTGGCGTTAACATAGCGCAGATCGACCCCGAAACTCTGCTTACTGATTATTCCATGGTGTTCCAGGATGTGGTATTGTTTGACGATACCGTGATGGAAAATATCCGTCTTGGCAAGCACGGTGCTTCAGATGAAGAGGTTCTGGCCGCCGCAAGAGCAGCGAACTGCGACGAGTTCGTAGAGAAACTTCCGCAGGGCTATGCCACGCCCATCGGAGAAAATGGGGCAAAGCTTTCCGGAGGAGAACGCCAGCGGATCTCGATTGCCCGTGCACTGTTAAAGAATGCACCGATCGTGCTTTTGGACGAAGCGACAGCTTCCCTTGACGTGGAGAACGAGACGAAGGTGCAAGGTGCGCTGTCACGGCTGCTCTCAGGTAAAACGGTGCTGGTCATCGCTCACCGTATGCGTACTGTTGAAGCGGCGGATAAGATCGTTGTTCTTGCTGATGGCAAGGTGGCTGAAGAGGGAAGTCCGGCAGAGCTCTTTGCAAAGGAAAACAGTCTTTTCAGACGTATGACGCAGCTGCAGAATGCCAGCGCAGGATGGAGCATCTGATCCTCTGAAAGGAATAACTCCAACGCAATAACCGACAAACAGGTACAATATCATTTTTGAGAAGCGTTCCTTCGGAAGCGCTTCTTTTTTATTTCGCTCAGTCGCATGCCGTTTGACAGAAAGATAAACACAGAATACCATAACAAATGTTATAGTAATAAGGGTGATGCTATGCCGAAGAAACCGACGACGACAAAAGAAGACATGATCGAAGGCGCTTTCCGCCTGATCCGTGATAAAGGGCACGAAGCATTGACGGTAAGAAACCTGGCATCTTTTCTGGGGTGTTCAACGCAGCCGATCATGTATCAGTTTCCCGATACCGATGTTCTGAAAGATCTGACTTACCGGAAAGCGGACTCATTTCACAGCGAATATATCCTTGCGGGCACGGATCTTTTGGATATTGGGATCAGATATATCCGCTTTGCAAAGGAGGAGCCTCAGTTATTCCGCTTTCTTTTTCAATCCGGCCGTTTTTCCGGGTTAAGCCTTGAAGATCTGATCATGGCGCCGGAAACAGCAGAAGTGCTTGCGGCAGTCAGTTCGGAAGAAGAACTGAGTGCAGAAGAAGCTGCTGCATTTTTTGAGCCGCTTGTTGCGGTTGTTCATGGCTATGCAAGCCTGATCGCAAATAATGCGATGAAATATGATCCTGATGCAATCCGGAACGCATTGATGATGATTGCGGAAGGAATAGAGAGGGGAAGAAACCAAAATGAATAAATTGTATCAAAAGAGTGAGATCACCTTTGCCATCCTGTGGATTGCTGCCTATGTGGTCCTGACAAGTTTTGCGGATCAGCTTTCAGAGTCTGTCGGTGTTATAAAGTCAGTCACAGCAGCACTGCATATTGTGATGTCTATGATCCTTTACTTCTGGATCCGGAACAATCATCTGGACAAAAAATACGGCTTTTGCAGATCTGAGGTTCCCGCAAAGCGTTTTCTGTATTATGTTCCGCTGGCGATCATCGCATCGACCGCTTTCTGGGGCGGAGTCAAAATGCAGTATGGTTTGCCGGAAACACTGTTGTATATCATCAGCATGTGCTGTGTCGGCTTTCTGGAAGAAGTGATTTTCCGCGGACTGCTGTTTCGGGCAATGGAAAAAGATAACCTGAAGTCAGCGCTCATTGTCTCTGCGCTGACATTCGGCATCGGCCATATTGTGAATTTGTTCAATGGAAGCGGCAGGGAACTGACATCGTCGCTCATCCAGATTGTATTCGCCGTTCTGGTCGGATTTGTTCTCGTATGGATCTTTTATCACAGTCAATCATTGACTGCCTGTATTCTGTTCCATTCAGCAAACAATGCGCTGAAAGTGTTTGCCGCCCAGGGAAGCTTAAGCCCGCAGACAGAGATGATCCTCAATGTCGTAGTGATTGTGGTCATTCTGGGAGGGTACTTGTTCTATCTTGTGAAGGAATTTCCCATTAAGGAAAATACATCCGCCGAAAGAATATCCTAGAAAACAAATACGATCCTGATGACTGGTCTTCCTTCAGCGATGTTCCGTTTGTTTCGATCGTTCCTTCCAACCGTCTGCTGTATTCAAGAATCAGCACAGTCATGCGTGATTATTCCTATGAACCGGCTGTGATCAACCACGCAACGACAATCGAGTCTGTTCTTTCGCTTGTGAAAAACGGCTGCGGCATTACAATCCTTCCCGGCGGTTCTGATCCCGATCCGAAGAACAGTCATCTTCAGACAATTCAGATCAGGAATCCCGCTTCTTTGATCCGCTTGACGGTTTCCCAGCGCCGCAATGCGGATTATCCGCTGATTTCATAGATCATGAATCTTCTTCATGAGCGCTGCTGAAAGAAAGGGGAATGCATTGCATCGGTTCACATTTGAAGGATAAATAAACATGAATAAAAGAATTATCTATTTTGTCACAACTATGTTCATAATGATAATAGCATCCAGATTTCTGATCAGAATTGTAGATGCGACGGTACAGATTGATGATGATATCGGATACCTGGTGATCTTATTGATACTGCTTAATACAGCAATCGGAATGGCTGGCTGCCGCCTGTACCAAAAGACATCACCGGACAGAAAAAACCAGGAATGATAAGGAGCATGAATATGAAACTGTCAGTAATATTTGAAGAAAAACCGAAAAGATGGGGATTCAGAGGAGATCCCTATTTCTGGGATTATTTGAAAAATCTCGCGGAGAATATGGATATGATTTCTGCGGACGAATTGGAAAAATGGATTAAAGAGGAATATCTCTCGCTTTCGGGTAAACCTTTGACAGACGAATATATGGATTTTGCCGTCATTGAGCAGTTTGCCCATGGCGGAATGAGCTCCGGCGGTGTAGACAATGAGTGGTGGGTCAATGAAGGCATTCCGCTGCTGAAAAGCAGACTGGCTTCACTTTGACAGAATCAGTGTTTGGGAAGGACGCACGCAGAGTATATTCTGTTTTTAAATCAGGAAAACCTGAATGTTACGCAGAGTAACAGCTCTGTCACAGAGCGTCCCTTTACCGTCACTTTGAACCCGGCCTATGCTGAAGCTGTCAAACAACCGGCATGGACCGGATGGGAAAAGGAGGTCATCATCATGACATTTGGAGAAAAACTCAGGGAAGCAAGAAAAGCGGCGGGATTATCCCAGGAGCAGTTTGCCGAAAAGCTGAGCGTGTCAAGATCTGCAGTCGCAAAATGGGAAACCGACAAAGGAATGCCTGATGTGAACAATCTGAAAACGCTGGCTCAGCTGCTTGACGTCAGTCTGGATTATCTTCTGGATGAAGATGAAAAACTCAGCTTTAACGAAACAAAAGAAGCAATCGATCTTGATTCATTTGAAGTTTCAGGCAAATGCAGAGACAGAAAGGATGCGGCATGCTTTGTGCGATACAGCAAAGCAGATGCGATCTGGCCGCTCATCCGCAGAAAAAAGATGAGTAAGGCTGAATGGATTGCGGACTTTATTGCAGGCCCCGGCATCATCCAGGGGGCGGATTACCTGAATGATGCGTCAGCTTACTACCTTGTTGAACTTTCAGGCAAACAGTTGCTGGTAAATGTATCTGAAGATTTCATAACAAGCAGAGAGCTTGCAAACAGGGTGAATCCCGCAAAATTTGAATTCGGGAACTACACGTTCAGAAAGGCGACTTATCAATTGCTCTGACAAAGAGATTCGGGTTTTGAAGAATTCCCGCTCAGACGGGATTTAAAGGAGTCATTATATGTGGTTGGTTTTAGGATCAGCAGCGATCATAACTGCCTTTTTAAATCTGATCTTTTGGAAACAAGGCAAAGAAACAGGCTGTTACAGGTTTGCAAGCATTTCATTGACTGCACTGACAATGTGTGCTTTCTATAGCGACAGCGCAAGAAGAGTCAGTGTTGAAGACTGGGCAGGATTAATGGATATCATGCCGGCCATGTCGAAAGCGTTATGGGTATGTGTCATCGCATCGATACTGATTAACGGTATTACTTTGTTTGCAAAGAGAAGCAGATAAATTCAGGATTTGCACGAGATCCAAAAAACGCAGTCTGCAGGAGAAAAAACGATGAAAATAAAGGAAATCATTGACCGTGTTGTTGCATACCATCCCGGGATGCCTGAAGGATATCATGGTGCCGACGGCATCAAAACAGGAAATCCGGATCAGGAATGCACCGGAATTGCTGTCGCGCTTGTACCTACAATTGAGGCAGTCCGCAAAGCGGCAGAGCTTCACTGCAATCTGCTTTTTGTCCATGAACCGACAAATTACACATCGCCTGATGAACCGGGCTGGTCCCTGGATTTCAAAAACCGTGTTTTCGAAGAAAAACAAAAACTGGTTGAAAAAAACAGGATTGTCATTTTCCGCGATCATGACCGTATGCATGCCCATGAACCCGACAGTATATTTACAGGCGTAATCAAATATCTCGGCTGGGAAGACTATTACAGACCTGAAGACCATTCCGTTCCGATGGGCTTTGTCTTTGAACTTCCGCAGATCAGTGTCAGAGAACTGTCAGAATTTTTAATCGAAAAGCTCAATCTGAACGGTGTCAGACTGATCGGCAATCCGGATGACATTGTGCGCCGTGTGGCAATTACAGGCCATCTGACAGCTGACTTCGGGGGCATTTACGGAACTGATGAAAACGGTATCTGGCATGAATACGGAACAGAAGTGATCAGAGCCATGGAGGAAGGCGTCGATGCCATCATTCCTCTGGAAACCATCGAATGGACAGCTCTCTCCTATGTACGTGACGCTGTGACACTCGGATATGCAAAAGCTGTGATTAATATCGGTCATTTCAGCGGCGAAGAGCTCGGAATGGCTTATGCAAGAGACTGGCTGAAAGAACTGACTGAGGACAAGGTTCCGGTGTTCTATCTGCCGGCCAATGATATTTACTCATTCCTGCTCAGACAGGACTGATTGGCAAGTCTTATCCCATGAAAGAACTCCCGGAAAGCCTGAGCGCATAACGCAAAAACACATTTGAAAAAGCCGGTTTTATAGAAGACCTGCAGTTAAAAATACGGGAATACAGATTTTCAGACTGCATCTTGAAATCGATTTTTAATTCACTTAATCTGCTCTTAGGATATTCGGATATTCACTAAAGAGGAGAATCATTTCATGAATAAAGAGCAGCTGTACAGATTCATTTCCGAAAGCGTCGGAAATGAAAGCAATATCACTCAGATTTATGCAATCAAAAACGGCAGAAGTGTTTATGATGCCTGCTGGCATGGATTTACATCCATGGATGCAATGAATGTCAATTCCGTGACCAAAGGAATCATGGGACTGCTTGCGGGAATTGCTTTGGATCAGGGCTGTATCAGGAGCCTGGATCAGAAAGTGATGGAGTTTTTCCCGGATTATTCCGTTAAGCGCGGAGAAAAAACAATCTATGAAGTGACAATACGGCATCTGCTCACAATGACGGCTCCGTACAAAGGAAAGTCAGAGCCATGGACAAAGGTGTGCACTTCAGATGACTGGACGCTTGCGGTTCTCGATTATCTCGGAGGCCGTAAAGGGATCACAGGTGAATTCAGGTATGCGACACTTGGAATCCAGATCCTTGCAGGAATCATTGAGAGAGCAAGCAGAGAAAAATGCATCGATTTTGCAAACAGGAATCTGTTTGAACCTCTGGGACTGCCGAAACGGATACTGCATGGCGACAGTTCCAAAGAAGACCAGTTCGATTTCTTCATGAATAAGAATCCGAGAAAATACGAGTGGTATAACGATCCTCATGGCACAGTTACGGCCGGATGGGGATTATGCATGTCGGCAAGAGATATGGCTGTTGTCGGAGAACTTGTATTGAATAACGGTATGTATAACGGCAGCAGGATCATCTCCGCAGAATATATTAATGACATGATCAGACCGCATCTTAAACTCGGTGAAAGATTCGGATATATGAACTACGGATATTTATGGTATAAGCCATATGATGACAAAGAGGTTTATGCGGCCGTCGGGGACAGCGGCAATATTATTTATGTCAATAAAGAGTTAAATGTATCCGTTGGTATGACAGGCACAATCAAACCGAGGATATTTGACAGAGTCGATTTTATAGAACGTGAAGTGCTGTCTGTGATTGACGGATGATGTCAGGTTATTCATTCAGTTCACAGGGTAAAATTGCCCGGCTATGTTATGAAGAATACGGAAAATGAGTCAGCCGGATATTCGGTCTGGCGGCTGTAAAAGCATGCGGATCACATATGTGCTCACATACTGATCATGTTCCGAGAAAATACAAAAATCGAAAATAAAACAAACAGTCCCTGAGCAAATCAATCGTGTTCAGAGGCTGTTTATCAATTAAATGCATTGACCTAGCCACATCTTGACTGGTGACCTTTCGTTCACTTATAATAGTGACCGTAAGGTCACTGTTCTTTTTGAGGAGGCTATTATGGCGAATGTCACAAAAGAGAGAATACTGGAAGCGGCGCTGCAGATGTTTTCGCAGAACGGTTATGCAGGCACAAACATCCGTGAACTCAGCGCATCGCTCGGGCTTGTCAAATCCGGTGTCTATAAACACTACGAGAGCAAGGAGGCGATCTGGAATGCATTGCTGGATCAGATGATTGCCTATTACGGAGAACGTTTTGGTTCACCTGAACATCTGCCGCCTGTGCCTGAAACAGCCGATGAACTTGTCGCATTAACCATGCGTATGGTGAATATCACCGTTCATGATGAGAAGATCATCATGACACGCAAGGTGCTGACACTTGAGCAGTACAGGGATAAACGTGCCTGTGAACTCGCAACAAAACACTTCCTCACAGGTCTTACAGAGATGTTTACAAGAATATTCGCAGGCATGATGGAAAAGGGAGTGCTTTACAAAGATGATCCTGAAATGCTTGCCTTTGCCTATACCGCGCCGATCTCCGCACTGATCCACCTGTGCGACCGTGAGCCTGAGAAAACAGAGGAAGCGATTGCCATGGTGGAGGCGTTCAGCCGGCATTTTGTCAGAACTTACGGGAGGAATGCAGAATGAGCAGACCCGTTACGACTTTGTATATGCTGATGTCCGCGGATGGAAAAATCAGTACGGGTTCAACTGATGAGATGGATTTCGACCGGGATTTTCAGAAAATCCAAGGACTGAAAGAGGGACTGCACCAATACTATGAAATCGAGCAGACCACCGATCTCTGGTCGTTCAATACAGGCCGTGTCCAGGCAAAACTTGGCGTTAACACGAAAGAGATGCCTGAAAAGACTCCCGTATCCTTCGTCCTGCTGGACAATCATCACCTGTGTGCTCATGGGGTTGAGTATTTCTGTGCAAAATCCAAGCAGTTTGTCCTGATCACAACAAACAGGAATCATCCCGCTTTTGATGTCAAACAAGAAAACCTGCATATTATCTGTCAGGAAAAACTGTCACTGTCTGATGCGTTGACAGTATTGAAAGAACAGTACGGCTGCGAGCGGCTTACCATCCAGTCCGGCGGCACAGTCAACGCGCTCTTCCTGCGTGAAAAACTGTTTGATTTCGTGGATATTGTTGTGGCGCCCGTTCTGATCGGCGGCAAAGACACAGCAACTTTAATTGATGGACCTTCGTTAAAAACACAGAATGAACTGGCTCAATTGGGCGTGCTGCACCTGATTGAAGCAGAAACATTACAGAACTCCTATGTGCGGCTGCGCTATCAGGTGATGCGCTGAAGGGAATAAGCTTATGATTCTGGAAACGAAAAGACTTCTGCTTCGGGAAATGAGCCCCGATGACTTTCAGGCGATGTTTCAGGTGCTTGGCGACCCGCAGACCATGTGGCATTATCCATATACTCCGGACGGGCAGCACGTCAGAGACTGGATTGAACGCAATATCAACCGCTATATGAAGGATGGCTTCGGGTTGTGGGCAGTCTGTCTGAAGGAAACCGGTGAATTGATCGGTGACTGCGGACTGACACTGCAGAATATCAACGGAGAAATCCTGCCGGAGATCGGCTATCATATCCGCCGCGACTGTCATCGAAAGGGTTATGCCTCCGAAGCGGCAAAGGGTGTCCGTGACTGGGCATTTCAAAATACGGATTATCCGGCCGTGTATTCGTATTGCAGATATACAAATCTGCCCCTCCATCAAAACAGCAGAATCCATCGGCATGCACTTTGTATGCGAATATCCGGATGAAATCAATGGAATGACCCATGTATCATCGATTTCAAGAGAAGAATGGATGAATGAAATCAGATGAATCTGATCCGTGAACAGGAAGAGGAGAATGACCTATGAGGATTCTTGTACTCAACGGCAGCCCGAAACGGGAACAAAGCGACACTCTCCACATCACACAGGCTTTTCTGGAAGGGATGAATGAAGCATCACACCACGATATTCATATCATCCATGTGATTGACAGTCACATCAACTACTGTACCGGCTGTTTTTCCTGTATGAAAAACGGCGGAACCTGCATCCATGAAGACGATATGCGCAATATCCTTGAGGAGATTCTTTCAAGCGATCTCCTGATCTGGAGCTTCCCGTTATACTGCTATGGCATGCCGGCTCCGTTAAAGGCTCTTCTGGACCGCACACTGCCTCTGTCAAGTATGGCAATGCAGAAGGCGGGCGACAGGTACGAGCATGTCGGACAGGCAGATTTTTCGCATCTTCGGTACTTAATGATCTGCGGCTGCGGCTTTCCCAACAGCAGACACAACTTTGAACCTGCTGTGGCTCAGTTCAGATTGTGCTTCCCCTCAAATCACACGATCATCACTGTTCCGGAAAGCCCCATGTTCAATGCGCCAGAAGCAGCCATCGTTACAGAGCCAAGGCTGTCCCTTGTGAAGCAGGCGGGAACACAATATGCAGAAACGGGAGAAATCGATCAGGCATTGCTGGATGAAATCGGGACTCCCATGATCAATGAAGAACAGTATGCGGCGATTGTGAATGGAGGTATGTGAAAATGAAAGAATTCATCGCTTATTGCGGGTTGGACTGCGAAAGATGCGAAGCCCGTACTGCAACCATTAACAATGACGGTCACTTAAGACAGAAGGTTGCGGAAGAATGGTCACAACTCAACGGCGTAACGATTACACCGCAGATGATCAACTGCACCGGCTGCCGGATTGACGGAGTAAAAACCCCGTTTTGCGAATCGTTGTGCCCGATCCGCCAGTGCGCTTTAATCAGGAAAATTGAAACCTGCGGCAGGTGCGCAGAGGTGAAGACCTGTGAGAAGGTCGGAATGATTCTCAAAAACAATGAGGAAGCCAAACGTAATCTTGGATTGTGATTCCATAAACAGATATCAGATGAATGAGGTAAACCTATGCGCCACTGCGGAACACAGCTATTGGAAACAGAAAGATTAATCCTGAGAAGATTTGAAATCGAAGATGCACAGGCGATGTACACCAACTGGGCATCTGATCCCGATGTGACGAAATATCTGACCTGGCCTGTACATGCAAGCGCCGATGTCAGTAAGACGATATTGAAGGAGTGGATCTCATCCTATTCAAAGGACAATTATTACCAATGGGCAATTGTCTTCAAAGAGAATGGAACTGAGCCGATCGGCAGTATCGCTGCGGTTCATATTAACGATGATATCGATATGGTTCATATCGGCTACTGCCTTGGCAAACCCTGGTGGCATAAGGGAATCATGTCCGAAGCTCTCAAAGCAGTCATGGATTTCTTTTTCGATCAGGTGGGGGCGAACCGCATCGAATGCCGCCATGATCCAAGAAATCCCCATTCCGGCATGGTTATGAAAAAGTGCGGGATGAAATATGAAGGCACCATGCGCAGTGCTGACCGTAACAATCAGGGCATCTGCGATTCATGCTGTTATGCACTGCTGAGGTCAGAACGGCCGTCTGGTGAGCTATAATACAGATATGAGGTGAGAAAAATGAGACGATGCATTGTTTCAGCTCCACGCAGAGCCTGAGGAGTCTGTGTGGAGGAATTGAAATTCCTCAGGCTTTGCTCATATCAAAGAAACAAACGATAAGGAGCAAAGATAATGAATAACAACAATAACGAACTGAAGAATTTTTATCTACTCTGGAGTACGCAGAGCCTTTCTCAGCTGGGCAGCGCAATGACCGAATTCGCACTGACATTGTGGCTGTATGAGAAAACCGGTTCGGCACTCAGCACGGCTGCACTGACGATCTGCACCTATGCACCGTATGTGATCATGAGCATATTTGCCGGTGCAGTCTCAGACCGGTATGACAAGAAGAAAACCATGCTTGTGTGTGATGTGCTGGCGGCATTTACCACGATTCTTGTTTTTGTGCTGTACAGAACCGGTACGCTTGCGGTATGGCATCTGTATGCACTCAACGCTGTTTCCGGACTGATGAATACGGTCCAGCAGCCGGCTTCAGAGGTTGCCTATACGCTGATTGTTCCAAAGCAACAGTATCAAAGAACAAGCGGACTGCAGTCGCTTTCCCGTTCTCTGATATCCATCGGCAATCCGTTAATCGCTTCGGCACTGTATGGAACATTCGGCCTGGACGCAGTGATATCGATCGATCTGATGACTTTCGCGATCGCATTTCTTACGCTTCTGTTTCTGATCCGTCTGCCGGATATTCCTGCAAAACCCGCGCCGGATAAAAACATGCTGGAGCTGGCAGGGGAAGGACTGCGGTTTCTTAAGAAAAACCCGCTCGTGCTGGATGTGATCCTTTTCATGTCAGGTGTCAATCTGATCGCATCAGCCTTTGATGCCGTGCTTCCCGCTCTGGTCATTCCGAAAAGCGGAAACAGCACGCTTGGAATTGTGACATCCTGTTCGGGGATTGCAATGGTGCTGGGAAGCCTGATCGTTTCCGTCATGCCAAAGCCAAAAGACCGGGTCAGGACCATTTACCTGACAATGCTGTTCTCACTTGGAACGGAGAATTTCCTGCTCGCATTTTCCAGCAACCCGCTCATATGGTGTATCGGTCAGGTGATCGGATGGATTCTTGTTCCTGTGATGAGCGCCAATCAGAATGTGATCATGCGAAATACGATCCCGGTGGAATTACAGGGAAGAGTATATGCATGCCGGAACACCCTGCAGTTTTTCACGATACCCATCGGTCTTGCCCTTGGCGGATTCATGGTGGATTATGTCTGTGAACCGCTTATGTCATCTGTTCGAAACGGGCAGCTTCTCAACATACTGTTTGGCAGCGGCAAAGGCTCCGGGGCGGCATTCATGATGTTTCTGCTCGGAATGGCCGGAACTATATTCTGTCTTGTTTTCGGAATGAAGCTGAAGCAGTATCAGTACTCTGAGGAATAACAAAATTGCAAAATCCGTAAAGGAAATGAAAGATGCCTTAAGGTAAGCAAACAGCAGCCTTAAGGCATTTTGTAATATTCATTAATTATTTTAACAAACATGACATACTGATGGCATGTTTCATCTGATATGATGCAGTTGAGGCTGATAAAAATGAAAATTGACAGACTGATCGGAATCCTTTCCGTGCTGCTGCAGGAAGACAGGACAACAGCTGTGCAGCTGGCGGAAAGATTTGAGGTATCCCGCAGAACAATTAACCGTGATATTGAGGATCTTTGTAAAGCCGGCATTCCGATCCGCACAGAACAGGGCTATGGCGGCGGTATCAGTATTATGGACGGATATCGCATGGACAGGACAATACTGACTTCAAAGGATATGCAGATGATCATAGCGGGGCTGCGCAGTCTTGACAGTGTGAGCGGAAGCAGCTATTTCGCGCAGCTGATGGAGAAGATCAGCAGCGGATCTTCAAAAATCAATGCCTCACGGGATTCCATTCTGATAGATCTCTCATCGTGGTATCAGAAACCGCTGAGTGAGAAGATCGAGATCATACAGGCCTCAATCACAGACAGACATCTCATCAGATTCCGGTATTATGCCCCTTCAGGCGAAAGCGAGCGGACAGCTGAACCGTATTATCTGATATTCCGCTGGTCAGGCTGGTACCTTTGGGCCTGGTGCAGAGACCGCAAGGACTACCGGTTATTCAAGCTGAACCGCATGGATCAGGTTGAAGAAACAGATCAGGAATTTACCGGCCGGAACGCACCGGCGCCGGATCTGTCGGATGACAGGATATTCCCCCGTGCAACAAAAGTCAAAGCGCTGTTTGCACCGGATATGAAATGGCGGCTGGTGGAGGAATTCGGAGTGCATTGCTTTACGGAAGCGGATGACGGAAGACTTCTCTTTACGTCGGATTTTACTGATATGGACAGCCTTGTCAGCTGGCTGATGACCTATGGACCGAAAGCGGAAGTGCTTGAGCCCTCAGAAGCACGCGATATGATCCGTGAAAATGCGGAAGAAACATTGAAGCTGTACAGAAAGGATTGATCATTATGGCATTTGATTTCAAGAAAGAATACAAAGAGTTTTATCTGCCGAAGCAGACGCCTTCGATCGTGAATGTGCCGAAGATGAATTACATTGCGGTGCGCGGCAAAGGAAATCCCAATGATGAAGACGGCGAATATAAACAGGCGATCGGGCTTCTGTACGGCATTGCATTTACGATCAAGATGAGCAAAAAGGGCAATCATCAGATTGACGGATATTTTGACTATGTGGTGCCGCCGCTGGAAGGCTTCTGGTGGCAGGATGGAGTGATCGGTGTCAATTATGCCGACAAGGATTCTTTCCAATGGATCGCGGTGATCCGTCTGCCGGATTTTGTTACGGAAGATGACTTCCGCTGGGCCCTCAAAGAGGCATCCGCGAAAAAGAAACAGGATTTTTCAAAGGTCGAATTCTTCTCATATGAAGAAGGCATCTGCGTACAGTGCATGCATATCGGGCCTTATGATGATGAGCCTGCAACGGTATTGAGAATGCATGAATTCATGGAACAGGAAGGCTATGAACTGGACATTACGGACAGACGCATGCACCATGAAATCTACCTGAGCGACGCAAGGAAAACCGCACCGGAAAAGCTCAGGACGGTCATCCGTCATCCGGCCAAAGTGAAAGGGAACTGACTTATGGAATACATCAGAGTAACAAAGGACAATCTGGAAAAGGAACATATCTGCTGTGCCATTTCCAATAACAGGGATGTTCAGGTTTCATCCAAGAAGGCATGGCTTGCGGACAGATTCAATGAGGGGCTTGTCTTTCTTAAGAGCACAGAGCGGGGAAAGTGCTTCATTGAGTATATACCGGCTGAGAATGCATGGATCCCGGTTGAAGCGGACGGATATATGTATATCGACTGTCTCTGGGTGTCCGGCTCCTTTAAGGGACATGGCTATTCTTCGGATCTGATGAACGCCTGCATCAAAGACAGCAGGGAAAAGGGAAAGAAGGGACTTTGTATTCTTGCGGCTGCGAAGAAGAAACCGTTCCTTGCTGATCCGAAATACCTTTCACATATGGGATTTACCGTATGCGATGAGGCGGATAACGGCATTCAGCTCTGGTATCTGCCTTTTGAGAAGGAAGCCGTGAAACCCGAATTCAGAGAATGCGCAAAGCATCCTCATGTTGAAGAAAAAGGATATGTGCTGTATTACACCAGCCAGTGTCCGTTCAATGCGAAATATGTGCCCGTTCTTGAACAGACCGCAAAAGAAAACGGAATCCCGTTTCATGCAGTTCATATCCAAAGCAGACAAGAGGCACAGAATGCTCCGTCTCCGGTTACAAATTATGCGCTGTTTCATGACGGGGAATATATTACGAATGAGCAGATGAATGATAAAAAGTTCCTGAAACTTGTTAATGTATAGAAGGAACATCATGCATGTCCAAGGGAATGGCATCTCTTCTGATCGCAGTTCCCGTCAGCTGCAGCAGAAACATTCGGAAACCGGAACACCTGCAGCAATGATACGGTTTCTTTTCCGGTTGAGGTGATGATATGGCACGGCGCCAGGTATACGATATGAGCTTTTCCAGTGTTTATAATGCATTAATTCAGAAAGCAGTCCGCAAAAAAAGGACGAAAGAGGAAGTTGACGAAGTGACTTCGTGGCTTACGGGATATACTTCTGATCAGATTGACGCATTATTGAATTCAGAAATCACATACGGTGAATTCATCCTTGGCGCACCAGCCTTCAATCCCCGTGCTGAACTGATCAGCGGAAAGGTATGCGGGATTCAGGTGGAAACAATTGAAGATCCCCTGATGAAGAAAATACGGCAGCTGGACAAGCTGGTTGATGAGCTTGCCAAAGGCAGGCCGATGGAGAAGATCTTACGATGACTGAATTGAAAACATATGAATATGATGCGCTCCTTCATGAAGATCCGGAAAGCGGCGGCGCCTATGTGGTTTTCCCCTGGGATATCCGTAAGGAATTCGGACAGGGCAGAGTAAAGGTTCACGCTGAATTTGACGGGATTCCCTATGATGGCAGCGTTGTGAATATGGGCGTCAGAAATACCGATGGCAGTGTCTGCTACATCATCGGTGTATTGAAACGGATCCGCAATGAGCTTCATAAAAACAGCGGGGATACAATCCATGTCGTCATCCGCCAAAGGGATTCAGCCAAAGCGGAAGAAAGCGCACGGAAGTGGAAATGTCCGAAATGCGGCAGAGAGTTCAGCAGACAGAATCAGGATCATTACTGTGTCAAACCACAGAATATCGACGAGTACATCGCTGCGCAGGCTGCTGAGATACAGCCGGTGCTCAATGAACTCCGTGACATTTTACGAAACGCATTGCCGGAAGCACAGGAGCGCATCTCCTGGTCCATGCCCACATACTGGAAAGGGAAAAACATTATTCATTTTGCGGCCGCAAAAAAGCATATCGGTCTTTATCCGGGTGATCAGGCTGCCGTTGTGTTTAAAGATGAACTTGCCGGTTTTGATGTGAGCAAGGGAACGATCCGCATACCGTATAACAAGCCGCTGCCTGCACAGCTGATCGCAAAAATCGCCAGGTGGTGTTATGAGGAGTATGCGGAATGAGTGCGGTGGATCAGATCACAGATTTTGAAACACTGCTGTTCTTTGAGAAACAGCCTTCCGCACTGCCGCTCTATGAATCCTTCGCCAGGCAGCTTTACGAGCGTTTCTCTGACACAAAGAGAAGGGTGCAGAAGACACAGATCACGTTTTTTAACCGCCATGTTTTTGCATGTGTATCCTTCCAGAGAGTGAAACGGAAAGCACAGCTGCCTGATCCGTATCTTGTTGTGACACTTGGCATGCCGTTTCCGCTCGATTCAGAACGGGTTGCGGTTCAAAGCGAGCCGTATCCGCGGCGATGGACAGTGCATATTGTCATCGGCAGTGTTTCAGAGATTGATGATGAACTGTTTTCGTGGATCAGCGACGCGTATTCTTTTGCACAGACGAAATAACAGCATATATTTCCGCCGGCAGATCAGCATAACAGAAAACATACATAACAGGGATTCCGCACAACGGGCAAATCACGCTCTGAATGGAATCCTCTTTTTTTATGAGCTTGTCTGCCTGCAGTCAGTGGTATAAATACGGTTTGCAATTTCATCCGGGAGCCTTCTCAAAAACGGTCAACGGCTTTACGATAAGATTGACCGGTGCGGTTAATGGAGGTGCGAAATGAATCCGAAGTTCTTTTCTCTGCCTGAAGAAAAACAATCGGCAATCCTGAATGCGGGATTTCATGTGTTCTCACAGAATACTTATAAAAAGAGTCCGATGAGTGAGATTGCGGATGCCGCCAATATCAGCAAATCCCTGCTTTTCCATTATTTCCATAACAAAAAGGAACTGTATCTGTTCCTCTTTGATACCTGCTGCAGAATCACCGTTGAGGAAATGACGAAAAGCGGTGCCTACGAACAGACGGATCTGTTCGGCAGTATTGACTATGGCATGCAGGCAAAACTGCGCTTGATGAGACAGTATCCCGATATCGGCGTGTTTGCAGTCAGGGCTTTCTATGAAAAGGATCCCGAAGTCAGCGCGGATATCCAGAAAAGCATGGGACAGTATCTCAATATCCATGCCGCAAAGAAACTGCAAAGCATCAATCCCGATGATTTCATTCCGGGAATTGATCTCTCGATGATGTATCGGGAAATGTACTGGGCTTCAGAAGGATGTCTTTGGGAATATATCCAGCGCGGTTATATGAATGTCGATGCCATGGAAAAGGATTTCAGAAAGCTTCTGGAATTCTGGAAGAAAGTGTATCTCAGGAAGAACCGGGAGGAACAGTCATGAATAAAGAACTGTTTATCAAAGGAATCACCAGATTTTCAGCAGGGGTTGTGCTTGTTGCGGCTTTGCTGTTTATTCCGGCCGGCACATTGCATTATCCGCAGGCCTGGCTTTTGATCGGCATTCTTTTTGTGCCGATGTTCATTGCCGGGCTGATCATGATGAAAACAAATCCGCAGCTGCTCGAAAAGCGGCTGAATGTCAAAGAAGAGGAAACGGAACAGCGCGAAGTCATTCTGCTTAGCGGAATCATGTTTCTGGCAGCTTTCATATCAGCCGGGCTCAGTTTCCGGTTTCAATGGCTGATGTTTCCGATGGCGGTAAGTTATATCGGGGCAATTGTCTTTCTTGCATCCTATGCGCTTTATGCGGAAGTTCTGAGGGAGAATACCTGGCTTTCCAGAACGATCGAAGTCCAGGAAAATCAGCAGGTGATCGATACCGGCCTTTATGGAATTGTGCGCCATCCGATGTATATGGCAACGCTGTTTCTGTTTTCTGCCATGCCGCTTGTGCTTGGGTCAGCGGTTTCATTTGTGATCATTCTTGCCTACATTCCGATCATCGTAAAGCGGATCCGCAATGAGGAACAGGTTCTGGCAGAAGGGTTGCATGGTTACAAAGAATATATGGAGAAAGTGAAATACAGGCTGATTCCATTTGTGTGGTAATCACAGTTAAAGCAGGCGCCTGGTCAAAGAGGCCAGGTGCTTTTTTTCGCTCATCACGCAGCCTGCTCCTGAATTGAAAGTATGCGGAGAATCACGTGGATATAAATGATAAGATTTGAAGGATCATACTGTCGCGGTTGTCTTTGACGATGGCAGAGCTGAAACAAAACTGACCGTCAAAGAGGCGGCCTCACAGGATGAGCAAAAGGACAAAGGAACTGTTACGCCAGATACATCAGATCATAACGATATCATGCAGTGGATGCTCATTCTGGGCGGATCCTCCATGCTGTCTTTGATCCTTCTGATCGCGGCAGTTCGCCTTAGACAGACAAAGTGACGCTAAAGGTCAGGAAACTGACCAGGTAAGTATGCAAGGTATCCGGTGAGACACTTGCGGATACATGTGATTAACAACAATCTTTACGGTATAAGTACGGAAAGGAACAGAAAAGCATGAAAGTATTTGCAATCAATGGAAGCGCGCTTAAGAACGGAAACACAGATATTCTGATTCAGACGGTTTTTGAAGAACTGCATAAGGAAGGCATTGAAACAGAAGTCATTGACCTTGCCGGACAGGTGATCGAACCGTGCAAGGCATGCTGGGCATGCGGCGGCAGAAAGAACTGCGTTCATCAGAAGGACAGATTCAGAGAAATCTTTGAGAAGATGAAAGAAGCAGATGGCATCCTGCTTGGCTCACCGGTTTATTCCGCGAATATTTCCGCAAACATGCAGGCATTGCTGGAGCGGGCGGCAGTCGTATGTGATATGAATCCGGGATTGATGACACATAAAGCCGGCGCATCCGTGGCAGCGGCCAGAAGGGCCGGTTCCATGCATGCGGTTGATGCGATGAATCATTTCTTTCTGAACCATGAGATGTTTGTGGCAGGTTCAACCTACTGGAATATGGCTTACGGCCAGCTGCCTGGAGACGTGACAAAGGATGAGGAAGGAATCAGCAATATGAGGAACCTCGGACAGAACATGGCATTCCTTTTGAAGCATCTCTCAAAGGAGAATGCATGAAACATCTGCAGCGGCTGATCATCGCATTGACACTTCTGGCCGGAGTTTGTGCCTGCTCCACTGCAGAAGCGCCTGCAGAGGAGACTGAACCGGGCACGGAACAAGCTGAAGAACAGACTGAAGAAAAGACTGAAGAACATACACAGACCGCACAGTTTGATTTTGAAAACAAAACAGTCATGCTCAACAGCGGCTATGAAATGCCGATAATCGGTCTTGGCACCTGGACATTAAACGATGATGAAGCTGAAAACAGCGTTTATCATGCTTTGAAGTCCGGAATGCGCCTGATCGACACCGCAAGATATTACGGTAATGAAATCGGTGTGGGCAGAGGTCTCAGAAAAGCGATTGACGAAGGAATCGTCACACGTGAGGAAGTCTTCATCACCAGCAAGATTTACGGCGGAAACTATGAGCGTGCAGGCGGTATCATCAATGATGCACTGACTGATCTGGATGTGGATTATATTGATCTCTTGCTGATACACCAGCCCGGCGCCGATGATGAAGGTGTCTATAAGGCAATGGAGGATGCCGTGAAAGACGGCAGACTGCGCTCCATCGGCATTTCCAATTACTATACGAAACAGCAGGTGGATGAAGTATTGTCATTTGCCACGATCACTCCTGCCGTCATACAGAATGAGAATCATCTGTATTATCAGAACAATGAGCTTCAGGAATATGTCAGTCAGTACGGTATCGTGGTTGAATCGTGGTACCCGTTCGGCGGCAGGGGACATACAGCAGAGAATTTCAATAACAGCGTCATCCTGGAACTTGCACAGAAGTACAATAAGACTTCCGCCCAGATCATTCTGCGCTGGCATCTGCAGGCCGGATACATTGCGATTCCCGGTTCCTCCAATCCGGATCATATCACTGAGAATTTCGATATCTTTGACTTTGAACTTTCAGACGAAGATATGAATAAAATCCGTGCACTTGACATACAGCAGCGCTATGAAAACTGGTAGCACTGACAATATCATCAGAATGATCATCAGCCTTCTTCGGGGAATTTTCCTGAAGGAGGTTTCTTTTGTTTTTTCAGGTTCATTCTCCTCCTGAATCATGCAAAGATGTAAGCCCATATCCCGGGAATACGTCTTTTCTGTTGAAGAGGGCAGTAACAGCCGGAAAGGTTGACAGAATCAATATACTCCTATATAGTATTAAATATTACTATATAGGAGTATATATGAGGATTCACGGAGGATTTCAGGTTTCCAAGATCAAGCAGCTTGGCGACCGTATATTTGAAAAGATTCTGGCAGAAAGAAAAATCGAAGCGTTCAACGGCGCTCAGGGACGTATCCTGTATGTTCTTTTCCAGAAGGACGGCGTGCCGATCAAGACGGTTTCCGAAAAATGCGGACTTGCCATCACATCACTGACCACCATGCTGGAAAGGATGGAAAAAGGCGGACTGATTCAGCGCAGACAGGACGAAGAAGATAAACGGAAAACACTTCTTTACCTGACAGATAAAGCCAGAGATCTGGAACAGGATTATATCGCCTTATCGGAACAGATGGGGGATATCTATTATCAGGGATTCACACCTGAAGAAGTGAAGGCATGTGAAGAGTATCTTGACCGCATCCGTCTGAATCTGGAAAGGTGGCAGGCAAAATGAGCGAGTGCATCAAAGATCTGATCAAGAACCTTAACGTTGTCATCGGCTGCCCCGTCGGGTGTGATTACTGCTATGCAAGAAACAACTGCAGAAGATTTCATATCACCGATGACTTCTCAAAGCCTGAATACTACGAGCAGAAGCTGAAGATTCTGGAAAGGAAAAAGCCCGGCAACTGGCTGCTGACAGGTATGAGTGACTTATCTGCGTGGAAAGAGGAATGGCTTGAAGCAGTTTCTGAGAAACTGCGCGAGAATCCTCAGCATGAAGGACTTTTTTTATCCAAACGGCCGGATCTTCTGAACATTGACAGCGATCTTTCCAACGGCTGGTTCGGTGTGACAATTACAAGAAGAAGCGAGCTTTGGAGACTAGCGGCGTTAAGAGAATACGTCAAGGCAAAACACTATCATGTGACATTTGAGCCGCTCTTTGATGATCCGGGTGAAGTGGATCTTTCCGGAATCGACTGGATTGTGATCGGCACAATGACAGGTGCCAAAAAGAACAAAATCAAAACCGATCCTGCGTGGGCTTACAGCCTGAATGAGCAGGCGCATGCACTGGGCATTCCGGTTTTCATGAAAGAGGATCTCATTCCGATCATCGGCGAGGAGAATATGGTCCAGGAACTTCCGGACGCATTTGTCAGAGTTTTGGAGGAACAGAAGAAATGGAACAGACAGAAATAAAGACAGGATATGTTGAAACAAAAAACATCATGACAAAATCAAACGGCCCGCTGGGCGGATATGCCGTCAATCCTTATGTCGGATGCACGCATGGCTGCAGATACTGCTATGCGTCATTCATGAAGCGTTTTACCGGACATACAGAAGAGTGGGGCACATTTCTGGATGTGAAGAGCTGGCCTGAAATCAGAAATCCGAAAAAGTATGCCGGACAGAAGGTGATCATCGGCACTGTCACCGACGGATATCTGCCTCAGGAAGAAACCTATGGCAGAACAAGAACAGTTCTCGAACAGCTCAAAGACAGCGGTGCCGATATCCTGATCTGCACAAAGAGCGATCTCGTTCTGCGTGATCTGGATCTTCTGAAACAGATCAATGAGAAGAACCGTCTGACTGTCTCCTGGTCGGTCAATACACTGGATGAGGACTTCTGTGAAGATATGGATGATGCTGTATCGATTGAAAGAAGACTGGCCGCAATGAAGCAGGTTTATGATGCCGGTATCCGCACCGTCTGTTTCATCTCACCGGTGTTCCCGGGTATCACGGATATCGAAGCCATCATTGAGCGGGCAAAAGATCAATGTGATCTGGTCTGGCTGGAGAATCTGAACCTGCGCGGCGGTTTCAAAAAGACGATCATGGACTATATCACTGAAAAACATCCTGATCTTGTACCGCTGTATGAAGAAATTTATACAAAGAAGAACCGCAGTTATTTTGAAGCCCTCGAAAAGAAGGCGGAAGAGATCGCGAAGAAATACGGATGCCGCTTCGTGGATAATGAAACACCGTATGAAAGAGTGGAGCAGGGTCATCCAACCATCGTCGACTATTTCTATCACGAGGAAGTGCGCGGTACCGAAAACAGCGGCAAGAGAAACAAATAATCTCAATACAAAAAGATCTGAGAACATGCCGGAGGCTGAATATAACAGTTCCGGCTTTTTCATTTCGATACTGTCATGAAATTCATTGCGAGTATCTTGACACAGTGTCAGAGTGTTTTATAATGAAGATGCTGACACGATGTCAGCATTATCTGAATGACGAGGTTTTGAATCATGAGAAAAGTAACACCGGAACAGATCGCACAGAAAAGGGAAGAGATCATCAATGCATGTGAACAGCTCTATCAGACGATGAGCTTCCGGGAGATCACCCTCAAGGAGATCGGGAATATCACATCCTTTTCACGTCCCACCATCTACAACTATTTCGAAACAAAAGAAGAAATCTTCCTGGGACTCTTTCAGAGGGAATATGACCGCTGGAATGAGGATCTGAATACCATCCTGAACGGCAATGAGCATCTGACAAAAAAGAAACTGGCAGATCATATTGCCAAATCCCTTGCAGGACGCAACCAGCTATTAAAGCTGCTATCCATGAATAACTACGATATGGAAGCCAACAGCCGCCAGGAGCTGCTCAACAGCTTCAAGCAGTCATATGGTGAATCCATGCGTCTGATGCAGAGCCTTCTGAAAAAGTTCTGTCCGGATATGAATGAAACGGATATTCAGAATTTTATTTATACATTCTATCCATTCATGTTCGGGATCTACCCATATACCGCAGTCACGGAAAAACAGAGAGTGGCCATGCAGGAAGCGGGAATCAATTATGTCTATCAAACCGTATATGAACTGACATACAGCTGTCTGATCAGACTGCTTGGCGAGTAATATACGGAGCAATACAGCAGGATTAAATACAAGGAGAAAACTACAATGATAAACTTACCGAAAATCGCACTTGGCGCATGGGCATGGGGAAACGACGGAACATTCGGAAACGCTCTCACAGCAGAAAACCTGAAACCGGTCTTTGATACGGCAATGGCCAACGGTCTCAATCTCTGGGATACCGCTTATGCATATGGCATGGGAACATCCGAAAAGATCCTTGCCGGATTCCTGAAAGGACTTCCGAGAGATTCTTATCTGGTATCTGACAAGTTCACACCGCAGTGCGCAGATGAATCTTCAAAGACCGCCATGGCGGATATGATCGAAATGCAGCTGAAGCTGATGGATCTTGACCGTTTCGATGTCTACTGGATCCACAATGTATGGAATGCCCCGAAGTGGACTGAAGAGCTGGTAAAATACTTTGAAGGCAAAGACAATGTGCCTATGATCGGTGTTTCCAACCACAATCTTGCGGAGATCAAGGAAGCGGATGCGATCCTCAAGGCGCATGGACTGAAGCTTTCTGCGGTACAGAATCATTACAGCCTGATCAACCGTTCTTCCGAAGACTCCGGCATTCTTGAATACTGCAGACAGAATGACATCACATTCTATGCCTATATGGTCCTGGAACAGGGTGCGCTCTCCGGCAAATATGATACAAATCATCCGATGCCTGAAGGCTCAGACAGAGCTGCGATCTATAACCCGGTCCTTGGCAAACTTGAGATTCTTAATGCAGAACTGAAAAAGCTCGCGGACAAATACGGCGTCGGACCTGCGCAGATTCCGGTTGCCTGGGCAATCGCCAAGGGAACACTGCCGATCATCGGTGTGACAAAGGAAAACCAGGTCCTCGATGCGGTCAAAGCTGCGAATATCAAACTGAGTGCGGAAGAGACAGCAGAGCTTGAAAAGACGGCTGACAGTCTGCAGATCAACGTTATCCGCATGTGGGAAAAGGAGATGAAGTAATGGCAAAGAAGAATATCGGCGCTTCACTTGCGCTTTATCCCTGTCCCGTCATTGTTGTCGGGGCAATGGTTGATGGCAAACCGACCTGGACACTGGTTGCCCATGCGGGAACCGTGGCACACACCCATCTGATGGTATCCCTTGTACAGGCGCACTATATCAACAAGGGTATCCGTGAAACCAAAAAGCTTTCCGTCAATGTGGTCGATGAATCCTGGCTGAAAGAAGCAGACCGCATGGGAACCATCAGCGGCCATAAAACAGACAAGTCAGAAGCGTTTGCATGGACGATGGGCGAAAACGGCGCTCCGCTGATCGATGCGGCAAAAGTATCCATCGAGTGTGAGGTGGACGGCAATTATGAGCTGGAGAATTTCGATCACTTCATCTGCAAGATTCTGGCAACCTATGCGGATGAGGAAGTCCTCAACGAACAGGGCAAAATCGATTATCACATCTTCAAGCCGGTACTCTTTGAGTTCCCGACCTACGAATACTTTGTGACAGGCGAAAAAGCCGGCAACTGCGGCAGAATGAACTGATCAGTCAAAGCTGATTAAGTTCTGCAAGGAGAACAGAAATGCTGAAAGATATCAGGTGTATAGATTTTCATGCCCATCCGGTGAGCGATGCTTTCCGTAAGGCAATGAAAGATCTTGGAATCGATCCGATGGAAGAGGATGGATTTCCGCTTCCGAAATGGAGCGCGGAAGAACATCTGGCATTCATGGATGAAGCGGGAATTGATTATTCAATCCTTTCCGCTCCCGTTCCGCATATTTACAACGGCGATCCTGAAAAGGCTAAAACAGCAGCCGGTAAGATCAATGAGGAAACAGCTGAAATAGTCAGGAAATATCCCGACAGATTCGGCTTCGTCGGACTCGTGAGTCTTCCGGATGTTGAAGCAGCCATTGAAGAGACTGCCTACGCAATGGATGTGCTTGGCGCTTCAGGCATGAAAGTGGCGACAAATATGGGCGGCATCTATCTTGGCGATCCGCTGTTTGATCTCTTGATGGAAGAATGGAACAAACGTAAAGCATTGGTGATTATCCATCCATGCAGAGCGAGAAAGCGTCCGGAAAACGTGATTACCGGAACGGTTGCGGCAATCTATGAGTATCCCGCGGATACCACCAGAGCCGTCCTCAATATGATTGCCAACCGCATCATGACCCGTTTCCCGGATATCCGTTTTGTGGTTCCGCACTGCGGATCCTTCCTGCCTTATATGGTGCAGCGGTTCACAGGCGTTTCCGGAATCCTCGCGTCCATGGGCATGATGGAAACAGTCAATGTTCAGGCGGAGTTTGAAAAACTCTATTTCGATATTGCCGGCGATCCCGAACCCGTGCAGCTGAAAATGCTGCAGATGGTGGCAAGTGATGATCATATTGTTTACGGCAGTGATTTCCCGCATTCACCTGCAAAAGTGATCCAGGCAAAGAAAAAGCATTTTGATGAAAACAGTGAATATGACGGCATCAGAGAGAAGATTTATTCACTGAATGGCGTACAGCTACTGAAAGGGGTAAAAGAATGAAGATGATCAAAAGATTATTAACAATTCCGATGGTTTTTACAATGGCACTCTCACTGGCTTCCTGCGGAAGCAGCACAAAGGGTGAGAGTGCGGATTCTCAGAAAGCGGAAGAACAGACTCCAGTAGAGGAACCCGCTGAAAAGACTGAAGAAACAGCTTCCGTACAGGAAGAAACAGCTGATGCTCAGAAAGTGCTGGTGGCATATTTCTCCGCGACCGGAACGACAAAAGGCGTTGCTGAAAAGATCGCATCTGTGACAGGCGCGGATCTTTACGAAATCCAGGCGGCCGAGCCTTATACAGAAGCTGATCTGAACTATAACGACAGCAGCACACGTGCAACCGTTGAACAGAATGATAAAAATGCGCGTCCGGAAATCGGAAGTGAAGATGTTTCGATGCAGGACTACACCACGGTCTATCTTGGCTTCCCGATCTGGTGGGGCGAAGAGCCGCGCATTCTGGATACCTTTGTTGAGAAATACAGTTTTGAAGGTATTACTGTGATCCCGTTCTGCACTTCCGGCAGCAGTCCCATCGGCAGAAGCGGTTCCAATATGGAAGCTCTGGCGGGCAGCGGTACATGGCTGGAAGGAAGACGATTCAGCGGGGATGTTTCAGAAGAAGATCTGAAGAGCTGGATTGAAAGCCTGAATTAAGTGAAACAGCCTTATTAAGATGACAGGATCTTAGCGGATCAGGAGATATACATGAAGATTGTTGTACTGATGGGAAGCCCGAACGTAAATGGTTCGACAGGCATCCTGGTTGAGAACTTCAAAAAAGGAGCAGAAGAAGCCGGTCATACGGTTGAAATCATTGATGTCTGCCACGCGGATATTCATCCCTGCATCGGCTGTGTGAGATGCGGCTATGAAGGCCCATGTGTGCAGAAGGATGACGTTGAGCAGATCCGTAAAAAGCTGCTTGCTTCGGATATGGTTGTCTTTGCGACACCGCTGTATTACTACGGCATGAGTGCTCAGCTCAAAACCGTCGTGGATCGCTTCTGTGCCTATAACAGCAGCCTGAACAGCCGCCATCTGAAATCAGCTCTGCTGACAGTTGCGTGGAACGCGGATGACTGGACGTTTGATGCGCTTCAAGCACATTACAAAACACTTGTGCGGTATATTAATTTCAAAGACTGCGGTATGGTGCTCGGATATGGCTGCGGCACACCTTCGATGACAAAACGCAGCGGATATCCGCAGCAGGCATATCAGCTTGGAAAGGGATTGAGAGGATGAAACGGGTTGCAGTGTTATCGGCAAGTCCGCGTAAAAACGGAAATTCCGATATCCTTTGTCAACAGTTCATAAAAGGTGCGCAAGAGGCAGGGCATACATGTGAGCTGATTACGCTCTATGAGAAAAAGATCGGCTTCTGCAGAGCCTGCTATGCATGTTTCTAAACAGGCAGGTGCGTTCTGAATGATGATATGGCGGAAATCCTTGAAAAGGTTCAGGATTCAGATGTCCTTGTGATTGCGACACCGACTTATTTTCTGACCATGAACGGAATGCTCAAAACAACGATTGACCGTTTTCTGCCGAAATGGCAGGAACTTGGCGGACATGATGTATATCTCATCATCACGGGTCATGACAGCAGATCCGGACTGAAACTGGCCGGCGATGAACTGCGCGCGATATTTGAAAACCTCGGAAATCAAATTAAAGGAATCATCTGGGGCGAGAATGTCTGGCAAAAGGGCGAAGTCCTGAACACCAAAGCCATGGATGAAGCTTACCATGCCGGACTAGGCATTTAGACAGAATCGGGGGAGGAAATCATAGTATGAAGAAAACAATGATCTTATCAGCTGTCTGCACAATGGCAATGCTTCTGAGTACAGGCTGTTCAGCAAATGAACCTGACAGCAGTTCACAGGAAAACAATTCCGCAACTTCTGGAGAAACTGCGGAAGACCAAGTCAATGAAAATACAGAAGAAACCGCTGCGGCTGATGCGGCTGAAACGCAGACAGGCGAAGCGTCCACTGTGTATTTCACTTCTGATATTTCAGCATCCGGTCTGGTTAAGATCTACGATGCGCTTGCATGGACACCGCAGGGCAATGTTGCGGTCAAGATCTCCACAGGTGAACCGCCGGCAAGCAATTATCTGCGTCCGGAACTGATCGGCGATCTGGTTCAGAAAGTGGATGGCACGATTGTGGAATGCAATACCGCATACGGCGGTTCCCGTTCCAGTTCCGCCATGCATAGACAGGTCGCGGAAGATCATGGCTTTACGGCGATCGCAGACTTTGATCTGATGGATGAGGAGGGTGAAGTCGAATGGCCTGTTACGGGCGGCAGCAGACTTGATAAGGTGATCGTCGGCAGCCATGCGGAAAACTATAATGACTGGATCATTCTTTCACACTTCAAAGGCCATGCGATGGCGGGTTTCGGCGGAGCAATCAAAAACGTCGGCATCGGTATCTCTTCCGCAAGCGGAAAGGTTTATGTTCATTCCGCCGGCACCAGAACCAGCGGCAGCATTATGCACAGTGATCAGGACGCCTGGCTGGAAGCTCTTGCCGAGATGGTGTCCGGATTCAGTGATCACGTCGGCAAGGAACATGTCATCTACATCAATGTGATGAACAGATTGTCTGTGGACTGCGATTGCGATGGCAATCCCGCGGAACCGGATATCCATGATATCGGCATTCTTGGAAGCACGGATCCCGTGGCTCTGGATCAGGCATGTGTGGATCTCATCTATCAGGCGGAAGGCAATGAGTCTCTCGTCAGACGGATGGAATCTTTGCATGGCATCCACGCCCTGGAACATGCGGAAGAAGTCGGTTTAGGCAGCCGGACATATGAACTGGTAAAGATTGATGAGTGATCTGTTTTCGGTTCTCAGAAGAGAATTCATTTATATCTGGTATTACTTTGAGCTGCAGTTTTGGCAGATCTTCCGGTACTGGGTTCTGGGAATGCTGATAGGGTCTTTCATCTCAGTTTTCGCAAAGGGTAAGATCCATGACATCTTTGCCGGCATGAAAGATAAGAAGTGGGGACTGTTCGGTATTGTTCCTGCCTGCCTTCTGGGAATTGCCTCACCGCTCTGTATGTACGGAACGATCCCGATCGCTGCATCTTTTAGAAAACAGGGGATGCGTCAGGACTGGCTGGCAGCCTTCATGATGGCTTCGATCCTGTTAAATCCGCAGCTGATCATCTACAGCGCTGCACTTGGCAAAACTGCTCTGGCTGTGCGGATCATCACGTGCTTCTTATGCGGCTGCATGGCCGGACTGCTTGTTTCTCTTTTCTACGGGAAGAAGGAATTCTTTGATTTCAGAGGATTTGAAGAGAGGGCCAGCCATGATACACATCCGAACCTGCTGATCCGGTATCTGCTGAATGTCTGGCGCAATACCAAGGCAACCGGACCGTACTTTCTCTTCGGTATCCTGCTTTCCGCGTTGTTTCAGCGCTATGTGCCGCAGGATCTGATGGTCAACATATTCGGCGGAAATGAGGCATGGGGTGTCCTGATGGCGGCAACGATCGGTGTGCCTCTTTATGCCTGCGGCGGGGGAACGATTCCGCTGCTTCAGCAATGGCTTCTTGACGGGATGTCTATTGGCAGTGCGGCAGCTTTCATGATCACGGGACCTGCCACAAAGATCACAAATCTCGGGGCACTCAAGATTGTTCTGGGCTGGAAACGGTTTGCACTGTATATTCTCTTTGTAATGCTGTTTTCTCTTTTGTGCGGAATAGCTGTGAACTTGATATTATAATCTTGAAAGATCCGCCGCAAAGGAGTAATTATGTACGAACGACCGATTCTGGCGATTATCAGAGACAACCTGACAGTGACGGGAGGCTTCCCCGCGATTTTACGATGCCGGAAGATCCGGATGATGAAAACGGACTTCTTTTCGCTGATGGCGCACAGGATGGGATCACTTACTTTCACACGCAGCCGATGAAACTGAATGATGTAGAGGCAGACCTTCTTGTGGATGCCCTGAATGCAATGCTGCGCGGACCTCTCGATACTGTGGACGGCTATGTGACCGCATGGTTCATGTGGCAGCTGCAGGCCGATGACATAGCCGCAAAAGCATTCAATGGCGAACATGCGGAACTGATGTCCAATGAACTCTACACCGGACAGCAGTCAGATCTGATCAATGAATTAACGCGCATAAGAACATAAATCACTTTCAGACCCGGATGTGTCAATGATCCGGGTTTTATGATTTTTTAGGCAACCAAAATTAACAGAAAACGGATAATTCTGTTATCTGCGGTTGGTGGATTCACACGCAACCGTGCATCACAATATTCACAGATATATGATTTTCGGAGGTGAACATGACAATAGCGGAAGTCAGAAATCTGGTGAAAAGATATCCCGGTTTTACATTGAATAATGTGTCGTTTCAACTGGAAAGCGGACGGATTACCGGGTTTATCGGCAGAAACGGCGCAGGCAAAACCACAACGATCAAGGCAATGCTCAATATGATTCATACGGACAGCGGTTCTGTTTATTATTCCGGCAAACCCTTGAAAGAAAATGAAGCGGATATCAAGAAGCAAACCGGATATTCCAGCGGAACCATCAGCTGGTATCCGCGCAGAAAGATCCGTGACATTGTTGAAATTGTCAGAGCGTTTTATGACACATGGGATGAGGAAGCTTATGCAAAATACCGTGAACTCTTCGCGATTGATGAGTCAAAGACGCCTAGTGAACTGTCTGAAGGAATGAAGGTCAAGGTCAATCTGATGCTGGCGCTGTCCCATCATGCCAAGCTGCTGATCCTGGATGAGCCGACCAGCGGACTGGATCCGTTTTCCCGCAATGAACTGCTTGAAATTTTTGAAGAAGTGAAAAATGAAGGAGTTTCTATCTTCTTCTCCACGCATATCATCAGCGATATTGAAAAATGCGCGGATGATATCATCTATATTTCCAAAGGCTCAATCCTGGATGCCATGGAGAAAGGAGCATTTATTCAGACGTACTCCAAAGAAGGTGAAAGCCTTGAGAACACCATGCTGAGACTGGAAGGCGGTGATCTTCATGCGTGATATTCTGAGAAAGGAAATGAAGCTCAGCGCTTCCATGATCACATATCTGTTCATTCCGTTCGGCCTTCTGTTTCTGGTGCCGGGATATCCGGTATTGTGCAGCGCATTCTTTGTGTGTCTGGGCATATTCCAGAGTTTTCAGAATGCCCGTGAATCAAATGATATTGTCTTTTCCGTACTGCTTCCGATTGCCAAAAAGGATGTGGTAAAAGGAAAATACATCTTTGTCTGTCTGATTGAAGCCAGCGGTTTCCTGTTCATGATTCTGTCTGTGCTCATCAGAATGACAGTGTTCAGAGAATCAGCCGTATACCGTGCCAATGCCCTGATGAATGCGAATCTCTTCGCATTGGCGAATGCATGTATCATCTTCGGCCTGTTCAATCTGCTTTTTGTCGGCGGCTTCTTCCGGACAGCCTGTAAATTTGCCCGTCCCTTTGTGAGCTTTATTGCCGGGGCGTTTGCTGTTATTGTAATTGCAGAAACACTTCATCATGTGCCGGGACTTGAAATGCTGAATGCGTTTGGCTTTGAACACTTCGGACTTCAGGTAAGTCTGCTTGCCGGAGGGATCATTATATCCGCATTGATAACATTCTGTTCATACCGCAAGGCATGTGAGAATTTTGAAAGGATCGATCTTTAAAGGAGAGGCTTATGCTGAAAGACAATCTTGCCATGCTCAGGAATATCCATGGTTATTCCCAGGAGGCAATTGCTGAGAAAATCGGGATATCCAGACAGGCTTATGCGAAATGGGAAAGCGGTGCGACTGTTCCCGATATTGAAAAATGCGCGCTTCTTGCGGATGTGTATGAAACAACCATAGACAGTCTGATCAGAACCGAACCGCTTGAAGGCGTCGGAATGATTCCGCCGGCACCGAAGGGAAAGAATATCTGGGGAACCGTCACAGTCAATGACAGGGGACAGATTGTCATTCCCAAAGGCGCAAGGGCTGCGTTCAATCTTTTCACAGGAGAGCGTCTGATTGTTCTTTCCGATGAAAACGGGATCGCTCTGGTACCTGAAAAAGCATTTGCTGCGTCCATGCAAAGAGTGATGGAATCCATGACTCAGAAAAATGACTGATTCTGTGCGGGTATCATATAATAACTGAAACAATGAAAGGTTAAAGATATGACATTTCCTGAACTTGCAAAAGCACGTTATTCCGAAAGATACTTTGACAGCCGGAAAGTTGAACAGGAAAAATCGATCTGATTCTGGAAGCTGCCAGAGCTTCTCCCACGGCTTGCAACTATCAGCAGCAGCGCATCTATGTGATCCAGAGTGAGCAGGCGCTTGCCAAAGCCCGCAGCGTCCGTATCTCCCATTTCAACGCGCCGTTAATGATTCTGGTATGCTATAACATTGAAACCGCCTGGCGCAATCCGCGCGATCAGTGGTATGAAAACGATTGTTCGGGTGAGCAGGATGCGACGATTGTGGCTTGCACGATCATGTATGAAGCCGAAGAACTCGGCGTGCACAGTGTGTGGCTGCGCGGTTTTGACTCCGCTGAGGTTTCTTCTGTTTTCAATCTGCCGAAGAATCATATTCCCGTCATGATGTTTGCGATGGGATATCCTTCTGAAAACACAAAACCGAGCCCCTGGCACTATGAGCGCAAACCGCCGGAAGAGACAGTCACGGTTCTGTGAGATTCCGATTAAAAAATGATCTGGTAAAAGGGCAGGAGAGATCCTGCTTTTCAGATGTGCATGTGTATATTAAACTTTGAAAGGGAAAAAAACGAAGGAGACAATATGAAACAATATATCGTCGATGCCTTTACGGATCAGCCGTTTTCGGGAAATCCGGCTGCGGTCTGCGTGATGGAACAGTGGCCCTGTGAGGAATCCATGAAGAGACTGGCAAGAGAAAACAATCTTTCCGAAACCGCCTTTATCGTCAAAGAGGAGGAAGGATATCATCTGCGCTGGTTCACACCGGCAACGGAAGTTGAACTGTGCGGACATGCGACGCTTGCAAGCGCATATGTGATCTTCAATTATTACGATACGGATGCGGAAGAAGTCATTTTCAATACAATGAGCGGAAAGCTTATCATCACCCGCAGAAACAATCTGTATCAGATGGATTTTCCGATGTATGAGCTGAAGGAAATCCCGGTGGATGATCAGATGGAACAGGCCTTCGGTATACGTCCGCTCAAAGCGGTGCTCGGACTCGATCTGGTCTGTGTGTTTGATACAGAAGAACAGGTTCGAAATATGCGTCCTGATCAGGAATTGCTCACAAAACTTCCGGGCAGGATCCAGAACGCAACCGCGCAGGGCAAAGAGAGCGATTGTGTCTCCAGAAGTTTCTGTCCCAAACTCGGAATTGTGGAAGATCCGGTATGCGGTTCTGCCCATACACAGATCGCGGCTTACTGGTCGCATGTTCTCGGTAAGAAGACTGTTCACGCATACCAGGCATCAGAAAGAGGCGGACATCTCTATTGTGAATTAAGGGATGACGGACGGATCAATATCTCCGGTGCCGCAGTGCCTGTTGCAGTCAGTGAACTCATCGCGAAACTGTAACTGATCAGCGGTGCGAAAGAAATATCATCAGCGTCACTCTGACTTATAATGAAGAAAGAAACGGAGCAGAAAACATATGGAATTTGATCTTTCAAAAAGACATTGTTATTACTTCAATGAAATCTCGAAAATCCCTCATGGCAGCCGCAATGAAAAAGCGCTCAGCGATTACATTGTCAGTTTTGCGAAGGAACATGGCTTTGCATATCAGCAGGATGAGGTTTTCAATGTGCTGGTTGATAAGCCGGCAAGTCCCGGTTATGAAAACTGCGAACCTGTAATACTGCAGGCGCACATTGACATGGTCAATGAGAAGAACAAGGATTCGAATCATGATTTTGAAAAGGATCCGCTGGATTTATATGTTGATGAGGAAGGCTGGCTTCATGCAAGAGGCACAACCCTTGGCGCGGATGACGGCAGCGGGGCTGCATACATGCTGGCAATCCTGGATGATGAAACACTCAAACTTCCTCCTGTTCAGTGCATCTTCACAACCATGGAGGAGATCGGCCTGATCGGCGCATCGAGTCTGAAAGCGGAAGACTTCCACGGAAAGAAGCTGATCAATCTGGACAGCGGCGGCGAGGTTGAGACAACCGTCAGCTCGGCCGGCGGCGCACGGGCACAGATCATCTGTCCGCTTGAAAAGGAAGCCAATGATCTTCCTGCATATACTTTATACATCCGTGGGCTGCTTGGCGGTCATTCCGGCGGTCTGATTCATCTGGAACGGGGCAACTCCAATATCCTTGCGGCAAGAATCCTCAAGGAAATGAGCCTGAACGGAATTGAATATAATCTCGTCCGCTTTAACGGCGGTCTGAAATACAACGCCATTCCAAGAGAAGCGGATGTGACCTTTGTGTCGGCTGCTCCATATGAAGCCATTGAGTGCTCCATCCGCAAGAGCGAGGCGGCGGTCAAAGAGGAGCTTGAATTCAGCGATCCCGGCTTCAGGGTTGAGCTTGCAAAGAGTGCAGATGAAGAATGCCGCATGACAAAGAAAGTCACAGACCATATCATCGATTACATGTATCTGATGCCAAACGGTCTGATGCACAGATCCATGAAGCTTGAAGGTCTGACCGTCTCCTCCCTGAATGCGGGTGTTGTCATCACCGAAGATGAGCGCTTCATCATTGAGGATCTGATCCGCTCCGCCATCACATCCCATACCGACACACTGATTTGTCAGCTTGAGGTATTGGCCTCTGTTTATGGATTTGAAGTCGTTATCGGCGAGCGCTATTCCGGATGGAACTTCTCGGCAGACTCCGGACTGCGCGAAGTATTGCGCAAGGTGCTTTCAAACAGGGGAAAAGAGCTTGTTGAAAGGGCGACCCATGGCGGTCTTGAAACAGGTATCTTCAAAGGCCTGATTCCGGATATGGATATCATCACATACGGTCCGATTGCCTCAGGTGAACACACACCGGATGAAAAACTGGATCTTGCCTCATTTGACAGATCTTACGAAATTCTTTGCGAAGTATTGGCAAACTGCAAATAACATCATTCCCGCTTCATAATATGAAAAATCCCGGTCATGCGGGATTTTTCAATCCCACAAACCACAACGAAAGAAATCATCCTGTGATACAATCAGTTTTAGAAATATACTGTTTTTTACAGGGGGATCATTGTGTCAGAGAATAATCAAACCTACATCAGCCGCACCAGCGGTCTGAAAGCAAAGGACTACATCGGCTATGCCATGGTCGACACCGCCGGATGTCTTGTTTTTGCGCTTGTCACCACACTGCTTCAGAAGTTCTACACCGATATTTTCCATCTGAGTCCGCTGTTCATCATGATCATGTTTATCGTTGCCAGGGTCTGGGACGGCATCAATGACCCGATCATGGGAAGAATCTGCGACACGGTGGAACCGGGAAAACACGGACGATACCGCAAATGGATTCTGTACGCCGCTGTACCGCTTTCCATTTCCGCGATCCTGATGTTCCTCAAGCTCCCCGGCATCGGTGAGGAAGGCAATTATGTTGCAACTTGCGCCTATGCGACATGCACATACATCTTCTTCGGCATGGCATATACGGTGCTGCAGATTCCTTACGGCTCACTGGCTTCGGTTGTGACCACGGATGCGCATGAGCGCTCCAAGCTGTCCGTATTCCGTTCCATCGGCGCAGCACTGGGTTCCATTCCGGTATTGCTGATTGCCAGCTTTGCCTATGCCAACCGTCTTGATGCGGCCGGCAATCCGGTCATCGGCGAAAACGGAAAAGTAATCACCGATATGCAGTACGGACCGGTCATTAAGGGTGTTGTCATCATGGCAATCGTTTCGTGTGTGATGCTGCTGGTTGCCTTTACGATGAACAAGGAAAGAGTCAAGACAAAGCCGCAGCCGCCCGCAAAGGGTGCCTGGAAAAAAGCGATCGCGCTGCTGTTCTCAAACCGCGCGTTCGTTTCAATCACAATGGTATCGATGCTGCTGCTTGCCGGACAGATGTTCACGCAGAGCTTCTATACATATCTGTTTGATGACTATTTCCATGCCAACTGGATGAACCTTGCCACCCAGGCATGCACCTATTCACCAATGATCATCTTCATGTTCTTCCTGCCCAAGCTCACCAGTAAAAAGGGTAAGAAGGAAGTTACCGCCATCGGTATGACAATCGCCGCCGCGGCCAATCTGGTTCTCTTCTTCTTAAGAGGAATGGATCCTTCCAAACTCTTATGGATTTTCCTGGCGATGAACTTCTTAAGCGGATGCGGACTGACCACGCTGGTCATGCAATTATGGGCGATGGTGACCGATGCGATCGATGATATCGAAGTCAAAACAGGCAGCCGTGATGACGGCACCGCGTATTCGGTCTTCAACCTGTTCCGCAAGGTCGGTCAGGTACTGGCTGCGGTCTGTGTCAACGGCGCACTGCTCGGAATGAATTACAAATATGAAAAAGGCGCCGTGCAGACGCTTTCCAACCTGAAGATCATGTATGATCTCGGCACCCTGATTCCGGCAGTGATGTTCGGCATTATGGCGCTCATTCTCTTTGTTTACTATCCGCTCTCAAAGAGTAAAACAGAAGAGCTCCAGGTCATGAAAGAACTGAAGCTCAAGGAATCCTACGAAAAGAAGGAAATTGAAATTTAAACTTTCTCAAACCATACTGGAAGATCACAGGGGGCACAGGGCACACAAAGCTCTGTGCCTTTTTGGATTGTTTCACCCTCACCGCGCAGCTTCCATCCATCCGCAAATGAAGGAAGGGTTACTTTGACTTCACTGACACCTTCATCAAAGACGGGACATGCAAAGATGTTCTCACCGCACATATAGCAGTCCGCCTCACGGTCATAATCAGGCTGTTTCAGAAAGACCGGATAAATCAGAGGCATATTCTCCTTCACACATCTTTGCATCTGTTCAAAGAGATAAGGCACGAGTTTTTCACGCAGGCCGAATAACTTTCTGACTTCATCCATCAGATCCTCATACAGCCAAGGCATGGTCGAAGGCTCACCCGGTTTCCAGGAATGCAGCGTGAAACGCGGTGTGAATATGCCGTACTGAAGCCATCTCAGAAACAGCTCACGGTCCGGGGAAGGGCCTGAGAAACCGCCGATATCCTGACCGAAGAAACAGAAGCCGGAAAGGGACATGGTCATTGCCTGATAATGATTGAAGCGCAGATCCCTGAAATCCGTATAGTTGTCACCGGTCCAGGTGGTCGCATATCTCTGCGTGCCGGCGGCTGCGCAGCGGCTGATCATCATCGGAATTTCATCATTGTGCGTTTCATAGTAGACTTCACGGCCTGCCTTTGCCATCAGCTGGGAAAACAGCGGACGGATCAGTCTTGCCTTAACCGGCTTGCCGAAACCATATGCAAAGATATCCTTGTCCCAGACATCATATTCATTGTTGTCATTCCAGAGATTGCAATAACCGTATTTCACCAGGTTTTCCCTGACGCATTCCTTCCAGAATTCATAAGCATCCGGATTGGTGAAATCAAGATAGGATGCCATACCGCCCCAGAACGGGAAAACTGCAGGGGAGCCATCCTGATAATGCAGGAACCAGCCGTTGGCAGCGATGGTTTCATAGAAAGGATGATCATTCAGAAATGCAGGTTTGATATTGGGCATGATCTCAAGTCCGTGCGCTCTGAAATAATCGCTCAGTCCTTTCGGAGAAGGAACTTTATCCGTATTCCAATGGAAGACGCATCGTTTATCACCGATCTGTGTATAGCCGCTGGATAAATAGAATCCGCCGGCTTTGATGCTGTTCTCCTCACATTTTGAAACAAAGCCTCTTAACTGCTCATCCGCATTTGGCGCATCGGTATATTCCATTGTGCTGCCGCAATAACGGAAAGCCCACTTTGGAACCATGGCAATCCCGCCGCACATCGCATTGAAACGCTGAATGATTTCAGCGGGTGTTCCAGTGATCAGATAGAACACCATGTTTTCTTCTTCATAGCGGATCGAGTTGAACGGTTCAAAGTAATTGTCATGTTCCGCGCCGAAATTGATGCGGCCGTTGCTGTAAGTGTCATAGAAGAGTCCGTAAGCGCCGGCATTGTTTTCACAGATATAGAAGGGCAGATGCTTGTAAAGCGGATCGGAGTATTCCGCTTTGAAGCCCATCGCATCCCCGGTGCCAAGATCAAAACTTCTGCCGTTCTTGTTCACGTGTCCGCTCTTGTCGCCAAGACCGTAGATCTTCTGATCCTCCTCACGTCTTGTAAAGTGGACGGAACCGTCTCCGAGCTCACCGTCAAAATTGTAGGCGAGCCCGCTTCTGTCCTGATAGACGATGCCTTTATCATTCTGTGCACTGATGCGGAAATTCATCAGCTCAATACTGAATTTCAACCCGGCATGTTCAAAATGAACGATTCCGTTTTCTTCTTTGATCTCAGGTGCTTCGATTTGAAAACCGTCCGCGGACAGTTTGTTTCTGCCTTCAGAAGGGCAGGTTCCTTCCGGCGCAATGCACCAGGTTGGCAGAAGCTGATCATGGTCTTTGATCAGTGCCATGCGCAATATATGCTCAAAGAAATCCAGACGCATCAGAAGATTGTCCGATTCATATTCCAGAAAGCTGCCGCCGTTTTGTTTTAATGTAAACAGATGTCTGAATTTCATGCCTTCGGGTTTCCTTTCGAGATCATATTAAACAGCAGTTTCGGCAAAAACACCTTTCCCATGGCGATCCGATCCTGCTGGATGTGAAGGATTTCCGTCTTTCCGTCATGACATGGCTTCCACTTTGGTCTGTCATAGCCGTTCGGATTGCCGCTTCTTGCAAAGGCGGCGAAATAATCCAGCATCAGTTGAGAAACTTTCTGATCCTTCTTTGTGTAAGGTCTCCAGGACTGTTCCAGTCTGCCGAACCAGTATCTCAGATCGCATGAATGAAAGCCGAGGTTTTTATCACCCGGCGCATTGATGTCGAAGTAGGCGATATATCCGTCATTGTCTTTGGCAAACTGATTGCCGACGGATGCCATCAAAGGCGCATACAGGTCGCAGTTTGTGTAGCTGACCATATAGTCCGCTTTGATCGGATTGTGAATCAGATCTTTGACCGGTGCCTTGATCAATACACCGTCAATGACCGGCATCGTGTTATAAAGGGTGTCTGCCCGTTCATTCTTGAGATTCTGCGCGGCTGTCAGTATATCCTTGATACTGAGGTTTCTTAAGTCATCCAGTGTTTCGCAGCCGGCATTCTTCATTAACTCAAGCCAGTATTCCCGTGTGCTTTCCGCATATCTCGGGTTGGCGAATTCCGGAAACAGACCGGCTCCAGACATCATAAAGGCCTGCTGGAAAAGACCTTCATTTTCATGATTGAGACAAAGATACTGGATTGACATGGCGCCGGCACTCTGACCGCAGACCGTGATGTTCTGATCATCGCCGCCGAATTCACAAATATATTTCTTTACCCATCGCAGCGCACACAGCTGATCATCCAGTCCGAAGTTGCCGTCTCTGCCGTATTCCTTATAAATCTCCTCATGGGTCAGATAGCCGAAGATGCCGACTCTGTAATTGATGAATACCGTGATGATGCCGCGCTTTGCAAGTGCATAGCCGCGGAAGGGCTCCTCACTGTTGGCACCGGAATTGAAACCGCCGCCATGGATATAGACGATAACCGGACAGTTATGAGGATTGCGCGGTGTATAGATATTCAGGTTCAGGCAGTCCTCATCATAATGAAAATCCAGTCCTTCGCGGAACTCACGATGATAGAAAAGACGTTCGGGATTGTCGAGCTGAGGAAAGTACTGTCTGTATTGCGGACATGCATTGCCGAATGAGGTGGCTTCAAAACCATCTTCAAACTGTTCAACCGGCTCACAATAGCGGAAGCGTTCCGCTTTTGCATAAGGAATGCCGAGGAATTCCAGATATTCTTCAGTCTGATTGCCTGTGATTGTGCCAAGGGATGTGTTCAATGATAAATGTCTGATTGTTTCCATGATTGATCTCTTCTTTCTGTATGATATGAAGAACTGCTGAATACTGTATCCATTCTAACATAAGAGCATCCTTCCCAAGAAATGCTCATGATTCTGTATGTTAATGTGATGCTTCAGACGGTGAAGGAACTGAGTTTGGCTGTTTAGAGGAGCAGGTACGGTGCTAAAATACAATTGATATCACCGGAAGGAAAATATGTGGTCAATGTGCCGGCGGACAAAGGATCGGATGAATACAACACCTGGAATGTGGGTATCATCAATGAACGGGAAAGCTGGCTGTATTCCGAAGAGAGCTGGAATGACTACGCCAATGATGATCTCGGCATCCGCGTCAAAGAGGAAGAAGATGAAACGGAAATGGCATATGACAATTTCCCGATCAAAGGCTTCTGCATTGTTAACGAAAAGAACCTGAGCACAAGAATCGACGGCACCAAAAACCTCATCATGTACAAGGATCAGGGAAAGACGGAGCTGAAAGTGCGGTTTAACGGCGATGCGGGCGTCTACCCGGATGAAGATGCGAAGATCACCTGGAAACTTGCCGAAGGCGGTGAAAAGATCATTCAGCTCGAACCTTCAGACGATGGCTCATATGCGCGCATTACAGAACTTGATGAAGGCAGCACCTATATCTATGTCACGGTGGACGGCATCGGCACAAGCGTGGTCCGCATCGACTGTGAGAAGCTTGGTGTCACCTCCATTGAGATCAAAGAAGATGCGGATGTGAGCTATACGGGAGAAGAAATCAGACCGGCTGTGCTGGTTCCCAATGTGTATGCCGAAGAGATTGAGGAAGGAAAGGATTATATCCTGATCTATGAGAACAATGTGAAATGCGGCATTGCAAAGATCAGGGCGGAAGGCATCGGCGCCTATCATGATGCAACCGAGGAATACTTCCCGATTGTGCCTGCACAGGCGGAAATCAAAGATGTCACATCCTCATCCTCAAAGGTAAAGGTTACTTTCACTGACCAGAGTGAGTTGATATAAAGCGCGCATCCGTGAAAAAGGCACCAAGGACTGGAAAACAGTCAGAGTCGAAGCCGGCAAAACAAGCGCTGAATTCACGAAACTGAAAAAAGGTGTGACCTATGAGGTTCAGGTCTGCGCATATATTGACACTTCTGAAGCTGCTGAAATGTACTGGAACATTGAAAAGGAATACAGCGGCAAATACAGTGAGAGCAGAACCGTTGAGTGCAGATGAGCACTTCATGCATGGTTCATTAAAGCATTCATGACTCAGCAGCACGGTATCGTAAGAGCCGGGCTTTCATTGCGCACATACCCTGACAGCAATGGAAATCTTTTGCCCGGACAAATGCCATATTATAATTTCTTAATATCATGAATTGTATGGAGGTGTGTATGAAGAGACTCGAAGCGTTTGAGAAAATGCTGAATGATATCAGACAGCAGGCGGAATATGAAAAGAAAGAAATGGCAAAGCTCGCTGCAGCCGGAAAGGATAAAACCGCCACATACCGCCAGTACCAGGCCAACCGGGTAATCTATACAAAACTGCTGAACAAATACCGCGAATACGGACTTCTTGACGAATAATAACGCGAATGCCGCAGGCGCATTCACCGTGAATGATGGACCGCTGCTTTGCGGATGGTGATATTTCAGTTACCATCAGAGGTGATTGAAAGCGTAAAACTGAAACAATATAATGAATGCAGTCTGATGATATTCAGATAATCAACAAAGGTATTCTATGATTAAGAAAATCCTGATCTGTCTTTCAGTTATAAGTCTGGTGCTGATCAGCGGCACAGGCATCTATCTCAGCAATTATTATCACGCGGATGAAACAGCCCTTGAAGCATTGCAGTCTGATGGGAATGTGCGTATCTCTGAAACGGACTACGGCTGGCTGTTTGACGGTCCTTCCGATACGGATGCATTGATTTTTTATCCCGGCGCAAAGGTTGAGGAGTCATCCTACGCACCGCTTGCCCGTAAGCTTGCGGAAAAGGGGATGGATGTGTGTCTGGTTAAAATGCCGGCAAGAATGGCAATTTTAGACGCCAACAAAGCGGAAGAGGTCATGAAACAATACGATTATGATCACTGGTATATCGGCGGTCATTCCCTTGGCGGAGTCAGCGCATCCTCATTTGCATCAAAACATACCGGTGAACTGGATGGGGTGGTTCTGCTCGCATCCTATTCCACTTCAAAGCTTGATGACAGTCTCAATGTCATCTCTGTATACGGCTCTGATGACACTGTGCTGAATCTTGATGCCTATGAGAAAAACAGTTCAAACCTTCCTGAGGACACCGAAGAACATATCATCGACGGCGGCAACCATGCCCAGTTCGGCTCCTATGGAGAACAGAAAGGCGATGGCAAAGCACAGATAGATACCGAAGATCAGATTGAACTGACAGCTGAGTACATACTTGAGGATACCCGGGATTAAACAGATTATCCCGTGTATCCTTTTTTCGCTTTACGCAAGGATCCTGAAATGTCCATGCACACGCAAAGTGCTTACAATCCGCAATCATGAATCTGAAATATAAATGAATGATGAACGCATGTTAAAATGCGATTGTACACAGTTCGAAGGAGAACATCATATGACGGAAAGGATTGCGGAAATCCGCTGCGCATCATGCGGCGCACCGGCTGAATTTGATATTGTACGCCAGATCTATGTATGCACATACTGCGGACAGAGTGTCGGTATTTCCGAGGCTCAGAAACAGAAGCAGGGCTTCCGGAAGATCCAGCGTGACAGACTGAATGAATCCATTCAAAATTTCAGACTGTTCAAAGGATCATGCACCGGCTGCGGGGCTGAGATTATCTTTGAGGAGAATGAAGCGCTTGCCTCATGCGCATTCTGCGGAAATTCGCTTGTGCGCAAAGAGTATCTGAAGATTGATGAAATGCCGGAAAGCATCATTCCGTTTGCGCTGACTTTTGATGAGGCAAAACAGCGGCTGACTGAGTGGTGCAATGACAACTCATCAAAACCCGAAGCGAAACTGATATCAAAAGATGTCAAAGAGCTCAAAGGTTTTTATCTGCCTTATGAACTGATCATCGGACCGGTCCATATGGATGTCTCAAGAATGGACGGAAACCGGGATTATACATGCGAAGGCTTCATCAATGATGAATTCGTGAACCGCTCAAAAAATCTTGACAATCTTCTGCTCGACGGGATGGAACCTTATGATCTGAGTGCCTTGAGAGGGTTTGAATTCGGCTATGTGGCAGGGCAGAGAGTGCGCATTCCGGATGTGGATGAAAAGAAGCTGATTCAGCGCATCGCTCAGGAAGCAGCCTCCATATACAGACCGTTTGTATCGGAAGTGCTTGAAACAGATGCGGTTAAAGTCAATGCATGGACTGATGATGTGCTGAGACTGCCGGTATTGCTGCCGGTCTATTACATTTCGAAAAACGGTCTTCAGGCAGCCGTCAACGGCCAGACCGGAAAGGTCAGTGTGTGCTCGCTCAAGGAAAAGAGCTTCATTTTCCTGCCATGGTGGCTCAAGGCGCTGATTGCAACAATCGTATTCGGGGCGGCATTGTATGGCGCACTGTATCTGTTTGGTATGGACACCATAACCAATCTGATGATTACAGGAATGACGCTGCTGATCTGGATCATCGTCACCTTATGCTATTTCAGCGATACGGTCAGAAATGATTTCAGGGTGAAGAAGGACCGTGACATTTATACATCCGGTGATGCCACCTTTGTGCGCAGGGATACAGAACTGGTATTGAATCCTGATATTCTTCAAAGGAAGGCAGAGAAGCCGGTCTTCTTCATGGAACTGGATGGAGAAGAAAAGCCCGTTCAGCTGAAATTCACCACACCCTCGAGAGTGCTGCGGATGGTATTGTATTGTGTCATTGCGCTGTTTCTGCCGGTGATGCTGGCTTTGCTGATCAACGGTTTTGATTTTCAAAAACTTGAACTTGGCGGATCAGCCGCATGGTTCTGCATTGCCGTTCCGGTTGTGCCGGTATATCTGCTCAAGTTCGGGATTGTCGAACTTCATGACAATCCATGGATTTATGTCCTGGATGAAAAAGGAGCTAAGAAGAGATATCATAAGCCGAAGCAGATCCGTCTGAAAGATGTCATGCAAGCAGTGCTGACTGCTTTGTTCAAGCCGCCTGTATGTTTTGCCGTCTGGTTTGGGATTGCCGCATTCATCACCATGGTCTATCTGACGGCTTTCGGATTTGACTGATATTAAAACAGCAGAATAGATCAGAGTCATGTCTGTATGCGTGATTCTGATCTTTTTAAAATCTGTCAAAAAATCATTCAGATGTCATCGGTTGTGTGGTTATATTTAAATGCGCGAATGAAAGAAAGGAAAGCCGATGGAATATTTGTGGTATGTGATTGCAGCAACGGCAGCGGGAATCGGAACGGGGCTTGCAGGCCTTTCGGCTGCCACGGTCATGGTGCCCATACTTATTGTGCTTTGTCCCGGGTTTCATGGGGAAACAGGAGCCTATCAGGCAACCGCGATTGCCCTGGCTTCGGACATCCTTGGCTCGGCTGTGACAACCTATACGTATATCCAGCATAAGAATATTGATCTTAAACGCGGATGGATCATGCTTGTGTGCATTTTAAGCATGTGCACCGTCGGCAGCTATGCGGCCTATCTGGCCGGCAATGTCGTGCTTGGCGGCTTCACGCTGTTTCTGACGTTCTGCATCGGCATCCGTTTTCTCGTCAAACCCGATACCAGCCGTGAAAACACTGCGCCAAAAGGGGAGAAGCTTGACTGGAAAGGTGTATTGATATCCCTGTTTTTCGGTCTGACGATTGGTTTTGGAACAGGGTTTGTCGGAACCGGCGGCGGCATGATGATGCTGGTGGTGTTCACCGCGTTTCTTGGTATGGAGCTTAAGACAGCCGTTGGAACCAGCACATTCATCATGACATTCACCGCTCTGATCGCATCCGTTGCCCATATCTTCATCCATCCCGCCATCATCCTGGAAAAGTGGGATGTCATGCTGATATGCATTACGATCGCAACAATCACGTCGCTTCTTTCTGCCCGTTTTGCCAACCGTGTCAAAGGCAGAACGGTCGGACTGGTAACCGGTGCGGTGCTCACAGTGCTTGGGGCAGCCATGATCTTTCTGAACTACCGGGATTTCTTTCTGCACAATCAGCTGATCATTGATACAGCCGCAACCTTAGGTTCGTATCTGGTATATATCCTGTCTCTGGCATCCTTTCTGTTTATTCTTTATTTCATCTTCCCGATTCCGAAAAATGTTTTCCGCAAACTGCTTCATATCGCCGCTTTCACCTCGTCCATCTTTGTCGTGTTAACAGGAAGGGGATGGCTGAGCGAATCATTGGCACTGGCTCTGTTTGCGATTCCTGTTTATCCCGCATTGAAAATAGCCGAGAGCTGGAAAGGCTATCAGAAAGCATTTGTTGAGAAGAAGAAAGGGGAAGTGCGGACCAGTCTGTTATTGCTGTTTCTTTCCCAGGCCGCCTTTGTCGCTTTTGCATGCGGATATCTGAAAAAGCCGTTTATCCTTGTCACAGCCACCGCCGCATGGGGACTTGGCGATATCGCTGCCGCCTGGATCGGCAGACCGTTTGGCAGGCATAAGGTTCATTTGCCTCTGGCGGATCATAACAAATCATGGGAGGGCAGCATTGCCATGGCAGTCACCGCATTTGTCTTTGCGCTTATGCCGCTTTTATCCATGACTTCTTATTCTGTGCCGGTCTGTGTATTAATGGCTTTGTGTGTCGGGATTGTCTCCGCATACAGTGAAGTGATTTCCAAAAACGGAACAGATACCGTGAATGTTCCGTTTGCCAATATCCTGTGTCTCTGGCTGCTGACATCACTGTTCTGAATGAAATCTTACGGCACTGTTCTGTCCTGCTTCATCTACACCCGATACGTACTCTGACTGTTCCTGAAAAAGGAGCTTTTTCTGATTCATTTGCGGGTATAATAAAACTGATATTGAATATCATTTTATGTGAGGAATTGCATATGAAAACACAATGGTATAAGAATGCGGTAGTCTACCAGATTTACCCGTTCAGCTTCATGGATCATAACAATGACGGCTGGGGTGATATTGAAGGCATCATCTCAAAACTGGATTACATCAAAGAGCTTGGCGCAACCGCGATCTGGTTCTCACCGCTTTATGAATCACCCGATTACGATTACGGTTATGACATCAGCGATTACCGTAAAATCGATCCGAAATTCGGAACCATGGAAGACTTTGACAGACTTCTTTCCGAGTGCCATAAACGTGACCTCAAAGTGATCATGGATATGGTCATCAACCATACATCCATTGAGCATCCATGGTTCAAACAGGCCATCGCCGATCCCAAATCTCCGTACCGCGATTACTACATCATCCGCAAAGGAAAACGGGAAGGGGATAAACTGCTGCCGCCAAGCAACTGGGCTTCCACTTTCACGGGCAGCGCATGGGAACAGATTGACGGCACAGACGAGTTCTATCTGCATCTTTTCTGCAGAGAACAGGCGGATCTCAACTGGGAAAATCCTGATGTACGTAAAGAGATCATCGATATTCTCAATTTCTGGCTGGATAAAGGTGTGGACGGTTTCCGCTTTGATGTGTTCAACATGTTCTCGAAAGTCTATCCGATTCAGGATGACCATCAGAAAGACACCTATCAGAAAGGCGCGCAATACTATGTCGACGGTCCCCGTATGCATGAGTTCCTGAAAGAACTCAATGAGAAGGCGCTTTCCCATTATGATACCTTTACCGTGGGTGAATCCTTCCATCCTTCCAAAGAGGCGGCACATGCATATGTGAAAGAAGAGAATCATGAACTGGATTCCATCTTCAATTTCGCCCATCTGGATGCGGATAATATCGCCGGCAAGAAGTTCTTCTGGAAACCGTTTGATCTGATCCAGTTCAAAAACGGATTCTTCGATCCGCAGCGTGAAAACTTCAATGACGGCTGGAACACCCTGGTGCTGGAAAACCATGACAATCCCCGCAGTGTGAGCCGCTTCAATATTGATACACAACATTACCGCTATGAAGCTGCGTGCATGCTGGCGGCGGTTACGTATCTCGGCTGGGGAACACCGTTTATTTATCAGGGACAGGAAATCGGTATGATCAACGCCCGGTTCAAAAATATGGATCAGCTCAAGGACCCGGTCAGCCATTTTGTCTATGATCTGATGGTTGGCTACGGCATGCCGAAGAAGGCTGCCTTCGGTTTCATCAAATACGGCGCAAGAGATCATGCCCGTGTGCCTATGGCATGGGATGGCAGCGTCAACGGCGGTTTCAACAAAGGCCATAAACCCTGGCAGTGTGTATCAAATCAGTACATTCATATCAATGCTCAGAAAGATCTGAACAGTGAAAAATCAATCTACCGCTTTTACCAGAAGGTTCTTGCAATCAAGAAAACCAATGAGGCGGCGATTCACGGCGAACTGGAAGAATATGATCATGACAACCGCAGAATCATCGCTTACAGCCGCTCATTCGAAGGAAAGAAACTGTTTGTATGTGCCAACTTCAGCCGCTTCAAAACAAAATACAGACTTCCGGAATGGGTAAACGGAGCAGATGTGCTGCTTTGCAATTATGATCAGCTTGTCAATATTGACGGCGTGATTGAACTTGAACCATACCAGGCGGTTGTATACGAAAAACGATAAGTCCGCAGAAACAGGACAGAAAGGATAAAAAACAAAATGGATTTCAATCAATTCAGCTGGACACGCAGCCCCAGATCATTCAACATCGAAGAAAACAAAGTCATCATTGAAACATTGCCGCATACGGATTTATGGCAGAGAACCTATTATCATTTCCGCAATGACAATGCGCCGGTGTTCCAGATGGAAACCGATGAAAAGTACTTCAGCTTTTCCGTAAAGACGGATTTCACACAGAGTCATCACCGCTTTGACCAGTGCGGAATTGTCATGTATCTGGATTCGGAAAACTGGATCAAGGGCTCGGTGGAATACGAAAATGAATCCTTCCAGCACCTTGGCAGTGTAGTCACAAACCGCGGCTACTCCGATTGGGCAACTACCGAAATTCCCGCATCGTGCAAAGTCATGTGGTACCGCTTCTCAAGAAGAGAGGATGATTACCGCATCGAATGCTCAAATGACGGCAAAGTCTGGAAACAGATGCGCATTGCCCATATGCATGAAGGAGGCGGAACGATCCGCTTCGGCATTTACGCATGCTCACCGGAGGACTCCTCCTTTACCGCCGTATTCAGCGATTTTGCACTTGGTGAATGCGCATGGCTTGCCCATGACGGCCAGCAGCCGGACGAGTGATAATAAACCATTAAAATGATCAAAGAAAGAGCAGCCGCCGGCTGCTCTTTGGTTTTCAGAGATTCATTGCTTTTCACTTAAGAATTTTTGCTTTGAAGGCCGCAAGATCTTCCTCGCTCATTCCCGCATTCAGAAGATATTTCTCTGCAGCTGCCGCAAGATCCGCGGTTTTCAGACCATCTTCATCCGCGCCGGTCACATACTTCATCATGGCAATCAGGTTTCTCTGCAGAATAACATCATAACGGGCGGGATCTTTCTCTTTGGTGATCTGGTAATAATTGTCATAGGTGATCATGTAATCATCGACGATGGCCTGATAATCATTGCCTGCCAGCATCTCCACCAGCATGCAAACAAAGCCGGTGCGGTCCTTGCCTTCGGTGCAATGGATCAGATAAGGTGTCTCAAGCTTTGAGAGATCAGCGAATCCCTGCGCGGTTTTGGCTGCGAATTCTTCCGAATAGAAATTCATGTTCAGACCGATCGGCAGAACCTTTCCGTTCTCATACAATGAGAGGAAATAGGGGGAGCTGAAATCATCCGCATTGATATAGCGTTCGATCTTGACCTCGGTATCAGCCAGATCCAGGATCGCGTTAACGCCTGCCTGCTCAATCAGATCATTCACATACGGGGCACGTTTGTGCTGATTGTCGCAAGGAGAAGCAGAGCGGTAGATCACATTCTCCTTAAGATTGCCCATGTTGACGGCACGGAAGTTGGCAAACACTTCATCGCTTGGGAACTGTTCTCTTTCATCCTTGTAATGGATGTCGCTGGCCTGTTCAATGTCCAGATACTTACCTTTTTCATGCAGATACACGGAAGCTGTGTCATGTTTCTCAAGGTCGGCATTCAGCCATAATCCGGTCTCCGGTGTTTCTTCCTTTGCGGCGCCTATTTTCAGATTCGCGGCTTCCCATAAATCCTGTCCGTAGTTGACGGTCGCCTTGATGTAATCATAGCCCGGGTAGCCGATCAGAAGCGGATTGCCCGGATCCACATAATATCCGTTGTAATAGGGAATATCATCCAGTCTGTATCCGTTGGAGAAGACCACATCCACACTGTCGCCGTATTCAAAGCCCAGGGCATTGAAATCATCGATGGTCATTTCGATGTATACGCCGCCGAATTCCGTTTCGTGCACAATCGGATAATCGCTTATGCCAAGCGTTTCGGGTGTGACGGCTGAGCTTTCATCCTCCGGTTCCTCAGGCTTTTCCTCTTTCTTTGTGCAGCCTGTGAGAAACAGAAACGGAATCATGGATGCAATCATGATTCTTTTCAAATTATTGTTCATATATTCCTCCGCATCAGGTTGTTAACTTCATTATAGCAACCACAATACCGGTTCAGTCATTAAGATCATTCATACATGCGCTATAATGGAAACCGGTTCGTATTAGAACCATAATGTCATACAGAAAGGAGTGTGTTCGATGCTGGATGAAAAAGGGTTTGATTTATGGGCTGACGGTTATGATTCTTCGGTCGGTCTCAGTGATGAATCAGATTCCTATCCGTTTGCCGGATACAGGGATATACTGAATGAGATTTACTGCAAAGTGATGAGTCGACCGGGATGCAGCGTGCTTGAAATCGGATTCGGCACCGGCACTCTTGCAAAGAGGCTTTACGATCAGGGCATTGCGGTTTACGGACAGGATTTCTCACAGCAGATGATTGACATCGCAAAAGAAAAAATGCCTGAAGCGCATCTATACAAAGGCGATTTCGCAGACGGCTTAGTCAGACAGCTGAAAGAAAGAAGCTATGATTTCATCACTGCCACATACTCACTGCACCATCTGAATGATGCCCAAAAGCTTGTCTTTCTGAAAGAGCTCTATGAACATCTTGAAAAAGGCGGAATGATCCTGATCGGCGATGTCGGCTTTGAAACAAGAGCTGAACTTGAAAAACTGAGAGAACAGGAAGGGGACGCCTTTGATGATGAGGAGTTCTACTTCGCGGCGGTGCAATTCAGAGATGATTTCCCGTCATTGCGGTTTGAACAGAAATCCGTGTGCGGGGGAATCATCACAATCGAAAGGATTTAAGCTATGAATAATGAAAATAAAAGCGTGCTGAGAAAGATCACTGACAAAGTGTATGGCGGTCTGGATATGAGCTGACGCAATGTCATCCTGTTTGCCATCGGCACAGCTGTTATCACAACCATATTTCTGGTTGTGTCAATCTTCAAAAACACATCGTTTGAGCGCATGGGCGTCACATTTGAAGCCTGAATCTTCTTTGCGGTGATCATTATGGCCAATTGCAAAACTCCTCTTGATTCAGCGCTTAAGACATTCGTATTCTTTCTGATCAGCCAGCCATTGATTTATCTTTTCCAGGTGCCGTTTTCATCAATGGGATGGGGACTTTTCGGCTATTACAGATTCTGGTTTCTGCTCACGCTGGCAACTTTCCCGGCTGCTTATATCGGCTGGTATATCCGAAAGAAGAACTGGCTGAGTCTTCTGATTCTTCTGCCGGTGTTATGGCTGCTGACAAGTGATTATGTCGGCTGCTTCCGAAGCGCATTCCGTCATTTCCCGCATCTGATCGTGACCGCGTTCTTCTGTCTTGGCCAGGTATTGCTGTATCTTTATACCTTCACGGAAAATCTGATCCAGAAGATTTTGGGCTTCTTTATTCCTCTTTCGGTGATTGTGATCATGATGCTGATCGGACCGCGGATGGAAGTCAGCGGAACGAATTACCTGCCGGATGAACTGTATCTCAGCGAGAATGCGGCAGTGGTGATGGAACAGACAGACAAAGCAAAAGTGGAAATCTCGCAAAGCGGTGAGATGCCGGTTCTCTATGTTACTGCAACGGAATTGGGTGAATATCCCTTCAGCATCGTGGATGGAGAAAAGACCTATCACTACATCCTTGTCATCGACGAAAATGATAACGGCTCCACAAGGGTCGATATTATCCGTGCAGACTGATCCCGGAGGCAATATGAGCGGATTTGAAAACAAAGAATACAACGTATTTGAAATGTTCAATGATCAGTGGGCGCTTGTTACAGCAGGCAGCGCGTCACATTTCAACACCTGCACTATCGCATGGGGCTCTCTTGGCACGATTTGGGGAGGTCCGCATGGCGGACGGTCCATTGTGACAGTGTATATCAATCCATCCCGCTACACATGGGAGTTTCTGAAGGAAAATGAATAATTCATATTCATATGAAGTGTCATTTGTCTATAATTAACCTTGCATGAATTCGGAGCGGATATGAATAAAAACAAAAACAACAGAAAACGGATCTTTGCGATCGTAATCATCACCATGATCATTGCCGGTATGGTCGGAAGCCTGATTCAGACAGCCAGACCTGCCGTGACACCTAAGCAGCCAAATGAAAGTGAAACAGCGGATACACCTGTATCTGCGGAACCTGTTCAAGAGGAAGTGCCCTCCATTGAGGCGGGAATCCATGAAATTACCAAATACGGAAACATCACGCTTACCGTAACTCCTTCCTCAATGCGTGAGCTCGGCTTTGAACCCGGTGACATCATCAGTGTCACAGCAGGCGGGCATACACAGGAAATGCCGATCGGTTCAGCTTATACAGATGTGGATTCCGGTCAGATGGTATGCGCATTCCGTCATGAGAATGACAGTGAAAAAGCCAGTGTGGTTCTGGCGGTCAATATGGGCAACTTCGCGGCTTCTTTCGGGATTGCCGACAAGGAAGATACAGAAGAGGACCCCGGCTACATCTGGAATTACCGGGAAGGCTTTGATGAAAAAACCTCCCTCCATATTGAGATGAAGGAAAAAGGCGGTTATCTTGACGGCTATGAAATGCATCAGCTGACTTCCTCGGCAAGCACAAAGCGTGAAGACTATGCGGATCTTTCCGATGCGGATTATGCCAACTTCCGTGAAATCCATATGGGCAGTATCGGCAAAGGCATTCTTTACCGCTCCTCATCCCCGGTTGATCCTGTCATGAACCGCAACAAAGAAGCCGATGCGGCGCTGCAGAAGGCGCTCATCAAAACCGTTATGAACATGGCGGATTTCGAAAAAGACATGAAGCTCTATGAGAACTATTCAGACACATTCTATTCCGAATGTGACATCATCGCGCTCAATATGGGCATGAATGTTTCTGAAAAATCCTTCACGGACAAACTGGCAGACGGTCTTCGCTTCATTGCTTCCCATGAAGGGCCGTATCTGATTCACTGCACGGAAGGCAAGGACAGAACAGGTTTTGTGGCAGCTGTGCTGGAAAGTCTGATGGGTGCTTCCCCGGATGAGATCATTGAAGATTACATGCGCACATATATCAACTACTACCACCTTGAAAAAGACAGTGAGCTCTACACAAAGATTGCCAATCAGAATATCCGCACATCATTGCAGAATGCCTTCGGCATTGAAGATCTGTATGCAAACAGCGATGAGCTTTCGAAATATGCGGAGACTTATCTCAAAGGCATCGGCCTCAGTACAGAAGAAATTGAAGCGCTCAAAAAGAATCTTTCAGCTGATTTTGAATGAAAGCACCTTTAAAAGGGTGTTTTCTTTTATAATGTTTCTAACAGTAAACAATTCTGTTGATGACAAACGCGATAAATACTAGCGTTTCCGCTTGTGTTGAACGTCAGTTAACACCAAATGCCGCAAAATCCGTTCCATCTTGGGCCATCGATCTACAGCACCTTTGACTCTGAACAGATACACAAACCAGTTCAGGTATGACTGAAGATTATCCATTCTCATACCTATAAAGCGATAGATATACCTCTTCAACCAGGAACACATGTTGTTAATCAAAGCCATGTTCTCCAGATAGTTCTTATCTTTGGTGTCAGCTATATACGCTTCACCGACAAGTTCCAGCTTCTCAATCAGCATGTTATGTGCTTTCTCACCGTCGTGAACTATTG
>JNJQ01000002.1 GCA_000701725.1 Erysipelotrichaceae bacterium NK3D112
TAAGCAACTAAGATGATAGGAAAAGACAGGACAGGATGCAAACATACAGGAATGTAGTGGCTGCGTCCTGTTTTTTATGATTGAGAAGACATACTACGATCAAGTACAAGTCAGATGACAGCAAAGCCCTCCTGACCGTCGGGGGTCGTTCCATCGGGCAGTCACCGCTGGAGGCGGGCCAGCCCAATTCCACTCCAAGGAAAAAACGGCATCTGAATCAATCAGATACCGTTGATTTTAGCTATTCAGATCCGGTCCCCCATGAAGGTCCCCCACGAATGAAGTCCCCCATGGAATTTGGAGACCCATATTGGTCCGGCTTTCACCAAAGTGAAGACAATGCAGGATTATTTCAGATCCGGTTTCATATTGAATTTCATTATCTCCACTGTTTTTTTAGCGGATATGCCATGTCCGCTGAAGCTGAATACTCTGTCTGCACCGGAATCATGATCTCATCAGCTGCTACGATGGCGGTGTCTGTCAGCATCCCCGAGAGCAGGGGACAGTCGACCAGAATATAGTCATAGTCTTTCCTGATTCAAAAGGCGGCGCAGACCCAACCTAAAGGATGAAAGGCTGAGGAGGGGGAAGCTGTTTTTTGGCTCGTATTGGGTGCGGCAAATACGTTGCATTTCAATTGCAAAAATAAATCTCCTTTCAACATGGCCCTTATGGCCATGTAAAAGGAGATTGTTACGAGTTATAAGTCAGCGGAAATCAGTATTTATTAACCAGGTAAGAAGACCCCGTCCATTATGCAAAGCAATTGGGTGGGGGCTTCACCGTCCAATCTGCTTGACAGGATCAGGTAAACTTTCCGGATTGTTTCAAAGCTTCTTCAGCCCTGAATGAACAATTCTTATTTTTTGTTTGTGGACCAGGATTTTTCGATCTCGTAGCCTTCCTCTTTCAGCATATTGCGAAGATCAACGATGTGCTGTTCATCGGAGTCTCCGTAAATGGTGATGCTGTCAAGAATACCGTCGATCTCCTTCATCTCCTCTTCGCTCAGAACAACATCCGCTGTCTTTAGATTCTCATACAGGAAGCGCTCCTGATACATGCCGGGAATCGGAACGAGTCTTTCATACTTGTGCATCAGCCACGCGAGAGCGATCTGAGCGTATGTGGAATTCTTCTTTGCGGAATAGCTTTCGAGCATTTCGAGAACAGGCTGGTTCTTTTTCAGATTCTCATCTGTGAACCATGTGATGGTGCGCTTAGCGTCATCGTTTTTATAAACCTGACCCGGTTTGATTGTGCCGGTGAGGAAGCCGACTGCCAGCGGCATGTAAGGTGTAAAACCGATCCCGTATTCGGCACATGCTTTAAGGACTCCGTCCTGCTCAGGTGTTCTGACCATCATAGAGTATTCGTTCTGGATCACGGACAGCGGGCAGATTGCCTGTGCTTCACGGATCTGCTCTGCTGTGGCGCGTGACATTGCCCAGCCGCGGATCTTGCCTTTTCTGATCAGATCAGCCATTGCCGAAGCGCATTCAACCAGAGTGACATCCTGAGGTACACGGTGGAACATGTAGATGTCCACATAATCTGTATCGAGACGTTTCAGGGATTCGTCCAGTCTGGATTCAATCTGTTCAGCGGGGGTGCCCTTACCCTCAATGGTGATGGAATTGACTTCCGGATTCAGCTTTGTCAGGATTGTGACTTTGTCGCGGATTGGTTTGAGCGCTTCACCGACGAGGATCTCATTGTGGCCTGCACCGTAGACATCCGCTGTGTCATAAAGGGTAACGCCCATGTCATTTGCCTTACGCATTAACGCAATGATTTCATTTCTCGGAATCGGATCGCCATGGGCATGGGAGAAACCCATGCAGCCCATTCCGATCTCACCGACTTCGATATTGCCAAGCATTCTTGTTTTCATTTTCTGTCTCCTTCTGACGATATTCACTGTCGTCTTTCTGCCTTCATCTTAGCTTTTGGAAGGAGTGAATACAGCGCTAAATATTAATATATTGTATGCTAATATTTAACTATCAGGATGGACGTGCATATGATGCGGATTATTGAAACCAATGCCGTGGTACAGGCAATTGAAAAACTGGGAAAAGAATTTGACAGTCTGAGGTGGAACTTCAGTTCCGAACCTTCGAGCGGCCGTGAAGATCTGATTTCCCACTGGCTGGGAGAAGATGATGAAGAAGTAATGGTTAATGTATTTCAGGGGAATTACATCAATGAACCTTTTCACCGGCAGGATTTTTTCTATATTCATTTTGCGTGGGAGGGCAGCTATGAAACACTCACAGCCTCACATGGCGTGCGTACGGAAATCCAGGAAGGCGAGTGCTGGATCGGCCAGCCATACAGCGGCTATGCCGCAAGGAAAAATTCAAAGGAGGCGTGTACGATCATCGGTGTTCTGATCCGCCGTGAGACATTTATTCACGATTTCCTGAGTTTCATGGCAGTGGATACTGCGATGCTCAACTTTTTCCTGGAACCGCAGAAAAACCGGTTTTCGGATGAATTTATCCACATGGCAATTCCTGCTGCCTCACCTGTATGGAGCCTGCTCGCCCTCATGGCGTGTGAATATGCGTATAAAACACCGGACACCCAGAAAGTCATCAAGCCGATGGCAATGTCACTGACCATGTATCTCTCCGCGGAATACCGCCGCCTCCATGTTCAAAGCGGCAGCGATCTGATCAGCAGAATCAGAGAGTATATCGAAACGGAAACCGAATCAGTCACACTTCAGTCACTGGCTGCTCATTTCGGATATCATCCCGTCTACCTTTCCAGATACATTCCGCAAAAGACGGGGCTCTCGTTCTCACAGATTGTTCTGGAAATCCGGATGCGCAAAGCCGGGGTACTTCTTGAACACACGGACCTGCCGGTTGAAAAGATCGCCACGATGATCGGTTACAGCAACACCAGCAATTTCTACAGGGCATTCCGCCAATACTACAAGACTTCCCCGAGGAAGCTCTGATAATTATCATTTCTGCTTTGAGCATGCGGGCGGTTCTTCCTGAGTGAAAATAAAGCACCTGCTCTGAGTACTGTCTTACGAATCCCGCATGTATCTCGTCTGTTGTGTCGTTATTTCTGATCCGCATCGTCGGGAATATAATAGGATACTCTCCATAAGTCCTCATAAGTGCTTATATCTGCTTTCGAAGCAAGCCGTACTTTCATATAAGTGCTTATAAGTCCTCATATCATCTCTGCAAATTGGGGAGAAATTGGGGAAGTCAGGGGAGAAGGGATTTTGTGGGGAATATATGAATCAACTTGCAACGTTGATCATAAACTTCGAATACGAATCAGTTTTATTCAGGATTCACAGACTTCTTGTTTTGTTATCTTTTCTTTATCTTTTTTCGGATTATGAAGAAAATGTTGAATACGGTGCGCGATATAGAATGTGAACGCTTCCATAAAATTGATAATTTTGCAATGTAAGCGCATACAATTTGCAATGTGATATTTTCCGATGCTTTGTAAAATAAAGTTGTACATAAAGAAGCTTTCAGGGATTGAAAGCATACAGAAAAGGAGGAAAATCATGCCAATGCAAATGGGTTTTCGCTGGTATGGCGAAGGCAACGACCGCATCACACTGAATGATATCCGGCAGATCCCCGGAGTCAGTACGATCGTATGGGCACTGCACGACAAGATGCCGGGAGAGATCTGGCAGCCGGAAGAGATCGCTGTTGTGGAAAAGCAGATCAAAGGCGCAGGCTTCAACATGGATGTCGTGGAAAGCGTCAATGTTCATGATGACATCAAGATTGGTCTTCCCACACGCGACCAGTACATTGCCAACTACATTCAGACGCTCAAGAATCTCGCACCGTTCGGTGTAAAGGTCATCTGCTACAATTTCATGCCGGTATTTGACTGGACAAGATCCAATCTGTTCCACCCGGTGGGAGACGGTTCTACCGCACTGTTCTATGAGAAAGCCATGATCCAGGACGATCCGAAGGAAATGGCAGACTATGTCATGTCCTTTACCGAAAAATATCATATGACCTTCCCGGGCTGGGAACCGGAACGGATGGCAAAACTGGATGAACTGTTCGAAAAGTACAAAGGGGTCACGAAGGAAAAACTCTGGGAGAACCTGAAGTATTTCCTTGAGGCGATCATGCCGACGTGCAAAGAATGCGACATCAAGATGGCGATCCACATGGATGATCCGCCGTGGGATATCTTCGGTCTGCCGCGTCTTCTGGTCGACGAAGAAAGCATTGATCATTTCCTGAATATGGTCGATGATCCGTACAACTGCCTGACATTGTGCTCCGGCAGCCTGAACGCAAACCCGAACAACAACGTTGCGGCGATCGTACGCAAGCACTGCGACCGTATCGCATTTGCGCACATCCGCAATATCAAGCATTTCGAAAACGGTGACTTCTCTGAAGCAAGCCACAGAGACTGCGATGGTGAGACAGGTATCCTGGATATCCTCAGAGCGTATCATGACTGCGGATATGAAGGCTACATCCGTCCGGACCACGGACGTCATCTCTGGGATGAAAAACCGGGAACGGTACGTCCTGGATATGGCTTATATGACAGAGCACTCGGCATCATGTACATGCTCGGCGCATGGGACCTGATGGATAAGATGGACGAAGAAGGAAAGAAATAAACGGAGGCAAAACAATGATCGATCTTCCTTACAATGTAAGTTTTAAAGATAAAGTTGTCGTTGTGACCGGTGCCGGCGGCGTACTGTGCAGCACAATGGCAAAAGCATTTGCACAGGCAGGCGCAAAAGTTGCAGCCCTGGACCTGAATGAAGCAGCAGTGAAGAAAATCGAAGAAGAATGCGCAGCCGAAGGTCTCTGCTTAAAAGGCTATAAGGCAAACGTTCTGGAAAAAGAAGCACTGGAAGAAGTTCACCGGCAGGTCATCCGTGATCTGGGACCGTGCGATATCCTCGTTAACGGCGCCGGCGGAAACAATCCGAGAGCGACAACGGACAACGAATACCAGCATGAGGCAAAAGAAGGCCAGAAGACATTCTTCGACCTCGATTCTGCCGGTGTTGATTTCGTCTTCAAGCTCAACTTCCAGGGAACTCTGATCCCGACGCAGGTCTTTGCAAAAGACATGGTAGACCGCAAGAGCGGCTGTATCCTCAACATCTCTTCTATGAACGCATATACCCCGTTAACAAAGATCCCGGCATATTCCGGCGCAAAAGCAGCGATCTCCAACTTCACCCAGTGGCTGGCAACACACTTTGCCGGCACAGGAATTCGCTGCAACGCGATCGCACCGGGCTTCCTGGTATCCAACCAGAACCGTGCGCTGCTCTTCAATGAAGACGGCACACCGACTCCGCGTTCCCACAAGATCCTGAACGGCACACCGATGAACCGTTTCGTTGCCAGCGAAGAACTGCTTGGCGGTGTCTTCTTCCTGTGCGATGAAAAGGCAGCTTCTGCGATCACCGGCGTCGTCCTCCCCATTGACGGCGGTTTCGCAGCATATTCCGGTGTCTGATCCATATGGCAGATAACAGACCGAATATCATCATCTTCAATCCGGACCAGATGCGCAGAGACTCCCTTGCGCATCTGGGAAACCCGGCGTCTGTTACGCCGTTTCTAGACAGCTTCGCTTCACGTGAAGCTGTTTCTTTTCGGCACGCATTCTGCCAGAATCCGGTATGTGTTCCCAGCCGCTGCAGCTTTACGACCGGGCTGTATCCGCATGTGAACGGTCATCGTACCATGGCACATCTGCTGCAGCCGCATCAAAAACAAGCCGAAAGACCGGCCGCTTTGTCTGTTTTTGGGCTTGATCGCTCCCCATCCGCCTTACCAGATCGAAGAACCATACTATTCTGCCGTTGACCGTGCAAAGCTCAAAGCACGCATCCATCCAAAGAACTGCACAGATAAAGCAGACATTGAACAGGCGATCCGCAGCCGGATCGGACTGGACGCGTATACAGAAGAAGACTGGCAGGAATTACGCGCGTGCTACCTTGGCATGGTAATGAAAGTTGATCAACAGTTTGAAAAAATGTGTGATGCCCTCAAAGAAGCAGGGGAGTATGACAATTCTGCAATCTTCTTTTCTGATCACGGGGATTTTACCGGGGATTACGGACTGCCGGAAAAGGCACAGAACAGCTTCGAAGACTGCCTTTGCAATGTACCGCTGCTGATCAAGCCTCCCAAAGGATATGCACTGGATCCGGGCATATCAGACAGCCTGATCGAACTGGTTGACTTCTATGCGACAGCTATGGATATGGCCGGCGTACAGCCTGCCCATACGCACTATGGCATTTCGCTGAAGAATGTGCTGGCAGACCGCAGTGTGCCGGTACGTGACTTTGTGACATGCGAAGGCGGAAGAAATCCGGAAGAGATCCATTGCGATGAATTCCACGCCGGCGGACCGAACGGTACGAACCCGTTCCATCCTTACTGGCCGCGTCACAATGCCCAGACAGATCCCGATGCGCACGCGAAAGGCTTCATGCTGCGGACAGATACATGGAAACTGGTCAGCCGGGTAAACGGAAAAGACGAACTGTATGATCTTGTGAATGATCCGTGTGAATGTCACAACCTCTATGCCGATATGGCAGACAGCGCCATTGTCAGAGAACTGAAGCAGAAGCAATTGCTCTGGCTGATGCAGACCTGTGACATTGTGCCTTTCCGCTATGATAATCGTTTCTCGAAGGAAATGATGTGGGCAAAACTAAAACCGCTGGTACCTGCGGAATACGAAGAAGAATACCGGCAGAAGATCGCGGAAGGGGCAAATCTCTTCGCTTTGATGCAGGAATGCAGACAGCGGTTCAGCTAAGCAAAAAGATGCATTGCGCATCTTTTTTAAATTTTCCGGTAATCGTTGACCGGAGCGTGTTTGTAGATCTTCATATATGCCCGGTAGAAAGAAGAGTAATCACGGAATCCGCACCGTACAGCCGTATCGTTTGCGTTGATCCCGGCGTGCAGCATCGTATGTGCCAGCATGATCTTCTGGACACGGATATATGACATGATCGGGGTATGAAGCTGGTCGGAGAAGATCTTCTGGATCGTGGAACGGGACATATGCAGAGCTTTGCACAGGTCGTCGATCGCGTTGATCTCCGTCAGATGGTTGTCAATATAGTTGATGATGATCCGGAAATCTTCATTGACTTCATCTGCCTCCTGGATCAGTTCCCGGGAAGATATCAGACGGGCAAGAATGATATACAGTTCTCCGATAAATGCGTTATAGATCAGGTCCCTGTGGATCGTCTGATACATCTCATCCATGCGCAGCAGATCTTCTGACAGCTTTGTATCTTTGATCAGATATACAGAATCCAGATTCTTGAGCTGCCTGCGTGTTTTGCCGTGCAAGTTGTTCTCATCAAAGCGGATCACGATGCGGTCATAGGTCTCACTGCTCTTCAGAACGATCTGATGATGCTGTCCCGGCTTGACAACAAGAAGGCTGTGCGGACGCAGTGTATAACGGGTATGCTGGATCATAAAATCCGCGTCTCCCCGTATACAGTACAGAAGTTCATATACGGAATGATAATGATCCGGGAAGCGGGTAGGCGTCAGTTCCGGCTGGATCGTTATTTCATGCTTAAACGTAAAGCGTTCATCTCTGACATCAAATTCCATATTTTTATTTTGTCAGAAAAGTAGCAAAAATCAATTCATGTTTATTTAGTCGAATAAAGCAGTGTTCAATCACTTGGAATAATTTGCAATTATTAAACAAATTAATTGCAATGTACACATTATTTATATCCCGCTATCATGAGAACGCAAAGAAGAAAACGCTTACAAAGCGGTTGCTGAAAGGGGAAAACATAGATGGCAAATCAAGAAGTAATGCTTGAAGTGCGGAATATGTTTAAAAACTTCGGTGTAACCGTGGCCCTGAATGACGTGTCCTTCACATTGGAACGCGGACATGTCTACGGATTGATCGGTGAAAACGGAAGCGGTAAATCAACCGTTTCATCGATTATTGCAGGTATGCAGACAGCGACAAAAGGAGACATGGTCTATGAAGGGAAGCCATGGGCGCCTGCGTCTATGCTGGAAGCACAGGAACACGGCATCGGAATGATCGTACAGGAAGCCGGTACGATCCCGAACATCACCGTAGCAGAGAACATCTTCCTCGGCCATGAAGATATGTTTAAAAAAGGTATCTTCATTGACCGCGCCGGACTCACTGCGGCAGCTCAGAAGCTTCTGGATGAACTGGAAATCAAAGAGTTCCGTGCTTCTGACCGTACCGGAAAACTGGACATGCAGATGCGCAAGATCGTAGAGATCGCCAAGTGCATGTACTGGAAGCCGCAGCTTCTCATCGTGGACGAAACATCCACAGCACTTTCTCTGGAAGGACGTATGTTCCTGTACAAAGTCATGCGGAAACAGCGGGAAGAGAACAAGACAGTTCTGTTCATCTCCCATGACTTGGACGAAATGATGACAGAATGCGATAAGCTGACAGTCCTGCGTGACGGCGTCATCATCGGAACACTCGACCAGAAAGACTATGAGCCGAATATCATCCGAAAGATGATGGTCGGACGTGAACTGAAAGGCGACTACTATCGTTCGGATTACGAAGGCTACAGCGACGAAGTCGTTCTGAAAGCAGAGAACGTGACAACACTGCATGATCTGCTGAACCTGAACTTTGAGCTTCATAAAGGTGAGATCCTCGGAATCGGCGGTCTGTCCGAATGCGGTATGCATACAGTCGGAAGAGCAGTCTTCGGGATCGAAAAGGTACTGGACGGAGAAGTGACAGCGAACGGCGCAAAGATCACAAGTCCGCGTACTGCCATTGATAATCGCATGGCATATGTTTCGAAGAACCGTGATACAGAGTCGCTTGGTCTTTCCGCAACGATCTTTGAAAACATCGCTTCTACCGGATACAAGGCAAACATCGCATTCGCGAACCTGATCTCCGGAAAGAAGGAAAACGCATATGTCGATAAGCAGATCGAAGAACTTCAGATCAAATGCGCAGGCAAACACTATAACGTCAATACACTTTCCGGCGGAAACAAACAGAAGGTCGTATTCGGCAAGTGGGTCGCTTCCGATGCACAGATCCTGATCCTTGACTGCCCGACGCGCGGTATCGATGTAGGCGTCAAGGCTTCCATGTACAAACTGTTTACCGAAATGAAGAAGTCCGGAAAAGCGATCCTGCTGATCTCGGAAGAACTGCAGGAACTGATCGGTATGTGCGATAGGATCCTGATCATGAAAGACGGCGAAGTTACACGGGAAGTCATGCGTAAGGAAAACCCGACAGAGAACTCTCTGATCGATTACATGATTTAAGGGAGGACAACAACAATGAGTGAAAACACAAAGAAGCAGAACTCCCTGCGCAAAGTACTGGAAAGCAGACTGTTCTCACAGCTGATGCCGGTCATTCTGATGGCTGGCCTGCTGGTACTGTTTGCGATACTGACTGGCGGCAGGATCACAACGCCGACCAGTCTGAAGATCATTATTGAACAGGCTCTGGTCGTTGCAACGGTATCGACCGGTGCCGCATTCATCTTCGCTTCCGGCAATGTCAACCTGGCAATGGGAGCGACAACCGTCCTGACAGCAACGATTGCAGGACTTGTCTACAACGCAACAAACAGCTTCCTTCTGATGGTACTGGTCGCTGTGGCACTCGGTGTTGCCCTGATGGCAGGATCGGCACTGCTGTCCACAGTACTGGGTGTACGTGTTATGTACGTTACGATCGTCATGATGGTACTGATGTCTTCCATTCAGTGGTCGATCTTGGGAGGATCCACCGTTTCCTTCCCGTATGAACTGATCCAGACACTGAACCGGAACGGATTCATGTATATCGCATTCGGCATCTACTTCGTTGTCTGTTATATCCTGTTCCATCACACAAAGATCGGACGTTCCCTGCGCTTCATCGGTACAAACAATACATGTGCCGAACAGACAGGTATTTCCAAGAGCAAATATCTGCTGGAAGCATTCATTATCGCCGGCGTCGGCTGCGGAATCGGTGCGCTTCTTGCCATCGTCCGCGGCGGTTCCATCGGAACCAGCACACTCCCGTCATTGAACATGGACTGCATGCTTGCGCTGGTCCTGGGCGGTATGTCGATCTTCGGCGGAAGCCGCTCCTACGTATACTCCGGTGTCATCGGTGCCCTCACAGTTATTATCCTGAACCAGGGACTTCTGATGATCGGCGTGGACGCAACGATCATTCAGGCGATCCGCGGCATCGTATTCCTGATCCTTGTAACAGTGGGTCAGACAAGGCCTAAGGGACTTCCGGCACCGGAAGGCTGATAACGGCTGTAAAGCGCACAGCGCTCGCAATAGTAAAAACAGAAAATAACCAGAAAAAAGGAGAAAACAATGAAAAAACTGGCAAAAATCATGCTCTCTGCATCCTTAGCATTTAGTCTGACTGCCTGCTCCGGTTCCGGCAATGACGGAAGCGCGCAGGGCGGCGGCGACGACAGCGGCAAACCAACGGAAAAGTACAAGATCGCAGTTGCGAACATCCACGAAGGCGAAAGCTGGGAAATCGCACACAAGTATATGGACGAGGTCGTTGGACCGACTCTGAACATGGAATTCGTTTACTCGGAAAAACTGACAGATGCCAACGGTCTGATCAACTTCATGGATCAGGCATACGCAGCCGGCTGCGTCGGTGTTATCAACATGGTCACACAGAACGATGCGATCTCTCAGGGCGCTCACAAGGCAGAAGACCTCGGCCTCTGGTTCATCACAGAGAACTCCGCTTATGTTGAAGAAGTCAGCACACTTCCGCACAACCTCGGTCACCTGGGTGCTTCTCCGGAAGCTGTCGGTACCGCTTATAAAGCAGCATTCAAAAATCTGTTAAGCGACGGTCAGCCGCACAGTGCCTATGTATTCTCCGGTGTAGCAGTCGGCGGAAACAAGGGACAGGGTGCTGCTTCCCATTACTATTCTGCAGCAGGTATCCTCGAAGCATTCCAGGAAGCTTACAACCTGACGTATGAAAAGACGATCGAAGAAATGGTCAATACACAGGATCCGGGCGAAGTCGCTACCGGAAACCCGGATGTTCATATCTATCTCGCACCTGGCAGAAACCCGGGCGACGCTGCTACAGCAGCTCTGCCGGTCTTCCAGAACGGCAGCTATGACATCCTCGCAGCAGTCTTCTCCTTCTCCGCATTCACAAACATGCTCGGTGACGTTGAAAAGAGCACTGGCAGAGACATCAAAGTTGTTGGCACAGGCCAGATCGAAAAACAGACAAAGACCGGTTTCGAAACAAAAGACTCCACCGGTGACACAGTCCTCAACGCAGTTGTTCTGAACGATATCGGCCTCGCACTCGGTCTGAAGTCCGTCATGATGTACAACGCACTCAACGGTGCTGCAGACGCAATGAAAGACAATGGCAAAGCGGTATTCCTCGGTGTCCGTTCCTGGGCATGTGACAGTGCTGAAACATATGCAAAGATGGAAAAACTGAACACATCGGATGATCTCTATATCGTTACGGCAGAAGAACTCAAGGCTCTCACAGTTACAGAGAACCCGAATGTTACATGGAAGGATATTGAAAACAAACTGATGGAATTATCCGATCTGGATGCACTTCTGGCAAAGAAAGGTCTGTAATCCTTACCGCTTCTGATATTACGCAATGAATGATCTGCGGGCGGGATCCTCCGCCCGCAGAACACAGGAATCGAGGAATGAAACATGAAAAAACAAAGTAAATTAAACGATATTCTGTTTACTCTTGCATTTCCGGTATGCACATTCATCGTCATGACGATCCTTTGCAAAGTACTGAAGAATATCACCATGGTATCTTCGATGCTGGACATCAAGACGATCGTACGGAATACCGGTGTCACTGCTGTTACGGCATATGCAATGTCATTCAACTTAAAAGAGGGAAGATTTGATCTGTCCCTTGGTGCACAGAGACTTGCCGGTACGATCCTTGGCGGTCTGCTGGCAATTCATCTGGGATTATCCGGCGCTGGCTTCCTGGCATTCTCTGTCCTTTTCGGTTTCGTTTTTGGATTCGTGACAGGACTTGCATTCATCACATTCCGTGTACCGCCGATGGTTCTTGGTGTCGGTATGGCGCTGATCTGGGAAGTCGTTCCGTATGTTGTCTCAGGCGGTAAAGGTCTGAATCTGTTCGGTGTTGAAGGGATGGACATTCTGAGTGAAGCCTGGTTCCAGATCGCTGTAGTCGTTTTGATGGCAGTTCTGGTCTATATCCTGATGAACTATACACGTCTTGGTTACGAGACAAAGGCAGTACAGGGTTCTCAGTATATCGCCAAAAACAGCGGCATCAACATCTTCCGTCACGCGGTCGAATGCTATACGCTGGCCGGTGCGCTGATCTGCATTGCCGGCGTTCTGGATGTATCCTTCACAACACAGATGGCTTCTTCCCTTGGCAATACCAGCAACGGTGTCGTTACAGCGAACATGTTCGCAATGATCCTGGGCAGCTATATTGGTGAAAAGTCCGACAGTTCGATCGGTATCATCGTCGCCTCCCTGACGCTGAGCATCTTCAAATACGGTCTGTCCATGATGGAACTGTCCGAAGCCAACAACAGTGTTGTAAACATGGTCATCTTCATCTGCTTCCTGGTTTACCAGGCAAACCGCTATGTCGGTCAGCTGCATAAAGACCAGAGAGCACGCATTGCACTTGCACAGGAAAAACGAGCACAGGCGAACGCATAATCAAGATAAGTCATCACGTCATCGATATGCGTGGTGGCTTTTATTTACACATAATTGGAGGAATATATGGTCGATTTAACGAAAAAACCGTTTAATCTGGATGAAAAACAGATCCAGTGGGTCGAAGACACGATCGCGTCCATGACACTGGAAGAAAAGATCGGGCAGCTGTTCATCTGTCTGAACTACCGTCATGATGAAGAAGCGTATCGTCCGTTTGTGGAAAAATACCACGTCGGCGGAATCCGCTGGCAGGGCGGCACGCTGGAAGAACAGTATGAACAGAACAAGTATTATTTCACAAAGAGCAGGATCCCGACACTGATCGCTGCAAACCTGGAAGCCGGTGCAAACAAGTCACTGAAGGGCGGCACATTAGTCGCTCCGGGTCCGGCAATGGGTGCGGGCGGACCGGAAGTTGCTGCGCTGATGGGTGATGCGGCTGCGAAGGAAGCAAAGGCAGTCGGTGTCAACTGGACATTTGCGCCGATCACGGACGTGGTCCTCAACTGGCGCAATACGATCGTAAATAACCGCGCGTTCACAAATGATCCGGATGAGGTCATCGCGGATTCGATCGCATATATGGAAGCTGTGCACAAACACGGTATTGCATGCTGCGCAAAGCACTTCCCCGGCGACGGTACGGAAGAGCGTGACCAGCATCTGGTCATGGGATGCAACGATCTCTCGGTAGAAGAGTGGGAAAAGACATTCGGAAAGGTATACCGCGCTGTCTTTGAAGCAGGTGTCGAATCTGTTATGGTCGGTCATATCTGCCAGCCGGCGTGGTCAAAGAAACTGCGTCCGGGCATGAAGGACGAAGACATCATGCCGGCAACACTGTCACCGGAACTCTTACAGGATCTGCTGCGTGATCATCTGGGATTCAACGGTCTGGTATTAACAGACGCGTCCCATATGGCAGGACTTGCTTCCTCGGCGCCGCGTTCTGTACAGGTGCCTGGTGCGATCGCAGCCGGCTGTGATATGTTCCTGTTCTTCAACGATCCGGAAGAGGATTTCAACTATATGATGGACGGCTATAAGAAGGGAATCATTACCGAACAGCGTCTGGATGATGCACTGCACAGAATTCTCGGTCTCAAAGCCAAACTCCGTCTGAATGAATATGTATGGCCGGACAAAGAAGGTCTCTCTGCTGTCGGCAGTGAAGAAGCCCATAAGGCTGCTGAAAAGGCCGCAGACATGTCCGTTACACTGGTCAAAGATACCCAGCACATCCTGCCGGTCGATCCAAAGGTACGCAGACGCGCAGCTCTCTACTATGTAGAAACAGCACCGGTCAGTTACCTTAACGGAACCGACAAGGCGAAACAGATCGTGATCGAAGAACTGGAGCGGGCAGGATTTGAAGTGGAAGCGCATACCGATTACTATGAGATGGAAGCGGAAAAGATGTCTCCGGCAAATGCCTTCCGGATCATGGCTACGCCGTCTGTGGAAGAATTCAAAAAGAAATATGATATTGTATTCGTATTCGTTCATATGGCCGGTTATGCGAAAGAAAACAACGTGCGTCTTGTATGGTCTGCAGCGCACTCCAGTGAACTGCCGTGGTATGTGCACGAAGTACCGACAGTCGGCGTGTCGCTGAACTATACAAACCATCTGTACGACCTGCCGATGCTGAAAACATTCGTCAATGCCTATGCGCCGACACGCGAATATATTCGCGCGGCTGTAGAAAAGATCACCGGACAGTCTGAATTCAAAGGCAAGCCAAATGAGCTTGTCTGGTGCGGACGCTGGGACACAAGAAGATAACAGGAGGAAGCCATGACAGATCTATTGAAAGATTTTGAACCAAAACATGATCTGCTGGTCTGTATCGATTCCGACGGAACCGTATTTGACAATATGGAACTGAAGCATAAAGAGTGCTTCTGCCCGGCTGCGGTCAATGTATGGAAACTGCAGTCTGTATCCAAATACTTCCGGGAAGTCTGGGATTTCTACAACCTGTATGCACGCACAAGAGGCATTAACCGATTCCCCGGCATTGTGAAATGCCTGGAAGAAAATGCAAAGCGTCCGGAAGTGAAAGAGCGCGGCTATGTACTGCCGGATCTGACGGAACTGAAAAAATGGACGGAAGAGACACCGGTGCTGGGATGCGGAGCTCTCGAAGCGTATGCCGAAAAGACCGGCACAAAGGATCCGGCAATCCATCAGGCGATCGCATGGAGTCATGAGGTCGATGCCAATGTACGCCGCATCGTCCATGATCTGCCGCCGCTTCCGTATGTGCGGGAAACACTGGAAAAGATCAGTGCATTCGCAGATATCGTAATCGTATCTGCTGCGACGCATGATGCGCTGGAAAGAGAATGGATCGCCAATGATCTGGTCCGCTATGTAACGGTGACAGCGGGACAGGAGCTTGGCTCCAAGGCGGAATGCATCCGCAAGTCCATGGAAGGCAAATATGCGGCCGATCATGTGCTGATGATCGGCGATGCGCCGGGTGACTACGAATCCGCGGAAAAGAACGGTGTCATGTTCTATCCGATCATTCCGGGACAGGAATCCGCATCGTGGAAGCAGCTGTATGCAGAATCCGCAGAACGCTTCCGTGACGGCAGCTATGCCGGTGCCTACATGGATGAACAGGTAAGATCCTTCTTTGATGCTCTCGCGGAAAAGGCTCCGTGGGAATAATACACAACAGGAAAAGACACTGAAACGATACAGTGTACGCAATGGCCGGTGCTGTATGCATCGGCTGTTGCATTAAATGGAGGTAAACATGATTGCAATGATACATAACAGCCGCATCATCGGCACATATGGAAAAGATCCCGGCACCGTGCGCTGGCTGGGCATCCCGTATGCTAAAGCAAAGCGATGGCATATGCCGGAACTGATCGAAGACTATGGGGAAGAATTCAAAGCCGATCACTATGGTCCTGCCAGCATACAGACCCGCACATATATGCCGGAGAACAAAAGCAATCGGCAGTTCTACTATCATGAATTCCGCGACCGGTGTGAATTCACCTACAGTGAGGACTGCCAGGTGCTCAATATCTATGCGCCGCAGAATGCAGAAAAATGCCCGGTCATCGTTTATATCCACGGCGGTGCGTTCATCGGCGGCTCTTCGGATGAGGAATGTTTCCGGGATCCGCTCTGGGCACGCAATGGTGTGATCGGCGTGACGCTGAATTACCGGCTTGGTCCGCTGGGATTCCTGTGTGATCCGCAATTGAAGCAAAGAGACGGACACAGCGGCAATTATGGCCTCTATGACATGATCACGGCGCTGCAGTGGGTACAGAAGCATATTGCGGCATTCGGCGGTGATCCGGACAATGTCACGCTGATGGGACAGTCAGCTGGTGCACGCTGCGTGCAGACATTGTGCTGCAGTCCATTGGCGAAGGGACTCTTTGCAAGAGCCGTGCTTTCTTCCGGCGGGGGAGAGGGCAACTGGATGGGAAAATGCTGCCGTGAAGAAGAAAAGTATGCACTGTGGCAGGATCTGAAAGAAGCAGTCGGTGCGAAAACACTGCAAGAGCTCGAACAGCTCTCCCCGCAGCAGCTGTATGCCGGCTTCGGCGCTCTTCTGGGCAAAGACTTCCGGAAATATTTCTGCTTATGCAATCCGGTCAGCGGGAATGACCTTCTGCCGGATAACGTTGCGCAGTGCATACAGAGCGGAAACGTCATGGATATCCCGTATCTCATCGGTTCCAATGCCATGGATATGGATCCAAAACAGAGGCATGAGGATGTATGGCGCTTCGCATTCACCCGCACACAGCCATCCTATGCATATCTGTTCAGCCGCAATCTGCCCGGCGATGATGCAGGCAGCTTCCACAGCAGCGATCTCTGGTACTGGTTTGGCACACTGCGGGAAGGCTGGCGTCCATGGCAGAAGAGGGATTATGATCTGATGCAGGAAATGATGGGGTACCTGCTGGCATTTGCCAGTAACGGTGATCCCAATGGCGAAGGCCGCACAAAGTGGCCGACGGCACAAAGCGAACAGATTATGGTATTTGCGGATGGCGTTACACGGACAGACGGAAAGGAGCCGGCAGAGCTGAAAGACGCCGCTGCGGTCATTGGATGGTAAACGTGAAGATCGATATCCATACGCATGCATGCCTGAAAAAGACGCCAAGAGAAAATAATCCATGGAATCCCAAAGCGGATTACTGCAATGATGCGGCAGAACTGAAAGCGCATCTGCAGCAGCAGGGTATTGTTCATGCACTGCTCATGTCCGGCGGAGAGAGCAACCGTGGCTGGATCGAAGGCAACGATACTGCGAGTACCATCGCTAGCCAGGATCCTGCATTCTTTTCCTGGATGTGCAACTTTGATAATCGTGATCCGGATACGGTCTATGATCACATGGAGATGTACAAAAAACAGGGTGCGGTCGGTGTCGGAGAAGTCATGATCAATGAATGGATCGACAGCCCGATCCTTGAAAGCATCTTTACAGCGGCGGAAAAACTGCATATGCCGGTCACGTTCCACATGAGTCCTGAACCCGGTTATGCCTATGGTATCTGCGACAGAGGGGGCCTGCCGCTTCTGGAAGAGACGTTGAAAAAGCACCCGGAACTGACGATATTCGGGCACAGTCAGGTCTTCTGGCTTGAGATCTCTGCCGACTGTCCGAAAGAGGGCAATGAAGCACGCAGCGTTATGGGCAGAGGACCGGTCATCCGCCCAGGCAGGGTGGAAGAACTGTTTGAGACTTGTCCGAATCTCTGCGGTGATCTGTCCGCGTTCAGCGGTTCGATGGCAATCCTGCGAGATCCGGAGTACGGGATCTGGTTTCTGGAACGTTACCGGGACAGGTTATGCTACGCAACTGACACAACGAATCAATACGAAACATTCCCGCTGGGAGAGTATCTGGATCAGGCAGTCTCTTCCGGACGGCTCAGCCGAAAAGCATACAACAGTATCTGCTTTGAAAATGCCATCAAATACTTTGGCATACATATGGAGGAAAAATGAGAACGATCCTAACGATCAATGACGGCTGGAAATTTCGCAAAGAAGCAGAAATTCCATCTGTTTACCCGGAAGACTGGGAAAGCGTTGAACTGCCGCATACATGGAATGCCCTGGATGGGCAGGACGGCGGAAATGACTATTGGCGCGGCAGTGCGGTATATACACGCAGAATCGATACAGAACTGAAAGACGGCATGCGCATGTATGCGGATCTTCCGGCCTGCAACAGCAGCGGTGACGTCTTTGTGGATGATGTACTGCTGGCGCACCATGACGGCGGTTATTCCACATTCCGTGTGGATCTGACAGACGCGGTACGCAAAGGCGGAACACTGCTCAGTGTACGGGCAGACAACAGTCCGAGTGAGACGGTATATCCCCAGAATGCGGACTTCACATTCTATGGCGGCCTGTACCGCGGAGTAAATCTGATTCTTGTTCCGGAAACACACTTTGAACTGGTCAAAGACGGTACGCCAGGCATGAAGATCACACCGGTATGCAAAGGAAGCGACTATGAAGTGACCGTGGAAACATGGCAGAACGGCGGCACCGTCCGTGTCACGGTAAACGGAGAAACACAGACCGCGGAATCAACAGACGGTCATGCGCAGTTCACATTCCTGCTGAAAGACGCGCATCTCTGGGACGGACGCAGGGACCCATATCTGTACATGGCGGAAGCTGCCCTGTACAAAGAGGGGGAAGAAATGGACCGGATCGAACAGAAGTTCGGATGCCGTACATTCCGCATTGATGCCAATGAAGGCTTCTTCCTGAACGGCCGCAGTTATCCGCTGCGCGGTGTCTCCCGTCATCAGGACAGAAAAGGATATGGCAATGCCCTGACTGCGGCAATGCATGAAGAAGATTTCCGTTTGATCTATGAGATGGGTGCGACCAGCATTCGTCTTGCCCATTACCAGCATGCGCAGAAGTTCTATGAGCTTTGTGATGAATACGGAATCATTGCCTGGGCAGAGATTCCCTACATCTCAGAACACATGGCCGGCGGCCGTGAGAATACCTTCTCACAGATGCGGGAACTGATCACACAGAATTACAACCATCCGTCTATCGTTGTCTGGGGACTGTCCAATGAGATCACGATGCAGGGCATGAAAGAAGGAATGTACGAAAACCATATCGATCTGAATGACTTCGTTCACCGCATGGATCCAACGCGTCCGACGACGATGGCACATGTGATGCTGCTGGACAAGACCAGTGATTTCATTGATCTCTCGGATGTCGGCGCATATAACCTGTATTTTGGGTGGTATGTGGAAGGCTTGGAGAAAAACGATGCCTTCCTGGATGAAACACACCGTCTTCATCCGGATCTGCCGCTTGGATTCACGGAATACGGATGTGATACTAACCCGGCATTCCATTCTGCTTCTCCAAGCCGCGGTGACTACACCGAGGAATACCAGATGGTCTATCACGAGTACATCCTGAATATGATCGAACAGAGACCGTGGCTGTGGTGTACGTATGCATGGAATATGTTTGACTTCGCTGCCGATGCACGAAACGAAGGAGGCACACCCGGTGTGAACCAGAAGGGTATCGTAACGATGGACCGTAAGATCTTAAAAGATGTCTACTTCCTGTACAAGGCATACTGGTCCGATGAACCGTTTGTTCATGTATGCGGCAGACGCTTTATGGATCATGCGGAAGATACCGTACAGATCACGGTCTATTCCAATGAACCGGAAGTTTCTCTGTATAAAGACGGCACATTGCTTGAAACACAGAAGGGAAGCCGTATATTCCGCTTCTCTGTACCGATCAGCGGGAAACATGTCATAGAAGCACGTACGGCACACGGCACTGACAGCATCGACCTCCGTCATACCGCAGAACCCAATCCTGATTACATCTATGACGGTCCGAGCATTCTGAACTGGTTTGATTCTTCCGGTCTGAAAGAAGACTGTTATTCCCTGCGGGATAAGATCATGGATCTTGTTAAAAACCCGGATGCGCGCAAAGTCGTTCTGCGGGCAGTAAATACCGAAAGTCCGGGAGAGGATCCGGTATTGAAAGAATACCGCTCGGATCTGAGCAGACTGGAAACCTGTGATATGGATCTGGAACACTTCCTGGATCTTGCCGGAGAGAATATCAGTATGAATATCCGCCGCTCGATCAATAACATTCTTCAGAAAATCAGTAAATAAATGAAGACAGAAGCCCGGGGAGAGGATCTCCGGGCTTTTTGCGGCAGTACGCGGCAGCGGCGAATTCTGCTATGGTGAAGCACCCCGCCCAATTACTTCGTAATATGGACGAGGCTTCTGAGAGTTTGATCAGCTTACGCCTTTCGAACTGTATGTAATGATACATACAGCCTGTCTCGCCGCTCAGGGCTCCAATGTTGGTCTGACAATAATATCAGAAACATCTACATTATCCGGCTGAGAAACGGCATACAGGACAGCACCTGCGATTGCGTCCGGTGTCAGTCCGACATTCTTATAGAATTCTTCAACCATTGACTTTGTTTCAGACGGGGCGATTGTATTCAGCAGTTCAGTTTTGATCGCGCCGGGGTAAATGATGGTTGTACGGATATTTGTGTGCTCAGTGACGGATTCTGTCCGGAAGGAATCGAGCATTGCCCTGACGAAATGCTTTGTGCCGCTGTAGACAGCATTTCCCGGCACGGACTTTGTACCGGCGATTGAAGATGTCACAATAATGTGACCTGATTTCTGAGCAATGAATTCCGGCAATACAGCTGCCATTGTGTTGAGCACACCGACGATATTGATGTTCACCATCGACATCCAGTCCTTAACTTTCAGTTCAGACATATTGCCGCCGGGCATAACGCCGGCATTGGCAAATACGGCATCAACTTTTCCGAAAGAATCCTTTGCGAGTTTTACAAGAGCTCCCATGTCTTCGGCTTTTGATACATCGGAAGCCAGGTAAACTGCATTTTCACCGATCTCATCAGCGAGTTTTTTCAGTCTTTCTTCTCTTCTGGCAGACAGAACGACTTTAGCACCGTTCTGAGCAAGCGTTCTGGCGGTTTCTTCTCCGATTCCGGAAGAAGCACCGGTGATGATAATGACTTTGTTTTCAACGTTTTTCATAACTTGGCTCCTTTCGCTTCTGAATAAATTATTCAGCCTCTGAAGTTAAAAGTACAATGCTTGTTATTTCTAAATTGTATAACCTGTACGCATACCGAAAGGACTTTTAGTTTATCATTTTCAGAGCATTTGGACTGATTTATCGCTATGAAAAATCTCCTTTCCACATGGCCTTATGGCTATGTAAAAGGAGATTGTTACAAGGTATGAGTCAGCGACAAACCGGAAGTTATCGGGGTCTTGCAGCATGTAAAGCTCTGAGAGCATCCACGATATGCTGACCCCAATGGTTATTCAAACCAAATTTCCACTCGAATACTGCATTTCCGAATCTTCCGGCTTCATATTCTTTCATCCCGGCTTTCAGATCTGCAGCAATGTCAGAAAGATCGTCAATCAGATCTCCGCATACAGTATCTTTGTCGGCATGCGGATCAAATATCTCCCAGTATGTCGTAGGAATCTGTTCGGAAAACCTGATGGCAACAGCTTCTGAAATATCCGATAATGGCGATGTTGTTTCCGGTTCTGTTTCAGGAAGATTCATAGCGGAAATATACAGTTTCATCAGCAGTTCCATTACATATGGAACAGTGTCGGCTGTAATCACATTTTCAGAGATAAAACAGCAGTATTCGTCTGCTTGTTCATAAAACTCTTTTACTTGATCCATTCTCATGACCTCACCTCTGCAAACTGGAATTGTCATTCTTCTACAAGATAGAAAGATGGCACTAAATCATGGCTGATGTATTTGTCACCAAGAATAAGACCATGCTCTCTTGTTTCATGAATATAAGCTTTTATATCTTCAAGTGACTTTTCTTCAAATCCATCTTCATGAAGCTGGGTCTCGGCATACATCCATTCCCGATCATCAGGATCGGTATATCCACCGCTTCCACAGGATATATGATTCATATCCTTCCTGCAGTAATCCCACCAAAGGATGGATGAGATCCGACCGTCTTCAGCATAAAGGAGATCGAGAAAAGCCTCCCAATCCTTGAAGAGGTATTCCGAGCAGAAGGTATGATCATCTATATATTTCTGTATTCTTTCATTTATCATCGTAATCCTCACAAACGGGAAGTTGTTTATAGAACCATCAGCAATGTTCCGGCACCGATCAGGATGCAGCCAACCATTGACTTTGCAGTAAAATCTTCATGAAGAAAAATAAATGCCAACACCAGAGTAATAACTACGGACAGCTTATCTATCGGTACAACTTTGGAAGCATCTCCCATCTGCAATGCCTTGTAATAGCATAACCATGAAGCTCCCGTTGCCAGACCGGAAAGGATCAGGAAAATCCAGCTTTTCTGACTGATTGATCTGATACCGCCCTGCTGATGCGTAATAAATACCATTCCCCATGCCATGATAACAACGACCATTGTGCGGATAGCAGTAGCAAGATTGGATCCGACACCTTCAATTCCGACTTTTGCCAGTATTGATGTCAGTGCGGCAAAGAATGCTGAACCAAGTGCTAACCAAAACCACATAGCTATACCCCCTACAAATCTCGATTTATCGAGCTCTATTCAGGATCGCTGCTTCCGCTTCTTCTCGGGAAGGGTAGATCCTGGACTCTCTTACCTTGATACCACCGCCGTTTTCAAAGCGGATCGTGTAGAAACCTCCGGTGTACTTAAGAACGGTTACTTCCTTGATCAGGTTCTTGTTTCCTCCTGTCAGAAAGACTTTCTGCCCAGCTGGTATTTGCCGTTCATGGGTACCTCCTCGAAAATATTATACAGCCAGAGAAAGCAGTAATGTAACTGCCTAGGCCGTATGTAGAAAGAAGAAAGGATCCCGTTCAATTGATGATCAGGATCCTTGATTTACTCATGTCCCGGTTTTCTGTTTTCCCCACCGCAGTCCCCGCAGGTCTACTCCTGCATCCTTTTTCCTACTGCTGATTGGGGAAAAATTGGGCCCAATTGGGGAATTTTGCCTTATGGATTATACAAAATCCATAGCATAAACCCTACATAAGTCTTTATGACTGTAACGAATCTCTACTTTTGCAAAGATTTTCTATCGATTTACTTTTTGATGTAGACACTGCAGGAACCGTCTTCACAGACGAATTCACCGTTGCCGTCTTCGTCGATCGTTACTTCTGCCTTGCAGTTTCCGAGTGTGTCTTTCCAGACTTCGCCTTTATGCACAGCGCCGACATTCATCGTCTTGGTACCGCCGGTTTTGTCAGTCATGATGACTGCGAGTCCGCTGTTTTTATGTTCATCGTCACCTTCCATGGTCCAGCCGACGACACTGGAATCATCGAAGTAATCGCGCTGGATTCCATAGAGATTTTTATGCCGCAGTTTCAGCATGATATCGATCACAGGCTGGATATTTCTGCCTTCCCTGGCATCCAGTCCGTAGTAGTCGCCATAGAACACGCATGGATATCCCTGCGGACGCAGCAGGATCACGGCATAGGCAGCAGGCAGGAACCATTCCTGCACCGTGCTTTCCAGTGCCTGTCCCGGCTGAGTGTCATGGTTGTCCACGAAAGTGACAGCCAGAGCCGGATCAGCAGCGACAAGCGTGTTGTCCAGCAGTTTCGACATGTCATATTCACCGTTGGACTGTGAAGCATGGTGAAGATTGAAATGCAGCGGTACGTCGAACAGTGACATGCACCGTCCCGTAGCGGAAATGAAGTTCTGCAGTACACTCAGGTCACCGTTCCAGTATTCGCCGACACTGAAGAATTCAGCGCCGTAATGCACACGCATGAGGTAGAGCCAGTCCGGATAGAAACTGGAGTCGATATGCTTGACGGCATCGAGACGGAAGCCGTCGACATGCGTCGTATCCAGATACCAGTGTCCCCAGTCGATCATATGACGGCGCACACGGGGATTCGAGAAGTCGACATTGGCACCCATCAGATAGTCTGAGTTGCCGTTTTCCTTATCGGTATTCTCGCTCCAGTCGGCATCCTCGAAGTTATAGATGCCCTTTTCCTTTGTCCGGGCGTCAAAATCGACACCGCTGAAACAGGTATGATCCCATATGAAATCTGAATATTTGCCTTTGCGGCCCGGGAAAGTGAATTTTGTCCAGGCTTTGATCTTGTGCTCTTCCGAGACTTCGCGGTTGCGGTCGTCCTCGGCATCCTGCACAGCTTCGACGATTTCCTGTTCATCGGCACCGATCATATGGTCCAGAACGATATCCGCGTACACCTGCAGACCGTTGGCATGCAGGTCGTCAATTGCCTTGAGATATTCATCGCGGGATCCGTATTTGGTTTCGACGCTTCCCTTCTGGTCGAATTCGCCCAGATCATACAGGTCATATACACCATAGCCGACATCTGACTTGCCGGCCTGTCCCTTGTACGCCGGCGGCAGCCAGAGGGCGGTAAATCCTTTTTTATTCAGTTCGGCAGCATTCTTGCTGAGCTGCTTCCATAATTTACAGTTTTCCGGAAGATACCACTCAAAATACTGCATCATAACACCATTTGTCTTTTTCATGTTTTCCTCCTTGCGACAATTTTAGGCTTTTCAGATCAAGTAGTCCATGGTGTCTGACCAAGGTTTTCAATGTAAGCGTTTGAGTAAGCGCTTGCGGAGAAAAAAAGTTGTTTTAAATAATAAAAAAAGAGCAGAAATACGGATGTTTCTGCTTCTTATCAAATCAGAATTCAAAGGGATCTTCTCGGCTGCTGTATTCTGTCAGACGGCGGCAAAGTGTGGTTTCCCGCGGGTGTCTTTCAATGATGGCGATACCCTTCCGGAAGGCACCGAGTTCACCCAGCAGAAGGATTGCCTTGCGGGCTCTCGTGACGCCGGTATAGATCAGCTTCCTTTGCAGCATGATGTTCATCTGGTAGGTAAACGGCATGATCACGATCGGATATTCCGAACCCTGTGACTTATGGACGCTGATGCAGTAGGCAAGCGAAATGTTGTTCCAGCTGTCCTGATTGTATTCGACAAAGATGCCCTGGAAATCGACAACGACTGTTGTCTTGCAGTCAGGACTCTCTGCTTGGATAGGAGCATCCGGTTGGATTTTAGGGCAGAAGTATTTTGAATATGATAATGTTTACATTACAGCTTCCCCCGACAAAGCTTTCGGATATGGGCGCCGTTCATTTGTATTTGGTGAACTCGGATATTTTGCACATTATCTAGATTACGGTGCGGAAGAATTTGGCTTTGTTCTTTCGGATGCTGATGATTATCAAAGGCAAGCCCTCAGCTATATTCGCAACAGAACAATTGAAGACTCTGATCCCGTTGTGTTAATGATCTTTGGAATAGACAAGGATAGGATCAGAACAGAAATAGGTAAACAGGTAAACTGGGAATATGCCGTAGTTCGTTTAATAAAAAACAGAAATGATGGCTCCTATCGGATCACAGGAGATTTTGATCTAATAAAGCAAAAGACCCTGTTTGCAGGATCTCTCAAAATATGAATTTGTATTACCGATTTTTCCACTTCATTCTGTGATACTTGGAATCATCTTCCATAAATCCTACTAAACGATACAAAGGATATCCATCCTCCGTTGCTTGCAGTTCAATAACTGAGATTTCCATTTTCTTTGCCTCAGAGAGCAAAGCTTCCATGATTATTTTTGCGCACCCTTTCCTTCTATAGGATGGGCAGGTATATACATTCAGGACCATTCCTGTTCTTCCGTTGATGAATGCCGGGCTCATCGGTTTTTCAACGATCAGCAAAAAAGCGCATGAAACGATATTTTGTCCATCCCTGATCACATAGATGAACAAATCCTTGTCCAGATGCGCTCGAAAATATCCGGGCAAATCCCTTTTGATAGATACAAGATCTTGCGCATCGAGGCTGCCGTTATCCTCGATCAAATAACAGAGGCGCATCTTTACAAGAGCCTCAATATCTCCCATCCCGGCTTTTTCAACCTTCATCAGACATGCCCTCCATCAGCCCGCTTTTCCTGAACAAAAGATTGTTCACATGCTCTGTAATGAACAGTTCTGTATCCGTTTCCGCATCCCAGATCAAGAATTCTCATCTTTCCTCTGATCTTCACAAATCTCAGGATCTTTTCCATATGATCAGAATCCTGTGTCTGCCTGTTATAGAACTCTCCTGATGCGAAGCTCTCTTCGAATCCCTTTCTGGTATCCTCTATACTTGATCTCATGTCCATTCCCGGCCACCTCATTGACGATCAGGTGATGATTCCTTTCCTTACCTTATAGTTCATTTTGTATCATCCTCACAAATGCCGAATTTGTTTGATTAACTTCCGGTTTTCCAGGGCATCATCTGCTCTTCAAACAGAGAATTCCCCGAGCAGACTCATCTGACGATTATGTGTTTGCACATTCCGGTTTTTCCGCAGACTGGGCAGGTCAGTCTGCGTTTTGTAAACGTGTGATATGCTTTCACATAATCCTTCATTTCAGGAACAAACAGATGTCCGCAGTCCGGGCATTGAAAGTGTCCCGCATTCACATCCAGCGTAGCTGCTGCACTAATCCCGGCAGCTGCCGTAATGACAGCAATGACAATAAGCATGATCCTTATTACCGTGGGCATTTCAATATATGCTGCGATGATAATGAGCGCGCATACCGCAATGATTGTGATAATCCCGCATACAATCGACTGGTACAGTCTTTTTTTGTTCTCTTTGTTTTCCTGCACAAGATTCATGATGGTAACCTCCGCTTTCTTTTTATAGTCGGCATCGGTCAGTTTCTCTCCTGTCAGCAGCTCGTTTACACTGATTTCAAGGGTTTCGCAAAGAGGAAGCATCAAAGAAACATCGGGCAAGCCCGCGCCGCGTTCCCATTTGCTGACCGTTTTATCACTTATGCCGAGACGATCAGCAAGCATCATTTGTGTGAGCCCTTTTTCTTTTCGTAGAGAAGCAATAAACTTTCCTATTTTGATCTGGTCCATGACCCATGCCTCCTTTCACGAATGATACTATCATCTCTTATTTTTTTCTTACACTCACGGACCGTAGAGTCGGTTGACTTTTCCTCGACGGACCGTAGAGTTAAGAAAATCCTAATTGTCGTTGCTTCAGTAAATTGAAAGTCAATCTGCCTCGCCAAATCCCGATTTATCTCTTTCTGTTCAAGATCGCTGCTTCCGCTTCTTCTCGGGTAGGGTAGATCCTGGACTCTCTTACTTTGACACCACCGCCGTTATTGAAGCGGATCGTATAGAAACCAGTTGTGTATGCATTATGATCCGGAAAGGATACCCTTTCCGTAAGTTACTTTCTTGGCGGCAGGGGACTTCCTTCCTCAGTGCCGTTCGGCATCATATACGGCTGCATTCTGCCGCTGTATATCGTATTCTGTGCCTTGTTGCGGAATTCCTGCAGACAGGCACTGTCAAATTCTTCCTTCCGGCATACCCAGGGATGCTCTGTTCCCTTGTTCCAGTGATCTCTGACTTTGTTAAGTTCTGCTTCGTTCTGGTGAACAGCGGAAAATGCATTGCATCCGGCAGAATCGGTATAAAGCTTGAAATACTCGATCGAATTCTCGTAGAGACGGGCTTCCGGGAAATTCGGCCAGACTGCCGAGCCGCCCATCACACCGACAGAAAGATCCTCGCCGTGAAACGAAGAATTGAATATGAAGGACATGCATCCGGCACTGTGTCCGGGTGTGGAAATGCACAGCAGTCTTGTATTTCCGACTTTCATGCATAGACCGTCGTCCATCAGGATATCGGCTTTCTGCGGCCGCGGTTGGGTGAATGCGAATTCTGTGGGAACTGTCTGTAACAGATTCCAGCCAGTGCGGCTTATGGCAACCATGGCATCCGGGCAAACTTCTCTAAGGAAATAAGGCACTCCTCCGTAATGGTCAAAATGCTCATGACTGATGACGATGAGTCGAATATCCGCGGCATTCAGATCCATCCGGGCAAAGCTTCCGGCAATGTGCGCGGCTTCTGTGTCATTGCTGCCGCTGTCGATCATGACAATGCCTTCGCCGGTATCGATTACAAGAACACCGACAGCCCGTGACCCCATCCAGTAAACATTATCAAAGACCTTCAAAGGTTCAATCGGCTGCAGGGTTCCGTTTTTCGGAAGTTTGGAAATGACGGGGTTCGGCTGATAAGGAAGAAACGGTTTTCTATGGGAAAACGTCGCTGCTTCTTCCGGAGTGATGGCAGTAAACAGTTCATTGATCATAGGAATCCTCCTTGGCAATATTATACCGCTTGCAGATTCTCGTCGGTATCTGTTTGCGGTATGTAATCGTTGTATGTTGTGTGATTCACGGATCCCACACGGATTTCGCACGTATTTGTTTCGACGATTGGGGAAAAATGGGGGCAGTATGGGGAAAGTATTGTTGGAAAACTTATAACTGTATCAGAACACCAACATGCCGTTTTCATCATATTTGAAATCAGGACCGTATGCGACTTCCCAGTAATAGCCGTCCGGATCAGCAAAGTATCCATGATATCCTCCCCAGAAAACTTCCTGCGGTTCTTTGACGATGGTTCCGCCCGCATTTCTCACAAGCGTAATGACTTCGTCAACCTTTTCTTTGTTGTCAACGTTGTATGTCAAAGTAATTCCACCAAATCCGCTGGACAGGGCAGGGGGATCAGCAGGATTGATATCTTTTGCAAGAAGGTCTAATGGATACAGCTCAAACTTGGTTCCCGGTGTGTTGAAAAAGCAGACACGGGGATTGCTGTCAGTGCAGTCAGTCTGAAATCCAAGCTGGTCTCTGTAGAATGATACGGACCGTTCCATATTACGGACGCCTAAGCAGATGCATGTGATTTTGTTCATATCCCCCTCCTGTGCATTACTCTGATTCAGAGTGAGTTATATTTTGATAGGATTTTTTTAAACCCTGTTCCATACTTCACTCTATTATTCACGTCAAAGTGATTTTTTGCTGATAGGTTTAATGTAGTTTTTTCTGATCGTTCGCTCATCACCAAAGAAAGTCAATTCAGATTTTGATAAAGAATGGTCGAGCATTTTTAACTCAGTAAGTTTTACAGTACAGGTCAGGTCCGCAGCTTGGAACAAACGGTAGTCTTTTGGAAGAACCTTACGAAATTCGACATTATCAAGCATCGAATTAAAAACAGAGGAAAGGATTCTGTTTAATTCAATCTGCCCGTTATCGTAATAAACTTTGACAATGTCAAAGGACAGGAAGAATGGATAGTATTCTCTTATGAATCGGGAAATAAGCTTGCCCAGTTTTCCGGCTGCTTCAATACTGTCTTCAATGTGCTTTTTTTCAATGTAAAATGCAACAATCCGGATTTGTGTTTCACGCATAAATGCCATGAGAGTTTTCACGATTTTCTGCCTTGTTTGTTTATTCACACCGCGATATTCTTCTTCACCTCTGATAATAGGCCCCGCATGTATACAGTGTTCCGGGAAGCCGAGATTAGTTAGTTTATTCTCAAGATAATCAAGTTCTTTACTTATGTCATCAGCCTGATTGTGCAGCACAAAAGAAACGATATAAAACGGTGCATGGTAATCATATTCACCCCAATCACCGGATTCATCAACAAACACGCTTAACTCTTTTGCCACTTAAGTGCTCCTTAAAATAAATGGCGGGTGTCTTACCCGCCGGTTATGTGGACCCGGGTCTTTCGACCAGCCCATTTCTTTGTGGCTTTATAGTAGCATTTCTTTCCCTGTTTTTCAATGTGATGAAATAATAAAGATCCCGTTACCAGGATCTTCTGTATGCAGTTTCATTGTCGGACTATGGAACAATACTATAATGAATGCTTCACAGATCTTAAACGTTTCTCTACATTTAGTCGTTGTTTCTGGTCTTCATGGTCGGGAACAGAAGGACATCGCGGATTGAAGTCTGCTCGGTAAACAGCATGCACAGTCTGTCGATGCCGTAGCCGATTCCGCCTGCCGGCGGCATGCCATATTCAAGCGCTTCAATGAAGTCCATATCGATGTCGTTGGCCTCGTCATTGCCGAGGTCTTTTTCTTTCAGCTGCTCTTCGAATCTTTCCAGCTGATCGATCGGGTTGTTGAGCTCTGTATAAGCATTGGCGAATTCAGTTCCGCCGATGAACAGTTCAAATCTGTCAACGAAGCGGGGATCATCCGGATTCTTCTTGGTGAGAGGGGAGATCTCCAGCGGATGGCCATAGAGGAAGGTCGGCTGGATCAGTGTCTCCTCAACATACTTCTCGAAGAACTTGTTGATGATATGGCCGTACTGTCTTTCATGCGGTTCCAGTTCAATCTGGTGCTCTTGAGCCAGTTTCAGGCATTCATCCAGATCATTGATCGCTCTGAAGTCAATGCCGGTCTTTTCCTTGATCGCATCAGTCATGGAAACTCTTGCCCATTCGCCGTCAAGGTTGATTGTATAACCGTTGTACTGATATTCCATCTTACCGATGACATCCTTTGCGATGGTCTTGTACATGCCTTCGGTCAGGTTCATCATGCCTTCCAGGTTGGAGTAGGCGAGATAAGCTTCCATCAGAGTGAATTCAGGATTGTGGTTGAGGTCCATGCCTTCGTTTCTGAAGACTCTGCCGATCTCATAGACCGCTTCCATTCCGCCGACAAGCAGACGCTTGAGCGGCAGTTCAAGGGCAATGCGCAGATACATGTCAATGTTCTGGGTGTTGTGATGAGTCACAAAGGGACGTGCGCTCGCACCTGTGAGCAGGCTGGAAAGAATCGGTGTCTCCACTTCCGTGAATCCCTGGGCTGCCATGTAATTGCGGATGCAGGAGATGATCGCCGGTCTTAAGAATGCGACTTTTCTGGAATCGTCATTCATGATCAGGTCGACATATCTTCTTCTGTATCTTTCTTCCTTGTCTGTCAGACCGTGGAACTTTTCGGGAAGGGGTCTGAGCGCTTTGGTCAGGTGTGTGTATTCATGGACTTCAACGGAAAGCTCACCGGCATTTGTCTTGATGACATTGCCTCTGATACCGATGATATCGCCGAGGTCGCTGGCCTTGAAGAGCTCATAAACCTCATCGCCGACAACCTGTTTCTTGACGACAACCTGGATTCTTCCGGTCTTGTCAAGGATGTGCATGAAGCCGATCTTTCCCATTCTTCTCTTGGAAATGATACGGCCGGCAACAGCTGTTTCAACAGGGTTTGCCTCGAGTTCCTCGGATGTCTTCTCACCATAGGCATCACGCAGATCCTGCGCATGGTCCTTGACGGCAAAGGCCTGTCCGAACGGGTCGATGCCCTGATCAGCGAGCGCCTGCATCTTCTGTCTTCTGACGACCTCCTGGTCATTCATTTTTGCCTTGGCAGCGTCTTTTACCTTTTCCCTGATTTCTTCTTTCTTTTCCTCAGGAATGGCGGCCGCGATATCTTCGGCCTTTTCAGTTGCAGTTTCGGCAAGTCTGTCGAGAAGGGCATTGAACTGTACAAGATCCTCTTCTTTCAGGTTTTCGCTTAATACTTCGCTTTTCTGCTCAATAGCGGCTTTGAGCTGTTCAAATAACGGATTCATCTGATCTCCTCCTTCAATAATAAAAGCTCCCGGCCATAGGGACGAGAGCTTGTTCGTGGTACCACCCTAATTCACAGCACGGTGTGCTGCCTCATTGATGCCGTTAACGCCGGCTTACGATACTCTCGGGAGTTCTTGTCAGAATACATTCCGTCTGCCTGATTCTCACCGCCGCAGGCTCTCTTTGAGATTTCCTGTATCCTCATTCTCCGTCTTCGGGTTTGCGGCTATATAATATCATTTTCTGAAATGAAATCAATGTTATGATGAAGAAGAAAATATCGGGAGGAATCATCATGATTAAATAAATCATGATTAATAAAGGGAACTCGATCACATCGGTCTTTGCGTCACGGATGTCGAAACAAATGCGAAATGGTATCAGGAAGTGCTCGGCTTCAAAGTGAAGGGATGTTTCTTCCGCACCGGGCACAATGTGTATTTCCTGGACAACAGCCATACCGTCTATGAGATGTATCAGGAGGAGATGAATCCGGCATGTGAAGGCAAAATCGATCACATCTCCTATGTCTCATATGACGTTGAGAAGGATTATCAGGAATGCATCGACGGTATCGAATACATTTCTGAATTCTGGGAGAGGGGAATCCGCTATTTCAAGATTAAGAGCCCCTGCGGGGAAGAGATTGAATACTGCCAGAAGCTCTGATCCTTCCAAAGATATACACGCAAATGAAAACCGCGATCACATTGACCGCGGTTATTTGTTTATTCTATTCAGTTTTCGAAATCAGTCATCATAGTGCTGGGGAAGACGGTTCGGGTCTTTCTTCAGCAGGTTGTTGACGATGATGCCGAGAATCAGCGAGCAGGCAACGGAAGTGATGGTGATTCTTCCGAATGTCAGTGACAGTCCGCCGATACCGGAGATCAGGATGGTGGAAACAACATAGAGGTTCTTGTTCACATCCAGGTCAAGTCTCTGGATCATCTTGAGACCGGAAACAGCGATGAATCCGTACAGCGCCATACATACACCGCCCATGACACAAGAGGGGATGGAGGAGATGAAGGCGATAAACGGTGAGATGAAGGAGATGATGATGCATTCGATTGCAGCACATACGATTGTCGCAACGGACGCGTTTCTTGTGATTGCCACACAGGCAACGGATTCACCGTATGTGGTGTTGGGGCAGCCGCCGAAGAAGGCGCCGACAATGGAGCCGATACCGTCACCTAACAGTGTCTTGTCAAGTCCCGGATCCTCAAGCAGATCTCTGCCGATGATGGAGGAGATGTTCTTGTGGTCCGCGATGTGCTCCGCGAATACGACCAGGGCAACCGGAATGTAAGCAGATGCGATGGTGCCGATATAACCGCCGTCGATTTCAGAGAAACCGGCAAGGCCTTTGACGAATGTGAAGTCGGGCAGGGAGAAGAATGTCTTCAGGGAAACACCGCCCTCAGTCAATGCCGCGAAGGATGCGAAGCTGACAATCTGCATGCTGGCATTGCCTGTGGCATTGCCGATCAGTGTCAGTGCCAGAGCAACGGCATATCCGGCCAGGATACCGATGATAAACGGAATCAGGCGGAATGACTTTTTGCCGTATGTGCTGACGAGCATGGTTGTGAACAGGGCAACCAGTCCGCAAAGGACTGCCCACTGTGTCGCTTCACCGGTAGCGGATGAAGTCTGCAGATCGCCGACCGCGTTGCCTGCCAGGGAAAGACCGATGATGGCAACAGTCGGACCGATGACGACCGGCGGCATGAGTTTGTTGACCCACTCAACACCGACACGGTTGATGACCAGAGCGAACACGACATAGACCAGTCCGGCGAACAGGGCACCGAGAATCAGGCCCGCAAAGCCCGCGTTGGCGCTGACCGCACCGGCGAAGGCTGCGCTCATCGAACCGATGAAAGCGAAGGAGCTGCCCAGGAATACCGGGCTCTTGCGCTGTGTGAAAAGTGTATAAACGATGGTTCCGACGCCGGCTCCGAACAGAGCTGCGGCTGTGCTCATACCGTTGCCGATGATCATCGGCACTGCGATGGTGGCTGCCATAATGGCGAGAACCTGCTGGAATGCAAATACTACTAGCTGTCTGAACTGCGGTTTGTCTTCGACGTCATAAACGAGTCTCATAGGAATTAACCCCCTTTAAGACACGATGATAAAACCAACTGTTATGTTTGTCCAGTCTAACCGGAAATGACAGCGCTTACATAACAGTGATTTCATAAAAAAAACGGAGCGTCTGTAAAACGTTCCGTCTAGCGTCCGTAAAGATCATTCAGATAGGCGACCAGCTGCTGGGCATAGCCGTAAAGACTGTAGCTGATATCGGAATTGTTGGCGGAAATGCAGAATGAGGCATCCTCCGTAAATCCCATGATATAGGTGTGCACGCGTCCGTCCGGACATTCGGCACTGCCGGTTTTGGCATAGACCATTCCGTAGTTTTCATCCAGTCCATAGCCGACGGCTGTGCTGTGCATGATTGTTTTGAGCTTTTCATCCACGCTGGTTGTGATGCAGTTGTTCAGCTTGCGCTGGATATGGGTGTAAAGGGGCAGCCTGCCAAGCCTGACCGATTCCACCACATAGGGATTCATCATCGCACCGTCATTGGCAATCGCCTGGGCGATCATGGTCAGCTGAAGCGGCGTGATTTCGGTATTGCCCTGGCCGAAGGAGACCTGGGCGATATCGCCGGGGGTTCCCGCGCCGAAGTCAAGCACTGAATGAATGGTGCCAAGCCACGGGATTTTGATTTCTTTACCGATCAGGAAGTTTTCCGCCATCTGCGCGATTCTCTCCTGGCCGACAAGATTGCCAAGATGCGCGAAGTAGCAGTTGACCGAATTGTTCAGAGCCGTCTCGAGATTGATCTCGCCATAGGCGTAATCTCCCCAGTTACGGATTTCGAAACTGTCTCCTTCCGCGACATAGGTGCCGGTGTCATTGTAATCAAAGAAGCTGTCTTCAAGATCCTCTTCCTCCTGCATCTGCAATGCGGCAGCGGCGGTGATCACCTTGAATGTGCTGCCTGGCGGATCGTTCTCAAAGGTGCCGCGGCGGTATTGGGAGCCTTCCACGTCACTCAGAAGAAGGGTATCGGGATCGTTGACATCATAATCAATGGTGCTCTGCGAAGCCAGGCACATGATGGCGCCGGTATCGTTGTCGATGACAATGACGCTTCCCTCCATGCCGTTCAGGATCGAGCTGTACGCGAAGTTCTGCAGACCGTTTTCCGTGGTCAGCCGCACGGTTGCGCCGGTGTTATGGTCATCGAGCGTGAACATTGTGTAGTCATACAGATTGCCTCTTAAGGCAAAGCGGTTTTCGCTTGTGCCGCTGACCGAATAATAGCCAAGCAGCCATGCATAGCTGTAATTCATCGGATAGGCAGCCTCGGCCGCTTCACCGGGCGCGCTGCCTCCCATGATCAGTGAGCCGTTGCGGTCAAGATAGCTTCCCTCGATCATATAGCCCTCAATCGCCTGCATGGTGACCGAATTCTTCGTGGCTTTATGTTCCGGATCTACCGCCGGCATGATCAGATATTTATATGAGAAGACACCTGCAAACAGCAGACATCCGGCTGTGGCCAGAATCTCAAGCAGTTTGATTCTTCTGGATGCCACGGAATCAGAAGGCTTCAGACTCATCCGCTTCACCTCCTTCATAGCGGCTTCCCTGATATTCGCTCATATGCAGAAGAAGTCCGCAGAAACTGAACACGAGTGCCTGGTAGGTGCCGCCTCTGCTTAAGAAGGGAATCGGCAGACCGGCCAGGGGAATGATATTGCAGGAGCCAAGGATCACCAGCATCGCCTGCGCAAACAGCAATACCGTCAGGCCGTACACAACCACCGCATCCGCTTTGGATGTTTCCAGCAGATGCATGCACAGTTTTGAGCCTGAGCGCATGATGCGCACAAAGAGCAGAATGGCAATGAAACCCATGATCATGCCGAAGCTGTTGACCAGGGCAATGAATGCCATATCGCTTTCCACGACCGGAATGGCATTGAAGTTCACCCGGTTGCCGAAGAGTCCCGCAATCCATAATGCCTTCTTGCCCTGAAGCAGCTGATAGCCGGCTCCATAAGGATCAAAATAGATATTCGCCGTGACCGAGAAACGCAGATAGACCTTGCGCACGATCGGCCAGAGGATGGATGTGATGCTGTTGAGACCTCCCGCTTCCGCGATTGGTCTGAGATATCTGTAAAGCACAAAGCATGTGCCTAGCGCCGCCAGTGTCAGCCCGGCAAGCGCGAGCAGATAATTGCGCTTTTTATTTCCTTTTTCCATGAAGATGTAAAGCACGGAAATATGCAGGAAGTAAAGAATGAAGAAGCTTCCCAGCTCATGGATGATTACCGAGCCGGCCAGATTGATCAGGAAGAACGCGTTGGAAAGAACCAGGATGGAGGTCTCGCTGCGGTTTTCCTTTGAGGAAAACAATGAGCTGTAAAACATGACCGCCGCAATCTTGGTGAAATCGGTCAGCTGAACAGTGATCGGTCCCGCCCGCACCCAGGCGCTGGTTCCCATGCCGTTGGGATCATAGCCCCAGAAATAAAGGACAGCGTAGATCGCGATGGAGAAGGCGAGCATGATATAGATGGAGAAGGAATGATTGAGCAGCTTACGCAAAAGATCATACAAAAGCACAAACACGATGGCGATCACCACCGCCGCTGCGGCCTTGAGCGGACTGAACACGGTGTAGGTGGTATAAACCTCATCAATCACCAGCTGCAGTGCGACCCCGATCGCGCTGAGCGAGGCAACCGCCGCAAACAGTTTCATATCCCCGTCACGGTTATAGACATATGTGCCGATAAACGCGCTTAACAATAACATCGGCACCAGACAATATAAATAGGTCAGCGCAGCCGCGGGAGCCTGAATCCACACAAAAGCGCCGAGCACAAACTCCAGAAGAATCGGGATCACAATGTATCCGGATCCTTTTTCGGTCTGTACCGGTTCTGTTTCCGCAGCACTCACTGGTGTGACGGGAATCTCCTGCTGTGCATCCTTTTTCTGAAACAGCCGCATCTCTTCCTCCGTTACTATATAAAATATCATTATTTGACGGCTGGTCAAATTAAGATCGCGCTTATTCACAAACCGGAAAGAATGTTGGAAAATAGATATGAACGGTAATGACACATGAAACGGAAGACCAAAGCAGTTTTCATCGATATCGACGGAACCCTTTATTCTCATACATCTTCATCCATTCCGGATGCGTCATTAAGGGTCATTGAAGAAGCCCGTGCAAAGGGCATCCTTGTGATTGCGGCAACAGGCCGCCATATGGGCGAGATTGCCCAGCTTGGCATTGATATTCATCTGGATGGCTGGATCACGCTCAACGGGGCATTGTGCCTGGATGAGAACGGGGCTTTTTTCACGGACCCGCTGGACAAAAATGATATGAGAGAATTGCTCGCAGGTCTTAAAGAAACACCGTTTCCGTGTCAGTTTATGGAAAAGGATGTCATGTATATCAATATGATGGATGAGGAAGTGAAAAGGCATCTCGATGCCATCCATACCCCTTATCCGGAAGTTCTTGATCCTGCGCGCGCTTTGAACAATGACACCTATATGATCATTCCCTGGGTGGGCGAAGCGGTCTGGGAAAAGACAGCCTCAAAGATGAAACATATCAAATACACCCGCTGGAATGATCTGGCAGCCGATGTGATGTCCGATGTCTGCGGCAAAAAACGCGGCGTGCTTGCGGCATGTGCGCATTATGGCATTGATCCGGCGGATACGATGGCGATCGGGGACGGACCGAATGATCTCGAACTCTTTGAGGCTTGCGGCATCTCGGCCGCCATGGGCAACGCGCTTGAGTCAGTCAAAAGTGCGGCTGACATCATCACCGATGGCATTGATGAAGGCGGATTTGAAAAAATCTTCAAAGAATATATATTGGAAGAAGGAGAAACGACATGAAACAATCATTCGGCATGATCGAAGGTCTTGGCGAAGCCCATTTATGGACCCTCGAAAATGAAAAGACAATGGTGCAGGTGACAGACTTCGGCGCTGCCCTGGTCAGCCTGAAAGACAAGCAGACAGGTCTTGATGTTGTGCAGGGCTTTGACAATGTGCAGGGCTACGTGGATACACGGGGCACATGCTTCGGCGCCTCCATCGGCCGCACCGCCAACCGCACGGCCAAAGGACGCTTCACACTCAACGGAAAGGAATATCATCTTTTCATCAACAACAACGGCAACAGCCATCATGGCGGCGAATACGGTTTTGACCGGAAGCTGTTTGAAGGAAAAGAAGAAGGCAACAGCGTCATCTTCACAAGACTTTCCCCGGATGGAGAAGAGAATTATCCGGGCAATCTGGAAGTGAAGATCACCTATACACTGCTTGAGGACGGCGTTTCCATCAAGGCCGAAGGAACCAGCGACGCGGACACATTGTTCTCCTATACCAATCATGCCTATTTCAATCTGGATGAATCAGACACCATCCTTGATCATCAGGTGATGATTCCTTCCGATGAATTCGCGCAGTCCGATGAAACCGGCATGATGAAGGAATTCATGGAAAAGGTGGAGGGAACACCGTTTGATTTCAGAGAATTCCATGCCATCGGAGAGCGGATTGACGAAGACAATGAACAGCTGAAACTCGGCGCCGGATACGATCACTGGTATCCCATCCCGCATGAGGGCATGCGCTTGAACGCACTGATGCGCGGAAAGCAGCTGGAGCTGATCGTGGAAAGCGACTTCCCGGGCGTGCATATCTACACCTCCAACTGGTTCACCGGCTGGAAGGGAAAGAACAATCATTATTATACAAAACGCTCTTCAGCGGCGCTTGAGGCAAGCTATCTGCCCAACGCGATCAACTACGAAACCGCGATCAAGCCCATCTGCAAAGCTAACAAAACACTGACACATGAGATCCGGTTCAGACTGAGAAATATCAGCGGGGAGGAATTATGAAACAATGGACAAATGAAGAAAGATACAGAACTTACCAGGAAAGCGACAAAAAAGAACTGCAGGCGCTTCATGAGACAATCGCCGCATCCAGATGGAGAGAGGATTATCATGTGCAGCCGGTGACCGGCCTGATGAATGATCCCAACGGCTTCTCCTATTTCAACGGAAAATGGCAGCTGTTTTATCAGTGGTTCCCGTTCGGCCCGGTGCATGGCATGAAGCACTGGTACCGCGTGAGCAGTGAGGATCTGGTCAATTGGAAAAATGAAGGCCTTGCCCTGAAACCGGAGCTGTTAAGCGAGAACTACGGCTGCTACAGCGGCAGCGCACTGGTGCAGGATGATGATCTCTATCTGGCCTACACCGGCAATTCCAAGGATTACGAACTGAAGCGCCATCCTTATCAGCTGCTGGCCAAGATGGACAAGGAAGGCAGAATCACAAAGCTGCCCAAGCCCATCATCTATCCGCAGACCGGCTATACCGAACATCAGAGAGATCCCAAGCTCTTTGAATACAAAGGCAGATATTATATTCTGCTCGGCGCGCAGAACGAAGAGAAGAAGGGCGTGTTCCTGATCTTTGAATCCAATGATGTCGAGTACGGATGGCAGCTCAAAGGCGAGCTGAAAGTGCGCGGCTATGAAAGCTTCGGCTACATGGTCGAATGCCCGGATATCGAAAAGGTCGGTGACAAGTGGCTTCTGCTGTTCTCCCCGCAGGGACTCGAAGCCGAGGGCGACCGTTTCCAGCAGAAATTCAACAATGTTTATTTCATCGGCGATCTGGATCTCGAAAATCTCGAATTCATTCCCGACGGACCTTTTGAGGAGCTCGACTGCGGCTTTGACTTCTATGCGGCGCAATGCGCGAATCAGAATGTCTTTGAAAACGCGGCCGTGATGTGCGGCTGGTTCAGCTGTGCCGATTATACATGCCCGCCCACCGAGGAACAGGGCTGGGCCCATCTGATGAGCCTGCCCCGCATTCTGACCATCGAAGACGGAAAGCTTATGCAGAGACCTGCTCCGGATATGAAGAAGCTGGAAGGGGAAGTGCTCTTCAAAGCTGAAAACGGAACGATCACAGCTGATAAGCTGCATGGCTTAATGCCCCGCACCGCCATTATCCATCTGGAAAATCCCTCTCTGCAAAGCACGGAGCTGAGCCTCTACTCCAAAAACGGCAGACGCGGCTTTGAGATCAGCTATGACAGAAACGCGAAGGTGCTCACCGTTGACCGCAGCGCGCTGAATCATCAGATCAATGAGGAATTCGGCGCTGTCCGCAGAATCGCTCTTGAGAACGGCTTAACCTCACTGGATGTGTATGTGGACCGCAGCAGTGTTGAGATCTTTGTCAATAACGGCGAAAAGGTCGTCAGCGCGCGTGTCTTCCCGGAAGCGGATGAAAGAATTCTGCGTATGGGCGGCAAGGATATCAACCTTTCGATTTACAGCCCGCTGAAAAGCGTTGAGGATAACTTCATCATCTGAATTCATTGAGCCTGTTTGCAAAAACAGGCTTTTTTGTTTATCCTGTTCTTCATATAAGGAGTTATTTTATGAAGATCAGAAGAGCAACTGAAAAAGACATTCCCCGCATTGACGATCTGCTTGGCCAGGTGCTTGAAATCCATGCGTCCATCCGTCCCGATCTGTTTATCAGCGGCACCCGCAAATATACCGATGAGCAGCTGAAGGCGATTCTCAAAGATGAAAACACGCCGGTGTTTGCGGCTGTTGATGAAAATGATGTCATGCAGGGCTATGCCTTCTGTGTGATGAATGATTATTCCGGCTCCAACAATCTGAAACCGATCCGCTCCCTTTATATCGACGATCTGTGCGTGGATGAAAACTGCCGGGGCAGACATGCCGGGAAAATGCTTTATGATTATGTATGCGCCTATGCGAAAGAACAGGGCTGCTACAGTGTCACGCTCAATGTCTGGGAGGGCAATGACAGTGCCAGAAGCTTCTATGAGAGGATGGGCTTTGGTATCCAGAAGACAGTCATGGAGAAAATCATCTGAAGACGGCGCAGGCCGTCTTTTTCAATGGAATCACAAAAAAAGGAACCAAGCGGTTCCTGATTCAAAGTATTACGGTCTTCTTTCCTCAGCCAGATAGACGATGGAGATAAAGCCCGGACCGATGTGCGAGCCGATCGTGGGACCAAGCTCCATCAGTTCAACGCTCTTCGCCTTGGGGAACTGTTCCATCACGGTCTGTTTCCAGGCTTCGCCTTCCTCGGGGGTATCCGAGTGGCCGACGATGAATTCCATTCCTTCCGCCTCACCGACATCCCTGATCACGCTGTCCAGCAGGGTGCGCAGCGCTTTCTTTCTGCCTCTGACTTTCTCATAGGCGACAAGGCTGCCGTCCTCAGGCAGATAGATCAGAGGCTTGATCGACAGAAGGGAGCCGACAATCGCCGAAGCGTTGGAGAGTCTGCCGCCTTTGCGCAGCCACTGCAGATCATCAACCATGAAACGGTGGGCGATCTTTTTCGCGTTGCTGTTGCACCAGTCCATGACTTCTTCCTTGGACGCACCGTTTTCTTTCATGGCAACCAGCTTTTTGATGAGGAAGGCAAGTCCCATGGTGATGCAGGATGTGTCCATGATATAAAGCTGCGCATCGGGGTATTCATCCCGGATCATATCCGCAGCCGCCAGCGAGTTGGCATAGGAGTTGGAAATCGCTCTGTCCATATCGACAAAGACAACCGCCTCACCGTCTTCGATCAGATCCTTGAAAAACTCATAGTAAGCATAGGAGTTGATCTGTGATGTGTTGGGGAGTTTGCCTTCGCGCATGGTGGAATAAAAGCGGCGTCTTGTCGCTTCACGGCAGTCATCTTTATATATCTGTCCGTCGATTTCGAATGAATAGGAAATCACCGGCACATGGTGGGCATCCAGCCATTCACGTTCTATATCACAGGTTGAAGAAGTCGCAATCACGTAGTTTCCCATAAATAACCTCTTTTTGTAATCCGAACGTTTCCATTGTATAGGAAGTGCGCTTTTAAAATCAACTGTTGCAAAGCAAATTCACACCGTCTCTGACGCATAAAAAAACTGTTCTCCTCACACGGAGGGAACAGCCTTGGAGCGGATATCAATCATTTCGATCAGCTCTTCCATCAGTTCCGACTTCTCGGTGTCTTTTCTGGTTGCAAAGACAACTTCAAGGGTTGCGCGCGGATTGAGCGGAACGGTGATGACGCCTTCCTGTTTCATGACATTCAGGGTTGAGATCGGCAGCAGCGCCACACCTTTGCGGGCCGCCACCTCTTTGAGAATCGTCTCAATATCTGCGGTTCTCACGTTTTCGGTGGAGATGTGCTGATTCTTGAGCAGATTCCAGCATACGCCGAATGACTGGGTGTTGGGATCGGCCAGATAGAAGAATTCATTCTTCAGCATCGGCAGACGGATGCTGCATTCTTCCGCATAGCGGTGATCCGCCGGCAGGATCGCAGCCATCTCATCGGTTGCCATCCGGTAAAGCTTGAGCTTTTCGGGGCGGTTGATCATGTTCTTGCGGATGATGATGGCATCATAATAGCCTTCCGCAAGACCTTCCGTCAGCGATTTTCCATCGGTCAGTTCCAGTCTCAGATCGGCATCCTCAAAATCATCCAGGAAACGGGAGAAGATGCGGTTGAGACGGTACTGTTTGAGGATGGGCAATGCGCCGATGATAATGGAGCGGTCATTTTTCGGCCGGTATTGTTCCATCATGCGCATGGTTTTGCGGTAAGCACGGATCAGCGGTTTCGCTTTGACCAGAAGCTCTTCGCCTGCCTTGGTCAGAATGCCGGTGTTTTTGCCCTCACGCAGAAAGAGAGGGGTGCCGAATTCCTTTTCCAGACGCAGAATTTCCTTTGAAGCACTTGTTTCATACCGGTGCGGACCGACCGGTGTAATAAAGCTGTCGCTTTCAGCTGCCGCGACAAAAACTTCCAGATCTTCAATTAACATATTTTTCAATGCCTCGTTTTTGACATTATATCACGGCATCACACCGCTAAGGCGCCTGCGTCCGCATGTTCTTCAGAAAATGATCAGTTTTCCTTCACAAAAGACAGGAATACAAGGAATAGGATATAAGCGGAGGTTCTTATGAAAAAAATACTTTGCGCACTGATGATGTGCATGATGATATGTCTTTGCGGCTGTAAGGCATCCGAAGGTGAAACGATGGAAATCACATTTCTGAATGTGGGCAAGGCCGATGCCATCCTGATAGAGACGGAAGAGGGCTGTGTCATGATTGACACAGGTCTTGAGGAAAACAAGGATGATCTGCTCTCACTGCTTAATGAAAAGGGCATCACATCCCTGCATGCATTGATCATCACCCATTTTGATAAAGACCACGTGGGCGGTGCCGACTGGATCGTGAACAGCCTGGAGGTCTCCCATGTCTATACGTCATATCAGACCAAGCAAAGCGATGACATCACATCCTTTGAGACCGCCCTGAAACAGGCGGGATTAAGCGCTGTCGAGATAAACGGCACCCAGACATTCACGCTTGGCGGGGCGTCGTTTGAAATCCAAGGCGCGTCCGGGGAATATGACAAAGATGAATCAAACAATTCCTCATTGATCGTGAAAATCACTTTCGGCAATCAGACATATCTCTTCATGGGCGACGCGCAGAATGAGCGGATTGAGGAATATCTGAAAACCAATGACACCGCTGCGGATTTTCTCAAGGTTCCTTACCATGGCCACTATACAAAGAAACTCGCCGATCTGATTGAGGCGGTGAATCCTCAGACCGCCGTCATCACCAACGGGGCAGATGAGCCGGAAGCTTCCGAAATTGCAAAGACCGTGTCTCTTCTGGAAGAAAACGGCGTGAATGTGTATCAGACTGTAAACGGAACCATCACTCTCACATGCACGAAAGACGGTTTTAGCCTCACACAATAAGCACCGTGGTATAATCGCAGGGATGGAGGGCAGTATGAAAGCACCGTTTTCAGAATATTTAAGTCTGATCGCAGAGCCGTTAAAGCAAGTGATCAGTCTGCTTCAGAACGATTATGAATATGCCAGCGCGCTGGCAAGTGATTCAAAAGGACTCAATATCCGCATTTCCGCACATGCGAAAAGCGTCAGCGACAAAACCATGGCGAGCGAGCGGGGCATTGTGATCCGAGCCGCAAAAGAGGGCCGCTATTGTGAATATGCCTTCAATGATTTCGATCCCGAACAGCCCGATGAGCAGTATAAGAAAATCAAGGCTGCTCTGGATGAGCAGTATGAGCTGCTTTGCCTGACCGGCACAAAGATTTATGAAACCCCGCTGCTGAATGATGAGGCATGCACACTGTTTCATGAAGCTGAAACAGAACAGCTTCCCGAAACAGCTGATATCAAAGGCATTGTCAGCTCTTTCACATCACTTTGCGAAAAGGCGATGGGCATGTCGGAATATATGATTGAATGCACACTCAGCGGCCAGTCCACCCATGTGTGCAAGATGTTCATCAGCGCCAACAGAATGATGAAACAGAGCTATGTGTATAGTGAGGCAACCGTTGTGCCGGTTGTTTCAAAAGACGGCCTCAACCAGTATGCCTATGAAGGCATCTCCGGCTTATGCGGTCCCGAACTGTTTGATCAGCTTGGCACAAAGCTTGAAAAAGCGGTGAATGAGGCGGTTGAGCTGCTTGGCGCAGAGCGGATTGTGCCAGGAGAATATGAAATCATCACATCTCCGGAAGTCAGCGGCCTGATTGCCCATGAGGCGTTCGGCCATGGCGTTGAGATGGACATGTTTGTCAAAAACAGAGCGCTTGGCGCAGAGTATATCAATCAGCGTGTCGCCAGCGATCTGGTCAGTATGCATGAAGGCGCCTTATGCGCACAGAATGTCACCAGCTATGCCTTTGATGATGAGGGCAATCCGGCAGGTGATGTGACCGAAATCGATCACGGCATTCTGAAAACCGGCATCTGCGACGCTTTAAGCGCGATGCGTCTTGGCACAAAGCCGACCGGCAACGGCAAGCGTGAAAACTTTGAGCACAAGGTTTACACCCGCATGACCAACACGGTCTTTGACAGCGGAAAAGATAAAGTGGAAGACATGATCGCTTCCATCAAATACGGATATCTTCTGGAAGGAATGGAGAGCGGCATGGAGGATCCCAAGCACTGGGGCATCCAGTGCATCGTGAAATCCGGCCGTGAGATCATCGACGGAAAACTCACCGGAAAGATTGTCTCACCGGTGATTCTGACCGGCTATGTGCCGGAAGTGCTCGGCAATATCACGATGGTTTCCGATGACCGTGAAATCTTCGGCAACGGCGGCTGCGGCAAAGGCTACAAGGAATGGGTCAAGGTCGCCGATGGCGGACCTTATCTCAAAACGAAAGCGAGGCTCGGATAATGGAAAGACTGACTGCGATTCTGCGCGGCTCAAAAGCGGACGCATGGGAAATCAGAGAAACACGGACGAAAGGCTGGGAGTTCTATTTCATAAAGCATCAGCTTGATCAGCACCGTGTGAAGGAAGTCAGACATGTGAATCTGACCGTATATAAAAAGAGTGAGGACGGAAAAAACATCGGCTTTGCCAATGCCGAGGTTTATCCCGATGACACCAAAGAAGCACTTGCAAAACAGATTGACTCACTGATCTATTCAGCCGGCCTTGTGAAAAACCCTGTGTACACACTCAATCAGCCCAAAGAGGCGGAACCCTTTACTCACGAAACGTATACCGTCCGTGATATTTCAAAGGATTTCATTCAGCTCATGGATGAACTGAAAGAAACAGAAACGGAATATATCAATTCCTATGAGATCTTTGTCAATGAAGAGACCGTAAGACTGATCACATCCGAAGGCATTGATGTCACGGAAACATCCCCGTCCTCAATGATGGAAGTGGTTGTCAACGCAAAGGATGAGGCGCATGAGATCGAGCTTTACCGCATGTACCGCAGCGGCACCTGTGATGCGGATGCAGTTGTCGAAGATCTTGAGAAAACAATGCGCTATGGCCGTGACCGGCTCAGAACCGTGCCGACCATGCATATGGGCAATGTGCCGGTTGTCTTTACGGATGGCAATGCGGTAAGAATCGCGGAATTCTTCCTCGACAAAACCGATGCGGCACTGGTTTCCCGCCGCATGAGCAGCTGGAAAAAGGGCGAACCGTGCGGAGAAAATCTCTGCGGAGACAAAGTGACACTCAGGGCACTTCGTCATCTGGACAACTCTCCATCCAACCGTGCCTATGACCGCGAAGGCGCACCTATCAAGGATCTTGTGCTGATTGATGAGGGCATTGTGAAGGCCTATCACGGAAACCGCATGTTCTCCCAATACATCGGCAATGAGGATTCCTTCATCGTTTCCAACTTTGAGATGAGCGGAGGAACCGCATCAGAAGAGGAAATCAGATCCGGCGCCTATCTTGAGGCGGTGGAATTCTCCGATTTCCAGGTTGATTCACTGACCGGCGATATCTTCGGCGAAATCCGTCTGGCCTACTGGCATGACGGAAATACAGTCACACCTGTCAGCGGCGGCTCAGTCTCGGGCAATATGAATGAGCTGATGAAAACCATGCGGATGAGCAGGGAAATGAAACAGCTTGCCGGTGTGCGCATTCCTGCAGCTATCCGGCTTGAAAACGTCACGCTCAGCGGAAACGGGGAATGATATGAAACTTTTTGCCAGCGATTTTGACGGCACCATCCGCCACTATGACCGAAAGGTTCCCTATATTCTTGAAGAGGACAAAAAGGCCATCGAGGCATTCAGAAATAACGGCAATCTGTTCGGCATGTGCTCGGGCAGGGCATTCGACTCGATTCTCAAAGAAGCCCATGAGATGCCGTATGTGGATTTCTATATCGTTTCCACCGGCGCGGTGATCGGACGCGTGAACAAGGGCCGCATGGAACTGTCCTATGAGCAATGCGTCAGCCGTGAATATGCGCGTGATCTTTATGAGCGCTTTGGCAAGGACCAGAAGGTCTTCTATGTCCATCTTGACGGATATCTTTACCGCATCGGAAGAAGCGAAGGGGGAGAAACCGCCCAGAACTTCATTGCCTCATTTGATCAGCTGCCCTTCGGACACATCCAGGGTGTTTCCATCGGCACCGATTCCAATGACACCGCCTTCCGCATCACCAATGCCATCAATCAGCTTTATCCGGATGTTTCCGCCTTTCAGAACAACGATTATCTCGATACGGTGAAACGGGGCTGTTCCAAGGGCGGGGGAATCATCCGCTTAAGAGGCATGTATGAGGCGGATCTGATCGGCGGGATCGGCGACTCATTCAATGATATTCCGCTGCTTGATGAGGCGGATGTGTCCTTCACTTTTGATTTCTCTGATGAGAGAGTCAAGGCGCATGCCGATTACATCGTCAAAAGCGTTGCACAAGCGCTTGATATTTTCACAAAGCTCTGAGCAGTCATCATGCATGTGCATGGAGACTGCTTTTTATGTGCACAAATGGTAAAATAAACAAAACAGGCATAGATGGATAAGGAGAGCCGTTCTGCCTGGACGGCGGCAAACATCATAATGAGATATATCGATTTTTCAAAAGAGAAGGAACAGGTTTCCGTCATCGGCGTCGGCACGATGAGAATCGCCGGTCTTGATGAGGCGGCAGCTGAAACATTTGTCAAAACCGCTCTGGATGCGGGCATCAACTTCTTCGACCATGCGGATATCTACGGCGGCGGACGCAGTGAGATGGTCTTCGGCAGACTGCTCGCGGCACAGCCTGAACTCAGAGACCGCATGTTCATCCAGTCCAAGTGCGGCATCAACAAGGGCATGTTTGATTTCTCCAAGGAATATATCCTGAGCGCGGTGGACGGCATTCTGGAAAGACTGCATACGGATCATATCGATTCCCTGCTGCTGCACAGACCCGATGCGCTCATGGAACCGGAAGAAGTCAATGAAGCCTTCAATGAACTCAAACAGGCGGGCAAGGTGCGCCACTTCGGTGTTTCCAACATGAACCGCTATCAGATGGATCTGCTCAAATCCGGTGTTGATGAGGAGCTTTGCGCCAATCAGGTTCAGCTTTCCATCGTCCACACACCTTTGCTCGATGCCGGCTTCAATGTCAATATGGCTGACAACCCGGCTGTGATGAGAGATGGCGGAACACTCGAATACTGCCGCATGAATGACATGGCGGTGCAGACATGGTCGCCTTTGCAGGTCGGCTACTTCCAGGGAACCTTCCTCAATGACGAAAGATATCCCGAGCTCAACGCGCTGATGGATGAAATCGCCGCAGAGTACAATGTGGGCAAGGATGTCATCGCCTATGCGTGGAATCTGCGCTATCCGGCAAAGATGCAGGTCATCACCGGCACCAGCAAAGCCGAAAGAATCGCCGACGCTGCCAAGGCAGCTGACATCTGCCTGAGCAGAAGACAGTGGTATGACCTTTACAAGGCAGCCGGAAACAGACTTCCGTAATTCATTCACATTCATAACCAGAAAAATCCGGTCCGCCGGATTTTTTGGTATCATTGTACATATTGAAGGAAGGAAACATTGAATTATGATTTCACAAAAAAAGCTTCAGAAGTATCAGGACTGGCTGTTCCGCGTCAGCGCCTACAATATGGCCCTGAGCATCATCATGACCGACAAGATGACGGTCGCTCCGGTTGGAGGCGGCGAATACCGCGACGCAAGAACCGCTTATCTTTCCGGTGAGCTGTTTTCGATTATTACAGATCCGGAGATTGTTGAGCTGCTCAAAGAGATGAAGGATGATGAGGACCTTGACGGCGATACAAGACGGGCGGCTTATCTTTATTATAAAGATGCGATGAGCACACTCTGCATTCCCAAGGATGAATATGTGAAGGCGCAGGAGCTCTTCTCCAAATCCTATGACGCCTGGCTTGAGGCAAAGACAAAGAACGACTATTCGATCTTTGAACCGTATCTGAAACAGGTGATTGAGATCCGCCGCCAGCAGTATTCCTACCGCAACAGCGATATGGATCTTTATGATCAGATGCTCGATGATTATGAGCCGGGCATGAACCGTGAGAAATACGACGCTTTCTTTGAGGCGCTCAAGACAAGACTGGTGCCGCTGATCGAAAAGGTGTGCAACGCCGAACCGGTCGAGGACTCCTTCCTGTATCTGGATTATGACATTGAGGAACAGAAGCGCTTCAGTTCAGAACTGCTCGAATACCTGCATTTTGATGCGGATTGGGGCTATCAGAATGAGACCGAGCATCCTTTCACCAACTGGGTATGCGAGAATGACTGCCGCACAACCACCAAATATCTGAAAAACAATGTTGCCAGCGCCATCCTTTCCACCGTTCACGAGGTCGGACATGCCACCTATGAACATGATTGCGATGACAGATATGACGGCATGATCCTTTCCGAAGGAATCTCCTCGGGCATGCACGAATCGCAATCCAGACTCTTTGAGAACTATCTTGGCCGCACAAAGGCGTTCTGGGAATATCTGTATCCGCGTCTGGCGGCGCATTTCCCTGAGCAGCTTGGCAATGTGAGCGTAGATCAGTTTGTCAACGCCATCAATGTGGCAAAGCGCTCTTTGATCAGAACGGAAGCCGATGAGCTGACCTATCCGATGCACATCCTGATCCGCTATGAGATTGAGAAGGGCCTCTTCGACGGTTCGATCTCCACCGAAGGCCTTGATGAAACCTGGGATGCGATGTATGAGAAGTATCTTGGCATCAAGGCGGACAAGGCAAGCGAGGGCATTCTGCAGGATGTCCACTGGAGCGATGGCTCCTTCGGCTACTTCCCGACATATGCGCTTGGTTCGGCATTCTCCGCCCAGTTTGTGAAGAAGATGAGAGAGGAAATGGATGTGGATGAGGCGCTGCGCAGCGGTCACTTTGAGAAGTGCGTCGCATGGCTCAAAGAGCACATTCACCGCTATGGATGCCGCTATGACGCGCCTGAAATCATGCGCATCGCCACCGGAAGCGATTTTGATGTGAATAACTATCTGGATTATCTTGAGGAAAAGTATACAAACCTGTATCATCTTAAATAATCATGGAGGTTGAACAGTGAAACAGTTGGAAGAAAGAATTGCAAGGGACGGCCGGGTGATCGGCACGGAAATACTCAAGGTGGACAGCTTTCTGAATCATCAGATGGATATCGCTCTGCTTGATGAGATCGGCAAGGAGCTTTACCGTCTTTTCAAAGACAGGGGAATCACAAAGGTGATCACCATTGAGGCCAGCGGCATCGCCATCGCGGTCAGTGCGGCAAGATGCTTCAATGTGCCGGCGGTATTTGCCAAAAAGGCGAGAAGCCTGAACATCGGCAAGGATGTTTACAAAGCAAGGGTGCATTCCTTCACCTATGACAATGACTATGACATCACCATGTCGCAGAACTATCTTTCCGCATCCGACACGGTTCTGATCGTGGATGACTTTCTGGCCAACGGCGCCGCGCTCAACGGCATGATCTCCATCTGTGAACAGGCCGGCGCGAAAATCGGCGGCATCGGCATCTGCATTGAGAAGGGCTTCCAGCCCGGCGGCGATGAGATCCGCAAAAAGGGCTATCCGCTGGAAAGCCTGGCGATCATTGAGTCAATGGATGAAAACGGCATTGTTTTCAGAAAACAATAAAACCGCATCGGTTTTCATACCGCTGAAATCACAACGAATGACTTGAGGAAAAAGCAGCAAACCTGTATCATCTTAGAAGGATGAGAAGGCCGTGCTGCTTTTTATGCGCCTGCTTCGCATCTGAATCAAAATAACGCAACAGGAGGGAAATATGCTGGAATTCAAGGAACTGAAACCGGAAGAATACGGGAGTTTTTACGCAAAGAGCCCCCAGCGCACCTTTCTGAATTCCCTGGAAGCGATGGAACATCTGAAAGTCAGAAACCGCGAAATCATCTATTTCGGTGTGAAAAAGGACGGCGAGCTCTGCGCCGCATGCGCACTGAGCAGCTTCGCGATCGCCAAGAAGCTTTTCCGCTGCTTTTATGCCCAGCGCGGGTTTCTGATGGATTACAGTGACAAAGAAGTTCTTCATTTCATGACGGAGAATCTCAAAAAATACGCAAAGAAACACCGCGGGCTGTATCTGATCATCGACCCGTATGTGAATTACTATGAACTCGACGAGGATGGAAACCGTGTCGAAGGCGGTTTTGACAACAGCTATGTGGTCGAAAACCTGAAAGCGGAAGGCTATATCCACCGCGATTTCACCTATGACAACTCCACCCGCAGCCAGGCTGCCTTCATGTTTGTCAAGGATTTGACCGGCCAGAGTGCACAGGATGTGCTCAAGGGCATCTCCCAGCAGACCCGCTGGTGCATCAACCGCACCGTCAAGCAGGGCGTGGAGGTGCGCGAGCTGGGCGCGGATGAAATCGACATCTTCATCCGGATGGAGGAAAGAACAGCGGAACGCCGTCACTTTGCCATGTTCACCGACAGCTATTACAAAACCATGAAAGAGACCTATGGCGACCATCTGAAAGTGCTGCTTGCCTCAATCCGTCCGGCCCATCTGCTTGAGGCGCTGGAAAAGGAGAAGGAACAGCTCGATGCGGAGAAAGCCGAAATCGAGGCAAAGCTTGCCGAAACCCCGGGCAGCCGCAAATTCCTCAAGAAGCAGAAGGTCAATGAGGAGGCGCTGGAAATCAACGCGAAGAAGCAGGCGGAAGCCAATGATCTGCGCGCTCAGCATGGCGAGGAGATCCAGCTTGCCAGCGCGCTGTTCACGGTCTATGACAATGAATGCGTGTATTATCTCAGCGCTGCCGAAGAGCAGTACCGCAATTACTTCGGTCCCTATGCCATCCAGTGGTATATGCTGAAATGGTGCACGGAACACAATGTGAACCGCTACAACTTCTACGGCATCTCCGGCGTGTTCAAAGAGGATGCCGAAGATTACGGAGTCTATGAATTCAAGAAGGGCTTTGGCGGCAGAGTGGAACAGATGGTCGGCGACTTCATTCTGGTTCTCAACCGTCCGCTTTACGCGCTTTATGAAAAGATCAAATAAATCGGGAATCATTGCATGAGTGACAACAGAACGGTAAAAAAGGAAGAGCGTTCTTCCAGAATCAAGAAATCGGTTGTGCTGAGCGGACTGGTCGGCACAGGCGGTCTTTTTGTCGCGAAACTGCTGGGTCTGGTCTATTCCATTCCGCTATCATCCATTCTTGCCTCGGATGCCTATATGGGCTACTACGGCAATGCATACCGCATTTACAACTACATTCTCAATATCTGCACGGCCGGCTTCCCGCTGGCGGTGGCCACGGTTGTGGCAAGATACCAGGTGAAAGGGGACTACAAGTCGCTGCTTGCCATCCGTAAGCTTGCCCTGATGATTCTTTCAGCGCTCGGCCTTGTCGGAATGGCATTCCTGATGATCCTGGCCGGACCGATTGCGCGGGTCATGCTGCAAAGCGCGGGCGGCAGCAGCGAAAGCACCGTGATCATGACCAATCTGTTGAGACTGATCGCGCTGTCCGTCTTCCTAGTGCCGATGCTTTCCGGCTTCAGAGGCTTCTATCAGGGACTCAAGGAGATGGAACAGTATGCCTTCTCGCAGGTCTTTGAACAGTTCTTCCGGGTCGGCTTCATGCTCAGCGTCTCCTGGATGCTCGTATACATGTTCCACATGGAGCGCAAGTGGGCGCTCTATGCGGCGGTTGTCTCGACCGCGGTAGCGGCCGCGGCAGGCATCCTGCAGTATTATTTCTTCGACCGCAAAAGAGTCAAAACGATCGATGAGGCCGCAGCCGCGCAGGAAGGGGAGGCGCAGGCCACCAATGTGCTGCTCAAGGAATTCCTGGCTCTGGCCGTTCCTTATCTGATCAGCTCCATCGTCGGCTATGGCGATGATATATTTAATACGATGCTGCTGCCGGTGGGACTGGCCCGCCATGGCTATGATGAGGCAGCCCGCAATATCGTCCTTTCCGCGGTCAACTATGTCGGCTCCAAGATCAACGCGATTCCGATGATTCTCGCGCCGGGCTTTACCGCCGCGGTGATTCCCCATATCTCCGCCGCCCTGGCCAAGAAGAACTACCGCATGGTGGAGCGCAACATCCGCGACTGCCTCAATATCATCCTTTATATCGCCATGCCGATCTGCTTCTGCATCGCGGTATATGCGCCGGGTATCTATCACGTGCTTTACTACACGGAGGATCTGGCCACCAGTTCGGGCATTCTGGCATGGAACGCTGTGGAAGGGTTCTTAAGCACATTAATCCCGGTGGTCTCCACGATCATGATGACTGTCGGCTTCCGCAAAACGCTGCTGATCCGTCTGAGTATCGGGGCCGTTGCCAAGGCGCTGCTCATCGTTCCGATGGTTTCGTGGCTCGGCTATCCGGGTGCGGTGCTTTGCTCGCTCATCTGCAACGGCTATGCGGGTCTCTTCAATCTGATTGAGATTCACCGCAAGATGAATGTCAGCTTCCGCGACAACATCCGCATCGGTCTCAAGCTTCTGCTCGGTCTGGCCGTGATCTTTGTGATCAACCGTCTGCTCAATCTGGCTGGTCTGGATGCGGGAGCGGGACCGAGACTGATCTGTCTCTTCAAGCTGGCCGCCAACGGCTTATGCGCTCTGATCGGCTATGGACTCTTCACATGGTGGCTGCGCATTCCGCAGAAAGTGTTCCATCTGAAACGCAGAAAGAAATCTTAATCAATTTATCAATCAAGCAGCTGATTCAATCGGCTGCTTTTTCTTGACAACATATGTTAGTTTGATTAAACTAATTTAAGTAAGTTAGAATAAACTAACGACGGAGGGCGCAATGATGCCACTGACGATTGCAGACGAAGGAAAAGAATATACGATTCAAAGGATCGGCGGTAACCCCGAAACCAGACAGCACCTGGCGGACCTCGGCTTTGTGGCCGGCTCCAAAATCTGTGTTGTTTCGGAAGCGGCGGGAAACCTGATTGTGAATGTCAAGAACTCGAGAGTCGGGATCGGAAAAGATCTCGCGATGAAAATTATGATTTGAGAGGGGATCTGAAGAAATGAAAACATTAAGGGATGTTGCGATCGGCTCAACCGCGAAGGTGATCAAACTTCACGGCAGCGGCCCGGTCAAACGCAGAATCATGGACATGGGTATCACCAAGGGTGTTGAAATCTATGTCCGCAAGGAAGCGCCGCTCGGCGATCCGCTGGAACTGACGGTGCGCGGCTATGAGCTTTCATTAAGGAAAGCAGACGCGGAAATGATCGAAGTTGCCTGATCCGCTTAGAGAGGAAATATTATCATGGCTGAAAACAGACTGACTATTGCCCTGGCGGGTAACCCGAACAGCGGTAAAACAACACTTTTCAACGGCCTGACCGGTTCCAACCAGTTCGTCGGAAACTGGCCGGGTGTCACCGTTGAGAAAAAAGAGGGAAAACTGAAAGGAAACCACGATGTCCTGATCGAGGACCTGCCGGGTATCTACTCACTCTCCCCGTACACATCCGAAGAAGTCGTCTCCAGAAACTTCCTGGTTGATGAGAATCCGGACGGAATTCTCAATATCGTCGACAGCACCAACCTCGAAAGAAACCTGTATCTGACAACCCAGCTGCTGGAACTCGGCATTCCGACAGTCATCGCCCTGAACATGAGCGACTTGGTTGAAAAGAGCGGTGACAAGATCGACACCAAGAAGCTTTCGGAAAGACTCGGCGTTGCGATGACCGAGATCTCAGCCCTCAAGGGCACCGGCATCGATGAGGCCGCTAAACTGGCCGTCAGCGCTGCTGAGAAAAAACAGGCGCCAAAGCCTGTGGTATTCTCAAAGGATGTCGAAAACGCACTGAAGGAAATCGAAGCTCTGCTTGTGAATGTTCCGGAACATCTGAAGCGCTGGTATGCGGTCAAGCTGTTTGAAAGAGACGAAAAGCTCCCTGAAAACATCACCGCTTACGGACCTGCGGCGGAACCGATCATCACAAAGGTTGAGACAGCCCATGACGATGACGCAGAAAGCATCATCACCAACGAGCGCTATGAATACATCGCCTCCGTTCTCAAAGGCTGCTATGGCAAACAGAAGAGCAGTGAGTTAAGCATTTCCGACAAGATTGACCAGATCGTCACCAACCGTTGGCTGGCACTGCCGATCTTCGCTGTTGTCATGTGGCTTGTATACTATATTTCCGTCACAACCATCGGCACATTCGTCACAGACTGGACCAATGACGGCCTGTTTGGCGATGGTTATTATCTCTTCGGCAACGGCCGTGAGGAATATACCGAAGCGATGAATGCGTATTATGCCGAAAATGTCTGGACGGATGAAGTGGTTGCCAACGTGGATAAAGCCGTTGAAGCCGGCATCACCGGTGCGGATGATATCCAGGCGGCAATCTCCGATCAGGATTACGAGGCATTTGACGAGGCTTACGGCTTCTATGGAAGCGAACTCGATGAAAAGGAAAACGGCGTTTACAGCATTTCCGATGTCGTCGATAACGCTCTGTCTGAGGATGCGCCTCTGCCCGCCAATGAAGACTACGGCAAATGGGTACCGGGTGTTCCTGTATTGATCGGCAATCTGCTTGACGGCATGGGTGTCAATGATTTCATCAAATCACTCGTTCTTGACGGCATTGTCGCAGGCGTTGGTGCGGTTCTTGGCTTTGTACCGCAGATGTTCGTGCTGTTTGCCTTCCTTGCCTTCCTTGAGTCATGCGGATACATGGCCAGAGTCGCCTTTGTCATGGACCGTATCTTCCGTAGGTTCGGTCTGTCCGGCAAGAGCTTCATTCCCGTACTGATCGGTACCGGCTGCGGTGTGCCGGGTGTCATGGCTTCGAGAACCATCGAAAACGAGCGTGACCGCAGAATGACGATCATGACCACGACCTTCATTCCGTGCGGCGCCAAGCTGCCGATCATCGCCCTGATCTCTTCCGCGCTCTTCCGCAAGGCCTCCTGGGTCGCACCGAGCGCATACTTCCTGGGCATGGCAGCGATCATCATCTCCGGTATCATCCTCAAAAAGACAAAGATGTTCGCCGGCGAACCCGCTCCGTTTGTCATGGAGCTGCCTGCTTATCACTGGCCTACAGTCACAAACATCCTGCGTTCCATGTGGGAAAGAGGCTGGTCCTTCATCAAGAAGGCCGGTTCCATCATCCTGCTGTCCTCCATCGTGATCTGGCTCGGTTCCACATTCGGATGGTCTGACGGTGTCTTCGGATGGAATCCGGAGCTCGAACTGGAAGCTTCCGTTCTTGGCGCGGTCGGCAACGCGGTGAAGTGGATCTTCGCACCGCTCGGTTTCAGCGAAATCAAGGCGACCATCGCAACCGTCATGGGTCTGGTTGCCAAGGAAGAGGTTGTCGGTGTCTTCGGTGTGCTTGACTTCGAAGGTCTCAGCAAACTCGCCGGATATTCCTTCCTTGCCTTCAACCTGTTATGCGCTCCGTGCTTCGCGGCTATCGGCGCGATCCGCAGAGAGATGAACAACGCGAAGTGGACATGGTTTGCCATCGGCTGGCAGTGCCTGCTCGCATATGTCGCGGCATTCATCATCTACCAGCTCGGCGGTCTGTTCAGCGGCAGCGGCAATATCCTCGGCGGCATCCTGGCAATCGCATTATGCGCACTGATCGTATGGCTGCTTGTGCGTCCGTACAATGAGAACCAGACTGCGAAAGCCTGATTGAAACAACAGAAATGAAAGAGCCTTTCGGGGCTCTTTTGTTATGCTATACTGGATTCAACAGAATTTGCGGACATGTGATCCGCTGCAGGAGAAAAATCATATGGCTAATTATCTGACAGTCGACGTCGGCGGCACCAACATCAAGTATGCAATCATGAATGATAAGGTTGAAATCCTTGAAAAGGGTGAGATTCCCACTCCCTATGAGGGACTGGAAGTATTCATCGACACCATTGTTGATCTTTATAATCAGTTTGCTGAATACAATGTTGAGGCGCTGGCCATGAGCGCACCGGGCAAGATCGATTCCGCCAACGGCTATTTCTACACTTCCGGCGCTTTGAAATACATCAGCGGCGTCAATCTCAGAGACCGTCTGGCTGACCGTATTCCGGTTCCGTTCGCGGTGGAAAATGACGCCAAGGCAGCGGCGCTGGCTGAGCTTTGGATGGGATCGATGCAGGGCATCACCAACGGCAGCGTGGTCGTGCTTGGTACCGGCATCGGCGGAGCCATTATTATCAACGGGAAGCTTTACCGCGGATCCACCTTTGCGGCAGGCGAATATTCATGCATTTCATCAAGACTTGATCTGCCTTATGACAGAGAACACAACTGGGCAAACCTCAACGGTGTCGGACATATGGTCGAGGCATATGAGGAAATGATCGGCGCGGAAAAGGGCAGCCTGAACGGACGCATTCTGTTCACCAAGGCAAACGAGGGAGAACCCGAAGCGCTTAAAGCCATTGAGGATTACTGCGTCTATCTGGCAACCGCAATCACCTCGCTGCAGACCATTCTCGATGTGGAACGTGTCTCAATCGGCGGCGGCATCTCCAGACAGCCGATCCTGCTTGACACACTCAGACGCGTCATCACGGAAATGAGTGCACCGTTTGAAGGCCGTGTGCCTTACACACTGCCCGATATTCAGCCGTGCAGTTTCGGCAATGACGCCAATATGATCGGCGCGCTTTATCATTATCTTTACGAACTGAAGTAAGCTGACACATCTCAATCATCAGGGGACCGTACGCGATCCCTTTTTCAATGCGCAAAAAAACCGTGAGTCAATCACGGTCAGAAGTAAGTCTTGCAGGAGATGACCCGGCCGATGATGCGGACCGGAAGATTGCGGATCTCTTCCGCTGTGAAATAGCGGTTTTCCACGTCCGGATTGGCCGATTCAAGGATCATCATGCTCTTTTTGAGGACAACCTTTTTGACGGTGACCTCCTGGTCGATCATCACAACCCCGATTTCACCGCTGTTCAGATGTCCGGTCTGCTGGACAAGAACCAGTGAGCCGTCCATGATGCCCACGCCGTTCATCGAATTGCCGGTCACCTGAAGATAATAATCCCCGTGCTTGCAGTCGGAAAGGGAAGCGTCCTCCTCACCGATGTGATTCTCTTCGGCAAACAGATCATAGCCGCCTTTGACAAAGCCGAGAATCGGCAGCTTCATCGAAATGTCCATTCCTTTCAGAAGGGGTTCGATGTTATAGCCGACAAGTCCGGAGAGCTTGGCCATCACATCCGGCGAAACACGGCGGATCTGTCCGCTTGCCCAGCGGCTTGCGGTCGATCTGGAAATGCCGAGCCTTCTGGCGATCTCACTGTCATTGAATCCGGTTTTGTTTTTGTAATCACGGATAATATCTTTGAGTTCCATATTCAGTACCTCACATGTATATCATACAGAAAATGCAACCATTTGGCAAATAAAATTATGAAATGTTTCGCACAATATTGAATTATGCAACAGCAGGAAATATAATGAAACCGCAGGAAGAATGATGGCAAAGGACAGGGTGATTTTTCACATCGATATCAATCACTGCTACGCGCAGATTGAGGAAATGAAATTTCCGGCGCTCAGAGAAGTGCCGATGGCGGTTGGCGGACATGAGGAAAAGCGCCACGGAATCATCCTTGCCAAAAACGATCCGGCAAAGAAGTTCGATATCAGAACAGGGGAGAGCCTGCGTGAAGCAAGGGAAAAATGTCCGGATCTGCTGATCATTCCGCCTTCCTACGACGACTATATCTACTACACCTCGCTGGTCAAGGATATCTACCGCCGCTACAGCGATCATGTGGAGTCCTTTGGCCTGGATGAGGCATGGGTGGACTACACCGCTTCCGAAGCGCTTTTCGGCGATCCGCTAAAGACCGCCGTCCGCATTCAGAAAGAGGTTCACGATGAGATCGGCCTGGATGTGTCGCTTGGCATGTCATGGAACAAGGTGTTCGCAAAGCTTGGCAGCGACATGAAGAAAAAGGACGGACCGGCCGTGATCACAAGGCAGAACTACCGTGAAACGGTATGGCCTCTGCCGGCGGAGGATCTTCTTTACGTCGGTCCCGCCACAAAGCGCAAACTGCGCGAGCGCGGCATCACGACGATCGGTGAGCTGGCCGTTTATCCGCGGCAGTTTCTGAAAAAGGCGATGGGCATTCCGGGTGAGATGATTTCGGTGTTCGCCAATGGCGGCGACACCAGTCCGGTGACGGAAAACGGGTACCGCTCACCCGTCAAGTCGGTCGGCAACTCGATGACGATGGTTCACGATGTGGATAATCTTGAGGATCTGAAACCGGTATACTACGTGCTTTGCGAGTCGGTTGCCTCAAGGATGCGCGACCATGGGATGGAAGGGGATGTTGTGTCAGTGTCATTGCGTTCCAGCGGCCTGGAGTGGTATGGCTGCGAGCGCAAAATGGCAGAGAAAACAGATGTCAGCGGCGTGATTTTCAAAACGGCCGTGCAGCTTGTGGAAGAGCTGTATGACTTTGAAAAGCCGTTACGCGCGGTCGGTGTTTCCGTATCCGGTCTGCGTCCGTTTTCCTTTCACAGACAGCTGAATCTGTTTGTGGATGAAACGGCGCGTGAAAAGGAAAGGGCAGCCGATCTTGTCATGGATGAGATCCGGGAAAAATACGGATATTACTCCATCCGCCGCGCCTGCACGGCAGTCGATGACGAACTGACCGCATTCAATGTCAAAGAGGAACATACGGTTCATCCCGTCGGCTATTTCCAGGGCCGTAAGATGATGCCGTGAGGAGATGATTGAATCATGGAACTGTACAAACGGTATGTGGATGTCATTATTTACCAGAAGCGCAACGGTGACATCACGCCATTATATGTATGCTGGGAAAACGGCAGGAAATACAAGATCGACAAGGTTCTCAGCAGTGAGCGGCGGGCCTCCCAGGTCGGCGGCTGCGGCATACGCTATGCATGTATGATCCAGGGTAAACGGCGCAATCTGTTTCTGGAAAAGAACAAATGGTTCATTGAAAGCTATCAGCCCTGAAGCACTGCGTTGAATATGCATGCGGATCAACGTATGATGAAAGCAGAAAAAGAGGAGAAACAATCATATGAAACTGACCATATCCGGTCTTAAGGACACACAGGCATGGGAAAAAGCGGGCATCGCCGTTCCTTCCTATGATGTGTCCGCGCTGACCGCAGCCACTGTTTCCGCACCCGGCTGGGTTCACTTCGGCATCGGAAATATCTTCCGCATCTTCATCGGCTCCATCGCTGATGACCTGATCGCTTCGGGCGATATGAAGCACGGCATCACATGTGTGGAGACATTCGACTTCGAAGTGCCGGAAAAGATCTATCAGCCCTTTGACAATCTGGCATTATGCGTGACGCTGCTTGGCGACGGCAGCAGCGAAAAGCGCGTGATCGGCTCATTAAGCGAAGCAATCGCGGCGAAAAAGGATGATCCCGCCGCACGGGCAAGACTCAATGAGATCTTCAAGACACCGGGTCTGCAGATGGTGAGCTTCACGATCACGGAAAAAGGCTACGCTTTGAAAAACGCTGCCGGAGAATACTTCGGCTTTGTGAAAGAGGATATCGAAAACGGACCGGAAAAGGTGAGCAGCGCCATGGCGCTTGTCACCGCACTTCTTTATGAGCGCTTCAAAGCCGGCAGAGCACCGCTGGCCCTGGTTTCCATGGACAATGTTTCCCATAACGGCGAAAAGCTGCGTGATGCGGTCAGGGAGATTGCCGGCGCATGGAAGGAGAATGGATTTGTCAATGAGGACTTCATCGGCTATATCAGCGATGAGTCAGTGATCGCTTTCCCCTGGACCATGATCGACAAGATCACCCCGCGTCCTTCTGAATCAGTCGCGTCCATGCTTGGTGAGCTTGGCGTGGAGGATATGGATATTCTGATCACGGATAAGAAGACCTATATCGCTCCGTTTGTCAACGCTGAAAAGCCCCAGTACCTGGTTGTTGAGGATAATTTCCCGGGCGGCCGTCCGCCGCTGGAAAAAGCCGGCGTCTATATGACCGACCGCGATACCGTCAATGCCTGCGAGCGCATGAAGGTAACCGTCTGCCTCAATCCGCTTCATACCGCCCTGGCGCCGTATGGATGCGTGCTTGGCTATACAAGATTCTCGGATGTGATGCGCGATGCGGAAATGCTGAAGCTGGTGAATCTGGTCGGTCCGGTTGAAGGCATGGCAGTGGTCAAGGATCCCGGCATTCTTTCCCCGAAGGATTTCATCGAGGAGTGCATCAATGTCAGATTCCCCAATGAATACATTCCCGACACGCCGCAAAGAATCGCGGTGGACACCTCCCAGATGGTGGGCATCCGCTTTGGCGAAACGATCAAGGAGTATGTGAAGAAAGACGGCAGTGCGAAAGCACTGAAGGGCATCCCGCTGGCGATCGCCGGATGGCTGCGTTATCTGCTGGCGGTGGATGATACCGGAAAGCCGTTTGAGCTGTCTCCGGATCCGATGAATGAGGAGCTTCAGACACTTCTCAAAGACGTCAGACTCGGTGAGCCTGACACCTATAACGGCCAATTGAAGAGTGTTCTTGCCAACCGCAATATCTTCGGCTCTGATCTTTATGAGGCAGGCATCGGCGAACTGATTGAGCAGATGTTCCGTGAGGAGATCGCAGGCATCGGCGCAGTCAGAAAAACCCTTCAGAAATATCTCGGTTAAAGGAATCTTAAGGTTTCTCCGGCAGGGGGAAGCCTTTTTTATGCGGCTCGCATGGTCAAAGTCTTCGCAAAACTGATATACTGATATCACTCAGAGGCCGAACGCATTATGGAAGAAAAGAAGTTTGAAAATCAGAATCTGAACAATGACATGTTTCAGGAATATATTGACTCGCTGCCGGAAGAAAAGGACTCGGTGATCCGCGGTGAGGTGCCCGAAGAGGAAGCGAATCCTTCCGCGCATCAGGCGCAGGACAATTCCTCCTCCGGTCTCAGCGATCAGGTGGAAAAAGACCTGCTTGATTACAAACGCCGGGGATTCGGGGAACATACCGTGCGCAGTAACACATCCTCGCACCGCAGAACCAGCAAAAACCGCAACGCCGCAGCAGCGGTGCTTGTCGCGACGGCAGCCGGGGTGATTGCCATTGCCTCGCTGACCACGTTCATGATCGCCAGAAACACATTTTCCGATTCCTATACTTACACCGAACCGTATATCGAAGAGGAGTATGTGGATCCCTATGAGGAGGAAATGGCAAAGATGAGCGGCTCGCTCAGCCAGCCTGAGATTTTCCTTAACGGCAAGTATGTCGCTCTGCCGCTTTCCATGAACGAGTTCATGCAGGAAGGCTGGAAGGTGCGCACCTCCGCATTCAGTGAAACCGCCGATACGGTCGGAAGCGAACCGGTATCATTCCATGTTGAGACAGAATGGGGCGAGGAGATCTGCGAAGTGTCCGTGGTCTCGCCGACCGGCGAACCCGTTCCGGTATCCGAAGCGATTATCACCGGCCTTTATACCGATTCGGAAAGCTACTGGTATGAGCTCAATGGCGGCATCTATGTCGGCAGCTCCTCATGGACGGTCGAAAATGCCCTGAATGAGCAGGGGATTGAATGGACCAAGCATGGCAATGACGCGGGAACCCGCTATGTGGTTGAGTCAGCCGTTGAGAATGAATACGGCTATGATGACTATGTGCTGAGACTGGAACTGCAGGATGATTATGTCGAACGGATCACCATGCAGCTGAGTCAGAGCGGCCAGCAGTAAACACAGAAAAGAACAGGGCAGTGTCGCATGACACTGCCTTCATTGAATTAAGAATACAGAGGAGGATTTCATGGATCTGCTTGAACTCATGGCAAAGCGTCGCAGCGTCAGAAAGTTTACGGATGAACCCTTATCACAGGAACAGCTTGACCGCATTCTGGATGCGGGTCTGCTCGCACCGACCTCAATGAACCGCCGTCCCTGCACATTTTACGCAGTAACGGACAAAGACACGCTTGCAGAGATTTCCGCATGCAAAAAGGCGGGAGGCACCTTCATCAAGGATGCCCCGGCCGCCATTGTCGTATTCGGCGATGAAGCAAAAGCCGACACCTGGATGGAGGACACATCCATCGCGCTTTCCTTTATGATGCTGGAAGCGGAATCCATCGGCATTTCCACGTGCTTTGTGCAGATCGCATTCCGTAAAGGTCAGGATGGCAGCGATGCGGAAGACAACCTGCGCTCGCTCTTCCATGTTCCGCAGTCTTACCGGATCAGCGGGATCCTTGCCCTGGGCAAAGCGGATCAGAAACCGGCGCCTTATGACACCGCCAAACTGGACCGCAGCTGTATCGTGAAAATCTGAAAATAAAAAACATGCCCGTCATCTCAGACGGGCATGCATGATTTCCGGAAGAATCAGTAGTTTTCAGCGTTGACTTCGAAATAGGACTGCGGGTGTGCGCAGACAGGGCAGACTTCAGGAGCCTTTGTGCCGACAACGATGTGTCCGCAATTGCGGCATTCCCAGATCTTGACCTCGCTCTTTTCGAATACCTGCTGCATTTCAACGTTCTTCAGCAGTGCGCGGTAGCGCTCTTCGTGATGCTTTTCAATGGCAGCGACGCCACGGAACTTGGCAGCCAGCTCAGGGAAGCCTTCAGCTTCAGCTGTCTTTGCGAAGTCCTCATACATGTCGGTCCATTCATAGTTCTCACCGTCAGCTGCGGCAGCCAGGTTTTCAGCTGTGGAGCCGATGCCGTTGAGTTCCTTGAACCACATCTTGGCATGTTCCTTCTCATTGTCAGCTGTCTTTAAGAAGAGGGCAGCGATCTGCTCATAGCCTTCCTTCTTTGCTTTGGATGCGAAGTATGTATATTTGTTGCGGGCCTGTGACTCACCGGCAAATGCAGCTTCGAGGTTCTTCTCGGTCTGTGTGCCTGCGTAAGGGTTCTTTCCTTCAGGAATCAGTTCAAGCTGATCACCGGAAACACCGCAGACAGGGCAGACTGCTTCCTCAGCGGTTGCGGCTTCGAACTCAACACCGCAGACTTTGCATTTGAATTTGGGCATTATACTATTTCCTCCTTATGACATCCATGCGGGATGTTCTTCAATTATTATAAACAAATTGATTCACCGCTTCAATTGAACTGTGCCACAATTGCCTTGCCGCAGGCAAAGAGAGACAAGCTCTTAAGGGCACATTCATAAAGGATTATGATGCCCGGATACAGATTCTTTGAATCACATAAAAAACGCTTTTCTTTTTCTGAAAATATGCTAATATAGTTAAGCAACTTAAATCAGTGCAGGAATACCCAAGCGGTTGAAGGGGCGGGCTTGGAAAGCTCGTAGATCGGTAACACGGTGCCAGGGTTCAAATCCCTGTTCCTGCGCCATATTGAAAAAGTGCCTTAAACAGGGCACTTTTTTAATGCTTATATGATTTGTGACCGCATTTTGGCAACAGTTTTTCTCCGTCATTCTGCATTTGCGGACTTTGCCTCTTTTGGAAAAATACCGGCTTTGTTGTATGATTAACATGCTTATGAACAAAACCGTAAAAAAACACAGAAGACTTTCCCCGGCGGCGAAAATCATGATCGGCGTGATCTCTTTGTGCGCAATCGTATGTCTTTGTATCTCCGGATACTATGGCTGGCGACTGATCAGCCGCAGCGATGATACGGCGCATACAAAAGAGGAGCGTCAAAGCGGCGCAAAAGGCGAAGCGAAGATATCAGGACAGACGGAACAGAATGGCGTCATCCTTGGAAAAACAGCGGATGCCGGCAGGGAATATATCGATGAAACCCTGTTTCTCGGTGATTCCAATACCGTGCGCTTCATGACCTTTCTGGATGAGGACGGCATGACCTTCACAAACGCGCTGAACACGATCGCGGTTGTGGGCATCGGGGCGGAAGGGATCACCACGGTTCCGTGTGAAGAAACCTCCTGGGGCACCTATACGATGGACGGGGCAGTCGCATTGATGCAGCCGCGGCGGATTATCATGACCTTCGGGACGAATAATCTGGATATCTACAATATGACGGCGGATCTTTTCATAGAAAACTATGAACTGCAGATCCAGGCGGTGCAGAACGCATATCCGTATGCGGATCTGATCATCAATTCCATTCCGCCGTGCGCAGAGTTCACCCATTATCCGATCATTTCAATCGAACAGATCAAAGAGTACAACAAAGAAATTCTTGCGATGTGCGAGAGGAATGAATGGAAATACCTGAATTCCTTTGAGGCACTGGCCGATACGCGCAGAGGCTTTGGTAAAACCGGCTACTTCGAGGATGACGGCATTCATCTGACCGATGAAGGTTTAAAGGCATTGTTCCGCTATATCCGCACCCACGCTCTGATCACGGAGGACGAAAGACCGCAGCCGCTGGCCGAAATGCCGTATATTTACGGACCGATCACCGAAATCTACACCGTTGATCCGTTAAGCGGACAGGAGTTTGAAGAGAGCGTGCTTCATCCCGAAGGCGAAGAGGCCTATTCTGAAACCTATATCCCGCAGGAGCCGGTGTCTGAGGAAACCGCTGTGCCTGAAGAAAGCGCAGTGCCTGAAGAACCCGCGGAACCTGAAATTCCTTCGGAGAGTCCGCCCGCTGAAAATCCATAACAAATAAGGCCGAAACCCTTCCAGCTGTGCTGAAAGGATTCCGGCTTTTTTCATCGTCTTGGACCATGAAAACGGATTATAATAATGGTTGGAAAAACGGAGAAATATAATTATGTATGATGTTGTGATTATCGGGGCAGGTATCACCGGCACAATGCTGGCGAGAGACCTGTCGATGTATCATCTGCGCATTGCCGTCATTGAAAAGGAGAATGACATCGCAGATGGTGCGACGATGGCCAATTCCGCCATTGTTCATACCGGCTACGATCCCGAACCGGGCACGCTCAAGGCAAAGCTGAACGTCGCCGGCGCGCGCCGCTATGAAAAGATCTGCCATGATCTTTCCTGTCACTACAAGACAGTCGGCGCCTATATTGCCGCCTGCGGTGAAGAGGAAGAGGCACACCTTGATATCCTGGCAAAACGGGCGGAAGAAAGAGAGATTCCTTACCGTTTCCTAAGCCGTGAGGAAGCACTGGCCGAAGAGCCTTCCCTTTCCGAAAACGTGACAAAGGTTCTTGATTTTTATACAACTGCCGTCATCTATCCGTGGGAAGTTGCCATCGCCTGCATGGAAAATGCGGTGAACAACGGCGCGGATCTGTTTCTGAACTGTCCGTGTACGGGCATTGAGAAACTCGAAGGCAGCTATATTGTCCATACCCCTGAAAGAGATCTGATTACCAGAACAGTTGTCAATGCGGCCGGCACATTCGCCGATCAGATTGCCCGTATGGTCAATGAGGATCCCGGCTTTGTGATCAGACCAAGACGCGGGGAATACTATATTCTCGACCAGGATGTGAAACCGGTGAACCATATCATTTTCCCGGTGCCCACCGCCGCCAAGGGAAAAGGCGTTCTTGCCGTGCCGACGGTTTACGGCAACACCCTGATCGGACCGAGCTCCGATTACATCGATGAGCCCGATGACACCGGCACAAGCGCAGAAGGCCTTGCCTATGTCAGAAAGAATATTTCCAAAACACTGAAAAACATTCCGCTGAACCGTTCCATCCGCACCTTCGCGGGCATCCGTCCGGCCAGCGATCACTCCGACTTCATCATTGAGGAGGATGCGAAGAATCCGGGGTTCATCAACGCGGCATCGATCGAATCCCCGGGCCTTGCCTCAGCGCCGGGTGTTTCCCGATACATCATCAATGAATTCATTTCGAAGTACTTCGTGCTCAAGGAAGATCCCGAAGCGGTTCATACCCGCCAGGCGGATCCGGTTCTCAATGAGCTGAGCAATGAGGAAAAGAACGCGCTGATCGCGAAGAATCCGGCATACGGAAGAATCATCTGCCGCTGTGAACAGATCAGCGAAGGCGAGATCATCGACTGCATCAGAAGAGTCTGCGGCGCCCGTACCGTCAAGGGCGTCAAGAAGCGCGTGCGTCCGGGCATGGGCAGATGCCAGGGCGGCTTCTGCGAACCGCTGGTGCTGAATATTCTTGCCAGGGAACTTGGCATTTCACCGCTGGATGTTGTTCTGGATTCAAAGGACTCGAACATCCTGGAAAGCGAGAACAGAAAATGAGACACTATCAGGCAGTTATTATCGGCGGGGGAAGCGCTGGTCTTTCCGCAGCCGTCACACTGAAACAGAACGGTATTGAGGATATCGTTGTTCTGGAAAAGGATATGGAACCGGGAGGCATTCTCGAACAGTGCATCCACAACGGTTTCGGTCTGCAGACATTCAAGGAACAGCTGTCCGGTCCGGCCTATGCGCAGCGCTATGTGAAAATGGCGGAAGATCTGAATGTTGAGATCAAACTCAACACCATGGTCACAAAGCTGAATGCGGACCGCACCATCGAATACACCAGCAGCGCGGAAGGCGTTCAGACAATCAGCGCCGATGCGGTGATTCTGGCCGTGGGATGCTACGAAAGAAGCCGCGGCGCGATCAATATCGCAGGCACCAGATGCGCAGGCGTATACACTGCAGGCCAGGCTCAGAGATATCTGAACATTGAAGGCTATATGGTCGGCAAGAAGGTGTTTATTCTCGGCTCTGGGGATATCGGTCTTATCATGGCAAGAAGAATGACCCTGGAAGGTGCGAAGGTCTATGGCGTGGCGGAGATCATGCCGTACTCCAACGGTCTGCCCAGAAACATCAGACAGTGTCTTGAGGACTTTGATATTCCGCTCTATCTTTCCCATACCGTCACCAGAACATTCGGCAAGGACCGTCTGGAAAAGATCGAACTCATGGAGGTCGATGAACATATGAATCCCATCCCCGGCACCGAACAGTATTTCGATGTCGATACATTATTGCTGTCAGTCGGTCTGATTCCGGAAAACCATCTGGCCGAAGAGGCCGGTATCCAAATGGATCCCTCCATCAAGGGACCGTATGTGGATGATTCCTACATGACCAGCGCCCCTGGTATTTTCGCCTGCGGCAACGGTCTGCATGTCCACGATCTGGTTGACTTTGTCTCACTGCAGGCAAAGCGTGCCGCCGAAGGTGCTGCACGCTATCTGAAAAACCCGAAGGACAGAGGAGAAACCCTCGCCGTCAAACCGGGTGAGAATGTTCTCTACACCGTTCCTTCCTGCGTTCATCCAAACGATGCACAGGAGAATGTCGAATTCTTCTTCCGCGTGAGAAAGCCGATGGATGAGGGAACACTGGAAGTCACGAGCGGTGACAGAGTCATCCGTACCATGAAAAAGAAGAAACTCATGCCTTCCGAAATGGAGCGCGTGATCATTACCGCAAAGGAAATCGCAACCCTGGACGGAGAAGTCCGTATCAGTGTGAAGGAGGCAAACGCATGATTGAAAAGGAACTCATCTGTGTGACATGCCCCATGGGATGCCGGATCACGGTCACCATGGAAGGAAAGGAAGTCCTTTCCGTCAAAGGAAACACCTGCCCCCGCGGGGAAGCCTATGCCCGTCAGGAATGCGTGCAGCCGATGCGCATTCTCACATCAACCGTCAGAATCACTGACGGAACACATCGTGTTCTGCCTGTGATCACGGAAAAGGAAATCCCGCTTGAAAAGATGAGCGAGGCAATGAGCGAAGTCAGGGAAGTCACCGTTTCAGCACCGATCGAAGTCAATGATGTGATCATTGAGAATATCGCCGGCACGGGTGTCAGACTGATCGCCTCAAGATCAATGGCCCGCCTCTGATATGGAATTCTTCGACATTGTGGATGAAAACGGAATTCCCGCCGGAAAAACCGTTTCCAGGGATGAAGCCCACCGCAGCGGTATCCCGCACAGAACCGCCCATGTCTGGATCATTGACAGAAGCGCTCCTCACATCCGCGTCCTTCTGCAGAAACGAAGTGACAATAAAGACTCATTTCCCGGCTGCTGGGATACATCGAGCGCCGGTCACATCAAAGCAGGGGATGAACCGCTGCCTTCCGCATTACGTGAACTGAATGAGGAGCTTGGCATTAAGGCGCATTCATCTTTGCTTAAGCCGGCGGGCACTTTCCATATCCGCTTTACCGAATATTTCCATGATCAGATTTTCGATGACAATGAGATCGCCTTTGTATTTGTTTATGAAGAGCCGGTTCTGATTGAAAAGCTGAAGCTGCAGAAGGAAGAGGTATCCGCTGCCGCGTGGTTCGATCTGGATGAGGTGTATCAGCGAGTCAAAGAAAATGATCCTTTGATCTGTGCGGATATCGGCGGTCTGAACTGTCTGCTTTCATACCTGAAAAATGAAACTCATCAATGAATAAGGGGAATATGATGGCTGAATATGAATTCAAAGAAAAGGACTGGAAGCTGTTCAGAGCGAAGATCGGCGGCTGGCAGGAGGCATATATGGAAAAGCTTCTGAAGGAATACAGAGAGATTCTTTCAGAGGATATCCCTGCTTCAAAACGGTTCTGGAAACTTGAAAAGAAAATCCGCGAGGATCAGAAGAATCCGGGAGTGCTGATCGATGATATGCGCAGATCGACCATGCTGGTTGACCTGTACAATCTGATCAGCTGGCAGGTGATCACGCTTGAGGATCTTTCAGATTTCTCTGAGGATCTTCAGAAAAAAGTTGCCTGGTTTACAGAAAGGTGAATATGATCTCAATCCTGTTTGTATGCCATGGCAATATCTGCCGCTCACCGATGGCGGAATTCATCATGAAGAAAATGATTGCGGACGATCCGCAGCTTTCACGCATGGACATCCGCATCGCAAGCGCCGCGACCTCTTATGAGGAAACCGGCAACGATCTCTACCCGTACGCGAAGGCAAAGCTGCGCGAAAAGGGCATTCCTTTTGAAAGACACCGTGCCAGAACCCTGATTGCAAAGGATTACGAAACATATGATTTGCTGATCGGCATGGATGATGCCAATATCCGCAACATGTGCAGGATGTATGGCGAAAGCAGAAGCAATGCCGGTGTGCATGCGAAATACAGAAACGGACAGAAAATCTTCTGTCTGCCTGAATTCCATGGCAGCCATGCAAATGTGGCTGATCCATGGTATACGGATGATTTTGAAACGGCATACCGGGATATTGAAAAGGGCTGCGAAGCACTGAAGGAATTTCTGAAGAAAACAATTGTCTGAAAGTAAAAAAGAAACCATCTGTCTCAGCAATGATCTGAAACAGATGGTTTTTTCAGTGATTCATCTTTTTCGCAATTCTGTTTGTGATGAAATCGGGTGAGATACGTGCGCCGAGATTCATCAGTTTCGGCAAAACGCCAGGATTGCATAGTGGCTTTCCGGCCATCATCGCACGATAGCCGGCTTTGGCAACGGAGGCGGGATCCGCCGCATGTCTGAACATTGTGATCTGTTTGCCTGCCGCGGCTTTTTTCAAAACCGGTCGCGGTGGGGCCTGGACATAAGGCGGTGACAGTGACACCGGTTCCTTCTGTCTCTGCGGACAGGGCCTCCGAGAAGCTTTTGACAAATGCCTTTGAAGCGTAATAAACCGACATGTCAGGACCTGCACAATAGGCGGCAACAGAGGAAAGATTCAGAATTCTTCCTTTACCTTTAACAGTCATGTCTTTGAGATAACAATGGCTCAGCTGCATCAAAGCAACGATATTGAGCTGAACCATTTCATACTGTCTCTGCCAGTCAGTGTTCATGAAGCTGCCGGCAAGTCCGCAATGCCAGTAACTTTTCCGGCTTGACAATTTAAATGTTTTAGCAGGGTGCTCCAGTTAACCTGGGGCATCCTTTTTTTACACTTTTTTCTCTGCAGTACTTGACATGATCCAAAAAATCGAGCCGCTTCGCGGCCAAGCGGTAAAGGTGAGGAGTCAGGAGGCCTCACCTTATGAATGAAATCTTTTACAAAGCTGTTATCCACCATTCCACCATCATCCAATCCTTTTTGATGATCATTCCGCAGAAAGCAATTCTTATCTGTATTTTACCTTCCCTATACCCGACGGCGCGGAGATCCGATTATGCTGGATAATCCAATCAGACTCATGGAAGAATATTTGGATCAGGATCTTGCTTACCATATGAAGCTGATCCGGGGTGACCATCCTGAATACTTCACAAGAAAAAGCATTATTTCTGCCAAAGATATCCTTCAGCAGATGCTCAATCGGAAGAATCTGACTCAGGATGCCGAGTTAAAGGCGTATTATAGTTCTATGAATATAGATAAACCGCCTGTAACTGACAAGGGTTTTTTCACTGCCCGGAAGAAATTCAATCCTGAAGCCGTACATGTCATGTCAAACGAGTATATTGCAAGGATCTATGACAACTATGATGACAGTATTGATAAATGGAAGGGTTATGTTGTCCTTGGCATAGATGGTTCCAAATACATTGTCCCCAACACGGAAGAAAACCGTATTGTTTTCGGCGTCACGTCTGGATTAACTGAAAATCAGCCGGCAATGGCACTGGTTTCAACATTACATGATTCTCTGAATAATCTGAAGCTGGATGTGCAGATTGACAGAATCGATGGCAACGAAAAAGAACTGGCAGCGAAACATATTGATCAATACTGCGATAACTATCATCAGCCCGGATTATTTGTTTTTGACCGCGGATATGTCTCAATCCGTCTGATTGATCAGATCATATCCCGAAAACAGCATTTTCTGATTCGAGCAAGATCAACAGCCTATAAAAAGTATTTCGATCAGGTTTCTGTGGGAGAAGATAAGGAACTGGATGTAACTTTTGACAGAGCCAGTACAAACGATTATCGGAACGATACAAAGTTCCGGATTCATCTGTTGAATACTGTATATAAAATCCGATTTGCCAAAGTTGTGATCGGAATCGATGAGACCGGAAATGACATCGTTGAACTTCTGATGACCAATCTTCCAAAGGAAGAAGTATCCACAGATGAACTAAAGGAGTGTTATTGGCTCAGGTGGGGTACTGAGACTTCATACAACAGGCTGAAGAACAGAATGAGTACCGAAGAATTCAGCGGATATAAGCCGATATTGATCAAACAGGATATCTATGCGGACGCGTGGCTCTTTAATCTGGTATCACTGAAAATCAAAGAAGCAGATCAGAAAAAACCTGCAGAACAGAAAAACGGCAGCTATACGGTCAGCCGTAATTTCAACAAGGTACTTGGAACACTGAAAAGCAGCCTGCTCAAAGCGCTGACAACGCAGGATAAACAAGAACGGTCGCGGTTGATGGCCCTGATTGATGAGAATATAAATTCGGCATTATGCTGGGTTAAAAACGGCGAAAGGAACTTTGAAAGGAAGACTGCCGTCAATAAGTCAAAGATGTCCTATCGAAGAACGTATTAAAAAGCATTTCAGATGAATTTTCATTTCAGATAGGCAGAGTGCTTTTCATAATGCCATTTTTTTCTTTTTCACTCATTCTCAAAATAGAAAACTGATCGAATGAACTTCTTTGAGTCACTCGACCAGTTCTTAATTACATCTGATTGTTTGTCAAGCCAGAAAAGTTACTGGCATTGGGCAAGTCCGAAGCCCGCATTGTTGATCAGGATTTCAATGCTGAGATCATGTTCCTTCGTGAACCGGTACAGATCCAGCGCCGAATCTTTTTTTGAGAGATCCACCGCAAAGACAGAAACGGAAATATGATATTTCTCTTCGAGTTCCTTTTTTATCTGATTCAGCTTATTTTCATTTCTTGCGGCAAGCACAAGATCATAACCGTCCTGTGCACATAAATGTGCAAACTCAAGACCGAGACCGCCGCTTGCCCCGGTGATGAGAGCTGTTGTGTTTTCCATATCAGCAGTATATCCCTGATTTCATGAGCGGCAAAGATCGCACCGGTAAGAAAGACATGAATTCTGATACAGCTGCCGGATATACCGATTAAAATGATTCCATCCATGAATACATAAAACTGATGATATCAGTAAAGAGGGGATATCATCTCTCACAGATACGGTTTATGCGGCAGGGAAGATGTTCAGAATAATTTTTCTTCTTTTTGACGGAATTGAAAAAACACCGATGAAATCGATGTTTTCTGAACGTCAGATTTTCTGCCCGCATTATTTGCACGATTTTTTTTGAAAAATGCTTGTCAAAAACTGAAAGGTTTGCTAATATAACTAAGCACTCGATTTCGAGATGCTGAATGCGCCGATAGCTCAACTGGATAGAGTATTTGACTACGAATCAAAAGGTTGCGGGTTCGACTCCTGCTCGGCGCGCCATTTCGGGATGTAGCACAGCTTGGTAGTGCACTTGATTTGGGATCAAGGGGTCACAGGTTCAAATCCTGCCATCCCGACTGAATCTTATGGCGAGGTAGCTTAGTTGGCTAGAGCAATCGGTTCATACCCGGTAGGTCGTGAGTTCGAGTCTCACCCTCGCTACCATTTCGATTAAGTGCACTCTGGTGTTCATGCCGGACACGGACCCTTAGCTCAGTTGGTCAGAGCTGTCGGCTCATAACCGATTGGTCGAAGGTTCGAGTCCTTCAGGGTCCACTGTGGAGGAGTACCCAAGTGGTTGAAGGGTCCGGTCTTGAAAACCGGTAGGTCGGGAAACTGGCGCCAGGGTTCGAATCCCTGCTCCTCCGCCATTTTTCTTCAAGCTGTCCTGGATCGGCAGGACATCCCGTATTTATTATCGCGAGGTAGAGCAGCCTGGTAGCTCGTCGGGCCCATAACCCGGAGGTCGTTGGTTCAAATCCTTCCCTCGCAACCACGGTCCTGTAGCTCAGTAGGTAGAGCACGGCACTGAAAATGCCGGTGTCGGCAGTTCAATTCTGCCTGGGACCACCATAAAAAGCGGTGTGAAAACATCGCTTTTTTTGTGCTTTTGGAAATGCAGCGGAGCAAAGAGCCAAAATCATATATGAAGAAAGTCCATAAAAGCAAAAAATGATACAATATTTAGGAATGGACAATACATATGGCAAACTATCTTGGATTCGAACCGACAAAAAGAAACAATGACTATTATTTTGTCAGTTACAGCAGCGCCGATGCCGGATATGTCGGTGCGGTCTGCGGACAGCTGAATAAGCGCAAGATCCCGCTCTGGTATGATTACGGAATTCAGTACGGAAACGAATGGGAAGTCTCCATTACCAAAAGGATTGCACAATGCACAGCTGTTATTCTGTTCTTTTCTCCGCGGATTCTTGAAAATAAAAACTCTTATGTTCTGAAGGAACTTGAGATTGCCAAGGATTACGAGAAGCCGGTTTATACGATTCATCTGAAGGCCGTGAACAATAAAACTGTGCCTGCGGAAACACATCACTACTGGGTCGACATCAGAAGGTATCAGGGAATTGAAGCGTTTAAACTGGATCGGCAGACAGTTTTGCAAGAGCTGGAACGCGCATTGCAGAATACTCCGGTGAACCTTGAAGCAGATTCGGACAGTACAGTAAAAAATACAGACTCTGTAAAAGATAAGTTAGCTTTGCAAAAACAAGCAGATGAAGAATTTGAACGTGTGCTGCGTCAAATGGAAGATGATGCTGCTGCTGAAAAGGAACTGGAAAATATCAGAAGAGATATTCTGAAGATTTTAAAAGACCCGATTCTTGTCCGAAACACTGAATTGTTGGCGAAAGCAGATGAATATTATCAGAAATGTACAGAATTTTACGGCACCTCTGACATGCTCACATCCTATGCATATGAGCTGAAGGCTTATATGACCTATGCAAATTGGCGTTACCGTGAAGCAATTCCACTTCTGAAGACAATCTATCAAAAAAAGAAAAATGATTCAGGAAACCTGCATCCGGAAACAATTGAAGTTCTGTATATGCTTGCAGATGCTCAAAGCAAAGGATCAATACTTCTGAGTTCAAAATACCGCAAAGAATTCATAAAGCATGCTGAAGAGTTTCTGGACGGAGATGAACCGCACCTGGAACAGGTTTTAGAGAAATATGAATCCATAGGGCTATACAAACAGTGGTCATCGCCTGTTTCAAGGCTGAAGCTTTTTTCTGATGGCACGGGCACGACTGAACGGTTAATGAATCTGTGTGATATAAAACGCATTCTCAGCTGTATAGGTGAAGATGTGCTGAATTCAAAGAGACCTCCCTGCAGATCTGATCGTGATTTAAAGACAGTCCTTTTTGAGGAACGCAGTCAGTATGAGATTGTAAATGAAGAATCCGGACTTTATGTGACCGATCTTTTGTACGGTCCGCTCAGTGAGCAATCCATGTCTGAGCTTAGTTCACTTGGAAGAATGTTCTGGTACAACAATAAAACTGTTAAATCAGTCTATTATTACAGAGAGTGCCTTGAAAGAAGCATTCAAAGAGATCATCAGGGTATTGCAAATGGCGGTGCAGATACACATTACTATGCACGGAAACTGTATGAGTGCTATGAACTTCTGGGGCTGGAAAAATGTCCGCAGGCCCGGGAGGTATACCGGATATATCAGGAATCATCGCGCAGCAGCCGGGAATAATCCGCGGCTGCTTTTTACATCTGTCAGATATGCTCAGACAACCGGTTTAAGATGCACGCTGAAATGTGCCGGCAATTGTCTTTTTGCCGCGGCTTAAGCAGGCAAGGGATCATCAGATTTAAGCTTTCAAATAGAAGGCACTAAGAAACATACATAGCTGATATAATAAAAACTATGAAAAAAGTGATGATTATCGGATCTGTTCATACGGATCTTGTCCAATATGTCAGAGAACTTCCCCGCGGCAATGAAAATGCGGAGGTTCTTAAAAGTGAAACCCGCACTGCGGGCGGAGGCTATGCGGCTGGCAGTTTCTTCCATGAGCTCGGTTTTCCGTTTCAGGTGATCTGCGATCCCGGAGATGGTGTATATGGCGAATACGCGCGCAATGAAGCACTTCAGAATGAGATTGAACTGCTCGAAGGCAGTGAGGAAACCGGCGGATGCACATATACCCTGATTGATCAGAATGGCTCCCAGGGCGTGTTCTTAGTGGATGGCAGCGAATATCATTTTTCGCTCGCACAGGTTTATGACATCAGTCCGGATGAATTCGGCGCGGTTCTTGTTTACAGCGAAATGCTTGTGTCAGAGGGCAGTGAGGAGATCATCGATCTGCTCAATGAGATGGAAGTGCCCGTATACATCTGCTTCAGCAGCCGCACCGCTGAAATCAGCTCTGAAATGCTCGAAGCGCTTTGCGCGTTTGAGCCCGTCATGATCATGCGCGATGAGGAAGCCTATGAGCTTTGCGGACGCAAGGCGAAGAGCGCAGATGAAGCAGCGGCAATTCTGAATGACATGAGCAAGGCTCCTGTGATCATTCTGATGAAAAATAACGACGTCCTTTATCTGGACGCGCAGACATCCTGGATTGCCCCGGCAAAGCAGAAACTGCATACGGACACATGGGCATCAGCCTTTGCGGCTGCGCAGATGGCAGGGGTTGACACGAAAAACGGTATGATGTTCGCCAATGAAAACGGTGCTTCATATGATGCGGAGACAATGAAACAGCGGCTGGCAGGCATGATCCTGCACAGATAGGTGAGACATGTACGCAGGCCTTACATCACAGCAGGTAGAAGAACGGATTCAAAACGGTCAGATCAACACCAAGGAAGAGCGGATGGCGGATTCCACTCTGGAAATCATCCGTAACCATACCCTGACCTATTTTAATCTTGTCAACACAGTGCTTCTTGCGATCGTCATCATCAGCGGAAAAGTGCACAACGCGCTTTTCTATCTGACCGTCATCACCAACACGGTCATGGGCATCTGGCAGGAAATCAAAGCCAGAAACCTTCTGAAGAAGATGTCGATCATGCATGAAGCGCTTTTCAGCGTGAAACGCGACGGGAAATGGACCGAAATCCATTCTGATGAAATCGTGATGGATGATCTGCTCAACCTGAGGGCAGGCGTTCAGATTCCGGCGGACTGCGTCATTCTGAACGGTGTTCTTGAAATCAATGAAAGCATGCTCACGGGCGAAAGCGAAATCGTGCGCAAAAGCAGCGGCCGTCCGGTATACAGCGGAACTGTGATCAATGCCGGCAGCGCCGAAGTCAAAGTGGTCCGTGTGGGCTCGCAAAGAGTCTCCTCCATCATCATGGATGAGGGCAGAAAGTTCACCCAGAGCGAATCCAAGCTGGCGGAAGAGATGGAAAAACTCCTCAAGATCATTTCGATCGTGATCATTCCGGCAGGCATCATCATCTTCCTGACACAATGGTTAAGAACCGGCATGAGCTGGCAGGACAGCGCCATCAAGACGGTGGCGGCAGTGGTCGGCATGATTCCGGAAGGACTTGTCGTACTGACCAGCGCGGCGCTGGTGGTCAGCACCATCCGTCTTGCCCGCAAGCAGGTGCTTGTGCAGGAGCTGTTCTCCATTGAAAGACTGGCCAGAGTGGATACCCTGTGCCTGGATAAAACCGGAACCCTGACCAAGGGCTCCATGAAAGTGACCGGTGAAATCATTCTGGACGGTTTTGAGAAGTCTTTTATCGAAGACGCGATCCGTTCATTGATTGCCTCTATGGATACCGCCAACGCGACCAGTGAAGCGCTGCGCAGGGAATACGGCTCCAAGTCTGTGTTTATTACAACCCGTTATCTTACTTTCTCATCAGAGAGAAAATTCTCGGGTGCCGAAACGGAAGAGCAAGGCTCCTTTTACCTTGGCGCGCCAAATATTCTGCTCAAGGGAGAACATCCCGATCTGCTTGAACAATGCGCCTCCTATGCGAAAAACGGAACCCGTGTACTGATCTTTGCGCACAGCGATGATCCTTTGGATGAGGATCTATCAGCTTCCAGGATTGTGCCGGCTGCCATCTTCACACTTGAGGATGAGCTGCGTGAAAACACGGCTGAGATCATGGAATATTTCGCAAAGCAGGATGTCACACTCAAAGTCATCTCCGGTGATGATCCCTCCGCAGTCAGCGCCATTGCCGCAAGGGCAGGCATTCCAAACAGCGACAAATACATCAGTCTTCACGGACATGAACCGGATTACGATGCGATCGTTGATCAATATACCGTCTTCGGCAGGGTGCTTCCCATTCAGAAAAAGGAACTGGTTGAAGCGCTCAAGCGCAAGGGCCGCCATGTGGCGATGACGGGGGATGGTGTCAATGATGTGCCTTCCCTGAAAAGCGCGGATGTGTCGGTTGCCATGGCATCCGGTGCTCCCGCCGCAAGAGACAGCGCCAATTTCGTTTTGCTCGATGATGATTTTGCCAGAATGCCGATGATTGTGGATGAAGGCAGACGCGTCATCAACAACATCTCCAGAGCCGCTTCGATGTATCTGGTCAAAACAGGCTTCTCGGTGCTGCTCAGCATCTATGTCATCATCCTGGCACATACCTATCCGTTTGTGCCGATTCAGCTGACGCTTCTGTCCGCATGCGGCGTTGGCATCCCGACCGTGATTCTTCAGCTGGAACCGAGCTTTGAAAGGGCAGAGGGCAGTTTCCTGCTCAAGGCGCTGAAAAAAGCGATTCCTTCGGCGTGCACGGTCATGCTCAGTGTGTTTGTGTGTCTGGCACTGCAGAAATACATGAATCTCAGCCCGCAGCGCTACAGCGGACTGCTCATGGTGCTGACCGGATTCATCTATATGTACACGCTTGTGCGGGTCTATCAGCCTATGACAAAACTGCGTGCGGCAGTGATTTCTGCCATGTCATGCCTGCTGATCGGTGCGGTTTTTTTGGCAGGAAGCGTATTTGATGCTAAACTGTTATGGTCTGATCTTCTGATTGCATTATGCGCAGTGGCCGTGATTCCTGTCGTGATCACAGGATTCTCACGTATTCTGGAGCTGGCATGGGGGTTTGTGACAAAACAGTTGCCGGAGAAGAAATGAGTATGGAACTTGAAAAAACAGCATTTGAATGGATGGCTGACCACCGCAGACTGAAAAAGATCATGAATGCCAACCGGAATAAGGAAGACAGTGTGATTTACATGTTCCTGGATTTCGACGGCGTCATCAATATTTTCCTGCTGGAAGGAACTCCGGAATATGAAAAGGCGCTGGCAAAAAAGGAATTCGATTTTGCCAACCGTGAATGCGTGCAGCGTTTCAACCGCTTCATGGCGGATTATCCCGATGTCAAAGTTGTGGTTTCCAGCTCATGGCGCTATGCGGGACTGCCGTATTGCCAGGATTATCTGGAAAAGGCGGGTATGGATCCGAAGATCCGTCTGGAACTGCAGACGGATTCCCATACGATGAAACCGCGTGAGCTGCATATCACGGATTTCCTGTTCGAACATCCGGATTTCAAAGGATTCATCATTTTCGATGACATGAAAATGCCTCATCTGGATGATTATCTGGTCCGCACAGATTGTCTTGTGGGCTGGAATGACGAAAGAGATGCGTACGCAAGAAAAATTTTAGAAAAATATATCTAGCTTTTTTGAAATGTTGTGATATACTCATTCTTGCGATGCGGATATGGCGGAATTGGTAGACGCGCTGATTTCAGGTGTCAGTGGGGAGACTCGTGCAGGTTCGACTCCTGTTATCCGCACCATGAAAAAAGATGCTCAGGCATCTTTTTTTTGTATTTATCCGATTATTTCGAGAATCCGCTTTGTGAGAATGTCAGATGCTTCGTCGCTCAGATGAATCTGATCCACCGCATAGATCTCTTCACATTCCTCATATAGCCGGATGGTTTCATCCGCTTCTGAATCCTTATTTTCCTTATTCATGACGATCCGCAGTGTTTCCAGTTTGCGGAATGCTTCCGTTTTTTTGCAAAGCTCATCAAGCAGGGCTTCATCCTGCATGGCAATGATGATCCGCTCGGGAAGGATATGCTTTTCCTCAAGCATGCGGATATGGGAAAGAATCATTTCCGCATCATTTTCTTCACTGATGAGCAGATCCTCATCCTCGTTAAGATTCTCCATCAGGCTTTTACAGCTGAGCAGTGCGCCGTCCCCGATCAGAAGGGTGCGGTTTTTTTCGTGGGGCATCAGATTCCACAGACGCTCCGTAATGGAATCTCTGATCAGCTTTGTATAGGCTTCACGTCCTTCCGGACGCAGATGAATGCCGTCATTGTAAAAATATTCGTCGTGCCCGTCGGAGAAAGTATCCCAGTCGATGATGGTCACATTGTCATAATCTTGCGCAAAGGAGAGGATGGTGTCCGTGTTGTCAAACTGCCAGTTATTGTTTGTGGTCAGCCAGAACACCTGCCTGTCTTTGCAGAGATCGAGCACCTGATGACATACGGACAGACTCAGCGGACCGTTTGTGCCGATGCCGATGACCACCGGATCACCCAGTGTTTTTGCGGCTGCGCGTTTGGATACAATGTCCAGCAATGGATAATAGGAGCGGTTGACGGCCGCATCCACATAGGCATTGGGGAATGTCTCCTTGAGATTCGCCGCTGCCCCGAGCATGACCGAATCGCCGATCGCATCCACCGGCAGATTCAGCGTGTTCACGCTTTCTTCGCGGAATGCGGGATCATTCTCCTGTTCATATACAGCGCTTGCGGCAGTGATATAGCGATCATCAATCTTTGCGGCCAGCGATCTGTTCGCAGTAAGCTCCTCATCAAGAGCTTTCATGGCAGCTTCATACAGTTCCCGTTCAATCCGCTTTTTCTCAAGGTATGCATATATGCCGTAAACGGCCAGCGCCGCGATGATCACACATAACAGCGCACGGATCGGTTTTCGTTTTTTCTGATTCATTTTCAGTCTCCTGCCTGTTCAGCATACCATCTGTAAGACGCAATGCGTTATACAACTTTAAACGTGCGCACAGTCAATCGGCAGTGACCAATACGGTAAAATTTGGTAATATATAAGTACAGATCAAGTCATCTGTTCACCAACTGCAGGAGTAAATAATTATGGCAATTGAAATGATGGATTATCCCAATCCGAACAATTCTCTGAAACTTCGTGTTGCGAAGGGACATTTTGCGACCAGTCACAGCCACATCAACTATTATGTGGATCTGACTTTCACCAAACACCGTCTGTCCGAAGCCAAGGAGGCTGCCAGACAGCTGGCCGCCCAGTACAGACCGACAACCCTGATCGACTCCATTCTCTGTCTTGACGGAACGGAAGTGGTCGGCGCATGCATGGCGAGCGATCTGACCAAGAGCGGTTTCAGAAGTATCAATATTCATAATACGATCTATGTCGTTACACCTGAACACACCACCGGCAGCCAGCTGCTGTTCCGTGACAACATCAAGCCGATGATCACCGGCAAGCATGTCCTGATCCTGGCATCCTCAATCACCACCGGCTATACCGTGCAGGGCGGCATTGAGGCGGTCCAGTACTATGGCGGCGAGGTCGCGGGCGTATGCTCCATCTTCACCATGGTGGATGAATGCTGCGGATATCCGGTTCATTCGATCTTCAACGCATCAAGGATTCTGGATGACTACATGTCCAAGCCTTCCCATGAGTGTCCCTTATGCAAGAAGGGAATCAAGCTCGACGCCCTGGTCAACACATACGGCATTTCAAAACTCAATCACCGCTAAGAAACATCAGCGGCTTTCCCGCAAAGGGAGAGCCGCTTTTTTCATCTCCTTAAGAAATTCTTAAAGGAAACACTTCTTTTTTCTTAATCAGGCACGGGCATACAATGAATACGTAACGAAAGGGAACTGATTATGGCTGCTTTACTGATTGTGGATGATGATCCGGATATCTGCCGTGCGCTCAGGATCTATCTCAGTGCCGAGAATTATGAAATATATGAGGCTCATACCGGCAAAGAGGCGCTTGAAGCGCTTCATGCGAATCATATTGATCTGATCCTCATGGATATCATGATGCCCCAGATGGACGGCATTGAAGCGACCGAAAGAATCCGCACTGAATCCAATGTGCCGGTCATCATATTAAGCGCAAAGGGGGAGGAAACCGATAAAATCCACGGTCTTGATATCGGGGCGGATGATTATATCACCAAACCGTTTTCACCCATGGAGGTCATCGCAAGAGTGCGCTCCCACCTGCGCAGATATATGAATCTCGGCGGGGCGGTTTCCAAAGAGGGGATTCTTGTCAACGGCGGCCTTGTGCTGGATGAAAATGCGAAAGAGGTGAAGGTGGACGGGGAAAGTGTTTCCCTGACTCCGATGGAATTCGGCATTCTGAATCTGTTCATGCGCAATCCGGGCAAAGTGTTTTCGAGCAATGAGATCTATGAAAAGGTCTGGAATGAGGAGCCGATCGGCAATGAGGCAACCGTCGCGGTTCATATACGCCACTTAAGGGAAAAGATTGAAATCGATCCTTCCGCGCCAAGATATATCAGAGTGATCTGGGGCCACGGCTACCGCATGGAGGTGCAGAAATGAAAAAGTATTACGGAAAAACATGGGCAAAGATCATTGTCTGGATATGCGCTCTGGTTTCCCTGAATCTCTCCGTTCTCTTCGGCTTTGCGGTATTTCTTGATGTGACAGAGTATGTGAGCGATGACTTCTATGAGTCCGGCAGTGTTCAGGCAGCCTTTCGCATCACCGCTTACGATACCATTTGGAGAGCGTATCATCAGAAAGAAATCGGCACCGTTGCGCAAGGCTATCAGGGGATCACGCTGACGGATTTTTCCGCAGACGGACAGAAATCATCCGTCCTTGTGCAGACCGGAGAGACTTCAGGGAAGTATCATGTACAGCTGTATGATTACCAATATGAACCGGAATCGGGTTTCATCAATCTTGAGATTTCAGAAGACATGAGCGAACCGCCTGTCTTTCTGCAGGAAGCGATGGAGTCAGGCAGCCGGGTTTATACCGGCAAAGCTGCCATATATGTTTCAGATCCGCCCGGCAAAGACAGTGTGTTTTATGAAAACTGGCAGTTTTATCAGAAGATTCAGCCTTACCTGAAGGCGGCATTGCCCGGCTTATGTGTCTCAGCGGTCATTCTGATCTGTGCTGTGCTGTGGCTGTTTGGCAGTGCGGGACATACCGCGGATGATGATGAAATCCATCTGATCCTGATAGACCGGATTCCGTGCGAAATCACCGCACTCTTCGCCCTGACACTGACCGCTGTTCTGTTTCCGCTTGCGGAAGAGATGGTGATCCCGTATACAGGCAGCTATCCTTCCGGTCTCCGTGTGCTGGTTCCTGTTATCAGTGTATGTGTGAATGCGGGATTCCTGATCCTGATGTGCGCAATGCTCTCTTTTGCCCGGCGCATCAAGGCAAAGCAACTGCTTTCCACCAGCCTGATCGCATGGGTGCTGAAAAAGACAGGCGAATTCATCCGTATCATTCCGCTGACTCCGAAAGTCTCATTGTGTGCGGCGGTTCTGTTTGCCCTCAATTTCATCGCGATTCTTGCGGCCCCGCAATCGCTGTTTCATCTCGCGGTGGTGGCGGCTGATCTGCTTGCGGCAGCCTCAATGCCTGTTTACGCATACTTTGCACAGCGGCTTGAACAACGGACCGCAGCCATGAGCAAAGGTGACTTGAGCGCATCGATCACCGGTACGAGAGCGCCGTTTGCCCCGTCCTTTTACCGGGACATCTCTGCGGATCTTGACAGGATTTCAGAAGGAATCGAAGCGGCGGTTGAAAAGCAGCTCAAAGCGGAACGACTCAAAACCGAACTGATCACCAACGTGTCCCATGACATCCGCACGCCTCTGACTTCCATCATCAGCTATACGGATCTGTTGAGCAGGGAGAGCGATGAAGTGAAAAAGACGGAGTATCTCGAAGCTTTGAAACGCAATTCAGAGCGGTTAAGAAAACTCAGCGAGGATCTGATCGAAGCCTCCAAGGCATCCACCGGCAACATTCATGCAAATCTGGAAAAGACCGATCTCAGGGAAATGATCGAGCAGGCCCTTGGCGAATATGAGGAAAAGCTTGCAAAAGCAGAACTTGATCCGGTTGTGAATATCAAAGATGAGCCTCTGTATGCGATGGCGGACGGCAGGCTGTTATGGCGGGTGATGTCAAACCTTCTTTCCAACTGCGTCAAATATGCCCAGCCGCACACCCGTGTCTATATTGATGCAATGAAGCAGGATGATCAGCATGTATCCATCGTGGTCAAAAACATCTCAAAGGATATTCTCAACATCTCTTCCGAAGAGCTGATGGAACGATTTGTCAGAGGCGATGCATCCCGCAGCAGCGAGGGCAGCGGACTCGGTCTGAACATTGCGGAAAGTCTCTGCACGATCATGAACGGAAGCTTTGAAATCAGTGTGGACGGCGATCTCTTCAAGACATGCATCAGTCTTCCGGCAGCTGAATGATGACCCGTCAGTTCCAGGACATACGGTTCTTTGCGGGCCGTATTTTTTTCTTCCATATCGGCAATAGTTTGCTATACTACTTCTGTTGAAAAAACGGAGGCCAACGAAATGAAGGAATATACACCTGTAAAAGAAGGTAAGGTCCGTGAAATCTATGATGACGGCGAAGCGCTCATCATGGTTGCGACCGACCGGATCAGTGCATTTGACGTCATTCTGAAAAACAAGGTTACCGACAAGGGAAAAGTCCTGACCCAGCTTTCAAAGTTCTGGTTTGATCTGACAAAGGACATCATTCCCAACCACATGATTTCCACCGATGTGAACGATATGCCTGAATTCTTCCGCAATGAGCAGTTCGCAGGCAGATCCATGCTCTGCAGAAAACTGAACATGGTACCGGTTGAATGCATCGTGCGCGGCTACATCACAGGCAGCGGATGGGCCAGCTACAAGAAGGACGGAACCGTCTGCGGAATCAGACTTCCCGAAGGACTCAATGAATGCGACAAGCTTCCCGAGCCGATCTACACACCGAGCACCAAGGCTGAAATCGGCGACCATGACGAAAACATCTCCTTTGAACAGAGTGTGGAAGTTCTCGAAAAGGCCTTCCCGGGCAAGGGACGCGAATATGCGGAAACAATCCGCGACTGCACAATCGCTCTTTATAAAAAGTGTGCCGATTATGCCCTGGCAAAGGGAATCATCATCGCCGACACCAAGTTCGAGTTCGGTATTGATGAAAACGGCAATGTCGTTCTCGGTGATGAGATGCTGACACCGGATTCCAGCCGCTTCTGGCCGCTGGAAGGATATGAGCCGGGTCATTCCCAGCCTTCCTTTGACAAGCAGTATGTGCGTGACTGGCTCAAGGCAAATCCCGAAAGTGATTACAACCTTCCGGAAGATGTCATTGCTCGCACCATTGAAAAGTACAGGGAAGCATATTTCCTGATTACCGGAAAAGAACTCGACGCGTAAGTCATCAAAGACAGCAGGTGAAAATTCTGCTGTTTTTTATTTTGTGTCTGAAGGTTTCCTTTGGCTTTGTTGAATAAAAAAGGCAGGAGGATAACCATGCACATCAAAACAAGCAATTTAACAAAACGGCGGCTGATTGTATCCGCGGTGCTCTGCATCATCTGCACCGCCTGCATTACAGCAGCTGCCCAATCCGTTGTTTTCGAGAAAAACGAGTACACGTATTTCTTTGAAAACGAATGCCTGAATGAAGGCTGGATCATCCATGACGGCATCTTCATGAGTGATGGGGAACCTGCCTACTGTATTGAGCCGGATGAGACCGTGGTGATCGGCGAGGACCGCTATGAGACGGGCTCATGGGAAACATACAGCGGCTATTCACGAGAGCTTAGAGATCAGATCACCGAATATTCCTGTTTCGGCTATGGCATCGACGGATCAAAGGATATGGAATCCTGGTATGCCACCCAGCTGTTGATCTGGAAAACGATCAATCCCGCGCTTGGTAATACAAAGGTCTGGCGTGATAAAGCCTATGACGGCTCAAGGTACATGAGCGATCAGACGGAAGAGATCACCCCGATGATCAGAGAGCGCATGGATGCGATCGAAACCAAAACCGCTGAATATCACCGTGATGTTGATCCGGTATTCATCGATGAGTCAGGCAATGAACTGAATGCGCCTGTGACTGTAAAGGCTGGCGAGAAAGTGATCATCCGCGACAATGCGCAGGTGCTGCAGAACTACAGTCTCATGAATGATGATCCATCCATCACACAAAGCGGCAATGAAGTGACGATCGACACGAGAACAGCAGGGGTGATTCATCCGGTTTTCCATTATGCGGGCATACCGGATTCGATCAAAGGCGCGCCGCTTGTGCTCAAGTCAAGAGACGGCTCAAAGATCCAGACTCTTGTCATCCGCGGAACATGCCCGGTGAAATCATTTGAGACAGAGATTCATGTGAATGAGGCAAAGCTCAGGCTGATCAAACGGGATTCCCTGAACGGCGCAGAACCGCTCAATGAGGCATCATTTTCCGGCGCGCAGTATGAGCTGCGCAATGAGACACAGGATTTTACCGTTGCAGCGCTCAATGTCAATGCGCAGGGGTATTCGGATGTCATCGGCGGCCTGAACATCGCCGACACGTATTCGCTGCGTGAGACTGTTGCGCCAAAGGGCTATCAGCTGGATGAACAGACCCATAGATTCACACTGCAGGATCTTTCTGAAACGGATGGTGTTTATGAAATCGAAATGCAGGATGAAGTGATCTCAGGCAAAATGGCGCTGCACAAAGTCATCGCAAACCGCGAGTCATCGGATCTTTGCGTCAATGAAAAGGGAGCTCATTTCGCAGTTCTTTCCGCATCATCGATTGAAGCTTACGGATCATTTGAAGAGGCGTTGAAACATTATGATGAAATCCATCCGCTGGAAAAGGCGAAGATCATCACCGATGAAAACGGCTATGGCGAAAGCGGAATGCTTGCCTATGGCGCCTACACGGTCAGACAGATCCAGGCCAGCGGACCGGATCTGCAGTTATGCGGGGATTTCAGCTTTACCATCGATCAGAAAACAGATCAGCCGCTGCTGTTTGAAGTCAGCAATCTCCCGTCGCAATACCGTCTGAAAATCATCAAGAAGGATGCGGCGAGCGGTACCTTGATCACCCGCACACCTGCCGTCTTTGAGATTTATGACGCCAAAGGAAACAAAGTCATACAGAAAGTCGGCTCTGCGGAATATGACACATTCATGAGCGCCTGTGCGCAGCATGACATCAAACCGGACAGAAATGTCTACGCCGATACCGCCTCAGATCCGGGCACACTGGTATTGCCATTGAGTCTGCCTGCAGGCAGCTATGAGCTGCGCGAAGTCAAAGCGCCTTATGGCTTTCATATTATGGAAAAAGCCATCCCGTTTGTGATCGGCAGCTCCGGTGTCCAAAGCGGCGGTCAGCCTTTTGCGGAAGTTACCGTGAACAATGAGCAGATCAAAGGCTCTTTACATCTGAAGAAAACAATCACAGAACCGCAATGCGGCCGCAGTCTGATTCCGCAGGACCTTTCGGGAATCAGATTCTCACTGACTGCCGGTGAGAATATCCTCTCTTGTACGGATGGCAGCCTGCTTTATGGAAAGGGGACGGAAGTCACGCAGCTGATCACGGACAAAGACGGAAACGCCCATGCGGAAGGTCTGCCATGCGGAGAGTATCTGCTAAGAGAAACCCAGACACTCAGCAATCTCATTCTTTCTGCAAAGGAATACCGCTTCAGCGTGACTCCGGAACAGAAAGATATTGAAATTGAAGCTGAAAACAGTCCTGTTCTGACCGTATTCTCCAAGAAACAGGCTTCCGGCACTGATGAGCTGCCCGGCGCGCATCTTTGCGTGACAGATGAGCAGGGCACGATTGTGGATGAATGGGTATCAGGCACTGTTCCCCATATCATTGCGGGACTTTCCAAAGAACAGACATACATCCTCAGAGAAACCATCACGCCTTCACTTTCAGAAGGAGGCAGCTATGTGAAAGCGGAAGAGATCCGCTTCACGCCTGTGAATGATCCTGCCGGCAGCACCGTTGAAATGCGCAACGGCATCGTCAGTGTCGGTAAATACACAAAGGACCAGCAGCCGCTTGCAGGTGCGTGCTTTGAAGTGATCGATGAGCTTGGAGAAGTCAAAGATGAGTGGGAGAGTGACGGCACAGAACATATCGTGAACAATCTTTGCGCAGGCATCACTTACACACTTCGGGAAACATCCGCACCGGCAGGCTATTACCGCAGCTATGAAACGCAGTTCACGCCGAAATCCGGAGTGGATCTGGTTCTGGAAGTGAACAACGCGCCGATCAGTGTGACAGTGAGCAAACTTGCCGAAGACACCGGAAAACTCCTGGAAGGAGTCATACTGACCCTGTATGAGCAGACGGAAGAGGACGAGACGATCATTGCCAGCTGGCAGAGCGGAAAAGAACCGATGCAGATCGGTCCGTATCTGAAAGCCGGCACGTCATACCGGCTTGAGGAAAGCGCGGCGGTGGAAGGCGTCTATACGGCTGCGGATGTGTATTTCACAACGGAAACCTATGATCCGATGAGCGATGCGGATGTGAACATCATCATGATTGATGCGGCTGTGCGTCTTGGAGCTTTGAAGTCTGATGAAAGCGGCAGTCCGCTCTCAGGTGCGAAACTTGGCCTGTACGATACACAAGGCACGCTTCTGCATGAATGGATCAGTGAGAAAAGAATCGAAGATCTTTCATCTTATGTCAAAGGTGACGGCACCTACGTATTGAAGGAGATTTCCGCGCCGCAGGGGTATGCCCTCAGCGATTCGCTTGTCTTTACGGTTAAAGGCAATTCCGCGAAGAATCAGCTGTTAAGGATGATTGACCGCAATGTGAGAATCCATCTCAGCGTGCATAAAACCGACAGTGAGGACGGCACTCCGCTATCAGGCGCACAGATCACGGTTTATCACGCTTCCGGCAACCGTGAAGCGCGTGATGTCAATGGAAAACGGGCGACGGGCACCACGGATGAAAACGGCGAGGTGTCATTTGTGCTGCCTTATGATCCGCAGGGCTACTATGTCAGGGAGACAAAAGCACCGAAAGGCTATTCCCTCAACCGCAGCCGGTTTGACCTCTCGGGTGTTTCGGAAAACAACCCGCCGGTTGTATTTGAAGAGATCACCATCACAGACAGCAGAAAGACCGTGCCCACCGGCATCGGCGCCCGTGTGCCGGCACTTCTTTGGGCTTCACTAGTCCTGGCACTGATCGCGGCAGGTGTGCGATGCGTGAATGGTTATGGAAGATCACATCGGCGGCGTCACTGATCCTGTTTGTGTGCGGCCTGCTTCAAAGCCATCATGAAACAAATCTCATAAAACGTGCAGAAAATACGGAAAAGCATCTGGAAAAACGGATCTTTGAAAAAGAGGAAGCAAATGACGAAGAGGATGTGTTCACGCAGCTGCGGGACATCAATCCGGATTTCAGGGCACTGCTGGAATTTGAAAGCAGCCTGATCAGACTGCCTGTGGTGCAGGCAGACGACAACAGCTGGTATCTGAATCATCTGTTTGACGGCAGTGAAGGAATGACCGGCACACTGTTTTTTGATATGCAGTGCGAAAAGGACGATGAGCTGCGCGTCATTTACGGACATTCCGTCTTCGGAAAAGGAGAGACGATGTTCACGCCGCTGCATCAGCTGCGCTCCCAGGAATTCTTTGAAGACAACCGCATCTTCACATTGCGTGATGGGGAAACGGAAGAAGTCTATGAGATCATCAGTGTCTTCATCAACGATGAAGCCTCCATGAATGCCCTGGACACAAGAATCCGCAGTTTTATCAGCCAAAACGACAAAGAAGCCTTTATCCAGGAGGCTGCAGACCGCTCTCTTGTTCATGCGGATACGGCATATGATCCGCAGGCAAAAGCACTCATCCTGCAGACCTGCATGGATCTGGAAAGCCTTGAGCGGCTGTGCGTGCTGGCAGTCATGAAACAGGGTTAATCTGCTTTATTGAATTCGCTTCCTCTTTGTTGTACAGTATGCACGAAAGAGGAAAACAGAATGAAACCGATCACAATGGATACCCTTGAACAGCTGCGTTCTGCATATTGCGCAGACGCAAAAGCCAAAGTTGTCAGAAATGCTCTGACAAAGAATGACATCACTCTGATCAGCCGCTCTTTTGAAGCGGAAAACAGCAACCCCCATATTTTTACAATTGATCTGAAAACAATGCCCGCAACCGCACAGATGGCATCCGGCAGATGCTGGATCTTCTCTGCACTGAATGTGATGCGGGAAATCATTGCGAAGAAATACGGCATCAAGGAGTTCGAGCTTTCCCAGAATTATGTCGCTTTCTATGACAAGCTTGAAAAGGCGAACTGGTTCATGGAATGCATCATCGCTGAGATTGATCAGCCCCTTGGCAGTGAAAAGAACCGCTTCCTTCTGGAAGGCGCGGTCAGTGACGGAGGTCAGTGGAACATGCTGACAAGCCTCATCAGCAAATACGGCATCTGCCCCAAGACTGCCATGCTTGAAACTTATCAGTCCTCCCATACCCGCGGCATGAACGGCCTGCTCAACAAACGCCTCAGAAAGTTCGCTTCCGATGCGCACCGTGCCCATGCGGAAGACAGAGACGGGGATATCGAAGCTCTGCGTGAGACAGCGCTGAAGGAAATCTACAGCCTGATCGCTTCCTGCTTCGGCGTTCCTCCGAAATCCTTCACCTTTGAATACTATGACAAGGACGGCAAGGCGCATGCCGAATACAATGTCACACCGAAGGAATTCTATGAGAAGTATCTCGGGGTGGATCTGTGCGATTATGTCAGCGTGATCAACGGCCCGACTGCCGACAAGCCTTACCATAAGACATTCACGGTTGAATATCTCGGCAATGTCGTAAGCGGCAATCGTGTGGAACTGCTCAATGTGCCGATGGATGAACTGAAGACATACATCCTCAATACTCTGAAAGACGGCGAGCCGGTATGGTTCGGCTGCGATTGCGGCAAGGACGGCGACCGCGAGACGGGTCTTTGGGATGATGCCCAGTATGATTATGAGGGAACCTTTGATATGGATCTCTCCATGACCAAGGCGGAGATGCTTGATGCCAGACAGAGCGCGATGAACCATGCGATGGTCATCACCGGCGTCAATCTTGTGGAAGACAAACCGACCAGATGGAAGATCGAAAACTCCTGGGGCGACAAACCCGGCAACAAGGGCTACTTCACCGCCAGCGACACCTGGTTTGACCGCTATGTTTATGTGGCGGCAATCCATAAGAAATATCTGAGTGATGAAGCAAAGGCAGCTCTTCTGGAAGAGCCGGCGCTGCTGTCACCGTGGGATCCGTTTGGAACACTGGCGGACTGATTGCATGTAAATGTGAAAAAGGAAGAGGTAATCTCTTCCTTTTTTGACGGAAATGCTATAATTGCACAGGTACGCAGGAGGAAACGTCATGAAAATCGGAGTGATCTCGCTTGGATGCGCTAAAAATCTAGTTGATACAGAAAACCTGCTCGGCATTCTGAATGCCAGCGGCATGGAGATTGTCACGGATTATGATGAGGCGGAAGCGATCATCATCAATACATGCGGATTTATCGAAAGCGCAAAGACGGAAGCGATCGACACGATTTTATCGACGGCTGACCTGAAGGAAAACAATCTGAAAAAACTGATTGTCATGGGATGTCTGTCCACCCGCTACAAACCGCAGCTGGAAGAAGAGATGCCGGAAGTGGACCGTTTCATTTCAATCAGCGAATACAGACAGCTCGGCGCCATTTTATCCGAAGAGCTCGGTGTGAAGATCATCAACAGCTACGGCAAGACACCGCGTCTGCTTTCTGGCAAACCCTGGATGGCATATCTGAGAATCGCTGACGGCTGCGACAACCGCTGCAGCTATTGCGCCATTCCGCTCATTCGCGGCGACATGCACTCCGTACCTGAAGAAGAGCTGGTTGCCGAAGCGCAAAGGCTGATCGCAGCGGGCGTTAAGGAGCTGAATCTGATTGCCCAGGACAGCTCACGCTACGGCTATGACCTTGACGGACAGCTCCATCTTTCCTCACTGCTTAAAAAGCTTGACGCGCTGGAAGGCGTGAAATGGATCCGGGTGCTTTATCTTTATCCGGATGAAATCCCCGATGACCTGATTGAAACGATGAAGACATGCGGACACGTACTGCCTTATTTCGATATTCCCGTTCAGCATGGCAATAACCGCATTCTCAAGGAAATGCACCGCCGCGGCAGCCGTGAGCTGATCATTGAGCGCTGTGCGCGCATCCGTGAGGAACTGCCTCAGGCTGTGCTTCGTACAACCCTGATCACCGGCTTCCCGAGTGAAACCGAGGAAGAACATCAGGACACACTCTCATTGATCCAAACCGTCAGATTTGATCATCTCGGCGCTTTTACCTATTCCTCTGAAGAGGACACACCCGCCTATGAGATGGAGGATGATATTCCCCAGGAGGTCAAGGAAAGAAGACTTTCCGAGATCATGGCACTGCAGGCGAAGGTCAGTGAGGAATTGCTGAGTGAAAGAGTCGGGCAGACGGATGAGGTCATGGTTGAAAGCTATGACGATCTGAGCGGCATGTACATCGGCAGAAGCGCTCTGTTTGCGCCGGATGGGGTGGACGGATGCGTCCGTTTCCGCTCTTCAAAGAATCTGAAACCCGGTGATTTCGTAAATGTCTGCTACAGAAGGGCAGCCGGTCACAATCTGATCGGCGATATGCTCAAACAATAAAGAGGTTTTTATGTATCATATTTCCGACTGTAAAAAATACAGCCGCTGCGCCCGCCTGTTTGTTCTGGAAAACGCCCAGGAGAAACAGGAATACCGACCGTATGTGAGGCTGGATGAAGAGATCACGCTTCTGGCGGCTGAAAAGCTCGGCGTCACGCACTGCTTCAAAGGGGAGCGGGGCGATTCGGCTGAAAAAGCGCTGGAAGCCATGAAAAGTGAGGAATGGCTGCTCAAGGCACGCTTTGAATACAGAAATCTCAGAGTCAAGATCCCGTTTCTGCATCAGAACGGTGATGGCTGGGATGTGTATTTCCTGTTTGCCGGCCTTTATCCGCGCGCGGATGATCTGCAGTTTTACTGCAATACCGCATGGGTTCTTGCCGGCAACGGAATCAATGTGAAAAACTGGTATGTGATCCACCTCAACGCATCCTATGTCAGAGGGGAAACACTTGATCCCAATGCGCTGTTTGTGATCAGCCGCAATTTCTATAACAGCAAGGGCAATCCATCTGTTCCGGTGGGTGAGACAATCCTGAGGAACATGCGCGATCTGAGCGGCGACCTTGCCGCCATGGACAGATGCCTGCATGAAGAAATACCCGCACCGGTGCGCACAAACGCATGCACGGGCCGCACCAAGTGCCGCCATTACAATGAATGCTTTGAAGAGGAGAAACGCCAGGATGACAACTCGATCGTTCATCTGATCGGCGCCCAGCACCGCTATGCGATGATGAGAGAGGGCCGCACAAGACTGCGCGATGCCGATCCCGCACGTATCGAGGGCTCCCGTCAGCAGTTTGCCCAGATCATCGCCGACGGCACTGAGAACGGACTCTTCGCCGACCGAATGGCGCTGCACGCCTGGCTTGAGGACATCACTTATCCGGTGACTTTCCTTGATTTTGAGTGGGAGCGCTTCGCGGTGCCGCCATATCCGGGCATGAAGCCCTATGACGTGCTTCCCTTTGAATATTCCATCGATATTCTTCATGAAAACGGAGAGCGCGATCATAAGGTCTTCCTCTCGGTGGGGGATGACAGACTTGAACTGGCGGAAAACCTGGTGAAGGATATTCCGCGTGTCGGCACGGTCATTGCCTATAACGCGGAAGGTGCCGAGAAGATCCGTATCCGTGAGCTTGCCGCGCTGTTTCCCAAACTGCGCGAAGAGCTGCTTGACATCAATGAGCGCATGGAGGATCTGCAGCTTCCCTTTGAAAGCGGAACGGTTTATGACGTGCGCATGAGAGGGCAGTGGTCGCTCAAGATGATCATGAGCATGATGGATGATCCCGGCTATCACGACCTGGATATCCAGCAGGGAATGGACGCCGTCTTCCAGTGGCGCTACCTGGATCTTGACGGGGATATTGAAAACAAAGAGGAGATCATTGAGAATCTCAAGGCCTATTGCGGCATGGATTCCTATGCCATGACCGTGGTCTATGAATGGCTGAGGAAAATCGACAGCAGTCCTGTTTCATAAACGGACTGCTTTTTTCATTATTCACAAATTACATATATGTTTTTCGTCCGGATTCGGTTAAAATGAAAGCAGATAAAAGATATCAAAAAATCATTGAATATTCCCGGAAAGGTTTCTTTCCGTTTGCCGCAAATGTGCAGTAGAAATGGAGGCAGAATATGCGGTTTGAAATTGTTGGAAAAAACATTGAAATCTCGGATGCGATGAGGGAGAGAATCGAACTGAAACTGTCCAATCTGGACAAGTATCTTCTGATTAACTCTGACACAATCGCAAGGGTGGTTGCCCGTGTTTATCCGGATTCTGAGAAAGTAGAGGTGACCATTCCCACCAAAGTAGGAATCCTGAGAGCGGAAGTCGTCGATGATGATTTCTACGCAGCTCTCGATGCCGCAATTGACAAGCTTGAGGATCAGATCCGCAGGCAGAAGACAAGACTCTCCAGAAAGCACCGCGAACATCTCGCCAAGGCCTTTGTCGAGGAAGAGGCACAGAACGAAAGAGCGGAATACGATATTCCGGTCAGAACAAAGACACTGGTCGCAAGCGAGCTCACACTGGATGACGCGATCATGCAGATGGAGCTTTCGGGACACAACTTCTACATCTACACCGATGAGGAGAGCGGAAAGATCTCCGTTGTCTACAGAAGAAGCTCCGAAGGCTATGGCCTGATTGAAGTCGAACAGGAAGACTGATCAATCAAATCCAAAAGGAAGCGGTCCCCGCTTCCTTTTTTGTTTGCACGGCATAAAAAAAACAGGCGGTTAAGCCTGTGATCAGATAATGGAGAGAATCATGAAGACGAGATTGACAACACTCATCGCGACAATGCCGGGAATAATGGAATGGCATTGATTGTAAAGATATGAGAGGATCATCGTCAATAACAGCCAATAGGGAAGGGTGCGGACCATCGACAGCAGATCGGGATCGGTAAACAGCACAGTCATGAACAGTCCCGATACGATCGCCGAGATCAGAATGGCCTGAAGCTCCTTGTTTCTCACATCCAGATGATCAGTCATGTTCTTGAAGCCGATCGATACCATGCACGCCTCCATGATCGAAAATGCAATCAGCATGCCCGGTCTTGCATAGCCGACACCGATCAGAAGACGCGGATCCGGCAGCAGCACCTCCGCTTTCAGGAAGGTGACGGACAGCCATGTGAGCGCACCGATGGAAACGATGCCGATGGCGGTGAACAGCAGCGAGTCGCCGATCGAGGCAAGCGAGCGCAGGCGGTGGCGCTCAATCAGCGGCCAGTTGTATACAATCAGCAGCGCCGTGAGCAGGTTCATCGATGCCATAAAAGCAATTCCGTCCTGGTTGGTGAACAGATTGATCACCATCGCCAAAACCCTGATCATGATGATCAGAAGGATTGATATCATAATATGCTTTCCCGAAAGGGTGGAAACGGTTTTCGCTGACATAGGACGGCTCCGCATTAACAATACCCGTTCATTCTAGCATAAGCACTCATTTTGAACAAATTACACGCGTCAAGGGTGTTTCGGATTCTGTAACACTTACCTTCACAAAGCGGTGTTAAGCTGAAAGCGAAAGTGAGGTATCAAAATGTCTCAAACTGAATTGACATACCATCAGAAAGTCAATCTGATGAATCAGATCGGCGACGCTTACCGCGGATGCCTCAGGCGCATCGATCTGGCTGAAAGCAGCGGCATCAGCTGCGTCAATGAAAGAATCAAAGATGACTACGCATTCCGCAATTATGTGGAAAGGGCGCTTCGCGACTGTTCCAAAGATACCCAGCTGATCGCTGTCCATGATTTCCTTGAGGTTCATGAGCGCAGCTGGTACCATGCGTACTTTTCCCAGTCAAGCTATTACCGCCGCCGCAAAAAGGCCGTGGATGAATATCTGCACTGTCTGGAAATCTGCTGAAATGACGCATTGAGTTTTTGCCGGAAATGTGTGCAGTCCGCAGTATGTTACAGCGTCTTCCATTATTTACCGAACCCCTCATCTGTGTTAAAATACATGCAAGGAGTGTCTCTGTCCGTGCCTTTGGCGCGTTAACAATCATGATCATTGAATGTTTCAGGACGGTTTGCCGTGCAGCTCATCCGCTGGGTGGCAGATGTCTGAACACCATCCATTGCCGCCGTGAGGTTAAGCGCTTACAGAGGGGACGGGACATTGTGAAGAATGCAGTGAGGAGGTTATATAAGAATGCTGAAAGGTATTGCTGCTTCACAGGGTATTGCTGTTGCCAAGGTCTACAAACTCGAACAGCCGGTTCTCGATATCGTCATGAAGACATCCGAGCCGGAGGAAGAACTCGCAAAGCTGGATGCTGCTTTCGTCAAGACTGTTGCTGACATTGAAAAGATCAAGGAAGTCGCTTCAAAGAGTCTGGCTGCTGAAGAACTCGCAGTCTTCGATGCGCATCTGATGATGGCGAACGATCCTGAACTCCGTTCACAGATCGAGGACATGATCAAGAATGACAAGGTCAATGCTGAATATGCTACAGAGCAGGTCGCAAACATGATGGTCACCATCTTCGAGTCCATGGAAGATGCATACATGAGAGAAAGAGCTGCTGACATCAAGGACGTTACTTTCCGCTTAAAGTGCAATCTCTGCGGCAAGGTCATCCCGAACCTGGCTACCATCGACACACCGGTTGTCATCGTTGCCAAGGACCTGACACCTTCCGACACAGGTTCCCTGAACAAGGAATTCGCAAAGGGCTTCGCAACTGAAATCGGCGGCCGTACAAGCCACAGTGCAATCATGGCGCGTTCCCTTGAAATCCCGGCGGTTGTCGGTGTCACAGGTATTCTGGATGCTGCCAAGGAAGGCGACGAGGTCATCCTCGATGCCATCAGCGGTGAAGTCATTCTGAATCCGACTGCCGAGCAGGTTGCTGAATATACAAAGAAGGCAGAAGAATTCAAGGCTCAGAAGGAAGCTCTCAAGGCTCTCAAGGATCAGCCGTCCGTATCCACAGACGGACACAAAGTCCTCCTGGTCGGAAACATCGGTTCCCCGAAGGATGCCGAAGGCGTTGTTGAGAACGGCGGCGAAGGCGTTGGTCTGTTCCGTACAGAATTCCTCTACATGAAGAGCGAAGACTGGCCCGATGAAGATACACAGTATGAAGCTTACAAGGCAGTTCTTGAAACAATGAACGGCAAGCCGGTTGTCATCCGTACACTCGACATCGGCGGCGACAAGAAGCTGAAGTACTATGAATTCGAAGAAGAAATGAACCCGTTCCTCGGTGTCCGTGCTGTCCGTTTCTGCCTGATGCGCAAGGATATCTTCCGCACGCAGCTCAGAGCTCTGCTCAGAGCTTCCGCATACGGCAAACTCTGCATCATGTTCCCGATGATCGCAACTGTCCAGGAATTCAAGGATGCCAAGGCTTGCTACGATGCAGCCCGTGCTGAACTGATCGCTGAAGGCGTCAAGGTCGGTGACGACGTTGAAGTCGGCTGCATGATCGAAATCCCGGCTGCCGCTGTTCTGGCTGACAAGCTGTCCAAGTACGCGGACTTCTTCTCCATCGGAACAAACGACCTGATCCAGTACTCCATGGCTGCTGACCGTATGAGCCAGCCTGTATCCTATCTGTATCAGCCGCTCAACCCGTCCATTCTCCGCCTTGTCAAGATGACAATCGACGGTGCCCACAAGAACGGCAAATGGTGCGGTATGTGCGGTGAGATGGCAGGCGACGAAACAGCTGCTCCGCTGCTGCTCGGTCTCGGACTCGATGAATTCTCCATGTCCGCAACCTCCATCCTCAAGGCACGCCAGATCATCAATGGCCTGAGCTATGAGGAAATGAAGGCTCTGGCTGAAAAGGCAGTTGAGTGCGACACAGCTGAAGATGTTGCTGCTCTCTGTGCTGAAACACTGAAGTAATTCATTCTCACGCGAAGGACCGCTGTCTGAAAAGACGGCGGTCTTTTTCGTTGCGCGTAAAATAAAAACCGGTCATGTGACCGGTATGGATCATGTTTAACGGCGTCTGCCCGGAATCGGGTAGGTGGAAGGGATGTAGAATTCCTTCATATCATCCAGACGGATGCAGCCAAGGGCGCGTCCGAAGACACAGCCGCAGTCGATATGGAGAATGGTATCATCCTTGCCATGGATGATCTTACCCTCATATTCAGGTCCGTAAAGGAAGGTGGGGGAGTGGCCGACGATCAGGGTCGCATCCTGGACGGGATTGTCATCGATGCCGATATGCGCCCATACAAGGATCTGTTCGGGCACCTGGGACATTCTCATCTTGGAGCCGGTGTATTCCTCGGTCAGTCCGGCGTGGACGAGCAGGAACTTCCTGCCGTTGATTTTCAGGTATTTGTACAGAAGCTTGTCTTCCAGATACAGTTTGATGTCATAGCATTCCGGGAAATCCAGATCCATGAACTGGTCCATGGTGGAATAGCCGCCGTTGTAATGAAGCCAGCACATCAGATCGTCGGTCATGTCGATGGAGTTGTTGTCTTTTTTCGCATCAATCAGTTCCTGGCAGTAACGGGCCAGCCAGACATCGTGGTTGCCGAAAATCAGATGAATGTTGTCATGCGCCATGATTTCCTGCAGCAGGGGGATGGAATACTTACCTCTGTCACAGACATCGCCGACAACCCACATCTCATCGTATTCATTGAATTCAATCAAATCGAGCATGGCATCAAATTCCTGCTTGCAGCCATGCAGATCACTGATAACATATGTTGACATGTTTCATCCTCAAAAATCAAAATTATTTTAACACATGTTTTTCTCTGCGTGTGAATCAATCAGCCGATTTGAAAGGATGTATACGGGTTTTGAAGATCAGCCTTCCGGACTTTCCTCCTCATCGATCAGCTGAACCACCGCTTTGCCTTTTCCGAAGGTGACGACAGTTTTGTCATGCTCGTGCAGCTCATCCAGGGAAACCATGCGGTCATCATCAATAATCAGTACTTCATCATCTCTGCCGAAACGGAACGTTCCGTCTTTGCATTCATCAATGCCGCGATGTTTCGGTAACTCGCTTTCCTCCGTATATTCTTCGTTTTCTTCTGTATATTCATCGCTGTCTTCCGCTTCATCCAGCTGAAGAACAGCGCATTCGCCATCACTTTCAATCACGGTTGCCGTGTATGTCTCGGTTGTATCCTCCGCGTGGACCGCACAGCCGGCGCAAAGCAGGAATACAGCGCTCAGAATGAGTTTCTTCATGGTGAACTCCTTTCTACATGGATGATGATAAGCAGCACAGCTGTATCTTCTGTGGTATGAAAATGAACAATATGTGAACAATGAACTGAATTTGCGTGAAACCGTTGACAGCCAAGGTTTAACGCATTAGACTTCAATTGAAGGTTGAATATATTAAACCTTGGAGGACGCATGAAAACACCGAAGATTTTTGAAAGTGAATATCACTTCATGGAAATTCTCTGGGATCACGAACCGATCAACAGCACGGAACTTGTGCGCTTATGCAAGGAACAGCTTGAGTGGTCCAAGGCGACAACCTATACGGTGATCCGAAGGCTCAGTGAGCGGGGCGCCGTGAAAAACGAAAACGCCCTCGTCACATCACTCATCAGCAGGGAAGCGGTGCAGGCTTCTGAAATCGATGAGCTTGTCACGAAGAGATTCCGCGGTTCTCTGCCCGCATTCATCAGCGCATTTGCAAGACATGAAAAACTCAGTGAGGCGGATATCGATGAACTGGAAAAGATGATATCCGACTACCGGAAAGGAAAATAATCATGGAGGAACTGTTTCTGCAATGTCTCAATCTTTCCATCCGCGCATCCTATATGATTCTTGCCGTTCTTCTGATCCGCCTGCTGTTTCCCGGGGCGGAAAGAAAATATATGGTATGGCTGTGGATTATGGTGGGCATCCGCCTGATCTGTCCGTTTTCCTTCTCTTTTCTGCCGACAATACTGCCGCACAGTGAAGTTATTCCGTCTGATATCGCAATGAGTCACTCACCGCAGATCGCCAGCGGGTTTGAGACAGTCGATCATACGGTCAATCACATTCTGCAGCAGAATTTCTCACCGGCTCCGGGTGATTCCGTCAATCCTCTGCAGGTGCTCACCGCCTTTGGCGCGGCGGCCTGGGCAGCCGGCATTGTCTTCATGATCAGCTACATGATCATTTCCTCTGTTGTTTTAAACAGACAGATCAGACGCACCGGGAAAAGAGTCCGCGGGGTTGTTCAAGGCAGACGTTTTGAAACACCGTTTGTCTTCGGTCTGTTTCATCCGGTGATCTGTCTGCCTGTATGTGAAGGCGAGAGAAAGAAAATGATACTCGCGCACGAACGGACGCATATTGAAAGAAAAGATCATATTCTCAAAGCGGCCGCATTTCTGATTCTTTCCGTTTACTGGTTTCATCCGCTGGTCTGGCTTTCCTACCGTCTTTTGTGCAGAGACATGGAGATGGCATGCGATGAGGCAGTGATTCAGAAGATGAAACGTCAGGAAAGAGGCTGCTATGCACAGACGCTGCTTGAATTCGCTTCCGCAAAAGCAGGGGCAGCGGGACCGGTGGCCTTTGGCGAAACGGATGTGAAACAAAGAATCAGAAAGATTCTGAAATACCGCAGGCCGTCCGTTGTTTCCGCAGTCTGTCTCCTGATGTGCGCACTGATCGTCTGCACAAGCTGTTTCGCAGACCGTAATGATGACAGCTCATCCGCCGTAACGCCTGAAACAACCAAAGAACCGGAAAGCGGAAAAGAGGAACCCGAACCGACTCCTGAAACAACCGACAAACCGGAAGAAACAGACAGTCCCGCACAACCGCAGCCGGCTGTACTGACTGTTGAGTCACTGCTTACGGATCCGTCACCTTATATCAATACCTATGTATATGTGCAGGGCAATCTGCCCCAAGGCATCGCAGGCATCGATGAAAGCGGCAATCCGATCGCTTATCTCAACGGCGTGAATGATATCGATCAGGGGATCCGCATTGTCGATTACGCGCCGCAGGACGGCAGCTGCCTGGTGGAAGCGCATGGCACACTGATCCGTCTTGGAAACGGAGAGATCGCGCTGTCCATGGACGGCTATACGGTTCTCTCGGAATATACGATGACATCGGCAATGACGGTTGAAACCGTGCTCGCGGATCCACAGGCCTATGTCAACACCTATGTATATGTGCAGGGCAATCTGCCCCAGGGCATTTCCGGCATGGATGCAGGCGGCAATCCGATCGCTTATCTCAATGGGGCCGAGGATCTCAGCCAGCGCATCCGCATTGTCAATTACATTCCGCAGGACGGCAACTGCAAGGTTGAGGCATACGGCACAATCATCTATCTTGAAAACGGCGAAATCGCGCTTTCCATGGAAGGATATACGGTTCTGCAATAGAAAAAGAACACGCAGAACGCTTATAAAACGGCAAAATCAGCTTCAAAGGCTCCCGGCTGATTGAAATTGTTCACACGGAAGGCATGTTTTGCTATAATAGTTCCGTTAAAAATGAAGGGAGTATCTTAATGGGAAGAGCACATGAAGTCCGCGCTGCCTCCATGGCAAAGACCGCGGCAATCAAGTCCAAACTTTATTCAAGATTTGGAAAAGAGCTGTATATCGCAGCCAAGAGCGGTGTCCCCGATCCGGATATGAACCTCGCATTAAAGAGAAAAATCGCCGAGGCCAAATCGAACCAGGTACCTGCAGACGTCATCAAGAGAGCGATCGACAAAGCCAAGGGCGGTTCTGATGAAAGCTATGATGAAGCACGTTATGAGGGCTTCGGACCTGGCAACTGCACAGTGATTGTAGACTGTCTGACAGACAACACAAACCGTTCACTTACAAATGTCAAGACAGCGTTCAATAAGAGCCGCGGTGCCAAGATGGCAAATGCCGGCGCAGTTTCATTCAACTACGAGAATGTCGGTCTGTTCGTATTCCCGTACGAGGATGAAGAGGCGATGCTTGATGCGATGATGGAAGCGGAAGTTGACGTTCAGGATGTCAGCGTCGAAGACGGTGAGATGACTGTCAAGACAAGCTTCCAGGATTTCGGAAAGGCACAGGAAACAATCGAGAATCTGATTCCGAATGTCGAGTTTGACACATGCGAGGCAACAATGCTGCCGAACGAATATGTCGAGCTGACAGATCCGGAAGACATCGAGGCTTTCCACAAGCTCATGGACATGCTCAACGAAGTTGACGATGTCAACAAGATCTACACAAACGCAAAACTGCCGGAAGAATAATCGATATTCTGAAGACTGAACAGAAGGGCTGATGAAGTCCTTCTTTTTTTGTCCGCTCAAAAAAGAACTGCCCGCAGGCAGTTCTGATTGATCTTAGTCTTTTATGAATCGCGCCCCGCTGATTTCCTTTTTGAGAACGGCTCTGCGGCTTTCCTCATCCATCACGGAAGTGTAGACAAGCGCGGCCCGGTATTCCAGTTCTCTGCGGGCTTCGGGAAGCTGTGCAAAGCGGGAGGCGGTGCGCACCTCTTTTTCCTTCAGCTCTTTGAGCCACATCCGTCCTTTGTCATTGAAGGCAAGAATCCGCAATGTATCCAGATCCGCCGCTGCCTGCTGTTCTTCTTTTTCCAGCTGCATCATCACGCTGAGACAGGTGCGCCTGATTCTGCCGGCCGTATATCTGTACGTGATTGCATCGCGCAGAAATCCCTGCCAGGTGTCATTGTCTTTCGCACACTGTTTCAGATGCACCTCGATGCCTTCCGAAACAAGGAACAGCTGCCGCAGGCGGCTGCGCTGGCAGGTGAGCAGAAGGGTGCGCAGATATGGATAATACTGTTCCCAGAAAACAGGCTGTATATCCTCAAGCTGCTTAGCCATCGGGGTTGTGCCTTCGACTGAGCGGTGGTCGCCAAGGGCTTTGCGGATGGCCAGGGCACTTGGCATCTGATTCATTTCATCATCGAGATAGTCATTGGTGCGCTGAACTGCGATCGGCACTATTCCGGTTCCCATGATTTCTTTCAGATAGGAGACGGCAAGAATATCATTGGGGGCCATGGCTGAAGTCAGCAGACTGTAAGCCTTCGGATAGGAAAGGCCGGTGTTCATCAGTTCCCGCAGATGATCGGGATTGACGCTTGTCTCTGCGATTTCCATCAGATTTTCCAGATTGCCGCATTCACTGCCGAAGCAGATTGAATCAACACCTGCCAGTTTCAGAATGTGAACGGCTCCATGGGCAAATACGGATGCGCTTTGGGTGGCATAGGTGTAGGGCAGCTCAATGACCGCGTCGATGCCGTTTTTCACAGCCGCTTCAGCCCGTTCCCATTTATCGATGATGGCCGGTTCCCCGCGCTGCACAAAGTTGCCGCTCATGACGGCGATCAGCACGTCGCAGCCGCTTTGCGCGCGTGCCTGTTCCATATGATACAGATGTCCGTTATGCAGCGGATTGTATTCCGCTGTGATTCCGCATATTTTCATGTTTGTTTCCTTTTTGCCAGTTAATGATACAATATTTGCGTAGATAGGAGTTAAAAATCATATGAGTATGAATCTGGCATATACGGTTTTCAGACCGGAAACCGAAGTAAAAGCGGCTCTTTTTGTGATCCATGGCATGCAGGAGCACAAGGAGCGCTATACACCGTTCGCAAAATATCTGAATGAGCAGGGAATCGGAGTTGTCACCTATGACCTGCCGGGACATGGCGAAACATCAAAGGGAAGTGAAAGAGGATGGTTCGGCGATCATGACGGCTGGAACAATCTGGTTCTTTCCGCGGTTGAAATCGCCCAGCTGACAAGAAAGGAATTCCCAGATGTGCCGTTAGTGTGCTTCGGACATTCCATGGGCACAATGATCGGCAGATGTTTCCTGCAAAGATATGACAGCCTGATTGACGCAGCTATTTTCTCCGGCGCTCCGGCTTATGTTGGTGCCGCAAGAGCAGGTGTCGCGCTTGCCAATGCCATCAGCGCCATCAGAGGCAAGAAAGGCCACTCGAAAACACTCGATAAACTTGCGACCGGCAGTTTCTCCAAGGCGGTAAAGAATCCGAGAACACCGCTTGACTGGCTGAGTGTCAACACGGAAAACGTTGACCGCTATATCGCGGATCCCGACTGCGGATTCCCGTTCACATGCAGAGGCTATCATGATCTGTTTGCCGGCATGGTTCAGATGAACAATGTGTCCCTCTACAGATGCACAAAGCCTGAGCTGCCCGTATACTTCTTCGCGGGTGAAGAGGACCCTTGCATCGGCGGTGAAAAGGGCTTTACTTCCAGTGTTGAAACCATCCGCAAGGCAGGCTACAGCAGGATCGATACCAAACTGTATCCGGGACTGCGTCATGAGACGCTCAATGAAAAGGAAAACGCAGCGGTCATGGCCGATGTGTCAGCCTGGATTTTCGCACATATCTGATTCACATAACATCTTAAACACAGGGCTTCCCCATATCCTTATGAGGAAGCCTTTTTGCATGTTATTCATGTGCGCAGGGCAGATGATCTGACATGCATATATTCCGTTACAAAGAGGTGAAAGATATAAAAGAGGCCTGTTTCTGTCTGAATCGTTTTTGGGCATCACACCTCGTATGAACCAATTCTTCAATGCCCGTGCGGTATTTCGTTGACTTTGAAAAACGGTTTGCTATAATTTATAAGCGTTAACGAGCGAGGAGACTGTCGTGAAGTGGACAAGATCAGAACTGCTGCGTCAATCGCAGAAGGTTACATTCGATGAAGAAGTTGAGATCGATGCGTCTGTGTTTGATGGCAACAGCCGGATTAATTCGGTAAAGGATGTCCGCGTCGACGGCACCGGCTGGCTGGATGATTCAGCCGACTGTTTCTATGCCGAGCTTCATGTCACGGGCATCATGTTATGTCCGGACGCGATCACCGGCGAAGAGATTGAAGTGCCGTTTGAGACAGACAGCGATGAAGTCTATGTCTTCGAAGATACCGATGAAGACGGTGCGCGCATCGTTAAGGACGAAGTCATCGAGCTTCTTCCGGCAGTGATTGATGATATCCTGCTGGAGGTTCCGCTCCAGGTGACGGAGGCAGCTGAGGGAGAATATCCGGAAGGCAACGGCTGGAAGATTTACAGTGAGGCCGAATATCAGGAAATGCTCAAAGAAAAGGTTGACCCGCGGCTGCAGATTCTGAAAGATTTCGACAGTAAACGGTAGGAGGTGCAAGACATGGCAGTACAGCAGAGAAGAAATTCCAAGACAAGAAGAGATAAGAGAAGAACGCATTACAAGCTGGTTGCTCCGACACTGGTAAAGTGCCCGGTATGCGGCGAGATGAAGCGTCCTCATCATGCTTGTCCGAACTGCGGCAACGTTGGACCGGCTAAGGAAGCCAACTGAACCGAAGGATTGTGAAAAGAATGGAAGAAGAAATTCTTCCTTTTTTTTGTGTTTCAGAGGCTGAAAACACCCCTTGAAAAATAATGCATGAATCATGAATTTATTATTGATTAACCAAACGTATTATGTATAATAATTGTGGTTTCGGAATTGCAAAATTTTTGGTTAGTAAAACTAAACAAGGAGGGCTGGAATGTTCGATCTCGGAGCAAGGATCAAAGCACTGAGGATGAAGAAGGGTCTGACCCTGGAAGAGCTTGGATCCAGAACGGAACTCACCAAGGGATTTCTCTCCCAGCTGGAAAGAAATCTCACATCTCCGTCACTTGCGACACTGGAGGATATCGTTGAGGTGCTCGGTGTCACCATGTCCGGTTTCTTCGCCGATGACGAGGAACAGATCGTCTTCACGAAAGAGGACGCATTCATTGATGAGCGCGAGGACCGCACCCTTCACTGGATCATTCCGAACGCGCAGAAAAACAGAATGGAACCGCTGATAGTCGAGCTTGAGCCCGGTCAGTATTCACAGGAAATCGAACCCCATGAAGGGGAGGAGTTCGGTTATGTGCTTGCCGGCAAGGTTCAGCTGATCCGCAGTTCGGATTCCCGCAAGGTTGTATTGAAGAAGGGCGAGTGCTTCTACTTCAAGGGCAATTACACCCACTCACTGTTCAACAACGGCCAGAGTACCGCACGGGTATTATGGATCAGCACACCGCCGATTTTCTGATATGAGGGAGAAAGAAAATGAAAAAACTGATCGAAGTGAAAAACGTTGTCAAGACATTTGACAGCCAGGTTGTACTGAAGGGAATTTCCCTGGACATTTATGAAAATGAGTTTGTGACGCTGCTCGGACCCTCCGGATGCGGAAAAACCACACTGCTCAGAATCATCGCCGGTTTCCTGGATCCCACCGAAGGCCATGTCATGATGGACGGTGAGGATATCGCGACCATTCCCGCATACAAAAGAGATGTCAACACGGTATTCCAGCACTATGCGCTGTTTCCGCATCTTGATGTCTATAACAATATCGCCTTCGGTCTGAAAATCAAAAAGCAGCCGAAGGACATCATCGACCAGAAGGTCATGCGTATGATTTCGCTTGTCGGTCTGGAAGGTTTTGAACACCGCGATGTCACCAGCATGTCAGGCGGCCAGCAGCAGCGTGTCGCCATCGCCCGCGCTCTTGTCAATGAGCCGAGAGTTCTTCTGCTTGATGAATCTCTTTCCGCCCTTGACAAGAATCTGCGCAAAGAGATGCAGCTGGAACTCAAGGAAATCCAGCGTGAGGTCGGCATCACCTTCATCTTCGTCACTCATGACCAGGAGGAAGCTCTGACCATGAGCGACAAGATCGTTGTCATGAAGGACGGTGAGATCGAACAGATCGGCACACCTGCCCAGATTTACAACGAACCGGTCAATGAATACTGCGCACGCTTCATCGGCGACTCCAATATCATCGACGGCATCATGAAGAAGGACAATCTGGTCAGCTTCGATGATGTGGACTACACATGCGTCGACTACGGCTTTGAGGAAAATGAAGCTGTTGATATCATGATCCGTCCCGAGGACGTGGACATCGTTCCCCGCAACCGCGGCCTGCTCAACGGCGAAGTCAAGAGCGTTCTGTTCAAGGGTGTGCACTATGAGGTGATTGTCGAGACAAGCTCCGGCACATCCAAGACCGTCACCATGCATGTCACCGCCAACCACGACATCGAAAATGCCGAGGCAGGGGAGAAGATCAGCGCCTCATCCTTCTATATGGATCTTGAGGACGTTGAAAACCTGACTGACACCGAAGTCATCGCCAGAGCCAATGCCCAGGCCTGGGACAAGCATGATGAATTCGTTTCCCTGACCAAGGTTGAATATTCCCTCAAACCGGAAGTCGGCACATACCCGTGCACATTCGGCACCAGCGCCGGCACGGAAATCACCATCAATATCAATGTTGTCAAACCGCAGGTGATTGAAGACGCCTCCAATGAGGAAGTCATCCAGGCGTTTGACTTCTACAAGACCGTGGACGATATCAAAGAGTCCATCGCGCTTGATACAGACCTGATCCGCTGGGCGGATGCCTACGCATGGAGCACAGAGGACAACTCCAGAGTCGAAATCTGGGATGTCAAATATGATTTCGATGACGAGCATATCGAAGAGGGCGACTACACCGTGACCTTCTCCACCCAGGGACGTGAAATCAAGGTTGAGACAACCGACGCCATCGAGGAAGGACAGAGAATCGGTCTGATGTGGAATCCTTCGGATATCCATGTCATGAGAAAGATGGGGTAAGCGCGGATGAAATCATTCAGCAAGATGGTTTATCCGTATGTGCTCTGGGCCATCATCATGATCGTTGTGCCGATGATGATGATTGTGCTCTACGCATTTACGGTCAAGGGAAATGCCGTACTGACTTTCCAGTTCACATTCGATAACTTTATCCGCTTCTTCTCCGATCCGGTGTTTCCGGGGGTTCTCTGGAGAAGCCTGAAGCTGGCTGTGATCACCACCCTGATCTGCATCGCAGCCGGTTATCCGACCGCATATGTCATGGCCAAACTCAAGCCCAACTCACAGGCGGTCATCGTTCTTCTGATCACTCTTCCGATGTGGATCAACATGCTCGTGCGCACATATGCATGGCGCGGTATCCTTGCCCATTTCGCCATGAGCGGGGAGGCCAAGGTTTATGTCGGCATGGTATACAACTTCCTGCCGTTCATGATCCTGCAGATCTACACAGCACTTTCCAAGATCGATCCCAGCCTGATCACAGCGGCGCATGACCTCGGGGCGGACAATGTTCAGACATTCAGACGTGTCATCCTGCCTCTGTCGCTGTCCGGCGTGGTCAGCGGCATCACCCTCGTATTTTTGCCGGCGGTATCCAGCTTCTTCATTCCGAAGCTGCTCGGCGGCGGCCAGTACGTGCTGATCGGCAATCTGATTGAAGACTACTTCATCACCACGGGCGACTGGAACTTCGGTTCCTCGATCTCCCTGATCATGGCTGTGATCATTCTGATCTCCATGTACGTCACCAGAAGACTCGACCGCTACACAGCGCAGGGGGATGATGATTAATGGAACACAAGACAAAGATTCATGAGCGGATCTTCCTTGCGCTCATCCTGTTATTCTTCTATCTGCCGATTCTCTATGTGGTGCTGTTCAGCTTCAACAGCTCCAAATCGCTTTCCACCTTCACCGGCTTCTCGCTGCAGTGGTATGAAAAGATGTTCGCCAACCGCACAATCATGGAGTCGATCGGATATACCGTCGCATGTGCTGTGATCGCCACCGTGGTTTCCACGATTGTGGGCACGATCACCGCAATCGGCATGTCCAAAAGCAGAAAAGCGCTGAGAGAGGCGATCAACCAGGTCAACAACCTGCCGATGCTCAATCCCGACATTGTCACCGCGATCGGATTCATGCTGTTCTTTACCAGCCTGAGAATCAAGACCGGCTTCACGACAATGGTGCTTGCCCATATCGCATTCTGCATTCCTTATGTCATTCTCTCCGTCATGCCCAAGCTTCGCACGCTTGATCCCAACCTGGCCGAAGCCGCGCTGGATCTTGGCTGCACACCGCTTCAGGCATTATGGAAGGTCATTATTCCGCAGATCATGCCGGGCATTATCTCCGGCGCGCTGGTCGCGTTCTCGATGTCATTCGATGACTTCGTGATCTCGCTGTTTACCACCGGCCCGGGCGTCAACAACATTTCAATCTATGTTTACGCCAGCGTCAAACGCATCAACCCGACAATCAACGCGCTCAGCGCAATCATTGTCTACGTCATTACAATTGTATTGATTCTTGTCAATGTGATCCCGATGATCAGAGAAAGGAAAAAGAAGAAAAATGGAAATTAAGAAGATCCTGAAAATCACAGCTGCTCTCTCCACTGCAATCACACTCACATCCTGCGGCGGCAGCGGCGGCGGCAGCAGCGCTGAAGACACCGAAGCGGTTGACGCGAAAGAAGCGTTCGGCTGCGATGTTCTCAATGTCTACAACTGGGGTGAATACATCGGTGAGGAAGTCATTTCCAATTTTGAATCACTCTACAATGCCAAGGTCAATTATGACATGTTTGATTCCAATGAAAGCATGTACACAAAACTGCTCGGCGGCAGCTCCTATGATGTGCTGGTTCCCAGTGACTATATGATTGAAAGACTGATCAAGGAAGACCTGCTGCAGAAGCTTGACAAGGATGCGATCACAAACATTGACGCGCTGGATCCGATGGTTGTCGAAATGCAGAAGGTATACGATCCGAACCTTGAATACTCCGTTCCTTATTTCCGCGGTTCCGTCGGTATTGTCTACAACACTGAACATGTCGATCCCGCTGAGGTTGAGGCAAAGGGTTGGGAAATCCTGAAGGATCCGAAATACAAGGGAAGAGTCTTCATGTATGATTCCCAGCGTGACTCCTTCATGGTTGCCTTCAAGGCGCTCGGATATTCAATGAATACCGAAAACGAGGATGAAATCGCTGAAGCCGCAAAATGGCTCAAGGAACTCCATGACACAGTTGATCCTGCATACGTGACTGATGAAGTCATCGATGCCATGATCTATCCGGATGCGGTTAACTACAAGGATCTGGCGGTTGTCTACTCAGGCGATGCCGCATACATCATGTATGAGAATGAAAACATGGCATACTATGAGCCGGAACAGGGCACAAACATCTGGAGCGACGGCATGGTCATTCCCAAGAATGCTTCCTGCCCGGGTCTTGCCAACGCATTCATCAACTACATCCTCACTTATGACGCTTCCTATGACAACTCCATCACAGTCGGCTACACATCCTCCAACAAACAGGTCAAGGATGATCTCGCCTCCGGCGAATATGACGGCATCAGCGCCTATACACCGCGTGACGGATATGAGAAGGACGAAGTGTTCCGCTTCAACGAAGTGCTCGTTCAGAAGCTCTCCGATCTCTGGACCAGAGTCAAGATTGACTGAGTAAACATATGAAAGCCGCAGTTTATCAGCTGCGGCTTTTGTCTGCTTATTTCTTTTTGAGTGTTCTGTAAAGCTTATATGCGCCTTTGCGCACCGGCAGGATGAATTCGCCGATGAACTGCTCCACGATTCCTCCGAAGCCGCGCTTGAATTCATAGACGCCGTAATCATCCGCATCTTTGGAGAAGTTGCCCGAGATGCCATAGAAATTGTAGCGTGGGATATGATGCTCAAGGCAATAGCGGATCATCGCAAACTGCAGAGCATATGACGCGTTGTACTTCTTGTATTCATCATAGGCCGCGCCATAGAGGAAGACCGCCTCATTGTCATAGATGACGAAGAAGCCTGCCGCCATTTCAATCAGGGAGCCGTGCTTTTCCTTCAGTTCAAGAGCTTCGGCTCTTTTTTTCTCATTCAGCTCAAGCGCCTGCTCGGCAGCCTTGAGCTTTTTCTTCTGGTTGGCCGATTCCGGATTCTCCGCCAGTTTTGCGTTGACGCTGTCCAGATCGCGCTGAAGTTTCTCACTCTCTTTGCCAAGCGAATCGCACAGAGCACCAAGATCCATATATGCCAGCATGATCTTCGCATGCTCGCCATAGGCAGCCAGCTGCTTTTCATAGAAGCTGTGCTCACGCATCGAGAAGCCGCGGCGCTTTGCGGTGTGCTCCTCCATCTCGATGAACTTGTATGTCTCTTCAGGGCTGAGCTCACGCACACAGATTCCCTGTTTCTCCGCCCGGTTCAAAGAGCGTCTGCAGCGCTGGTCCATTTCCTTTACGACCTGCGCCTCATTTTTATCTTTGAGATCCATCGCGGACACCCAGCTGATCATCGTGAAGGCCGAGTAGTCGGTAGGGAAGCCCTGATGCTCATAGCCGAGCTTTTGCAAAGACGCAAGGATATCGCTGTTGTCATAGCCGCCCTCAACCTGATTGCCTTCCGCGTCACGCTCCACATAATTCATGCACGGGTTCATCAGCATATACATCACCCGTCTGCCGGAAAGATACTTCTTCAGCTCCTCCGTGAAGAAGGTCAGTGTTTCCATGTCGCGATAATCCGCCAATAGCCCCCCCTGGGCGTGGCAGAAGCGGTAGATTTTCATGACCGGTATGTAGGTGAGGGGAGTGGCGGCGATGAGCCTGCCGTCCTCTTTGACGCCCGCATACTCGACGTCCCAGCCGTTTGTCTTCTTCAGATTGATCGCTTCAATGGAGTTCATGAAGCTGCGCTGCGCGCTTTTTTCCTGGAAATCTTTATATTCATTCTCATTCAGAATGCAGAACTGTTTCATCGCAAATGCTCCTTTGCAGTGCCTGAGCCCATACGGCAGGCACAATCAGCTCTTCAATTATATAAAAGATGCGCCAAATCGCAAATTGCATAAAAAAAACTTGCCAATACACAGTGAAATGGTAAAATTGTGTTAGAAAGTGGGGAGAAGTGGGGGATGATGTTCAAAGGTCAGTTCAGGCATACCCTGGATTCGAAAAACAGACTGATCATTCCTGCTAAATTCCGCGACGGTCTCGGGGAGTCTTTTACCGTTACCAAAGGTCTTGACGGATGCCTGTCCATTTATACCCAGGACAGATGGGAAGCAATGATTTCTAAGATTTCAATGATTCCCGGCACCAAAAAGGAAGCACGCATGTATCTGCGTGTTCTGACCGGCAACGCGACGGACTGCACCCTTGATTCGCAGGGAAGAATCCAGCTGCCCCAGTTTCTTGTGACACAGGCTCATATCGAGAAGAACTGTGTCATTGTCGGTGTCGCCGACCATGTCGAGATCTGGTCGGAGGAGCAATGGGATGCATATGAAGATCTGGCGTCCGAGTCGATTGATTCCGTTGCTGAAACACTGACGGAGTATCTGCAGTGATGGAACATACAAGTGTACTTCTCAATGAAACGATTGATCTGCTCAATGTGAAACCCGACGGGATTTACGTTGACGGCACACTCGGCAGAGGAGGACATGCAAAACTGCTGATCTCGAAACTCACAACCGGACATCTGTATGCATTTGACAAAGATGAGCAGGCGCTTCGCGAATCTGAAGTAAACCTTTCAGAGGTCGCAGACAAGGTCACGCTGATCCACAACGACTTTCGGTCCGCACAGGAGGAGCTGTGCAAACGCGGGATCGATCATGTCGACGGATTCATGATGGACCTTGGTGTCAGTTCACCCCAGTTTGACGATCCGCAGCGCGGATTCAGCTACCGCTATGACGCGAGGCTGGACATGAGAATGGATCAGAGTCAGACACTTGACGCATATCAGATTGTCAACCGGTATCCGGCAGCCGAGCTGACCAGAATCCTCAGGGAATATGGCGAAGAACGCTATGCTTCACTGATTGCCAGAGCAATCGTGAAGAACCGGGCTGAACGACCGATTGAGACAACCTTTGAACTGGTGGATATCATCAAAGGCGCGCTTCCCGAAAAAGAGCTGCGCAAAAAGGGGCATCCTGCCAAAAAGACATTCCAGGCCATCCGCATCGAAGTCAACGATGAGCTCGGCGCTCTGAAACAGGGGCTTGAGCAGGCGCTGGGAATGCTGAATGAATCAGGCAGATGTGCGGTGATCACATTCCACTCGCTCGAGGACCGAATCGTTAAAAATACATTCAAAGACTATTCCTCTGCTCCATTTGTTGAGCCAAAGCTGCCGCTCGTCGCCTCTCAAATGGAGCAGGCCTCCTTCCGCCTGATCACCAGAAAGCCGGTGGTCGCATCCGAAGGGGAACTGACTGAAAACAACCGTTCACACAGCGCAAAGCTGCGTGTCATAGAAAGAATTGCAAGGGGAGAGAATCATGGCTAAGGGGACTAAGAGAAACAAAATCAAGAGATCATTTGCGCTATTGAACTTTTCAATACTGCTGTTTGGCTTTTCGGCTCTGATGTATCTGGGCGGAGCACTGTTTTTACGCTCTTACAACAACTCCCTGAGCACCCGTGCCCAGGAGATCTCCCAGGAGATTGCGGCACTTGAACTGCAGAACGATGCGGTCGAGGTTGAGATTGCCCAGCTGACTTCCGCAGACAGAATTTATGAGATCGCTGCGAATAACGGCTTGACACGCAATTCCGGAAATGTTATTTCAATTACTAATGGAGACAACGGGGAGTGAACGTGTGCCGAAGATAAAGAACAACTCGGTGCGTGAAATATTTCTTGTAACATTGGCGGCGGTCATCTTGCTCGCATCCAATGTTTTTTTCGTTACCATTTCAAAAGTCCATCTGCGCTCGGGCGTGGATCTTTCCAGCTATGCCAATTCAGCAAACTACGTCCACGAGGTGACAAAGGCGCTGCGCGGCAATATCTATGACCGCTCCGGCATCGTCATCGCCCAGGACAGCCGCACATACAATATCGTCTGCATTCTCGATGAGAACCGTCCGTCCATTGAAGGCACGATCGCCTATGTCAAGGACAAGGAAAAAACAGCGAGGATCCTTTCAAAAGTTCTGCGCATGGATTATGACAAGATTCTTGATTATCTGAAGCAGGACGTGTACCAGACCGAACTCGGATACGGCGGCCGCAAGCTCTCCAAATCCATCAAGGATGAGATTGATTCCTATGAGCTGCCGGGCATTGAATTCACCGACAGCGTGCAGCGGATTTATCCGATGGGCCAGTTCGCTTCCAATCTGATCGGCTATGCGCAATCGGATGAAAGCGGCAGCACGATCGGCAAAATGGGCATTGAGCTCTATCTGGATCCGTATCTCAGCGGTATTGACGGCTCACGCACCTATCAGGCCGATGAGCACGGCTACGTTCTGCCCGGCATGCAGGAGGAAGTCGTCAGCGCCCGCAACGGCAACAATGTCTACATGACCCTTGACGGGGGCATCCAGGAAACCCTTGAGGAAAGCATGCGCACCACCATGAACACATTCAACACGACGCGTGTTTGGGGCGGGGCGATGGAAGTCAAAACCGGAAAGGTGATCGCCTGGGGCCAGTCGCCCTCATTTGATCCCAACACGCTGGAAAACATCACCGACTACACCAACATCGGTGCCCAGATTCCCTATGAACCCGGTTCCACAATGAAATCCTTCGTCTGGGCGGCGACGATCAACGAGGGCAAATATGATGAGACGATGGTGACCGACGGAAACCAGTTCTGCTTCAGCTCTGATGAGAACAACAATCCGGTGCGTACATACAGCGCCGATCACATCGGCTGCATCTATAACGCCGGCGAGAAAAAGTACGGCATGGTCGATCTTGACCATGGCATGATCTACTCCCTCAACACGGTTGCCGGCACCCTTGAAAACGAACTGATCAGTCCCGATATCTATCTGGATTATGTGAAGAAATTCGGTTTCTTCGAAAATGTCGGAACCGACGGTCTTCCCGAATCAAAGGGAACCCTGAACTTCACCTATGCATATGACAAGATGAACCTCTCATTCGGCCAGGGCTCCACCGCGACAATGCTGCAGCTGTTCCAGGCATACAGCGCGATTTTCTCCGACGGAACCATGGTCAAGCCGTATTTCATCGAATCAGTCAGGGATTCTTATGACAACAGTGTGATCTACCAGGCGGAAACAACCGTGAAGGGCCATCCCATCACGGAGGAAACCGCCCGTCATATGCAGAAGATCATGTACCGCGTCATCAATGACGAGGACGGCACCGCCAAGTGGTACCGCATTCCGGAAACAGATATGATCGCCAAGACCGGTACATCCGAAGTTGCCGTCAACGGCAGCTATAACAACGCCAGAACAATCACTTCGGTCATGGCGGCAATGCCGGCCGATGATCCCCAGGTGCTTGTGTATTACGCCTTTGAGGCGGACAACGCCGTGGACTCCCATTACTGGGTTGATGCCCAGAAGAACTTCTTCCGCAAGGTTGCGATCACATACGGCTTTGCGGAGGGCAGCTCCAGCGCACCCGAACAGGATGTGCCTGGGGAAAGCGAAACGGTTTCCATCACCGAAATGCCCACAGTGGTCAATCACAGCATCGACTATGCGAAAAAGACACTTGAGGCAGAGGGCGCTTCCGTGGTGGTGCTGGGAGATGGCTCCAATGTCATCAGACAGTATCCGCGGGCAGGGGAAACCCTGGCAACCGGACAGCGCGTCTTCCTCTTAAGCGATACGCAGACATTCACGATGCCGGATCTGACCGGCTGGACCCGCAAGGATGTGGCAGGTCTATGGGATGTCAGCGGCTTTGGCTTCCAGCTGTCCGGAACCGGAAAGGTTGTTTCACAAAGCGTCGCGGCAGGCACGCCGGTGACCAAAGGTACCGAAATCAGAGTTGAATTTGAATGAACTCTGAGTATGATAATCTATGCAAAGGAGGTCTTTATGCCTTTGAAACTGATACTGAACTTCACGCTGAGTCTGCTGATCGTCCTGGTGACGATGCCGGCTTTCATAAAATTTCTCAAAAAACTGAGCTTCCGTCAGACGATCAGCGAATACTCGCTTGATGATGATCAGAAGAAGGCGGGCACACCGATCATGGGCGGCATCCTCTTCATCATCACACCTCTGGTTGTCACCCTGATCACCAATCCGAAAGCATTCACGGACATTGACACACTGATTGTCATGCTGGCATTTGCCGGCTATGGCATCATCGGCTTCATCGATGATTACCTGATCGCCGTCAAGAAGAACAACGAAGGCCTTTCACCAAAGGCGAAGCTGATCATGCAGGCGGTGCTTGCGATCGTGTTCTTCCTGCTGTATATGGGACATGGCAAACTGGAAGTCTATCTGCCGTTAAGCCGCGTCACGCTGCATCTTGGACTTGGCTACTTCTTCTTTGCAATGCTGATGTTTGCCGGCGCTTCCAACGCGGTCAATCTGACCGACGGCATGGACGGGCTTTGCGCAGGTGTCACGATCATTGCCCTGATCCCGTTCCTGATTATCTCGCTTGGCATGTCAGAGACGCTTCCGCCTTTGATCATTGCCCTGATCGGCGCACTGCTCGGCTATCTCTACTACAACAAAAAACCGGCAAAGGTGTTCATGGGAGATACCGGCGCCCTGGCGCTTGGCGGCATCCTGGCGGCGATTGCCATGGTGACAAAGAAGGAGATGGCACTGATTGTGATCGCCGGTGTTCCGGTACTGGAAACCCTGAGCGTCATTCTGCAGGTGGCGGCCGTCAAGACCATTCACCGCAGGATCTTCCCGTATACGCCGATTCATTATTCATTCCGTCTCAAGGGGATGCCCGAAAAGTCCGTTGTCTATCTGTTCTGGATGGCGGAGGCGGTATTCGCATTGCTCGGATTCTGGATTGCGACCCGTTAAACTGCCCTGAAAGGCAGTTTTTTTTCTTTCCGTGGAAGCGTTCAACGGTAACCCGTACAATCCGCATAAATACGGTTCATAAAGTGAATTTCAGTATTAAAACAGTCTGTTTTTTGTTATAATAACGTAACTGTCAGGAGGAAGGCATGTCATCAGAAAAAATGGATACATTAAACACTCTGATTCAGCTGACGATGGTCCTCAAGCTTCAGCAGCTGAAACGAAACGGACTGCCTTCACTCAGGTACAGCAATCTTGAGGATTATGTGAATGAGAAACTCTGGGCACTACGGCAGCCGCACTCACTGCATGAGGCAGCCGACGATATCCTGCATGTGGATACTCAGGAAATGATCCGTTTTCTGGCAAAAAAGGCGATCACTGACGCAGCCGCATCCAGACTTGAAGATTTCTCTGACATTATAGGAGGGTAGGCACTATTATGGCTGGAAAGCAGAACAAAAAGGGAAGTTTGGGAATTTTCTTTTTGGCCGTCGCAGCGATCGCAGTAATCGTTGCAACCACATTCAACGCGATCAAGAACAATCTGAACCTTGGTCTTGACCTGCAGGGCGGATTTGAAATCCTCTATGAGGTCACACCTCTCAATGAAGGTTCCGAAGTTGATATGACAGCTGTCACCAACAGCATTTCCAAGCGTATCAACGTCCTCGGTGTCTCCGAACCCGAGATCATCGTGGAAGGCGATAACCGCGTCCGCGTGCAGCTGGCAGGCATTTCCGATCAGGAATCCGCCAGAAGCATGATCGGCACAACCGCCAACCTCACATTCCGTGATGTTGACGACAATGAACTGGCTGACTCGTCCATTCTGGTCGAGGGCGGCGCATCCCTGGCATACCAGGATGGTGTACCGATCGTCTCGCTGCAGATTGCGGACCAGGCCAAGTTCGGTGAAATCACCAAGAATATCGCAGCCAAGGCCAGCGGATCCAATATCATGATCATCTGGCTCGACTGGGAAGAAGGCGACACATATACCGCTGAGGCCGCAAAGGCGAACAAGGGTGAAGAGCCCAAGTACATTTCCGCCGCGCAGGTCAGAAGCGAAATCAACGGCAACTGCATTATTGAAGGCAACTTCACAGAAGAAGAGGCCAGAACACTTGCCAACCTGATCAATTCCGGTTCACTGCCTGTCAAGCTGACTGAAATCAGCTCCAACGTCGTCTCCGCCGAATATGGTGCTGACGCCCTGGCAAAGACAGCGCAGGCAGGTATGATCGGTGTCGGTCTGGTTATGCTGTTCATGATTTACATGTTCAGACTGCCGGGCATCGTTTCCGCGATCATGCTCGTATTCTATATCTGGGCAGTATTCGGAATCTATTCACTGATGGGAGCTGTCTTCACACTGTCCGGTATCGGCGCGCTCGTGCTCGGTGTCGGTATGACCGTTGACGCAAACATCATCAGCTACGAAAGAATCAAGCAGGAGCTGTACAAGGGAAGAAGTGTCAGAGCGGCTGTGGCGGAAGGCCAGAAACAGTCCTTCTCCGCTGTCTTTGACGCCCAGTTCACAACCCTGATCGCAGCCCTGATCATGTATATCTGGGGCAATGGCGCGGTCAAGGGATTCGCGACCATGCTGATTATCACAGTTGTCATGACACTCGTTCTGAATGTCGGCTTCTCCAGGTGGCTGCTCAACCTGCTGGTCAATGCAGGCATCGCCGATGGCAAACCCGGTCTCTTCAATGTCAAGGAATCCCAGATTCCCGATATTGCCAAGGGTGAGTCACAGTTCTACACAGGCACAAAGCAGTTCGACTATGCCGGCAATGCGAAGTGGAACATCCGCGGCGCGCTGATCGTTGCGGCACTTGCTCTGATCCTAGGCTTTGTCAACATGGGCAGTGGCAAGGGCTTCTTCAACCTCGGTATCGACTTCTCCTCCGGTACCCGCATCACTGTCTCCAGTGAGCAGGCTGTCACCGTCGAGGATGTCACAGCCGTGTTCAATGATCTCGGCTATACAAACTTCACGATTCAGTCCTCCGGTGAAAACACCGTTTATGCGACAACCAAGCAGGCCATCGAAACAGATGAGCTCCATGCGATCAAGGCAGCTCTGCAGGAGAAGTACGGCGAGGAGCCGGGCGACAACGTTGTCACTCCGGTCGTCGGCCGTGAGCTTGTCAGAAACGCAGTCATCCTGACCATCGTTGCCTGGATCGCCATGATGCTCTATGTCACACTCCGTTATGAATGGGACTATGCGCTTGGCTGTATCGTCGCGCTGATCCACGACGTCGGCATCGTTCTTGCCGTCTTCGTTATCGGCCGCTTCGAGGTCAACACGGAAGTTATCTCCGTCCTGCTGACCATTATCGGTTACTCCATCAACAACTCCATCGTCGTCTTCGACAGAGTGCGTGAAATCATGGCAAACAAGTCCGGCCGTCTGAATGCGGAAGGATATAAGAATGTCATCAACCAGGCACTCGATGCCACCATCAGAATGTCCCTCAACAGCTCTGTCACAACAATGCTGCCGGTCATCCTGCTGCTGGCGATGGGTTCCAAGGCAATCTTCACATTCATCTTCGCGATGTTTATCGGTCTGATCGCCGGCACACTGTCCTCCATCTTCATCGCTCCGACAGTCTGGAGATGGGCACGCACCAAGCTGCGTAAGAACGACGGCACAAAGAAGCCGAAGAAGCAGGCGAATAAGGAAGCACTTGACGAATATACATTCAAGGGAATCAACGCTTGATCACTTCAGGCAGACGGCTTTAGCTGTCTGCTTTCTTTTAGGAAAGGAGAAAACCATGGAAATCAAAGCTGTGCTGTTTGACTGCGACGGATTGATGTTTGATACCGAAATCATTGCCCAGCAGATCTGGAGAGACGGCGCAAGGGAATACAATGTCACACTGCCCGATGACTTTTTCGAACATATTACCGGGGCAGGCGGAAAAGACCTGCTCGATTACATCGCCTCCGTTCCCGGCGCGGACCTGCTGAGAAAGGTCTGCCGGGCAAGACGGTTTGATCTGGATTTCTGGCGCAGCATCCATACCGACTGCCTCAACCGTCCGGGTCTGATCGAGCTGTTTCAGTATCTTGAGAAGAACGGATATCCGGTGGGCATCTGCTCATCAAGCGCCAGGGAATATGTGCTTGCACTGATTGATTCATGCAGTGTGAAACTGCACTATGACACCATCGTTTGCGGGGATATGGTGAAACACGCCAAACCCGATCCTGAAATCTTCCTGAAAGGCGCGGAAAACCTCGATGTGAAGCCTGAGAACTGCCTTGTATTGGAGGATTCCAAGCAGGGAATTCTCGCTTCTGTCAATGCGGGGATGCACAATTGCTTTATTCCGGATACAATTATTCCGGATGAGGCAATGACCCGTGCAATTGAATTCCGCTGTGAATCCCTGCATGAGGTGATCGGCCTTTTGGAAAGGATCAACAGACAATGATCTGGAATATCATTGAAACAGATTCATCAAAGAGCATTCCCGGCCTGCATTGCGGAAAGCTTCTTTCCCGCCTGATTGCGGCAAACGGTCTCAGCGATGAAAAAACCGCAGAACTATTGAGCAATGACAGCGAACTGACACTTTCACAGGCGGAATGTGTCAATAAAGCGTGCGAGCGCATTCTGCTTGCCGCAAAGCGCGGTGAGAAGGTGTTTGTCGGCGGTGATTATGATGCGGACGGCATCTGCGCCACCGCGATCATGAAGAAGACACTGGACCTTCTGAAAATACCGAATGGATATTACATTCCTGACCGTTTTAAGGAAGGCTATGGACTTTCAAAGGAAACGGTGGCATTGGCTGCACGCAAGGGATATCAGCTGATCATCACCGTGGACAATGGCGTCAAGGCGCATGAGGCGCTTGCGGAAGCCAAAAAGCTCGGTATGGATGTGATCGTTACCGACCATCACCGGATTGAGGAGGAGATCGGCGCCGATATCGTTGTCCATCCAGACTATATGGAAGAGCGATATGAATATCTCTGCGGGGCAGGGGTTGCGCTTGAATTAAGCATGCGCTTATGCGGCATCCAGGAGGATCTGATCGCTCTTGCATGCATCGCCTCCATCGGCGATGTCATGGCCTTATGGAAGGAAACCAGAAAGATTGTTCTGGAAGGAATGGAAATCATGAAACGGCGCATTCCGCGTTCGGTCGCTTCCATGTTCCGGCCCGGCTCAACGGTCAACTGGACTTCAATCGCGTTTCAGATTGTGCCCAAGCTCAACAGCGTGGGAAGGATGAACGATCTTTCCAATGTGAACACGCTTGTACCGTTTCTGCTTTCGAACAATCCCGAAGCAATCAATTCGTATACAAGGCAGCTGGAACACGTCAACGATGTGCGCAGACAGTTGAGCGACACGCAGACCGCACTTGCGGAATCGATGGTGAAGGAAGATGAATTCATCCTCATCTATCATGAGAAATTCCACGAGGGCATCTGCGGCCTGATTGCCGGCAGACTGGCAAACACCTACCATAAGCCCGCCCTTGTGCTGGCAAGACATGAGCGCGAGATCAAAGGCAGCGGCAGAAGTGTGGACGGCTTTGACATGTTCTCCTTCTTCTCCGATTTTACGGAGCTCAGCAGCTTCGGCGGCCATGAGCAGGCGGTCGGCGTCGGCCTCAAAGCGGAAGACCTGGAAGCCTTCAGAGCCCATGTGAACGAGAAAATGAAGGAAGTGCCCGTTGTTGAGAGCACCCATGAAAACACCGCGATCGCCGTGAAGAGCGATGAGATCACGATGGATGAGATCATGGATCTGCAAAGGGCGGAACCGCTGCCCAAAGAAATCAACGCGTACTTTGCCATCACAGATGCCCAGGTGCTGACAATGAAGGAAACCGACAAGGTGATCAAATACACGATCGCCAATGCCAACGGTCCGCTTGAGGCGGTGCTCTACAAACGGAAAGGGATCGTGCCGCCGCAGGATCCGCATACGGTGATCGGCACCCTGAGCATCAACAGATGGCGCAGCAATGTGAACATGCAGATTGAAATTGAGGATATTTATTAAGCGATTACAGTTGATGATGTATTATAATGAATCTGTTATCGAAACCAAGGAGAATAATCAGTATGGCAATCAATCTTGAAGACTATATCGCTTCCATCCGTGATTTCCCGATCGAAGGAATCCTTTTCCGCGATGTCACACCGATCCTTACAAATCCCGAAGCTTACAAAGAATCCGTCAGGCTGATCGCCGAATATGGCAAAAAGGTCAATGCCGATCTCGTCGTCGGTCCGGAAAGCAGAGGCTTCTGGTTCGGCTGCCCGGTCGCGCTGGAGCTTGGCGTCGGCTTTGCACCGGTCAGAAAGCCGGGCAAACTTCCCCGTGAGACCATCAGCTGCAAATACGACCTGGAATACGGATCCAACGAGGTCCATATGCACAAGGACGCCGTCAAACCCGGCCAGAGAGTTCTGATCGTTGATGATCTGCTCGCCACCGGCGGAACCGCCAAGGCTACCGCGAAAATGATCGAGGAGCTCGGCGGTGTTGTTGCGGGTATCGCCTTTGTGGTTGAACTCTACGGCAACGGCATGGAAGGCCGCCAGGTTCTTGAAGACTATGATGTCTACAATATCCTGAAACTTTCCGATCAGTAAGATATTTCATGAAAAGTCCGTGACGGACTTTTTATGTTTTTGAAATTATTTGCACAAGATGATGAAATTTGTATTAATATAGGTGCATTACCAGGAAAGGAGGCATTTTATGGTCAATGATCATATGAATCCCAGCGTGGATGATGTGATGGATGAAGCGCGTAAATACATTCATGACCCGATCAGTCTGACCCTGATTGAACGTGCTGCAAACTATGCCTCCGTTCATCATGCCGGCCAGTTCCGCCGCAGCGGCGAGCCGTACACGGTGCATCTCAACAGCGTCGCGTACATTCTGGCCACCTTAAGAGTCGGTCCCCAGACCATCGCCGCAGGTTTCCTGCATGATGTGATCGAGGACTGCGGCATCAGCCATGACGAGCTGGCAGGGGAGTTTGACGGCGAGATCGCCGACCTTGTCGAATCGGTCACCAAGATCGGAACCCTGCAGTTCAAAGGCAAGAATGATCCCGAATACCAGGCCGCCAACCACCGCAAGATTTTCATCGCGATGGCAAAGGATGTGCGTGTCATCATCATCAAGCTGGTCGACCGCCTGCACAACATGCGCACGCTCCAGTATCAGCCGGAGGCATCCCAGAAACGCATCGCCCAGGAGACCCTGGATGTCTATGCGCCGATTGCCCACCGTCTTGGTATCAGCGCCATCAAGAATGAGTTGGAGGATCTCTGTTTCTATTATCTGAACAGGGAGGAATACTACCGCATTGCCCATCTGGTGGAAGCGAAGAAGGCGGAGCGCGATGCCAATGTTTCGCAGATGATTTCGGAGATTTCGGAAATGCTGAGGGAACATGACATTCCCCACCGCATCTTCGGACGCTCCAAGCATCTGTATTCCATTTACCGCAAGATGATCACCAAGCACAAGCGCTTTGATGAGATTCTTGATCTTCTGGCAATCCGCATTGTCACCGGCACCAAGCAGAGCTGCTATGAGACGCTTGGCTACATCCATGCCAAATACCATCCGATTCCGGGCCGTCTCAAGGATTATATTGCCGTTCCCAAAACGAATATGTACCAGTCGCTGCACACGACGATCATCGGCGAAAACGCGAGGATTTTCGAAGTTCAGATCAGAACCGAGGAGATGGATGCGATTGCCGAACGAGGTGTCGCCGCTCACTGGCGCTATAAGGAAGGCTCCAAATACGACGCCAGAGCCGAACAGAAGGAAATCGAGGACAAGCTGTCCTGGTTCCGCAACCTGACTGTTTACAGTGAGGAGGAAAACGAGAACACAACCGCTTCCGAATATATGGAAGCTCTTCAGCATGATGTCTTCGCAGCCAATGTGTATGTCATGACCCCCAAGGGAAGGGTTATCGATCTGCCCAATGGCGCCACCCCGATTGACTTTGCCTACCGGATCCATACCGATGTCGGCCATACCGCGGTCGGAGCGATCGTCAATGACGCGATGGTGCCGCTCAACACCGAGCTGCATACCGGCGATGTGGTGCAGATCAAGACGATGAAAGGCACCGGACCTTCCGAGGACTGGCTCAAATTCGTCAAGACCAACCAGGCCAGAAACAAAATCCGCAACTGGCTCACGAAAAAGGAGACCGAAAACCATCTCAACCGGGTGGATGAGGGGGAAAAAATCCTTGCCGATGAGTTAAGAAAGCGCGGCTTCAATCCGAAGGAATACATGGAGAGAAAGAAGCTCGAGAACATTTACAAGGAGTTCCGGGTTTCCAACCATACCGATCTGATGTACGGCATTGCCGTCAAATCCATCAATCCGACCAGCGTGTGCGAAAAGCTCACCAACCAGAAGGCCCATATCTCCGAGCAGGCGGCGCTTTCCCGCGTGCTTGGCAAAGAGGCACAGCACCGCGTTTCCAAAAGCGGTCTGGTCATCCCCGGCATCGAGTCGATGAAGATGAGTCTGGCGCATTGCTGCCTGCCGGTTTACGGCGAGCCGATCAAAGGCTTCATCACCAAGACCGAAGGTGTTAAAGTACACCGCATCGGCTGTCCCAATATCGCCGGCGCCAAGGCGCGCCTGATCGATGTGCAGTGGGATGAAGGGGATGTGGAGCGCTACTATGACGCGGATGTCAATGTGAGTGCCCGCGACAGAAGTTTCCTGCTCACAGATATCGTCACCGTCGTCTCCCAGTGCAAGGCGCCTCTGGAAAGCGTCAATGCCGCGGTCAATCATGATACCCTGACCTCCACAATCAAGATGGTGATCCGTGTCCATGACATTTCCCATCTGGAAAATGTGATCGCCAACCTGCGGAAAGTGGAATCCGTGATCGATGTTGAAAGAACAGCGCATTAAGTGCTGTTCTTTTTTCAAACCTGCCGTTTTATCCGCTTGTGAAAGATGCCGAAAACGGCTATAATCCATACGTAATCAAAAATTCTGAGAACGGGAAAACCTGTAAAATGCGATAAGAAGCGACAATGGCACGGTGAAAGCATTGATCGACATGATGCAGGTCAGACACCCGGGAGAAGATGTTCTGAAACAGCAGTAGGAACATCCGTGTTCCGCGTTAAGGAATCAAGCGTACAGCGTCAGCTGTAAACTAAGGTGGCACCGCGCATATAAGCGTCCTTGGATTCAGGGACGTTTTTTATTGAAATGGAGGCAATATGAGCTATCAGACACCCAGAGGAACTTATGACATTCTTCCTTCCGACATCCACAAATGGCACGATGTCGAGGCAGTGATCCGCAGAATCACATCCCTTTACCGCTACCGTGAAATCCGTACGCCGTATTTCGAGGACACCAAGGTTTTCAAGCGTGAAAACGATTCCTCCGATATGGTCAACAAGGAAATGTATACATTCAATATGGGAAGCGAATCCTACACCCTGCGTCCGGAAGGAACCGCCGGCGTGATCCGCTCCTTTGACCAGCACAAGCTCTATGGCTCCATGGAGATGCCGGCAAGACTTTATTACATCGGCGCGATGTTCCGTCACGAAAGACCGCAGAAGGGCAGACAGAGACAGTTCACCCAGTTCGGCGTGGAGAACATCGGCGCAAAGACACCGGAGATCGATGCCGAGACAATCGCGCTTGGCTATGACATCGTCAAGGCAATGGGCATTTCCTCCATCAAGGTTCTGATCAACACACTCGGCGATGACGAATCAAGAGCCGCTTACAGACAGGCTCTGAAAGAGCACTTCGCACCGCATCTGGATGAGCTTTGCGGCGACTGCCAGAGAAGATATGAACAGAATCCTCTGAGAATTCTTGACTGCAAGGTGGATCATGACAAAGAGTGCATGAAGAACGCGCCGAAGCTGTCCGATTATCTCAATGAGGAATCCTCCGAATATTTCAGAAGGGTTCTGGCATGCCTGGATGCGCTTGGCATTCCGTATGAGATTGATGAACACCTGGTCAGAGGCCTGGACTACTATACACACACCGTGTTTGAAGTCGTTTCCACAAGACCGGACTCCGGTGCCCAGGCGACCATCTTCGCGGGCGGCCGCTATGATCACTTCGTCGAATATTACGGCGGACCCGAGATGAGCGGCATCGGCTTTGCGATCGGTCTGGAAAGACTGATTGCCCTGGCGGAGGATGAAGGCTATCCGTTCACTGAGGAAGGCCAGTGCGATGTTTATGTGATCGGCCTTGGCAATGTGGGCGACAGTGTTCTCAAAACACTGTCCATGCTCAGAAACGCGGGCTATCAGTGCGAAGGAAATCTCGTCAAACGCTCTCTTAAGGCACAGTTCAAGAGCGCTGACAGAATGAATGCGAAATATATTGTGATTCTTGGCGAGGATGAGGTTGCCCAGGGCACACTCAATGTCAAGAATTCAGCCGACAAGACACAGCTGACCCTGAAAAACGAAGAGCTTCTGGACCAGCTGAAAACATGGGAGGAGAATGCAAAATGAAAAGAACATGTGAAAACGGCACGCTCAGTGCGGCGGATGCCGGAAAGAAAGTCAGCCTGATCGGCTGGGTTTCCAAACGAAGAAACCTCGGTTCTCTTGTCTTCATTGACCTCAGAGACCGCAGCGGCATTGTCCAGGTCACATTCGATGAGACCATGGCGGAGAAGGTGAAGGAAGTCAGAAGCGAATACATCCTTTCCGTCACCGGAACCGTTGTGCTGCGCAAAGATCCCAATCCGAAGCTGGCCACCGGTGAAATCGAAGTTCTCGCCGAAGAAGTGACCATCGTCAACCGCGCCGAGACCGCGCCGATCACCATCGCCGATGACACCGACACCAATGAGGACACCCGTCTCAAATACAGATATCTGGATCTGAGAAGACCGGTTCTGCAGAAAAATATGATCCTGCGCCACAAGGTATGCATGATCGCCAGAAGAGTGCTGGATGAAAAGGGCTTTGTCGAGATCGAAACACCGATTCTGGCCAGAAGCACACCGGAAGGCGCCAGAGACTATCTGGTTCCCTCAAGAATCTACAACGGCCGTTTCTGGGCGCTTCCCCAGTCCCCGCAGATCTATAAGCAGCTGCTGATGATCGCCGGCTTTGAGAAGTATTTCCAGATTGCAAGATGCTTCAGAGATGAGGACCTGCGTGCGGACCGTCAGCCTGAATTCACCCAGATCGACATCGAGATGAGCTTCGGCGATGAGAACACCATCTTCGCAACGGTTGAGGATCTCATGAAGGCGATCTTCAAAGAGACCATCGGCTACACACTGGAAGACAGCTTTGTCCGGATTCCCTATGCGGAGTGCATCAGAAGATTCGGAACCGACAAGCCGGATCTGCGCTTCGGCAATGAGATCATCGATCTCAGCCCGCTGTTCAAAGACACTGAATTTGCGGTCTTCAAGGGCGTTCTGGAAAACGGCGGCGTGATCAGCGCGCTGAAATTTGAAAACGCGGCTGACAAATACAGCCGCAAGGGACTCGACAAGCTCCAGGATTTTGTCAAGCATGGTTTCCGTGCCAAGGCGCTGGCATATCTCAAGATGGAAAAGGGCACTCTGACTGGTTCGGTTGCCAAGCCCTTAAGCGAAGCCGAAAAGGCGGAGATCACAAAGCAGCTTGACCTCAAGGATAATGATCTCGTACTGATCATCGCGGACAAGCTCAAGATCGCCAACACAGCCCTTGGTGCATTGCGTGTCAGACTCGGCCATGAGCTGAATCTGATCAACAATGATACGTATAAATTCCTCTGGGTCACTGAATTCCCGATGTTTGAATACAGCGAGGAAGAGGGCAGATGGGTAGCCGCACACCACCCGTTCACCGCACCGGTGGAAGCGGATGTCGACAAGCTGTTCAGCGATCCCGAACATGTTTCCTCAAGAGCCTATGACCTGGTTCTCAACGGCTATGAGCTGCTTTCCGGCTCCATCCGTATCCACGATCAGGATCTGCAGGAAAAGGTCTTCGAGGCGATCGGACTCACCATGGAAAAGGCGAAGGAGCGCTTCGGCTTCTTCCTTGACGCATTCCGTTACGGCACACCTCCCCATGGCGGAGTCGGCATCGGTCTGGAAAGACTTGTCATGGTGCTGGCCGGCACGGACAATATCCGCGACGTCGTTGCCTTCCCGACCACAAACAGCTCGCTCGATCTGATGAGCGAATCGCCCAATGTGGTTGATCAGGCGCAGCTTGATATTCTCGGTATCGAAATAGCTAATAAGGATAAAGAATAATATCCGCACTGTCAAGACTGTTATTGCGCTTGCCGTGACTCTATAATGAACTTGCCGGAGGACCACATATTTTTCCTACATTTTGATATAAGGGAGCTCTGACTGGCGATTCCTGTTGTGAATGCCCGGTACGGCCGGGAATCCTGAGGGAAGACCAAGGGCACCCACCTCTACATAAGAGGGAACATATCACCCCTTCGGCTTCAATGAAATCTGACTGCCTGCTTACAGCGGGCAGTTTTCATATTGCAAGCCATCCGCAAAAAGGGTAAAATGACCTCTGTAAAGCAAGGCAGGTGAACAAACATGAGTGAATTCTGGTTATCATTGGGCTGGTTCGTGGCCGGTGCAATCGTAGCGGCAATCGCCACATTCTTTATCACAAAGAAGTATTTTGAGAAGCAGCTGCGCGAAAATCCTCCCATCAATGAGAAGATGGTCAGAGCAATGTTCATGCAGATGGGCCGCAAGCCTTCCGAGGCGCAGATCCGTCAGGTCATGAAACAGCTTCAGAAATAAATCAGAAAGCGGATCCGCACAGGCTGCGGGTCTTTTTCTTTGTGAATTTGAGATGTCCATGAAACATATGATTCTCCCCATGATTTTTGAAACAGGAACACTGTATTTTCATAATTTCACGGAGTATAATATTTGTGGTTAATAGGAGGACTTATGACTACAGAAAACAAAAAAGTTTTCGATGCTATGGATGGTAATACCGCTACTGCCCATTCCGCGTATGCGTTCACGGAAGTAGCCGGTATCTATCCGATTACACCATCTTCCCCGATGGCAGAGCACACTGATGACTGGGCAACTGCAGGCCGTGTCAACGTATTCGGCGACAAGGTCAAGGTAGTTGAAATGCAGGCTGAAGGCGGCGCTGCCGGCACAATTCACGGTGCGTTACAGGCTGGCTCCCTGGCTGCTACATTCACAGCTTCCCAGGGCCTGCTGCTCATGATCCCTAATCTCTACAAGCTCAAGGGCGAAATGCTCCCCGGCGTTATCCATGTCGCAGCACGTTCCCTGGCAACGCACACATTAAGTATCTTCGGTGATCATCAGGACGTTTATGCATGCCGTCAGACCGGCATCGTCATGATGTGCTCACACTCCGTTCAGGACTGTATGGACCTGGCCGGTGCCGCTCATCTGATCGCGATTGACGGTTCCGTACCTGTCATGCACTTCTTCGACGGTTTCCGTACATCCCACGAAGTCGACAAGATCGAAGTCATGGACTATGACTTCCTCAAGAGCCTGCTCCCGATGGACAAGCTCGAAGCATTCCGTGCTCATGCACTGAACCCGCACGGAAACGCTGTCACACGCGGCGGCTCCCAGAACGACGACATCTACTTCCAGGCTGCTGAAGCACAGAACAAGCATTACGATGCTGTTCCTGACATCGCTGCCAAGTACTTCAAGGCAATCAGCGAACACACAGGACGCGACTATGCACCGTTCGTATATGTCGGCGCACCGGATGCTGAAAGAGTCATCGTTGCCATGGGTTCTGTCACAGACACAATCACAGAGACAATCAACACTCTGGTCAAGCGCGGCGAAAAGGTCGGTCTGATCAAGGTCTATCTGTATCGTCCGTTCTCCCAGAAGTATCTCGAAGCTGTTCTGCCTGCAACCGTCAAGAAGATTGCTGTTCTTGACAGAGCAAAGGAACAGGGCTCAAGAGAGCCTCTCTTCCTCGATGTCTGCTATGCACTCAGAAAGCACACAGACCTCACCATCGTCGGCGGACGTTACGGTCTGTCCTCCAAGGACACCAACCCGTCCCACATCAATGGTGTTTACGAAGAACTCAAGAAGGATGAACCGAAGGAAGAATTCACAATCGGTATCGACGATGATGTGACAAATCTCTCCATCGCTCCGGTTGACATCCATGTTGATGCGGATTATACAAGCTGCCTGTTCTATGGTCTCGGTTCCGACGGAACAGTCGGTGCAAACAAGAGCACCGTCAAGATCATCGGCAACAACACTGATCTGTATTCCCAGGCTTACTTCGCATACGACTCCAGAAAGGCCGGCGGTGTCACCCGTTCCCATCTGAGATTCGGCAAGAGCCCGATCCACAGCCCGTATTACATCGACAAGGCTGACTTCATTTCCTGCTCACTGGATTCCTACTGCTTCAAGTTCGATATGGTCCGCGACCTCAAGGAAGGCGGAACATTCCTGCTGAACACAACAATCCCGGCTGAGGAAATCGCTGACAGACTGCCGAACAGAATGCTCGCTGCCCTGGCTGACAAGAAGGCCAACTTCTACATCATCAACGCGACAAAGCTGGCTCAGGAAACACACATGGGCCGTCATACAAACACAATTCTGCAGTCCGCGTTCTTCGCGCTCAACGAGCAGATCATGCCGTATGAAACATCCGTTGAACTGATGAAGGATTCCGCACGCCACACATACGCGCGCAAGGGTGAAGATGTTGTCAACAACAACTGCAACGCCATCGACAAGGGTAAAGAAGGACTCGTCAAGATCGACGTCGATCCTGCATGGAGCAACCTCTCCTATGACAAGAGCCTGATCGTCAAGACAGGTGATGAATACTTCGATGAGAACCTCCAGAGAATCAACGCTCTCGAAGGTTATCAGATGCCTGTATCCTCATTCATGAAGCCTGAAGTTATCGACGGTTCCATTCCGGAGAACGTATCCTTCCGTGAAAAGAGAAACATCGCTGCCCAGGTTCCGGCATGGGATGCATCCAAGTGCATCGAGTGCGGTCAGTGCGCATTCGCGTGCCCGCACGCAACAATCCGTCCGTTCCTGCTGAACGCCGAGGAAGTTGCCAAGGCTGAAGCAATCGCGGCTGAAAACAATGTCAAGTTCGAGACAAAGGAACCGACAGCTGTTTACAAGGGAGCCAAGGAAGCAGGTCTGGTTTACAGAATCCAGCTCTCACCGGCTAACTGCGTAGGCTGCGGCGTATGTCTGACAGCTTGCCCTGTCAAGGCTCTGAGTGCTGCTGATGTTGATACACAGCAGGGTGAAGAACCTCTGGCTGACTACCTCTACAAGGAAACAGAATACAAGACACAGTATGTCATGAATCCGAACTCCGTTCAGGGTATCTCTCTGATGATGCCTTACTTCGAAGTCAGCGGATGCTGCCCGGGCTGCGGTGAGGCTCCTTACTACAGACTGGCTACACAGCTCTTCGGTAAAGACATGATGGTTGCCAACGCAACAGGCTGCTCCATGATCTACTGCTCCTCCACACCTTCCACACCGTTCGTTACTGACAAGGACGGCAATGGTGTTGCTTGGGCAAACTCCCTGTTCGAAGACAATGCTGAATTCGGCTTCGGTATGGCTGTATCCCAGGCTACAAAGGCTGCACGTATCCTGAGAATCATGGAAGAAAACCTCGACAAGGTTGAACCGGAACTCAAGGAAGTATTCGCAGCTTACATCGCAAGCGGCGAAGACAGAGACCAGCACAGAGCTCTCAAGGACAAGATCGTTGCAGGCGTCAAGGCAAGCTCCAATGAAGCTGTCAAGGAACTGCTCGATATGGAAAGAGATCTCGTCGGCAAGTCCGTATGGATCGTCGGCGGCGACGGATGGGCATATGATATCGGTTATGGCGGACTTGATCATGTCATGGCCAACAACCTGAATGTCAACGTTCTCGTTCTCGATACAGAAGTTTACTCCAACACTGGCGGTCAGTCCTCCAAGTCCTCCCAGGCTGCTTCCATCGCGAAGTTCGCTGCCGGCGGTAAGGCTCTTGCTAAGAAAGACCTCGGACAGATCGTTATGGAATACGGCACAGCTTATGTCGCATCCATCTCCATGGGCGCTAACCAGCTGCAGACCATCAAGGCATTCCAGGAAGCTGAAAGCTACAACGGACCTTCCATCATCATCGCTTACTGCCCGTGCGCTGAGCAGGGTATCAAGGGCGGTCTCGTAAAGGCTCCGATCATCCAGAAGAACGCGGTTGAATGCGGTTATGTCACACTGTACCGTTATGACCCGAGAAACGAAAAGCCTCTCACAATCGATTCCAAGGAACCGAAGTGGGATAAGTTCCATGACTTCCTGATGAATGAAGCACGTTACTTCAACCTGCCGAAGCTCAGAGGTCAGGAAGCCGCTGAAGCAGCATTTGCAAAGACTCTCTCCGATGCGCAGAGACGTTACACAAAGCTGGTCCAGAAGGCAAGCCTCCAGGACAAATAATCCTGAAACCAAACTGATTTGAAAAAGACCGGACATGGTCCCATTCGACCGGACTCCGGTCTTTTTTCTGTCTTTGCGCTGCAAAACATCCATGATGATTCAGAACATAATAAAAAACACCGGCTTTGATCACCGGTGAACCATTCATTTCTGTTTTTCGGGTTTCATTGCGAGCACTTCTTCATAAACCGCCCGCAGCTGCGGACCGATCAGTTTCAGATCGCGCTCTTTTGCGACCTGGTAAGCTTCATCCGCAAGAGAGGGGAGTTTTCCGTCGAAGAAGTCGCGGATCTTCGCTTCAAACTCATCGACATCCTTAGCCTTGTAGACATTCTTTCCGTCTTCGAGCCATTCCTCAAAAGCGGGAATATCGCGGATGATCGCGTTCTGACGGCAGGCGCATGCCTCGATGATGGGAATGCCTTCGGTTTCCTCAAGGGTGGGGAACAGGAACAGATCGGCGCCGCTCATGGCCGCCTTGATCGTCTGTCTGTCCACGAAGCCTGCCCAGGTCAGATTGGCCGGACTGTTTTTCACCGCCTCGCGCACATCGTGTGTGGCTGCCTTGAGGGAACTGTATCCGAACCAGATGAATCTGTATTCGGGGAATCTTCTGGCCAGTTCGACAAAGTCGGTGATGCCCTTGCGGCGGATATACAGGCCGATGCCCATGATCACCTTATCGTCTTTGCTGAAGCCGTAGATCTTGCGGAAGGCTTCGCCTTTCTCCGCGTCATATCTGAAGAAATCCAGATCAACACCGTTGGAGATCACCCTGAACGGTTTGTTTTCGAGTCCCTTATAGCTTTGCAGAAGCTTCTTTGAATAAGGGGAGGGGGTGATGATGATATCACCGAGCGAATAGCATCTGACCAGCCACCAGTGGATCAGGCGGGAGGTCTGATGGCCAAGGACAAAGCCATCCCGGTAATCCTCCTCGGTGGAGTGGGCATGGTAGACAATCTTCTTGCCGGCCAGTTTTGCCCTCAGTGCCACCAGATAGGATTTCGGCAGCCATGTATTGATATGCAGGATATCATAATCATCATCCGGATCGGTTGTATATGCGACATTGGCCTGGGTGGCAGCACGTCTTTGGTGTTCGATCGCCTTGCCCAGTCCGCTGATCATCATTTTCTCTTCCAGTTCGGTATAAAAAAACACTTTCATGTCATTCACCTTGCTGTATGATTCTATCATAATTTCCATACAAATAACGCTCACTTTGGAAGATTTAAACTATCTTAAGGCTGCACTGCGCACATCCGTGCGGAAATGTCTGTCTTTTCCTAAAACAATGCGGTGCGCTTAAGGAATTATTAAAGATGAGTGTATGTCCAAAGCACATCAGACAATTGGAAAGCCCGGCTTTCAAGGGTATAATAAAAGCATGTGGAACAAACTGAAAAAGATATTCAGCAGTACGGCATTCAATATTTTCCTGATCGTTGCCCTGGCGGCTGCCGTGATTTATTTCACCATGCGCAAGGACGGAGACGCGATCATGAGCGTGCTTTCCAATGTCAGTATTCCCATGGTCATCGGCATGGTATGCCTGATGGTTCTGGAAAGACTGATTCTCGGCTGGAGTCTGAAGCTGGAATGCAACCAGACATATCCGAAATACACATTGCTGCAGGGCTTTGTCAATGCCTACACAGCAGGTCTTTTCTGCAATATCACACCGGGCGCCAGCGGCGGCCAGGTGGCGCAGGGATACATCTTCCGCAAGCAGGGAATTCCGGTTACCAGTTCCATCGGTATTCTCTGGCTGGATTTCATTGTTTACCAGGCGACCATGACCGTATTTGTGCTGGTGCTGATTTTATTGCGGTTCTCTTATTTCTATAATAATTTCTCGAAATTCTTCCTGCTCGTGCTTGCCGGTTTTGCGGTCAGCTCCGGCATCATCGTGTTCCTGTTCTTTGTGGCAAACTCCCCGCGCTTTTACACATGGCTGACAACCAGCGGTCTCAGGCTTGCCCACAAGCTTCATATCGTCAAGGATATCGACAAGGCGATGGAAAGCCTCGACAAGGCGCTCTACGAGTTCAACAAGGAAATCGTCGTATTGAGAAACCATAAGAAAATGATCGTGATGCTCAGTCTGTCCGTCGTTGTCAGGCTGCTCATCTATTACAGCATTCCGTTTTTCTGCGCCAAAGCGCTGCGCATTCCCGTCGGAATTGACAGACTGATTGATATCATTGCGCTTTCCAGCTATGTGGCAATGATCAACGCATTTCTGCCGATGCCCGGCAGTGCGGGAGGAACCGAGGCAACATTTATCTTGATGTTCTCAACAATTTTCTCGCATACTGACGCCGCATCGATTATGATTTTATGGCGTTCGATCACATTTTATCAGACCCTGATCATCGGCGGACTGGTCTTCATGTACGGTAAGATGCAGAAGGATGTGCCGATCGACGAAAGCAAGGAACTGCCGCGTACCTATGCGGCAGAGAGCCTGAAAGAGGAAATGGCCGGATTATGAGAATAGGATTGTTTACGGATACTTACCCGCCTGAAATCAACGGCGTGGCAAACAGTACGAATATTGTCTTCAGGGAGATGCTGAAACACGGGCATGACGTATACGTCATCTGCACCAGAACCGGCATCTTCAAAGCTGTATGGGATGATGACGGACGCGTTCTGCGTCTGGCAGGCATTGAGCTCAAATCCCTGTACGGCTATCAGCTGTCATCTTTTTATCATCCCTTTGCGCTGGAGGAGATCCGGAAGCTTCATCTGGATCTGATCCATGTGCAGACGGAATTCGGTATCGGCATTTTTGCGCGCAAATGCGCAAGGGAATTCCATATCCCGCTGATCATGACTTACCATACCACCTATGAGGATTACACCCATTATGTGAATCTGAATTCGCAGAAGCTTGACCGCCTGATGAAGAAGCGTGTGGCGGATGTGACAAAGCTTTATGCGGATGCGTCCATGGAAGTCATCGTACCGAGCAAAAAAACACAGGAATCGCTCTTAAGCTACCGCATTTTCAAAAAGATCAACGTGATTCCGACCGGACTGGAGCTTGACCGCTTCAATCCCGCGCTCAAATCCGCTGAAAAGACGGATGAAATCCGCAGCCGCTTCGGTTTTGCGAAGGATGACAGACTGGTCATCTATGTCGGCAGAATCGCCGAGGAAAAAGCGCTTGATCTTGTCATTGACGGCTTTGAAAAAGCGATCGCGGCAGGCTCGCATGTGAAATTCCTGGTCGTGGGCGGGGGACCCGATCTTGACAGACTGAAAGGGATTGCCGAAAAACACGGCATCAGCGATCATGTCAGATTTGCCGGACCCATTGAGCAGGAACAGGTGCCCGACTATTACCGCAGCGCGGATGCCTTTATCTCGGCTTCGCTTTCCGAGACGCAGGGCATGACCTTCATTGAGGCGCTGGCAAGCGGACTGCCGGTGATGGCGCGGCGCGATGAAGTATTGAAGGATCTTTTGATTGAAGGAGAAACAGGCTGGTATTTCGAGGATGCCTCCGATCTCAGCCGGATACTTATGAAGTTTGAGGAAATGAGTGCAGAAGAGCTTGAAAAGCTCTCACACAACAGTGCGAAGCAGGCGGAGCCTTACAGCTCGGAACACTTCTACAATCAGCTGATGGAAGTCTATAACCGGGTTGTCGAGGATTATGAGGATATCTATACCCTCACAGCTGCCAAGGCAAAGGCGAACTCGATTGAAATCACCCTCAGACGCGGTCTGGAAAAGGAGATGAAACTGGAAGTCTCCCTGGATGATTTCTATGAATACGGACTGAAAAAAGGCAGGGGTGTTTCCAAGAGCACGGTTGAAATCCTGCAGAAGAATGAAATCGAAAACCATGCCTATCAGAGATGTCTCAACAAACTCGCGGTGCGCGACCGTTCGGTCAAAGAGATGCGTGAATGGCTCAAATTCAATACCGAATGCGAACCGGTGCAGATCGATGCGATCATTGACAGACTGTCTGACAGCGGATATCTCGATGATGAGGCATATTGCGAAAACGAGGTGCTGAGACTCAGAACCGCCCTGAACGGCAGCGAGAAGATCATCCGCGAGCTGAAACAGAAGGGCATCGATGAGGCCTTGATCGAACAGACGCTTGCGAAATACAGCGATGAGGAAGACAATGCGAAGCTGCTGGCCCAGAAACTGATGAAGTCACATAAAAACGCCTCCAGCCGCAAGAGCGCGGATATCATACGCACCAAGCTGGTCCAGCACGGCTTCTCGGTGGATATGGCCAACGCGGTGATCCATAAACTGGATTTCACATATGTTGCCGCAAATGAGAGAACCAATCTGCAGAAACAGATTGAAAAGGCCAGACGGCGCTACAGCCGCAAATACAGCGGTGCCGAATTGCGGGCAAGAGTTTACAAGTCCTGCGTGCAGCAGGGATTTGCCAGCGCGGAAACCCTGGAAATGCTGGATGGAATGGAGTGGAATGATGAAGAAGATTAAGGATTTTGCTGAAAAAGACAGACTGGAACAGCCGCTGCTTGTCAAGGAGTGCCGCAACGGCACCACCAACAAAGGCGCGCCTTATCTGTCTCTTGTGCTGCAGGACAGCTCCGGTGTGATCGATGCGAAATTCTGGGATGTCAAACCGGAAGATACGGAGCGGATCACCGTCGGTCAGCTTGCCGTATTCTCCTTTGAGGTGCTTCTGTACAATCAGAATCTGCAGCTGCGCATCAACCGCGTCAGACCCTTTGAGGAGGGCTCTGTTCCGCTTGAGGAATTCGTGATCTCCTCATCCCATCCGGAAGCGGAAAGACAGAAGGAGCTCGATGCGCTGATCGCTTCGATTAAAAATCCGATTTATCATAAGATCGTGACAGCGATGTTAAAGAAGATCGGTGAGAAATACATGACTTATCCGGCGGCCTCAAGAATCCATCACAGCTATCTCGGCGGCCTGTCGGAACATTCTCTTTCCATGGCGAAACTGGCTGATATGATCTGTGAGCATTATCCCCAGCTTGACCGTGATCTTCTGATTGCCGGGGCATTGCTGCATGATACCGGCAAGACCGCCGAAATGAGCGGCCCGGTCACCACCGAATACACCCTGGAAGGAAAACTGGAAGGACATATTTCCATCGCCAACGGATGGTTAAGCGAGACGGTTGCCGCGCTGCATCTGGAAAACAGCGAGGAGGCGGTCCTTCTGCATCATATGATCCTTTCCCACCACGGCCATTATGAATTCGGCTCACCGGTGCTGCCGATGCTGCAGGAAGCGGAAGTATTGTGCCTGATCGACAACATGGACGCCCGTATGAACACGCTGAAAAGCGCTCTGGATCAGGTGAAGCCGGGCATGTGGACATCCAAGCTGTTTGCGCTTGAGAACAGACAGTTCTATAAACCGAAGGGCAGTGAGTGATTATGGATATCAGACTGAAATTTGTTCAGACCGTTCAGTCGGTTCTGGCAAAGGCAGGCAGGGGAGGCTCGCTTCCCGGTTCGATTGCCCTGAAGATGGATCCTCATTTCATTGAGAAATTCATCATGCCGAAAACCGTCGTTCTGGTCACCGGAACCAACGGCAAAACCACAACCCAGAATCTGATTGCCGACTCTCTGAGAGAGGCGGGTCTTAAAACCATCAACAATCACCGCGGCGATAACCTGAATATCGGCATTGCCTCGCTGCTTGCGGCCAATTCCGATTCCGCCTTCCGCGTGCAGGCGGACGCGGCGGTTGTGGAAGTGGATGAGCTGACTGTCTACCGTCAGTTTAAAAACCTCCATCCCACCGTCATGGTCGTCAACAACTTCTTCCGCGATCAGCTTGACCGGGCAGGAGAAATGGAGACGATTATCCGCAAGATCCAGGAGGTCACGGAAGACTTCGAGGGAGATCTCGTGCTCAATGGGGATGATCCCAATGTGTGCAGAATTGCCGACAGCGCGAAAAAGGCACGCATTCATTTCTATTCCGTGGGCCGTCAGTCTTCCAGCAAAACCGTCACCGACGAGGCAAGTGAAGGCAAATTCTGCCCGCGCTGCGGAAGAAGACTGGCATATGATTACTACCAGTATTCCCATATCGGCCGCTTCCATTGCGACGGATGCGGTTTCGGAAAGATCGAGCCGGAAGTTCTGATTGAAGACATCGATTATGACAATCAGACATTCATGTATGAGGGAAAGGAATATCACAATTTCCTCAATACGATCTATTCCGCATACAACTGCGCGGCGACGCTGTGCGTGATGAAGGTGCTCGGTCTCAATCCCGCCAATGCCGATGAGACATTCCGCACCATGGTGCTCAATGAAGGCAGAAATGAAATCTTTGAGCTCTCAAAGCCATGCGTGATCAATCTGATCAAAAACCCGACCGGCTCCAACGAGACGATGAAATTCATTCTCGGCCAGCCCGGCCGCAAGAACATCTGCATCCTGCTCAATGACAATGACCAGGACGGCCATGATGTCAGCTGGATCTGGGATGCGCATTTTGAACGGCTGAATGTGCCGGAAGTCAATAAAATCGTCTGTTCCGGCTTGAGAGCATACGATATCGCACTGCGGCTGAAATACGAAGGACTTGAGGACCGCGTGGTGGTGATTGAGGATGCGAAAGAGGCGGTGAAATGGCTGGATGAGGCAAATCTCGAAAGTCATATCATGGCCACTTACACAGCCCTGCATTCCACCCGTGCGATCCTGAGAAAGGAGGCGGCCGGCCATGGATCTTAAGATTCTCTGGATGTACCATGATCTCATGGATCTCTATGGTGACAAAGGCAATACGCAGGTATTGAAGATCCGCTGCGAAAAGCGCGGCATCGATGCGACTGTCGACACATGCACCATCGGGGAAAAGCGCGATATCCGCGATTATGATCTGTTCTTCATGGGCGGCGGCGCAGACAATGAGCAGGGACTGATTTATCAGGATCTGCTGGCAAGACGCGACAATATCGCCGAAGCGATGAAAGAAAAGACGGCGTTCCTGCTGATCTGCGGAGGCTATCAGCTGTTTGGAAAGTATTACCGCGATCAGGACGGAAACACGATCGACGGCCTTGGCTTCTTTGATTACTACACCGAAAGCACCGACCGCGATCACCGCTGCATCGGCAATATCGCCCTTGAGACAACCATGGACGGGGAGACATTCAAGGCAGTCGGATTTGAAAACCATGGCGGCCAGACAAAGAATGTCGCCACACCGTTCGGCAAAGTTCTCGCCGGACACGGCAATCAGTTCAGAAGCGGCTTTGAAGGCTTCATGAACGATCAGGTGGTGGCCACTTACATGCATGGACCGCTGCTGCCGAAAAACCCGAAAATCGCCGATAAGATCATCATGCGCGCACTGAAGCGCAGACATGGCGATGTGAGCCTTGCGCCCCTGGATGACACTCTGGAAAACAATGCGAGAGAGGTCATGCTGAAACGGCTTGGCGTGCTCTGAAACAGAATACATGATTCAGAAAAGAACTCCTTCAAAGGCATAGAGAGCCTTCAGAGGAGTTCTTTTTATGATTGCCGGATCACACAGAATAAAAGGGGAATGGCGCTAAAAAGAAAAGCACACACTTTTCAGTGTGTGCCCTGATCAGACTGATTTACTCTGTGACTTCTGCCGGCAGGTTCTGAACAAGATTGTCAGGATAGTCCGCCGCAACCGCATCATAGATCGCTTTATCGTAAATATGGAAGCCGTATTTCTTGAACCAGTATGTTGTTGAGTCATTCTGGATATTGGTGACGGAGGAGAGCTTTTCGATTGCCTCATCACGGAAGTTGTTCGGATCATTGTCATCGACCTTCAGAACAACATATGTGGAGGAATCGGAAGCGGGAACCATCGTCCAGCCATCATCCGGCTTCGCGGAATTCAGAACGGTTCTGACCGTGCTGTCGATCTCGGTGGATTCGATTGTGTAGATTTCAGATGTGCCTGTGCTTGTGGAGTTGTGATCCTTGGCAGCGGTTGCCGCATCCTTGGATCCGTCCTTGAGCTCGCTCAGAGCAGCGTTGGCATCATCCTCGCTTGTGAAGCTGAGCAGGGTTGCCTTGCGCGGTGTGTACATCGCGGCGATCTTGTCGAAGTTCTCTTCGATGTATTTGGAAGAGAGTTCTGCAGCCTGCAGGGAAGGGATCAGATAGTCTTCCATATACTCTGTATCGGTGATGCCCATCTGTTCCAGATATGTGGTGAATGTGTCGCCGTAGTAGGACTTGTAGCTTTCCAGTGTGCTTTCCGCGTCCTTCTTCATTTCATCTGTGACTTCGATTTCCGCTCTGGCGATGACCTTGTTGGCATTGTTGATGGCAGTGGTTGCGCCGATGCTGGAATTCAGATTCGCGTAGATGTCTCCCTTTGTGACGGTTTTGGAACCGACGGAGAAGATTGCGGTGGAGCTGTCAGGCAGCTTTGCGCTGGCGTCTGTGCATCCTGCCAGCATGACGAGGGCAAGAACGGATGCGACCCCTTTGATTGTTCTGTTCATATGTCCTCCTTAGTTACCTTCACCTGACGCATTCTCGTCAGTGCTTTCTTCAGTGCTTTCTTCTGTTTCAGCAGTTGCTTCAGGGCTTGCGGTGCTTTCAGGTGCCGCAGTTTCTTCCGGAGCTGCTGTTTCTTCCGGCTGTGCATCACTTTCATCGATGATGCCCAGGGAGTTCTTGATTTCCGCTTCAAGCGCGTCGTCACCCTTGAAGTCTACGCCGAGTTCCTGTGCCTTTTCCCAGATTGCAGTGGACTGCAGGGTTGTGTCATAAGTCTGGACCAGCTGCAGATACGGATCCTGCTCAGCATTGTTTGCCTCGAGGGTTTCCGGTGTTGCGGCTGTGCACATGATGCGGAAGTATCCGAAGTTCTCACTTCTGATCCAGTCGCTTGTTTCGCCTTCCTTAAGAGCTAAGGAAGCTTCCAGGAATGCGGCATCCAGAGAAGACGCATTCTTGTCGATGATACCGAGGTTGCCTCCGTCCGGTGCGGAAGAGTCATCTTCGGAATGAGCGATTGCCGCATCGGCGAATGTGCCGGAAGCCAGAGCGTCATCGACTGCCTTCATGCGTGCTTTCTCATCATCGGTGGGTTCCGCTGTCACATTTGCGGAATCCTCGAATTTGACGAGAATGTATGAGATCTGTCTGATTCTCAGATCATCGAAGTTTGCTTTCGCATAATCGGCACTGACCTGGTTGAGCTTCTGGGTTGTGATCAGATATTCCTCAAGATCGGTATATCCGGTTTCCGCCAGGGCGGAGTCGAGGTAGGACTGATAATCGCTTCCGTAAGAGTTCTGGAAGTTGGCGATGATCTGCTTTGCCTGAGCGGCTGCGGTATCCTTGATTTCGTTGGTTGTTTCAATACCCGCATCAGCGACCGCTCTTTCGAAGAGGGTCAGCACTGCGCCGGAACCGTTTGATTTGTAAAGATCATCGTAGAACATGGATGCGGTGACGTCCTCACCGTTGATTTCATAAACGACGTCCTCGCCGTTTACCTGTTTGCCTTTCAGTTTTCCTTTGTTGGTATCGTAGATGAAGAATACGCTGAACCCCGCGAATACCAGGGCGATCAGCACTACGAACCAGTTCTTTTTCAAGAAATTGCCCATATTGCCTCCTAAAAAAACGCATCCTCTATTATAGGATACGCCCTCTGATTTTGCAATTTGTTTAATAGCCATGCGCGCATAGGCAAAACAGGTTAAAAACCGTTTTCCTATCTTTGCAGATAGATCGCATCCTCATCCCTGATCACTCTGAAGCGGGCAGGGCGGATGCCGCATGTGCCGGTGATATAATCCTCGATTTCCTTTGCGGTGCATGATGAGGTTCCCTGATAAATCAGAGAGCTGCGCCGCGACCAGGTGCCGATGGCGGAAAGCTGTTTCACCGGAATCAAAGCAAGATCAAGATCATCCGCAAACTGGATGTAGTACTTCTTCAGATGATTAGCCATATCGTTTCTCCTGATTTCAGTTTAGCATGGCATTGTATCCTTATATATAAGAATTGCGTTTTTATGCGTCAAAAAGGCTCTGAAAAGACGAAAAAGGAAAATGAGAGCGGCTTAGGATAGTAATTTAACAATGAAACTGACATTGGTGTTATAATCCTCGGGAACGGAAGGTGATAAAAAGTGAAAAAACTGGAAATCAGAAATCTTCATGTGAATGTTGAAGATAAGGAAATATTGAAAGGCGTCGATCTGACGGTCAATGAAAACGAAGTCCACGCACTGATGGGCCCCAACGGCAACGGCAAGTCCACTCTGCTTGCGGCGATCATGGGCAATCCCAAATACACGGTGACAGAGGGCACCATCACATATGACGGAAAGGATGTACTCGCCATGCCCGTCAATGAGCGCTCGATTGCCGGCCTTTTCCTTGCCATGCAGTATCCGCAGGAAATCCCGGGTGTCACAAACAGCGACTTTTTGAGAGCGGCGATGAATGTCAGAAGTGAAACACCGGTTTCGCTGTTCCGCTTCATCAAGGCGATGGAATCCACCATCTCCGAACTGCAGATGAAGGAAGACCTTGCACACCGCTTCCTCAATGAGGGCTTCTCCGGCGGTGAGAAAAAGAGAAATGAAATCGTTCAGATGAAAATGCTGAAGCCTTCGCTGTCCATGCTCGATGAGATTGACAGCGGTCTTGACGTTGACGCGATCCGTATTGTCGGCGATGCGATCAACTCTTTGCGTGAAGAGACCGGCATGAGCATTATCGTCGTATCGCATTATGAAAGATTCCTTGAACTGATCAAGCCGCAGTTCACGCATGTGCTTGTGGATGGCCGTATCATCACTTCCGGCGGACCTGAACTGGCGCAGAAGATCGACTCCGAAGGATATGACTGGATTTACCGTGAATTCGATGTGCTGCCTGCTGCTGAAGCGCAAAGCACAAAGCGTCAGGTGACTTCCATCGGCACCTGCGCGGTACGTGAATCCGTGAACCAGAAAGGTGCGAAATGACGATGATACCGCTGCGTCTGAACACGGACATCAATCTGCCGGAAGGCTATTCGGAATTTGAGATCGATTCCGACCGGAATCTCGAACTCACATTCACAGCCTCCGCGAAAAGCGATGTCTTTATCCGGGTGAAACAGGCCGATCATATCCGGATCCGCACATTTGTAAAAGAATCGGCCGAGGTCAGTTTCCTGTTCTGGAATGTTTCCGACAGAGAGACTCAGATCGATGAGAGTTATGAGGTCATGAAAGATGCGAAGCTCACCATCGCGATGGGGGAGTGCAACGCATCCGACAGCGGCCGCACCACATATGTCGCCCTGCGTGAAAACGGGGCGCAGGCACTTGTCTCAAGCGCTTCCCTGGTGCAGGCAAAGAAGAACTATTCCATGAATGTGGTCAACTTCGCGCCTCACACAAACGGCGAAATGCGCAATTACGCGGTTGTGCTGAAAAGCGGCGTGCTGATGATTGATGCCATCGGCACCATTGTCAAAGGCGCAAAGCGTTCCGAAAACCACCAGACCAGCCGTGCGCTGAGTTTTGAGGACGGTCAGAAGTCCACCATCCTTCCGGAGCTTCTGATTGATGAGAATGACGTCCAGGCAAGCCATGCCATGAGCATCGGCCGCATGGATGATGATCAGCTCTACTACATGATGTCAAGGGGACTGACACCCCAGCAGTGCACAACCCTGATTTCCACCGGCTATCTGATGCCGATCACCGAGGTCATTGACAATGATGAGCTCAGAGAAAAGCTTGCCGGGGAGATGGAAAGGAAAATCGGTGAACTATGTTCGATGTGAAAAAAATCAGAGAGGATTTTCCGATTTTTGCCAGTCAGCCGGATCTGATTTATTTTGACAACGGCGCAACCACCCTGAAACCCAAATGCGTCATTGACGCGGTCAGTGATTTCTACTGCACCCACACATCCAACGTGCACCGTGGGGATTATGCCATTGCCGCACAGAATGACCGTCTGTATGACGGCACAAGAAAGATCTTTGCCCGCCTAATCAATTGCGAACCGGATGAGATCGCATTTGTGCATAACGTCACCGCAGCCCTCAACCAGATCGCCTATGGTTTAAGCGATCAGGTGAATGAAGGGGATGTGATTCTGGTTTCCAAAGCGGAACATGCCAGCAATCTGCTGCCCTGGTTCCGTCTGGCAAAGCAGAAGAATGCGAAGATCGAATATGTCGAAACTGACGCACAGGCCAATATCAGCGTGGAGTCCTTCCGTAAGGCAATGCATGAAAAGGTGAAGGTGGTCTCACTGGCCCAGGTCACCAATGTGCTCGGCAGTATCCAGCCGATCGCTGAAATCGCTGAGATCGCCCATTCCTATGGCGCTTATGTCGTGGTGGACGGGGCTCAGTCGGTTCCGCATATGAAGGTTGATGTCAAAGAGCTCGGCTGCGATTTCCTCGGCTTTTCCGCCCACAAGATGTGCGGACCGGACGGCGTCGGCATCCTCTATGGAAAACGGGAACTGCTGAAAGATATGTCGCCTGTGTTCATGGGCGGCGATATGAATGCGCGTTTCTCCTCGGACACAACCGTACTGCTTAAGGACGCGCCGGTGCGCTTTGAATCCGGTACTCCCAATATCGAGGGTGTGATCGGGGCCGGAGCGGCGGCGGAATATCTGATGAGCATCGGTCTTGATGAGATTCATGCTTATGAAAAAGAGCTTCGCGCATACTTCCTTGAGAAGATGAAACAGCTGGACAATCTGGAAATCTACAATCCGGATAACGAATACGGACCGCTTGCCTTCAATGCGAAGGGTGTATTTGCCCAGGATGCGGCCGGCTATCTCGCTTCTAAGGATATCGCTGTGCGCAGCGGCAACCATTGCGCGAAGATTCTGCATGAGATTATCGGCACCGACCAGACAATCCGTGCATCACTTTATTTCTACAATACAAAAGAGGAAATCGACCGCTTTGTGCAGGCTGCTTCACAGATCAGTCTGGAAAGCGCGATCGGCATCTTCTTTTAAGGAGGAACATATATGGCAAACAGTTTATTGAACGATCCGGAGATCCTGCGTGAGCTGATCATGGATCATTATCAGTATCCGCACAATCACAAGCTTGTCGATGATGATTCCTACGCTTCCGTGCATATGGCAAGCGACAGCTGCATTGACGACATCACCGTTCAGTCCAAAATCAGAAACGGTGTGATCGAGGATATCCGTTTTGACGGCGTCGCGTGCACCATCTCAACCGCCTCCACTTCCATGATGACCGATCTGCTTAAGGGCAAGAAGGTGGAAGAGGCCAATGAGATCATCGGCAACTATTTCAACATGATTGATGCGAAGGAATATGATCCGGATGTGCTGGAAGAGGCAGTCGCGATGAAGAATGTCTACAAACAGGCAAACCGCATCAAGTGCGCGACGATCGGCTGGAAGGCAATCCGTGAGATGATCGATGAAAGTGAGAAAGACGCATGAGCGAAGCCAATAAGAACAATGAGGCCATCTATTCCCAGGATGACTACAAATACGGCTTCCATGATGATGTCGTTTCCATTATCGATACCGGCAAAGGCCTGAATGAGGAAATCGTCAGACAGATTTCGGCTTATAAAAATGAGCCGGAATGGATGACTGAATTCCGCGTCAAGGCGTTCCATGCCTTTGAGTCGATGGATATGCCCAAATGGGGACCGGATCTTTCCGAGATCGATTTCCAGGATTTCACCTATTATAAGAAGGTTTCCCAGGATGCCGAAAAGAGCTGGGATGATGTGCCCGAAGAGGTCAAGAACACCTTTGAAAAGCTCGGTATCCCCGAAGCCGAACGCAAATATCTGGCCGGCGTCACAACCCAGTATGAATCCGAAGCGGTTTATCACAACATGCTCGATGAGGTGCAGTCAAAGGGAGTCATCTTCCTGGATATTGACAGCGCCCTCAAGGAATACCCGGATATTTTCCGCAAATATTTCGCGACGATCGTGCCGGTCACGGACAACAAGCTTGCCGCTCTTAACAGCGCGGTATGGTCCGGAGGCAGCTTCATCTATGTGCCCAAGGGCGTGAAGCTTGAAAAGCCGCTGCAGTCCTATTTCCGCATCAATTCGGAATCCATGGGACAGTTTGAGCGTTCGATCATCATTGTGGATGACGGCGCTGAGTGCTCCTATGTCGAAGGCTGCACCGCACCCCAGTATTCACGTGACTCCATGCATGCGGCGGTGGTTGAGGTGTTTGTCGGCAAAGGCGCCAAATGCCGCTATTCCTCCGTGCAGAACTGGTCAAACAACATCCTCAACCTGGTCACCAAGCGGGCGAAGGTGGAGGAGCACGGCACCATGGAATGGATCGACGGCAATATCGGCTCTCGCATTTCGATGAAATATCCTGCCTGCATTCTGGCCGGTGAATATGCGCACGGTCTGTGCATTTCCATCGCGGTCGGCTCCCGCGGACAGTTCCAGGATACCGGTGCGAAGATGATCCATCTGGCACCGCACACATCCTCATCGATCATTTCCAAGTCCGTTTCCAGAAACGGCGGTGTGACCAATTTCCGCGACTGGATCCGCTTTGGCCGCAAGGCTGATTTCTCCAAGACAAAGATCGAATGCGACACACTGATTCTTGATGATATCTCCGCCAGCGACACCATTCCGCTCAACATTTCCGAAAATGCGACCAGCACGATGGAACATGAGGCGAAGGTTTCGAAGATCTCCGAAGATGAGCTCTTCTATCTGATGAGCAGGGGACTTTCCGAAGCGCAGGCGACTGAAATGATCATCATGGGCTTCCTTGAGCCGTTTACCAGAGAGCTGCCGATGGAATATGCGGTTGAGCTCAACCAGCTGCTCAAGATTGATATGAGCGATGCCATCGGATAAGAAAACAGCCCGTAAAAACGGACTGCGTGCGAGGTCTTTGCTCAGTGATGAGCAAAGGCGCATCAAAGACAGAAAAATCACAGCGCGTGTGATTGAAAAGATCGCACCGTATCAGATCATCGGCTGCTATGTCTCCATGAGAGATGAGGTCAGCACGATTGAAATCCTGCAATGGTGCTTTGATCATGACAAGCAGATTGCGGTGCCCAAAGTCACAGGCAATACGCTTGTGTTCCACCGCATCCGTGAACCTGCGGATCTTGCGCCGGGAACATTCGGTGTGCTGGAACCGGTCAGGGATGATCCGGTAGCGGTGGAGGACATCGGGTTCATGATCGTGCCGCTGTCCGCCTTTGATGAGCAAAACAACCGCACCGGTTACGGCAGGGGCTATTATGATTCAATCCTCAGGCAGTGCCCGCACAGCGCGGGTCTTGCTTATGATGTGCAGAAAACAGATCTCATCCTCACGGATCCGTGGGATGTGAGACTGGATGAAGTGATTTGCGAATAGGGTGCTTCAAAGCATCCTTTTTCTAAAATAACCATGGAGGCGATTTTATGAAGTTTTATCTGATTGAGGAGAAGCTGACAGAATGCACGGTGGATGATTTCGCCGCTGCATCGGTCCCGTTTGTGGCGGTGGTCAATTCGAAGGAATTTGCTGAAAACAGGGAACTGTTCAATATGGACGCGGATATTCCGGTTGATGTGCACAAGGTCCGTGACACCAAGGTCATCGTCAACTATGACTCCCTGACCGGCACCCTGAACATCCCCGACAATTTCACGTTCTCGGATGAGAAATTCAAGCTCGGCTTCATCATGGATGAGAGGGGAATTGTCCTGATTGACGACGATGAATTCACCGGCACTCTTGTCGAAAACATCCAGAACACCCGCAAATGGCATCTGCCTTCACTGGAACGCTTTATCTATGATTTTCTGGAAGAAACAATCCGTTTTGATCCCCAGGTGCTGGAAAACATCCAGAACAGCCTGGACCAGATTGAACTGGATATCATGAAGGGAACGATTGAGGAATATCCTTCCCAGCTCAATGACATCCGTTCTTCTCTGCTGGATCTGCACATGCATTATGAGCATCTGATCGATCTTTCCAAGGAGCTCGAGGAGAATGAAAACGGCTTCTTCAAAGACGAGAACCTGCGTTATTTCCGCCTGTTCGCGGACCGTGTGATGAGACTGCAGGACACCGTCACATCATTGCGTGAATATATTGTCCAGTTAAGAAACCTGATCGGTGAACAGCTGGCCATCCGCCAGAATCACATCATGACGCTGCTGACCGTGGTCACAACCATCTTCATGCCTCTGACCGTGATCGCCGGCTGGTTCGGCATGAACTTCACCAACATGCCTTCAATCAATTCACCATGGGGATATCCGCTGACCATCCTTTGCAGTATTTCCATCGTGCTGATTTCCCTGTGGTGGTTCCGTAAAAAGAAATGGCTGTAAATGAAAGAGAAGTCCGGCGGACTTCTCTTTTTTTAACCGATCATTTCCACGGATGTGACACCGGGATGATTCTTGATTTTTTCGACCAGTGCGAAGGGATCATCGTTTTTCACGGTATAGGATTCCGCTCTCAGAATATAGCCTTCGGGATATGCGCTGACTGTGCAGGAAGTGTTATGGAATCCTTTGGCATGGATCAGATGATAGATTTCCTCCGGATTGACGCCCGGCTTCAGACGGATCTCAAGGCTGACATTGACACGTATTGTCTCCTTGATGGAACGCAGGATCAGCAGCATTACCACCAGGATCGCCATGGCCGAGAAACCGGTCAGATACAGGCCGCTGCCAAAACACAGACCCACAGCCGCAGTCATGAAGATGCCCGCCGCGGTGGTCAGACCGCGCACATTGTCATTTCTGACAAAGATCACACCCGCGCCAAGAAAACCGACACCGCTGACAACCTGGGCGGCAACTCTGGCCGCGTCATATTTTTCAGCTCCGTCAAAACCGTGTTTGGAAACGATCATGAGAAGACATGAGGCAAGCGCGACAATCGCATGTGTGCGGATGCCCGCCGCTTTGGCACGGTTGTGTCTTTCATAACCGATCAGAATACCCGCCAATACGGCACAGACCAGCCTCAATACCCATTCCGCCTGAAAATTACCCATTTGAAAACCTCCGGATGACAACATATGTATTATAATCTATATCTCTTTGTTTTTCCCAAACACCGGCGTAATTGACGCAAAGGGAAATTCCGTAAAAGGGGAGGAAACGTTTTTTCACTTTCATTTTTGTACGGGAAGTTCTATAATCATAGATGCACACGGAGGCTTAGCTCAGTTGGGAGAGCGCACCCTTCACAGGGGTGATGTCGCAGGTTCGAGTCCTGTAGCCTCCACTTTTTTAATGGAAAATGCCGGGATCGTCCCAACGTCATTAAGTTAAGAAGAAGTCTGCAGATGAATAAAGAAAGCTATCTGCAGGCTTTTCTTTCACAACAAATCAACAGGCATGATGAAAAAGCATCATAAGATGTAAGTTCAGATTTGAATTATCAGATATAATGAAGATGCTTTATGAAAAGCGACAGTTGAAGCCAATTACAGACTGGGTGCGGACTTTGCGAGGGTCGCTGCGTCCAGGCCGTAATGGCAAGGTCTCTTTTGAGATCAGAGCTTCAAGATGAGGCGGTGCTGAGCCGCCTTTTCTGATTATAAGTAGATCACGGATCAGATGAATGGCACGGGTTTTATTGATGACATACTCAGAATTATCTTTGCCATTTCTGTTTTTCCTTTCGTGATGAATCTGCAGCTGATTGAATTGTCTGTCTGCATTTTGTATCAATGCGGATAACCGTTCTGACTTCCATTATACTTCAAATCCCTGCTTTCAAAGACAACGCCCGGGTGCTGAATGACAAAGGACATCGGGGAAATGAAAAAAGACAGATCCTCTTATAAAAGGGAATCTGTCTGATGATTTTCAATGATGGAAAACAAATGAAATACGGTGCTTATCTGCCGATTTCGCGGGCACGCTTGATGCAGACCTCATTGGCGTCATGGATGATTTCATCGATCTTCTGCTTTTTCATTTCACTGATCGCTTCAATCGTTGTTCCGCCCTTGGAGCAGACCTCATCAATGAAATCGCTGATCGGTGTTTTGCGGTTCTGTTTCAGCAGCATTGAGGAACCGATGAATGTCTGTACGACCAGATCGCGCACATCCTGTTCGTCCATGCCGCGCTCTTTCGCATCGTTGACGAGGCATTCGATGAAATAATAGACATAGGCGGGAACGCTGCCGGAAACCGCAACAACCTCATTCATGTTCTCTTCCTTGACAGTGCGGGTGACACCCATGGAATTGAACATCTGGAAAACGAAATCATATTCATCTGCCTTGCAGTTGGCGCTCATGCATAAAGCGGTTGCGCCTTCGTTGATCTGAAGCGGAGTGTTGGGCATTGCGCGGATGACGGGGCAGCCGCCCAGTTTTGACTGCAGATACTCAATGGACACACCGGTGACGATGGAAAGGATGTTGGTGATTTCGGCATCCCTGAGCTGATCAAGAACCTCATCGAGCTGCTGAGGTCTGACTGCCAGCATGGTAATGTGGCTGGCTTCGGCGATCTCTTTGGCGCTGTCCATGACAATGAAGTTTTCCGCTTTGCATGCACTGAGCACGGTTTCGCTCGGATCATACACGCAGATCTGACGGCGCTCGAGATATTCCTTTGCGACCGCGCCTTTCGCAATTGCCATTCCCATGTGTCCGCAGCCGATAAAGCCGAGCAGATATTTTTTATTAGTCCTCATCTGATTTCTCCTTTTCCTTCAAGATGATATGCATATGTGGTCAGTTCCCTGAGTCCCATAGGGCCTCTGGCATGAAGTTTCTGGGTGGAGATGCCGATCTCTGCGCCAAGACCGAACTCGAAGCCGTCGGTGAAGCGGGTGGAGGCGTTGTGATAGAGGCAGGCGCTGTCAATGCCCCTGAAGAAGATATTCTTCGATTCATCCGATTCGGTAACGATGCATTCACTGTGATGGGTGCCGTATGTTTCGATATGATCCACCGCCGCATTGACATCCTTGACGATCACAAGATTCATGATCAGATCATCATATTCGGTTGCCCAGTTTGTTTCATCTCCCTTGCGGATTTCCTGATCATACGAGCAGGCCTTTTCATCGCCATAGATGGTGACGCCGTGCTCCTTCATCACTTTGACAATACGCGGCACAAACGCATCGGCTGCCTTCTCATGAACGAGCAGGGTTTCCATGGCGTTGCACACACTGGGTCTGGAACATTTGGCGTTGATGATGATGCGCTCTGCCATATCAAAGTCAGCGCTCTCATCGACAAATGTGTGACAGATGCCCGCACCCGTTTCAATGACCGGAACCTTCGCGTTTTTCACAACCGCCTGAATCAGTCCGGAACCGCCTCTTGGAATCAGAAGGTCGACGTATTCACGGCAGGCCATGAATTCAGCGGTCTCCTCGCGGCTCGGCTTTTCCGCCAGCATCAGCGCATCCTCACTTACGCCATGGGCTTTCATTGCCTGTTTCATGACATCGGTGATCGTCTTGCAGGAGCGGTAGGATTCCTTGCCGCCCTTAAGCACGCAGGCGTTGCCTGATTTGAAGCAGAGGGCAGCGCAGTCCGCGCTGACATTGGGACGGGATTCAAAGATGATGCCGATCACGCCGATTGCCGTGCTGATTTTTTTCAGATGAATGCCGGAGGCGATGGTGCGCTCCTCAAGAACACGGCCGAGCGGATCTTCCAGATGTTCCACCTGCAGAACACCCTCGGCAATCTGATCAATTCTGCTCTTGTTGAGCATCAGTCTGTCGAGCATTGCTTTGCTCATGCCGTTTTCTTCGGCTTCGGCAAGATCAAGCGCGTTGGCGGCGATGATGGTTTCCGCATTTTCCACAAGCCCGTAGGCGAAATCCCTTAATACCGCCGAGCGGATTTCATTGCTCAGAGTCCGGACGGTGCGGCTGGCTGCTTTGGCTGCTTTGGCCTGGCTGATCAGATCCATAAACATATACCTCCGTTTTCATTCATTATAACGTAATATACGGCAAAAACACACGGCCCTTTGAACATGCGCGCCTAACCTGTATACTGTAAAATAGAAACGGAGAAACCATGTATATACTGTCATGCTGGATCGAGCATCCTGTCCGCAGTCTCGACCGCACATTTACATATTTAAGTGAAACAGAAGTGCCCCGCGGCTGCCGCGTGCAGGTTGTTTTCGGCATGAAAACACTGGTCGGCTTTGTCGATTCATGCGTTTATACGGATGAAGGCAAGGAAGCGATCGAAGCGCGGATGAACATGAAGCTGCGGTTCATTGACAAGGCGGTTGATCCGGAACCTTTGATCAGCGATGAGCTCTATGAACTGGCCATGAACATGCGTGAGGCGACCCTGTCCACGGCGATTTCCTGTTTCTCGGCGATGCTGCCGGCAAAGGTGAAACCGGGCAGCTCAAACCATAAAATCGTCATGGAGCGCTGGGTCAGCGTCAGTGAGAATGAAGTCAGCCTGAGTCCGAAGCAGCTTGAGGCATATCTGTATGTCAGAGAGCGGGGAAGTGTGCTTTACAGTGAGCTGAGGAAGCAATACCCCAATCAGGCCCGCAGTCTGATCAGCCTTCATGCACTCAATGTTTTTGAAAAGGAAAAGAAGGGCTCACTCATCATCAATGCCGCAAGCGCGCCAAGACCAAAGCTCAGCCCGCTTCAGGAAAAGGTCATTGATGAAATCCTGCAGAGCGATGACACCGTTTATCTGTTACGCGGTGTGACCGGTTCGGGCAAGACGGAAATCTATCTGAGACTGGCCGAAAAAGCGCTTGAAGAGGGCAGGCAGGTATTGATTCTCGTGCCGGAAATCGCTCTGACACCGCAGATGATCGAACGGGTATCATCGCGTTTTGGCGCATCGCTTGCCATTTATCACAGCGGCCTCAATGCCCAGGAGAAATATGAACAGTACCGGATGGTCATGAATCAGGAGGCCAAGGTTGTGGTCGGCACCCGCAGCGCCGTTTTCCTGCCGTTTGACAATCTCGGCCTGATCGTCATGGATGAGGAACATGACTCCTCCTATAAACAGGATTCACAGCCATGCTACCATTGCCGCGATGCAGCGCTGTTCAGAGCCGAATATCACCATTGCCGTCTGGTGTTAGCGTCTGCGACACCGACTCTGGAATCCTATGCCAGAGGTCTGAAAAAGGTTTACCATCTGATCGTCATGGACGAAAGGATCAACAAAGCCATGCCCTCGGTGCACATTGTGCCGATGAAGGAAACAATCCGCAAAGGGGAATCCTATATTATTTCCAATCTGCTCAGGGACCGGATCAGGGAGCGGCTTGATAAGAAGGAACAGATCATTCTTCTGCTCAACCGCAGAGGCTATCATGCGCGTCTGAAATGCCGCAGCTGCCAGGAGCCCATCCGCTGTCCCCATTGCGATCTTGCGATGAGCTGGCACCGTGACACGGGGCTGCTCAAATGCCATACATGCGGCCATGAGATGAAAGTCATGAAAGTCTGCCCGTCCTGCGGCAGCACCGCCGGCTTTTCGGCATATGGCTTCGGCACGGAAAAACTCGAGCACGAAATCGAGACGCTGTTTCCCGATGCCCGTATTCTGCGCATGGACGCCGACACCACCGGCCGCAAGAATTCCCATGAGACCATTCTGAAATCCTTCGCCGCCCATGAAGCGGATATTCTGCTTGGCACGCAGATGATCGCCAAGGGGCTGGATTTTGAAAATGTCACGCTCGTCGGCATCATCAACGGCGATGACGGCCTTGCCCGCACCGATTTCCGCAGCGCGGAGACGACCTTTGATCTGCTCATGCAGGCATGCGGCAGAAGCGGACGCGGCGCAAAGACGGGAGAGGTCGTGTGCCAGGTGTTTGATCCGGACCACTACGCGGTCAAAGCGGCCCTGAACCAGGATTATGAAACCTTCTTTGCCAATGAGATGCGCTTCCGCCATGCCGGCCAGTATCCTCCATATACATATATGATCGCGGTCACATTCAGCGATCCCAAAGAGGAGAATGCGATGAAGCGTGCGCAGCAGTTCATGCAGTGTATGAAAGGCAGCTTCAAGACAATCGGCGTGATTTCATTGCTGAAGATCCATGATTTATGCCGCTGCCGGGTGATTCTTAAGGGTAAAGACCTTGACGAAATGCGCAAAGCCGTCAGAGAATACATGGGTTCGGGTGAATTCTCACTGAAAGGCTTGCGGATTGATGTCAATCCGATGTATCTTGATTAAACCATGAGTGCTAGAAAGATGATCCTGGATATTCTGGTCAGAGTATTCAGTGAAAACGGATATGCCTCGCTGATGATGAGGCGCATGAAGGCGGATGAAAAAGATGCCGCTTTTATTGCGGAATGCGTCTACGGAACCCTGCGCAATTATTTATTGCTGGAATACCAGTGGCGCCATCTGGCGAAAAAGACGAAGATGAGAACGGCATTGCTGCTGGATATGAGTGTCTATCAGCTGCTGTTTATGGATGTGCCTGCCTATGCCGCGATCAATGAGGCGGTGGAGCTGGCGGACAGACATGAAAAGAAATTCGTCAATGCATTGCTGCGGCAGGTATCCAAAAACGGCATGATCACACCGGAAGAGGATGAAATCAGATATTCCCATCCGAAATGGATCGCCGCTCTTTTCAAAGCGCACTATGGTGAGGAGAATGCCGTGAAGATCATGGCATACAACCAGACAAGACCGGTTCAGTACGGCCGCATCAACACGCTGAAAATCACCCGCGAGGAAGCGGAAAAAACAGAAGGGCTCCATTTCATCGATGACATCTGCTTCAGCTATGAGGGAGCATTGCAGAAAACAGAGCTGTTTCAAAGCGGAAAGGTTCTCATACAAAACTACAGTTCCCAGCAGATCGTCCGTTATCTGGATGTGAAGCCTGGCATGCGGGTATTGGATGCGTGCGCGGCGCCGGGCACCAAGACACAGCAGATCGCGATGCTCATGAACAATCAGGGTGAGATCATTGCCAATGAGCTTCATGCCCACCGCACAAAGCTGATCGATGAACTGATGGAACGGACCGGCGTGAGCATTGTCCAAAGCAGATCAGGCGACGCATCTGTTTATGATGAAACGCAGAAGGAAAGCTATGACCGTGTGCTGCTGGATGTGCCGTGCTCGGGACTTGGCGATCTGTCTCATAAACCTGAAATCCGCTGGCATCTGAAACCGGAGGATATCGATGAGATCACAAAGATCCAGGCAGAGATCCTTGAAGCCAATGCCCCGTATGTGAAGCAGGGCGGCATCCTTGTGTACAGCACATGCACGCTCAACCGCAAGGAAAACGAGAACCGCATCCGCGCATTCCTGAAAGAACATAACGAATTTGAACTTTTCGAGGAACATACCTTTTTCCCCTTTGTCACAAAGAGCGACGGGTTCTATTGCGCAAAGATGCTGAAAAAAGGGGAGACGGCGCAAGAGAAGTGAAATGCGCCTTTTGTACGAAAATAGAGCAAGCAGAGGTGACGATATGGTAAAATGCCCTTGTATGCAGACGATATATGACCTGAATCTGAAACAGATGGAAGAAATGCTGGCTGAGCACGGCCAGAAGTCATACCGCGCAAAACAGCTTTTCACATGGCTGTATAGAAAGCGCGCAGAATCATTCGAAGAGATGAGCGATCTTCCCAAAGCATTGACGGAAAAGCTTTCGGAAGAGTATTTGCTGATGCCTCTGAAGGAGATCGAGCGCCAGGTTGCACGCGATGGAACAACCAAATATCTGTTTGAAATGGCGGACGGATCCAGCGTCGAGGCGGTGCTGATGCACTTCCACTTCGGCGACTCCCTGTGCATTTCCAGCCAGGTCGGCTGCAACATGGGCTGTAAATTCTGCGCCAGCGGACTTCTGAAAAAACAGCGTGACCTGAGTGCCGGTGAAATGGCTGCTCAGGTGCTCTATGTGCAGAAGGAACTGGATGTGAACGGAGGCCGGGTGGACAACATCGTCATCATGGGAACGGGCGAACCGTTCGACAATTATGACAATGTGATGCGCTTTTGCGAAATCGTCAATTCGGACCACGGTCTTGCCATCGGCGCAAGACACATCACGATTTCCACATGCGGAATCGTGCCGCGCATCAATGATTTCGCTGCCGGCCATTACCAGTACAATCTGGCAATCAGCCTGCACGCGCCTGAGGATGAGCTCAGAAGCAGGCTCATGCCGATCAACCATGCGTATCCGCTGGATGAGCTGATGGCGGCGCTGAAAGCGTACAGTGAGGACAATCACCGCCGGCTGACATTCGAGTATATCCTGCTCCATGAGGTCAACGATACCGATGCCCATGCGAAGAAACTCGCGGACCTGATCCGCGGTATGAACGCCTATGTCAACCTGATCCCGTACAATCCCGTGGATGAGCACGGTTTCCAGGGAGTCAGCGAAAAGAAGGCGCTTCATTTCTATGACGTGCTGATGAAGAACGGCGTCAAGGCAACACTGCGCCAGAAGCATGGAGACGACATTGACGCGGCCTGCGGACAGCTGCGCGCCAGACACGAGAGGAACAGGCAGAACGGATGAAATATTACGGAATCACGGACAGAGGTCTTGTCCGTAAAAATAACCAGGACAGCTATGTCATCGCCACCAACCGCAGCGGTGATATTTTCGCGATTGTGGCGGACGGAATCGGCGGCAATCTCGGCGGCGATATCGCCAGCCGTATGGCGGTTTCCTATTTTTCCAAGGTCTTTTCGGAAACTGACGCCTTCACTTCCGAAACCAAAACAAAGGAATGGATCTCACGGCATGTCGATGAGGCAAACCGGCAGATCTTTGAATACGGCGCCAAGCGGCCCGGACTTAAGGGAATGGGAACGACCCTGTGCGGTGCGATGATCACCAAAAAGGGTATTTTCGTCGTCAATATCGGTGACAGCCGCGCCTACACATGGCATAAGGGCAGTCTGAAACAGATCACCATGGACCATACCCTGGTCAATGACATGATCATGCACGGCCAATTGACCCAGGAGGAAGCGGCCAATTTCCCGCGCCGCAATGTGCTGACAAATGCGCTTGGCGTCTGGGAGAATGTGCGCAGCGACATCGATGTGCACCATGAAAAGATGAACGGCATTCTTTTATGCAGCGACGGTCTGCACGGATATGTGAGCGAATCAAGGATCTCCTCACTGGTTCTGAATACGGAAATGGATCCGACCCAGCGGGCAAGAAAGCTTCTCAAAGCGGCGCTGGATGCGGGCGGATATGACAATGTGACAATCGTGCTCATTGAATTCTCAGGAGAAAGCGAATGAGCAGAAAGAATGTGATTGCCAACAGATATGAAGTTGTACAGCACATCGGACAGGGAGGAATGGCCGATGTCTTTCGCGGTGTCGACACCATCCTGAACCGTGAGGTCGCGATCAAGATTCTGCGTGCCGATCTTTCCACGGATGCCGTCAGCATTCTCCGCTTTGAAAGAGAAGCGCAGGCTGCCACTGCTCTGGCTCATCCCAACATCGTTGAAATCTACGATGTCGGCGATTACAAGGGCCATCATTATATTGTTATGGAATTCGTGCCCGGCCGCACCCTGAAACAGGTGATCCGCGCAAGAGGACCGCTGCTCAAGGAAGAGGCGGTCGATATCATGAAGCAGCTGACTTCGGCCGTATCCGAAGCCCATTCCAAAGGCATCATCCACCGCGATATCAAACCGCAGAACGTGATTGTCAAAGCGGACGGTTCGGTCAAGATTCTCGACTTCGGCATCGCCACCGCCAAAGGCTCCATGCAGTTGACGCAGGCCAACAACGTCATGGGCAGCGTGCATTATCTGGCTCCCGAGCTTGCCAAGGGTGAGCAGGCCTCCGCGCAAAGCGATATCTATGCGCTTGGCATTGTGCTTTATGAGATGCTGGCAGGGGATGTGCCGTTCAAGGCGGATCAGGCCGTTCAGGTCGCGCTTCGCCATATGCGCGATCCGATGCCCTCACTCCGTGAAGCAAATCCCACCGTTCCCCAGTCGATTGAAAACATCGTCATCCGGGCAACCGCCAAGGATCCCAATAAACGTTACAGAAGCTGCCGTGAAATGTGGCAGGACCTTTCCACATGCCTCAAGGCAGAGCGCGCCAACGAGCCCAAACTCGTGATTGAAACACCGCCTCAGCCCAAGAAGGAAACGCCTGCGCAGAACAAGGCAAAACCTGCGGCAAACGCCGCAAGGGAAGTCAAAAAGGAAGTCCGCAAGGAAACGCGCAGAAGCGAACCCGAGCCAGCACCGAAAAACAAACTGCTGCCATGGCTGATCGGCATCATCACCGCGGTGGCCCTGGCCGGTATCATTGCGGCGCTGATCTTCATGGATGTGATCCATTTCGGTCCCCGCACCGTTGCGGTTCCCGATATCGAGGGCATGACCATCCAGGCCGCACGCGATGCCTGCGATGAGTCGCAGCTTGTGCTCGATACGATCAATGTCGAATACACCCTGACCGATGATGTGGAGCGCGGCCTGATTATTTCATGCACGCCTTCCGTCGGCGATGAGGTGGAAAAGAATACGGAAATCAAGGTCGTTGTCTCCAACGGCATCGGTGTGCGCATCGAGGATTTCACTGCCAACGGCATGACCATCTCCAAAGCGGAGGAATATATTGCGGACAATTACAAGCTGATGAAAGTCACCGCGGTCGAGGAAGACAGCGGCGAGCCTCCCGGAACCATCATCCGCCAGGAGGGCCTTGAACCCGGCACGCTTTTCTCACCGGATCTGGCTTCCAATATCACCTTGGTATACTCACGTTTCCCGACGGTCACGATTCCCGAGGATATCATCGGCAGACCGATCAATGACGCGATCGCCGAGCTTGAGGCAATGGGCATTGTCGTCCGTTCAAGCAACCGCGATATTTCCGGGATGACCCAGGAGGAGATTGATCAGCTGCAATTCGGCGTGGTGATCGATTCGGATCCGTATATCGGATATTCTTATGTGCAGAAAGATGATAACTATGTCATTCTCTATTACTATTGATGAGGAAAACGGATGATCGCGCGGATTGTCAAAATCGTCTCCAAGGAATATACGCTGCTGACCGATCAGAACGAACGGGTCAAAGCGGTGCTGATGGGCAAGGTGCGCCGTCAGGACGCTCCCGCCGCCGGCGATCTTGTGGAAGCGGAAATTGTCCATGGACAGTATGTGATCCAGAAGATCCTGCCCCGGCGCAACCGTCTTTACAGACCGTATGTGGCCAATGTCGACCAGGCGATCATCGTCATGAGCGTTGTCGATCCGGATTTTTCAACGGCTCTGATTGACCGGCTGTGCATGCTGATCAGGCATGCCGGCATCCAGCCGCTCTTATGCGTGACAAAGTGCGATCTCGGCATCAGTGAAGAGACCGAAGCCCGCATACGCGAATATGAAAACGGCCCGATGAATGTGATCCGCACTGCCAAGGGCACGCTGGATCCTTCGCTTGCCAAAGTGCTGGAAGGCAAAATCTCCGTGCTGACCGGACAGAGCGGCGCCGGCAAGAGCACATTGCTCAATGAGCTGGATCCGACCTTCCATCTTGCCACCCAGGAAATCTCCAAAGCGCTTGGCAGAGGCAAACACACAACCAGACATAACGAACTGCATCCGGTGGCCGGCGGTCTTGTCGCGGACACACCCGGATTCAGCTCCCTGGACTTCAGCCGCATCAGTGCCCGTGAACTGGGCGAGGATGTGATGGAGTTTGAACCTTATATCGGCAAATGCCGGTTCAATGACTGCGTGCATCAGAATGAGCCGGGATGCGCTGTGAAGGAAGCGGTTGAAAGCAAAAAGATACCGCTGATCAGATATCAGAATTATCTTTCAATATTGGAAATGATTCAGCAGAGAAGGGAGAAATATATATGATCATATCACCATCCGTACTGGCAATGGATTATTCAAGAATGAAGGAACAGATGGAGGAGGTCAACGCCTCACAGGCAGAGTGGCTTCACTTCGACGTCATGGACGGACATTATGTGCCCAATCTTTCCTTCGGACCCGATCTTCTGAGAGGTTTTGACAAACTGAGCGATCTGGTCATGGACGTGCATCTGATGGTTGAACAGCCGCACATGTTCATCAAGCCCTTCGTTGATGCGGGAGCGGACATCATCACCGTTCATGAGGAAGTGCTTCATGATTATGAAAGAGTCATGGAGATGCTCGAATACATTCACTCCTTCGGCGTCAAGGCAGGTCTGGCCATCAACCCGATGACCGACGTGCGCAGACTGCAGGCATACCTGAAACATTGCGACCTGTTTCTGATCATGTGCGTGGAGCCCGGTTACGGCGGCCAGCCGTTCCGTCCCGCTTCACTCTCCAAGATCAAAAAGCTGCGCGGCTGGATTGACAACACCGGTTCCAAAGCGCTCATCTCCGTGGATGGGGGCATCAAGTTTGAAACCGGCAGAGATTGTGTGCTGGCAGGCACCGATGTGCTGGTGGCCGGCTCCTACGTGTTTAAAGATGATATCGGAAAGGCGGTTGATACCCTTGTCCATTGCGCTGATCGCACTCAAGCTGACAAAGCGGATTCCTGAGATTGAAGCGGATTATATCGGCGCCGATCTCGGTGCATTGATTCTTGCGAAGCAGGGTAAGCATATGCGCCTTGCCCTGGGGGATTTTGATTCCGTTGCTCCGGAGGATCTGGATCTGATCCGGCAGATGAGCGATGAGATGATTGTGCTCAATCCCATCAAGGATGATTCCGATTCCGAATCTGCCCTGAATCACGTGCTGGCGATGGGCTATGACCATGTGGTCATGTGCGGGGCGCTGGGCGGCAGGATTGATCATGAGATCGTCAATCTGAGACTCGTGTATAAGAGTCCCGGCAGAATCTCGATCATGGATGATCAGAACCGAATCACCGCATATGGCGTGGGCAGACACGTCATTAAGGCGGAAGGCTACAGCTATATTTCCTTCTTTACGGAAAGCGAAGCAATCATATCCCTGGAAAACATGAAATATCCGCTCAGGGACAGACGGATCACTTACCGGGATCTCTATACGGTTTCCAATGAGATTCTGAGCGAGGAGGGAATCCTTGAGGTTTCTTCCGGATCGGTTCTTGTGATCCAGAGTAAAGATCAATGAAACATAAAAAAGATCACCGTCGGTGATCTTTCTTATTAACAGCAAGTTTAGATTACTCGGCAGAAGCGGTCTTGGCAGCTTTCTTTGCCTGACCCTTGAGAGTCTTCAGCGCACGCGCAGAGATCTTAACGGTCTGGGGCTTGCCATCGACGAGCATATGAACCTTCTGCAGATTGACGTTCCACTTGCGGCGGGTCGCACGAAGTGAGTGGGAACGTCTGTTTCCTGACATTGCTTTCTTACCGGATACGGCACAAACTCTGGACATACCATAACCTCCTTCACACAATTGCTAAAAAACTCTAACATATAAATAATTCAAATGCAACCGGATTTTCACCAAATCACGCAGATGATCATGCAGGCAAAGTGCCATTCATCTGTTTTTCATTATTGAATTGTGTTATCATAAAATCTGTTAATCGAAAGGAGATGTCATGGCTAACGACAAGCAGATTTTTGCGGCGGTTGAAGTGGCCGATCATGAAGTCAGACTGATTATCGGCGAATTTTTCAACACCCGCTTCAATATTATCAAAGTGGAACGCGTTCCCGTAAACGGCATGTCATATGACAAGGTGACAGATCCTGATGAAGTTACGAAGGCAGTCCGCACGGCCGCTGAAAATGCGAAAAAGATGATCAGCGCCGAAGTGCAGAGAGTAATACTGGCAATTCCTTCATTCCGGGCGAAGCGCTATTCCTTCAAATCGACCGTGGATGTCGAGGGAATCGACGGGGTTGTCACGATTCAGGATGTCAGAAATGCGATCAAGAAAGCCGAGTCCATGGATATCGGCAGGGCATATGCCCTGGTGCAGACCGTATGCGTCAAATACACAGTCAACGGAATTTCAACCAGAAGGATTCCGCTTGGCGAAAGATGTTCCCAGCTGACAGTCGACATCGATCTGTTATGCGCGGACAGACAGCTGGCATATGATCTGGTGTCATGCGTAGAAAATGCGGGACTCTCGGTAATGGATATCTTCCTGGATGTCTACGGAGTCGGCAAGGAAAGCGCCCTGTTCGAACAGGCCATCGATCACCAGGTTGTGATTCTGAAAATGGAAAGGGAAGCGACCACCCTCGGTCTTCTCAGAAAAGGAAGACTGACCTCAGCCGCGATGATGCCGGTGGGACTTGGCACCATTGCCTCGGCGGTGACCGATCAGTACGGCATCCGCACCGATATGGCGGTGGAGCTGCTCAAATACAGCGCAAGACTCAACGAAGAGAAGTGCTCGCAGAACCCGGTGCACATCTGGGCCGTGGACGGGGAGACACGCACAATCAACGAACAGCAGCTGGTTGACTGCGTGCGTCCGGGCATACAGACATGGCTCGAAGCCATCCAGAAAACGTGTGTTCCAATCTTGCAAGCAGGCAAAACAACTGTTATGATTACTGGAGAAGGCGGAGAAACTCAGGGATTGGACTCTCTACTTGAGTCAGTACTGGGAGTTCCGGTCAGATGTTATATACCGGAAACGCTGGGAGGCCGCAATGCCGGTCTGACAGCCTGCCTTGGATTATTTTACGCATATCTGGACAAACTGCCGATCACAGGACAATCTGAAGACAGTCTGGACATGGAAGCGTTTATTAAGGCAGTATCCTATCGTGATAAAAAATCATCCGATGGGAACCGTGAAGACACTCTGACCAACAAGCTCAGAGGTTTGTTCACAGAAGGCAAAAGAAACTAAATCAAGTGGGAGAGGATGAAGTTTATGGCAGATTTAACTTACAACCAGGTCGCTAAGATCAAGGTATTCGGTGTCGGCGGCGCCGGAAGCAATGCGGTCAATCGTATGGTACAGGAAGGTGTGCAGGGTGTCGAATTCTATGTTGCTAACACAGATCTTCAGGCCCTTGATATTTCCCCTGTGGCAAACAAGATTCAGCTCGGACGTGAAGGTCTGGGTGCCGGCGGAAATCCTGACAACGGACGCAAGGCTGCAGTAGAGAGCGAAGATGAAATCCGCAAGTCCATGGAAGGCGCGGACATGATCTTCCTGACAGCAGGTCTTGGCGGCGGAACAGGTACAGGCGCATCGCCTCTGTTCGCAAAGATCGCGAAGGAACTCGGCTGCCTCACAGTCGGTATCGTTACAAAGCCGTTCTCTTTTGAAGGCAAGAGAAGAATGGTTCAGGCTGAACAGGGTCTTGAGCAGCTCAAAGAATATGTTGACTCCCTGATCATTATTTCCAACAATAAGGTTCTCGAAGTCATCGGACATATTCCTTTCGAAGATGCATTCAAGGAAGCTGACAACATTCTGCGTCAGGGCGTTCAGACAATCACTGACCTGATCGCTGTTCCGGCAATGATCAACCTCGACTTCGCGGACATCAAGTCTGTTATGGAAGGCCAGGGTTCCGCTCTGTTCGGAATCGGTATGGCTGATGGCGAAGACAAGGCCAGAGAAGCTGCTGAGCGTGCAATCCAGTCACCGCTGCTCGAAGCTCAGATCAAGGGTGCAAAGAGCGCTATCATCAACGTCACCGGCGGCGCAAGCATGTCTGCTTATGACGCAAGTGAAGCTGTTGATTATATCCGTGACGCTGCAGGCAATGATATCGATATCATCTTCGGTGTCGCAATCAACGACAAGATCGGCGATTCCATCATCGTTTCCGTTATCGCAACCGGATTCGATCTGCCCAAGCCTACCATGATCGAGACAGACGGACCTGCTGAAACAAAGAGTCCCGTCAGCTCCAGACCGGTAGCAGGCGTTGTTCAGGATGCGGATGATGATCTGTCCTTCGCAGCTGATGATGACGACAATGTCATTCCGGGCTTCTTCAGAAGAGGCTGATTCAGCAATCTGACATTATAAAAACCAAAGACTCCTGTCACGGGAGTCTTTTTTGTGCATTTAAAAAAGGCGTTTCCGCCTTTCAGTCAAGCTTCCAGCCTTTTGCAATGAATGCGGCTGCGATATCCGCGGCTGCCTCTTCCATCTCTTTCTGCTCATCCGCTGTGAAACGGTTTTTAAACGGGGAGTCAAGGTCAATCTCCGCAATGCATTCACCGTTGACAATCACCGGCACGCACAGTTCCGATCTGCTCGCGCTGTCGCAGGCGATATGGCCCGGAAACGCTTCAACGTCATCAATGCGCTGGCTTGCCTTGTCTCTGTAGCATTTTCCGCAGACGCCTTTGTCAAACGGAATGTGCGTGCAGGCTGTCTTTCCCTGGAAAGGTCCCAGGACAAGTTCGCCGTTTTTGACAAGATAGAATCCCGCCCAGTTGAGACGGTCGTAGTTTTCATTGATGCAGGCACTGATATTTGCAAGTGCCGCAATCATATCCTCTTCTTCAAGAAAGGATCTGATCTGTGCGTTTATGTATTTATTCATGGCTTCAGTATAACATAACGGCTTTGGTACACCCCTGCAAGATGCATATAGGTAAAAACTATAACCGAGAATATCAATCCTGTATGTATGCATGCACACAAAATGGCTGAGAATGATTGATTTTATCAGAAATGAAAGTATGATTGATGAGCCGGCATTTTTATACAGATCAAAGTGTCATAAAAATGCTGCATGAATACGGAGGGAATTATGAAAAATATTACTAAAGTACTCGCATGCGGAATCCTTGCACTGGGCCTGGCAGCCTGCGGTGCAAAACAGGAGTCAGAGTCTGAAACTCCTGCTGAGACAGCCGGATGCAATCCGAACGGATACCAGATCATACCGCTTGAAGCGGCTCAGCTGCCGCTGTCACTGCCGGATCTGGAAGCGGCCGTGATCAACGGCAACTATGCGCTCGAATCCGGACTCAACGAAAAATATCCGGCGATCGCGATTGAAGAGTTTGATGCGGAAACAAGTGTGCGCAGAACCAATTATATTGCTGTAAAAGAGGGTACTGAGAATTCAGACAAGATCAGAGCTCTGATTGCGGCAGTGACTTCTGACGAAGTGAAGAACTACATTGACAGCACATACAAAGGAGCAGTCATTCCTTCCTTCATCGATGAAGAGGGCAATGCCCTGGCAGCTGCTGAAATCAAAGATGCAAGCGGTGAAGACACAATGATCACGGTCGGCGCAACCGCTGTGCCGCATGCGCAGATTCTCAACGAAGTGGTAAAAGGACTTCTTGAGAAACACGGCTGGCAGCTCGATGTGGTCGAATATACCGATTATGTTCAGCCGAACACTGCTCTTGAAGCAGGGGATCTTGACGCCAACTATTTCCAGACACTCGGCTATCTGCACAATGAAAACGAGCAGAGGGGTCTGCATCTGAAGGCTGCCGTCGGCGTTCATATCGAACCGATGGGAATCTATTCCGAAAAGGTCACTTCACTGTCAGATCTGAAACCCGGCGCAAGCATCGGTGTGCCCAACGATACCGACAACTACGGACGCGCGGTTGAACTGCTCAACACGCTCGGTCTGCTTGAGAACGCTCCGCTTGATCCTGAAGCGAACCGTGAGATCAACGGTTAATCATTCTGCAGTGATCTGCACGGCGTCATAAAACATGCAGTATACGGCTGTTCAGGGTGAATGAACTCTGAATTACGAAAGGTTTAAGCAATGATAGTTTTAAATGATGTAAAGAAGAATTTCGGTGAGCTCGAAGTTCTCAAAGGCATATCGATCGAAATCCGTGATCATGAGATCTACGGAATCATCGGTCAAAGCGGCGCCGGCAAATCAACGCTGCTCAGATGCATCAACGGACTGGAATCCTATCAGTCCGGCTCCATTACCGTGGACGGGGAGAAGATTGATATCTCCAACCCGAAAAAACTGCGTCTTCAGCAGAAGAACATGGGCATGATCTTCCAGAATTTCAATCTGCTCACACGTCTGGATGTCTATGACAATGTGGCGCTGCCGCTGAAATTCTGGGGCATGAAGACAAAGACAGCGCAAGCCCGTGAGAAAATCAACGGATTACTGAAACTGGTCGGGCTTGAGGATAAAGTCCATGCAAGACCGGCAGAGCTTTCCGGCGGCCAGAAACAGAGAGTGGCGATCGCCCGGGCTCTGGTGCTTGATCCCAAGATTCTTTTATGCGATGAGGCAACCAGTGCGCTTGATCCGGGCATCACCCGTGAAATCCTGGCATTGCTGCAGAAGATCAACCGTGAAATGGGCATCACGATCATCGTCGTCACCCATCAGATGGAAGTGGTCAAGCAGATCTGTGAGAGGGTTGCTTTCATCAAGGACGGCACCGTGATCGCCGAAGGAAAACCTGAAGACCTGTTTGTCAGACCTTCGAAAGAGGTCAAGGCCTTCCTGCAGGAGGAAAGCGATCATCTGCCTTCAGAGGGCGTGAATATCCAGCTCTTCTTCACCGAGGAAAGTTCGGATGAGCCGGTGATCACCATGATGGCAAGAGAGCTCGGCATTGATTTTTCGATCTGCTGGGGCAAGCTCGAAGACTTCCGCTCCAATGTGTTCGGCAGTCTTGTCATCAATATCAGAAATGAGGATCAGGAAAGGGTGCTTTCCTATCTGAAAGACAAAAAAGTCATCGCGGAGGTGCTCTGATCATGTATGAAACAATTCTGACCGCATTTATGCAGACGCTGATCATGGTGTTCACTTCAACCCTGATCGCGGTGATTCTCGGCTTTATTCCGGCAATCATCCTGACTCTGACTGCACCGGATGGCTTAAGACCTAACAAAATTGTCTATGAGACACTGAGTTTTATCGTCAATGTGTTCCGCTCGTTTCCGTTTATCATCCTGCTGATCATTCTGATTCCCTTTACCAGACTGATCGTGGGCAAGGCGATCGGCACCGCCGCGGCGATTGTGCCTCTGACTGTGTCAGCAATTCCCTATATCGCAAGGGTGTTTGAGACAAGTCTCAGGGAAACAGATCCCGGCGTGATTGAAGCAGCCAGAAGCTTTGGCGCTAACGACTGGCAGATCCTCTTCTATGTTTATGTGAAGGAGTCCATTCCGAGAATGGTCAACGGAATCATCCTGCTGATCATCTCACTGGTCGGTTTCTCAGCCATGGCGGGAACCCTTGGCGGCGGGGGAATCGGCGATGTGGCGGTGCGCTACGGCTATCAGGGATACAAGCTTTCCTATCTGATTGTCTGCTCGGTTATCCTGATCATCTTCGTTCAGCTGGTGCAGTCCGTCGGCAACTGGCTGTTCCGCAAACTCTCATGAAAATGAACCATGGCGAAAGTCATGGTTTTTGATTGTTCATGGCGATACAGTCATGAATGAGCGCATGGACTGGACAAGGGAAAGAATCAGTGTCTGTTTTGTATTTATCCGGATTTATGGTAGAATGTTGTCCATATGATTGGAGAGTGATAAGTCTTTATGGACGATGGCGGCAGTAATATATCCTGGCTCTTAACTGTTGGAATTCTGATTTTATGCGCAATGCTGTTTGCAATGATGGAAACGGCATTTGCCTCTGTTTCACGCACAAGGCTCAAAGCCCTTGCGGACAAAGGCAGAAGCGACGCGAAGACAGCAATCAATATCACAGATCATTTTGACCGTGCAATCACGACATTATTGATCTGCACAAATATAGTACATATCGCCGCCGCTTCGGTGGTAACGGTGAACGTAACCCGTATATGGGGAGTATCGGCAGTCACTCTGTCGACATTGATCACAACTCTCGCGGTATTCTTTTTCGGTGAAATGATGCCCAAGAGCATCGCCCGCAAATACAGCGAGAGGATCTCTCTTTCCATGGCGGGCCTTTTGCATTTCCTGATGGTCATCCTCACACCCATCAGCGCCGTTCTCACATGGATCGGCAACGCGGTCAGTTCTCTGACCAAAGGCGACAGCGATGTATCGGTCACTGAAGATGAAATCTATGACATCATTGAGGATATGACGGAACAGGGAACCCTTGACGAGGATCAGGGCGATCTCATTTCAAGTGCGCTCATGTTTCAGGAAGTCAGTGCGGAAAGTATTCTGACCAGCCGTGTGGATCTTGCGGCACTGGATGTTTCAATGAGCCAGCAGGAGATTCTTGACTTCATCAAATCCACCAATCACAGCCGTCTGCCGGTATATGAGGGAACCATTGATCATATCATCGGTATTCTGCAGATCAGAAAATACATCCGCACCTATCTTCTTGAAGGGGAAATCAAAGATGTGAGAGATATTCTGGATGAAGTGCTGTTTGTGCACCAGTCCGCGAAAATCGCTGATCTGTTTGAAGAGATGACCGAAAAGAAGCTCAATGTCGCGGTTGTCACGGACAACTATGGCGGCACTCTGGGCATTGTCACAATTGAGGACATTCTTGAGGAGCTGGTCGGTGAAATCTGGGATGAGGATGATCAGGTTGAGGAAAACATCGTGCAGATTGCCGATGATCTTTACAGTGTCAAAGCCAGTGAGCATGTCATTTATGTGCTGGATGATCTGAATATCCATTACAGCGACGAAGAGGAGCAGAGAATCACAAACAAGCTCATGAGTGAGCTGGCTTTTGAGAACTTCCCGCAGATTCCTTCGGAAGGCGACAGCTTTGATTATCTCAATACGCAGATCACGGTTCAGATCATGAAACAGAACCGGATTATCCGTCTGAAGGTGAAAGTGAACGATGTGAAGAAAGGAGAGGATGAGCAATGAGCGAGGTCACTGTATATATTGTGCTGACCGTGCTGTGTGTGGCCGGATCCGCTTTCTTCTCCGCTTCTGAAATGTCCTATTCCTCCTGCAACCGCATCCGCATTGAAAACGCGGCGGAAGAGGGGGATGAAAAAGCCAGGAAAGCCTTAAGGATCACCGAGGAGTATGACAATGCGCTTTCGGCGATTCTTGTCGGCAACAACCTTGTCAACATTGCGGCATCATCACTGTCCTCACTCGCAGTGCTGCTGACCCTTGGTGAAAGCTACACATGGGTGGCAACCGCGGCGGTGACTGCAGCGGTTATCATTTTCGGCGAGACGATTCCCAAGATCGCGGCGAAAAAGAATGCGACCCGCTTTGCGCTGAGCTTTTCATCGCTGACCTCGTTTCTGATGGTCATTCTGAGACCGGTCACCTTTATCGTTGTCGGTCTGGTTGATCTGATCACCAAAGGCCTCAAGGGCGAGCAGATCATTGATGATGATGCGGCCGTGGAAGAGCTGCATTCCATCATTGAAACCGCCGAGGATGAAAATGTCATTGATGAGGATTCCTCCGAACTGATCAGCGCCGCGATTGATTTCGCCGACATCTCCGTTTCCGAAGTCATGACCGCAAGAGTGGACATCGAAGCCATTGACATCGATGACTCATGGGATGAGATCATTGAAACCATCGCGAACAGTCCGTTCTCAAGAATACCCGTCTATGAGGACAGCATTGACAACGTGATCGGCATCCTTTCGCTCAATCACTTTTACAGAGCTTCCATCAATGACCGCAATGTGAATATCAGAGAGTTATTGATGCAGCCGTACTTTGTCTACAAGACCATGAAGCTGCCCAATGTGCTGGGCCTTCTGAGAGATTCCCAGCAGCACCTGGCCATCGTCACCGATGAATACGGCGGCACTCTGGGGGTTGTCACCATGGAGGATGTGCTTGAATCGCTGGTCGGCGATATCTGGGATGAAACCGACAAGGTCGAAGAGGAAATCCAGGTTGTCGATGACGGCGTGTTCCGCATTGACGGCGATACTCCCGTGCATGAGTTATGCGAACTGATGGAATGGGATGAAGTGGTCTTTGACTTTGAAAGCGAAACAGTCGGCGGCTGGTGTATTGAAATGCTCGAGCAGTTCCCGGATCCGGGCTCTTCATTCTCCTTCAGAAATGTGGATGTGAAGGTGCTTGAAACCGAAGAGCGCCGTGTGACACGCGTTGAAATCAGCGTCAGAAATGAACAGGAAGACTAATGCAGCAATATTTTATCGAACCCCTGATGAAACAGGGTGAAATCTATACATTCACAAAGGAACAGGCACATCATTTACGTGATGTGCTTCGTTTGAATCATGAGACAGTCCGCCTTGTCGATCCAAAGCATGCCTGGTTTGCGGAATGCTACAGCGAAGGGAAGGATTTTGTTGCGCTGATCAAAGAGGAAGATCCTCGCATCAATGAGCCTTCGATCGACATCACGCTTGCCATGGCTCTGATCAGACGTGAGAAGTTTGAGCTCGTGCTGCAGAAGGCAGCGGAGCTTGGCGTGAAGCGGATTGTGCCGTTTGAATCCTCACGCTGCGTCGTACGGGCAAAAAGCGAAAAAAGCGAAAAGCAGAAAGAGCGCTACCGCAGCATCGTTCTTTCCGCCAGCGAGCAGTGCAAGCGCAATGTTGTGCCCGAAGTCACGGATGTGGTGAAATTCTCTGAACTGGACCGTTACAGATCGGAAGCGTCTCTGGCTGCCTATGAAAATGCATCGGTTCATTCAGTGAAGATTTCCGAAAGACTGAACGCCCGTTCGGTTACGGTTGTGATCGGTCCGGAAGGCGGCTTTTCAGAAGACGAAGTCAATGAACTGATCGAAATGGGATATGAGCCGGTGACCCTTGGCTCAAGAATCCTGAGAGCTGAAACAGCGGCGCTTTATGCATGCAGCGTGATCGCAGAAGGAGCGTTCTGATGAAATTTTCAATCTGTAACCTCGGCTGCAAGGTCAATGCCTATGAATCGGAAAGCGTTGCCTCTTTGCTTGAGCATAAAGGCTGGCAGCGTGTTCCGTTTGAGGAAGAGGCGGATGCCGCTTTGATCTTCACCTGCGCTGTGACCAATACGGCCGCTTCCAAAAGCCGCAAGATGATGCACAGAATCCGCCGCAATTATCCCGATGCCATCGTTGCCATGGTCGGCTGCTATGCGCAGATTGATGACGGCATGCTGGAGGATGCACAGATCGTCGTCGGCAGCTCGCACAAGAAATCGCTGCCTGATTATCTGGATGAATACCTGGAAAACAGAAAACCCATCCGGGTGCTGGATGATCTGCGCGACACACCGTTTGAAACCCTGAGCGCGGACGGCTTTGATTCCCGTGCGCGTGCATATCTGAAAATCCAGGACGGCTGCAATCAGTTCTGCACCTATTGCGTGATTCCCTATGTCAGAGGCAGAGAGCGTTCAATGGCGCCGGATCTTGCCGTCAAAGAGGCAAAGCGCATCGCGAAGGATTACCGTGAAATCGTGCTGACCGGCATCCATACCGGCCGCTATGGCAGAGAACACGGTGTGAGCCTTTCGGAATTGATTGAACGGATTCTGGATGAAACACCTGAGCTTGCAAGAATCCGCATCTCATCGATTGAGATCACCGAAATCGATGACAAGCTGATTGAATTAATGAAAAGCAGCGGCCGCATCGCGCGCCATCTGCACATTCCTCTGCAGGCGGGAAGCGATGAGATCTTATCCGCCATGGGCAGGCCGTACAGCACGCAGGAATACTATGATAAGATTGAACATATCAGAGATGAGCTTGGCGATGTGTCAATCTCATGCGATCTGATCACCGGTTTTCCGGGAGAGAGCGATGAGCTGTTTGACAAGGGAATGGAATTCGTCAGAAAATGCCGTTTTTCCTTCCTGCATGTATTCCCGTATTCACCGCGTGCGAATACACCGGCGGCCGTGATGAAAAACCAGATCGATCCGCGGGTTAAAAAAGCGCGCACAAATACCGCGATGCGCATCTCATCAGAACTGGCCGATGAATACCGCAGCCAGTGGACCGGCCGCATTGCATACGTGATCACGGAGGAGACTGAAGACGGTTATACGAAGGGATACACATCGGAATACATTCCGGTGAAAATCTCTGGTGAACTGCCGCATGGCATCCTGGCGAAGGTGAGACTTGACCGCTGTGCGGATCAGGTGATGTATGGAGAAGTGATAGAAAATGAAACTGACTGAATTGTTTGAAAATGTGCCGGATATTGAAATCCGCAGTCTGATGTCCGACAGCCGCAAGCGGAAGAAGGATTCCATTTTCTTCTGTCTGAAGGGAATGATGTTTGACGGACACAAGTTCGTCGATCAGGCGATTTCCAACGGCGCGCGGGTGATCGTGCATTCGGAGCCGCTGGAGTACATGCATCCGGATGTCACCTATATCCGGGTAAAGGATGTGCTTGGCGTCTTCAATAAAGTCGCCGATGCCTTCTATGGCTATCCCAGCCATAAGCTGCTGATGTTCGCGGTGACCGGCACCAACGGCAAATCATCGATTTCGTGCATCATCCGCGATATCATGAACGAATTCCATCCGACCGGCTACATCGGCACGATCGCGATTGAATACGGCAGTGTCAAACTGCCCCCGCTCTTGACAACCCCGGACATTGATGATCTGCACGGCATCCTGCATGAGATGGTCGATGCGGGCATGGAATGCTGCGCGCTGGAAGCCAGCTCGATCGGCATTGAACAAAGAAGGGTGGACGCGGTTGATTTTGATGTGGCTGTGTTTACCAACCTGACCCATGACCATCTGGATTACCATGGCACCATGACCAACTACTTCCTGGCCAAAAAGCAGCTGTTTGATTCGCTGAAGCCGGAAGCGGTCGCCATTGTCAATGCGGATGATCCCTATGGAAAAAAGATCGTCGAAGACTGCCCGTGCCGGGTAGTCACCTATGGCATTGATCATGATGCGGATTACCGCGTCACGAAGTATCAGCTGATGAAGGACAGAACACGCTTCACGCTGAAAATCGCCAACATGGAATATGAGCTTGAAACAAATCTTGTGGCAAGATTCAATATCTCCAACCTGCTCGCAGCCATTGCGGCGCTTCATGTCAAGGGGATCTCCATCACCCAGATGATGCCCCATATCCGCGATCTCAACCAGATCGAGGGACGCATGCAGAGAATCAATGACGGCCAGCCGTTCAATATCATTGTCGACTTTGCCCACACACCCGACGGCATTGAAAAAGTATGCCAGTATGCAAGCGCCATCACCCCCAAGGGCAAGCGCATCATTGCCATCACCGGCAGCGCCGGCAAAAGAGATACCGAAAAAAGACCGGTATTCGGGCAGATTCTTGATAAATACTGCGATATGATTATTCTGACAGAGGATGATCCCCGCAACGAGAAACCCCGTGACATCGCCATGGAAATCGCCGCCGGCATCAAAAAGACGCCGTACACAATCATCGAGGACCGCTATGACGCGATCCGCCAGGCGGTGGAGCTTGCCGATCCCAATGACACGATCATTATTCTCGGCAAGGGCGATGAGAAATTCATCTACCGCGAATTCGGACGGGAACCTTATGAAGGGGATGACACCATCGTTCATGAAACCCTGAAAAAGTATTATTTCAATACAGGAGGAGATTATGAAGAGCAGTAAGTACATCGACCATACACAGCTGAAACCCGACGCAACCAAAGAAAAGATCATCGCTTTATGCAATGAGGCCGCACAGTATGACTTCGCTTCCGTCTGTGTCAATCCGTGCTGGATTGAACTCTGCCGTGAGCAGCTGAAAGACACGGATGTCAAGGTCTGCACCGTCATCGGCTTCCCCCTTGGCGCCATGACAACAGCCGCCAAGGTGTTTGAAACAAAGGATGCCATTGAAAAGGGTGCCGAGGAAATCGACATGGTCATCAACGTCGGCAGACTCAAGGACGGCGATGACGAATATGTCACAAATGAAATTGCAGCCATCAAAGAGGCATGCGGCAATCATGTTCTCAAAGTTATCATCGAGGCATGTCTCTTGAGTGATGAGGAAAAGGTGCGTGCCTGCAAAGACAGCGAAAAGGCAGGGGCGGACTTCGTCAAGACAAGCACCGGTTTCTCAACCGGCGGCGCAACCCTCGAGGATGTGAAGCTGATGAGAGCTTCCGTTTCAGAGAAAGTCAAAGTCAAGGCAGCCGGCGGCATCCGTGACAAAGAGACATTCGAAAAGATGATCGAAGCAGGTGCGGAAAGAATCGGAACCAGCTCCGGCGCAAAGCTGATCGGCTGATCATTGAAAACTGTTTGATTTTTGCACTTCGCTTTGTTAAAATTACATTCGCTTGTGAGATGAGAGGAGGTGACAACAGATGTCAAGAGTTGTGGTCAGGGAAAACGAAAGCTTTGATGACGCACTGCGCCGTTTCAAGCGTACCGTATCCCGCAACGGTATCCTCATGGAAGTCCGCAAGAGAGAATTCTATGTCAAGCCGGGTGTTGCAAGAAGACTGAAGTCCGAAGCGGCCCGCAAGGCAAAGAGGAAGTCCAGATAAGGAATTGCGAAAGCAGTTCCTTTTTTTCACCAAAAAAGGAACTTTGCAATGGAAGTTCCTTTCAATTACTTCTGAAACTGGCATGCATACTGCTGGGTGATCAGCGAGGCTGCCATCTCCAGCAGAAACGGATGCGCCTCACGGCGTCCGTCGGAATCAAAGCTCAGCACTTCATCGACAAACCATGGCGCCTTATGATCCTTTGAACAGACCATCCAGATCTTCGGAAGCATCAGGCGCTTTTCATTCTGCCGGAATGAATGGGAAGAGAAGTAGGAGCCGGTATAGGAGAAGATGATGATCAGATCCTCTTTGCCCGCATGCGCGATGGTGTCGATCTGCTCACTGTATGCGGCAAAGGTCAGTACCGGTTTGGACATCATCAAGAGATCCGTCTGCAGGCTTACGGCGGCGCTTTCCGCTTTCAGCATGCCAAACACATAAACATTCTGATAGGAATGGATATCCTCACACAGCTTTTCCAGCTGCGACTGATCGACGGACTGTTCCATGCGGATCAGACTCTGGGCAACGTACGAAGTGAGTTTTGCTCTGCGTTTAGGCGCAGGCTCATTCATCCATGCGTGATCCAGCGAAAAATCCGACTGCGCGATCAGTGTGCGCAGCTCATTGAAACCGGACAGTCCGATATCGCGCACAAAGCGTGAGACGGAACCGGTTCCCACATGACACGCTTCAGCGAGCTGCTGGATTCCCATATCAGCCATCTCTTGCCGGTGGGCGAGAATATAGGAAGCGATCACATGATTGGTTGATGAGTTTTTTTCCGCGGCCATTGTGCTTAAGAGCACGACCGGCAGTTTGTCATAAATCATCGGTATCTCCGCTTAGATTATGAATTCACTCCGTTTGAAATGTCAATTATCTTCCGCCCGCTTCCTCATAGAGCAGTCTGCCTTTGATATAGGAGGGATCAATGCCGAGCACTTCCATGATTTTGAATGCGAAGGGGAATGGTGTGGCAGGTCCCTGGGAAGTGATCACATTCTGATCAAAAACCGCGACATCGTGAACAAACTCGGCGCTGAGCAGTTTTGTTTCATATCCGGTATAGCCGGTGGCCTTTTTGCCTTTGAGGACACCCGCAGCCTCAAGCACAACCGTGCCCGAGCACATGCCGGCAATCAGCTTTCCGTTCTCATTGAACCATCTCAGCGTATCCATGAATTCCTCATCGGCGATGAACTTGGCAGCGCAGGTGCGTCCGCCCGGGACGATGATGATGTCATAGTTTTTCACTTCCTCGCCAAAGCGCTTGTCGCTTCTGACCGTGATATTCTGCATGCCTTTTACATAAGGATCATCCTGGAAGCGGAAGGTATGGGTTTCAACGCCGGCACGTTTCAGCAGGTCGGCAATCTGGACGGTTTCGCTTTCCTCAAATCCGTCAATCATCATCAGTGCGGCTTTATACTGTTTCATCATTCATCCTCCTTCACATCAAATGCATTGAAGTAAACCATTCTATTTTTGACGCTGAGGCTGTCGGCGCCAAGCAGATCCGCGATCTTATAGGCAAATGCCCATGCCATGGCAGGTCCTTTCGCTGTCAGCAGGCTGCCGTCAATGACAAACTTTTCCGCCGTGTAAGTGCCAGCGGAAATCTGATCCGCGACACCCGGATAGCATGTCCATGTTCTGCCTTCGAGAATTCCCGCTTCATTCAGAACTGCGGGAGCCGCGCAGATCGCTGCGATCAGCTGATTGTTTTCGTTTCTTTTTTTCAGGATATCTTTGAGAAGGGAGCTTTCCTTCATATTGTCAACGCCTTCATAACCGCCCGGAAGAATGATCACATCCGTATCCAGGGATTCCTCCAGCACCTCATCACATATCATTTCAATGCCATGCGCGCCTGTGACATGAATGTCATCAAGAGCGACCATACGGCAGTCAATCTCACATCTGCGCAGAATGTCAACGATGGTGAGCGCTTCGCCTTCCTCGCAGCCGTTTGCGAATATCACTGCAGCGTTTTTCATATTGTTCAGTCCTCCTTGCCCTGCAACTGCAATTTAGCATGCGCGTCATATGAAAAAAAGGTTTTTCCGGATTCTGGAAAAAGTGGAAAATTATATATGATCAGGGATATGATGCATGGGTAAACCGGAGGTGTTTATGAAGGTGATACAGGGATCGAAGAAACTGGAAACAGCGATGGCGCTGACCATATGCGGCGGATATCTTGACGCATACACCTATTTTGTCAGGGGAGGGGTTTTCGCCAACGCGCAGACCGGCAACATCATCAAACTCGGCATCCAGCTGGTCAACGGCAGCTTTGAAACCAGTGTCCGCTATCTGGTTCCCGTGATTTCCTTTGTATGCGGGGTGGTATTGTCGATGGCAATCGACCGCTGGATGGGAAAGCGGAAAATCAACATGATCCGCAGAACCGTTCTTCTGGTGGAGGCGCTTGTGCTGATTGCGGTCGGCCTGATTCCGGCAAAGGAGGAATACAACCTGATCGCCAACACGATGGTCTCGTTTGTGTGCGCCATGCAGATGGAGACATTCACGAAGTTTGAAAACCAGGTCATCGCCACCACGGTTTCCACCGGCAATCTGAGAAAGGCGGCCGAGTTTGTGTTCAAAGCACTCACGGAAAAGAACCGGGAAGATATGAAGATCGCGTTCATGTACATCCTGATCATTGCGCTGTTTGTCTTCGGTGTTGTTTTCGGAACATGGGCATCGGATCTCTTCGGCATCCGCTCGGTATGGATTGCGGCGGCGCTGCTGTTCATCGGCATCGTGATCATCACACGCAAAACCGAATATATCCCCGAATCAGCCGCATAAAGCTGTGATTGGTTTGCACAATATTTGATTTTGCCTATAATATAACGATAGGAGGGTGTCTCTTGAAGAAACAGCAAGGCAGAAACAAAGCACTGGTTTTCACAATACTGGTGATCGCAGCTGTTTTGCTGGGATTCATCTTCCATCTGGTGATTTCCGGCGGGAAATCAGCGGATCAGGATACTCCGGATGCGGGGATTCATGAAAGCACAGACCCGGCAGATACAGGGAAGAAAAGTGTTCGCGCTGCACTGAAAACCTTTGATGTCTACCGTCTGGAAGATCTCGACTTTGCTTTTGTGATCGCCATTCTCGATATCGAGTCCCCGGAGCATCAGACCGTCACCCTGGATCATTTCCGTACGGACGAGGGCATTTTTCTTAATGCCGTCGAGTCCTGGGAAAAGAAACTGGAGGAGCATTCGTATTATCTCGGCAGACGCAATGTGATGTTTTCACTTGTGTCAGACAAAGACCGCTATGACGCGGCACTCTTCATTCCGATCAAGGATGCGGATAAGAAAAGCATCACGCTTTCCAGCGACCTTGCAGGCATTGAAGACATGGTCATCGATCTTGAAAAGAACGTGATCACTGACGGATCATCCCTTTATGCTGAAAAGAAGGAAGGGGAAGTGATCAGTGATGAAGAGACCTATTCCATGGTTGTCATGGATGCCCTGGATATCACGGATGAAATGCTCTATATGGAAGCCGCGGACGGCAGCAGAATGCAGTACCGCATCCCGGCCACCAACAGGGTTTACGCGATGGAGCTCAAAGTCGTTTCACTGGCTGAACAGGCGGTTGTCATCACGGATGCCGAATTCATTCCGGAAGGCTATGAAAGCGGCTATCACGCGCTTGACGGCTCAATCCGCTCCATGAAAGAAACAAACTTGATCGGACGCTCAATTGTTACGGAAGACAGTGGTTTTCTGTTTTTCGAAGTGTACGGACCTGAATACAGTCCTGTCACTTACCGCGGCGTCCTTTTCCTTTATCTGGAAGGAAAGGATGAACCGCTCCACATCAATGTAAATCTCAATTGAGGGCAGAGTTATGAACATGATCCAAAAGCTTCTGACGGCGGCGGCAGTTGTGTGCACGGTACTTCCCGTTTCACAGCACAGCCTCATACAGGCGCACGCCAAGGAAGATACAGGAAAATATCCGATGGCATGCAGTGCCTATGAAGTCGACAATGTCAACGGCTCGGGAGGCTTTGACAAGGTCAGCTGTCATTCTGATTTCTCCGGCGCAGTGAATGCGATGAAGAAACTCGGCGATGACGGCGTGGTGCGCCATGCAGGCAGTTATTCGCAGACAAAGATCATTGCCATGAACAACGGCATTGCGCAGGCTTATCCGTTCCGCGACGGATCGAGCATGATGTATTACTGGCAGGATGCCGGCTTTTCGTCGTCTTATGCCTCAACGTATTCCGGACAGCATTATCTGATGAAATACTTTGAGACATATTCATATAACACGGACGGAACCGGAAGCGCGAAAATCAATCTGAACGGATTTGAGGGCTATGTGCAGCTCAAGGACGTCGATCTGATTCCGCTGCGGTTTTTCACGGACCGCTTATCCATCACGCTTGGCGGCAATGAGTCCTTTTACAACACACCCGAAAAGCCTTACGCCATCATTCCCGAAATGAACCGCTACCGCTGCGTGAATAACGGCAATTACAAGGACATGCTGTTTGATTCGTTCCTGGGCTGGAGCGACAACGGCAAAGACGCGTTTGTTTTCAATACATCGCTTGCACTGCCGGCAGCCGAATGGATGAAGGATGGCACAACCTATTACAGCTACAACGGATATGACTTCTATACCGATATGGGTTTTCATAACTTTGCCGGTCAATATTACAACTATTACCAGTTCCTCCCGATGCGCTCGAAAACCAATATTCCGTCCTCTGTCTTTGATCAGTTCCTGGATACCCAGAACGTGGCATCCTCAAGCAAGCTCAGAGGCCAGGCGGACTGCTTTATCCGGGCTCAGAATGACTATGGCGTCAACGCCCTCATGGTATATGCCATGGCATGTCTGGAATCCGCATACGGCACAAGCTACTACGCGAAAAACAGAAACAACTTCTTCGGCTGGGGAGCGGTCGATTCCAATCCCGATGAGGCGGCAAGCTATGCAACTGTCGAAGAGGGAATCAGAAAGCAGATGTCGGAAAACCTTGCCGGCTTCCTGGATATGAATGACTGGCGTTATTACGGCTCCATGGTCGGCAACAAAGGCGCCGGCTTCAACCTCAAATATGCCTCGGCGGTTTATTGGGGAATGGAGATCGCCGCCATTGCCTATAAGATTGACAAACAATCCTGCGGCTATAACGGAAATCTGACCGATCACAACGCGGTCAACATCGGCATTGTCACAAATTCCAAAGCGACTGCCTCTTTGACAAAAGGAGGTCCGGTTGCCTATGACATGCTGTCGTGCAACCGACAATACTTCCCGGTATATCCGGTCGCGGTTCTTTCTTCAGAAGGATCCTATTACAAAACCCAGTGCACAAACTATGTGGTGGACGGCGAGCTCTGGTTCATCAACAGTTCCGAGGATGTGCGTGATTATGACTGGAACAACAGTGTCGGCTGGATTTCCAAAGATGATGTCACACTGTTAAGCGAAATGAAAGAAGCCGAACCGGAACCTGAACCTGAGCCCGAACCCGAAGAGAAGATCGGCGATGCGGTCAGAACTCTGGATGGTGCTGAAAGGGAAGGCACAGTTCTGAATCTGAGCGGCAGAAGCTATCAGAGCGGTCTGTCAGTCAGGGACGGAAACACACTCAGTGCGGTTCTCAGCGTCTGCGATGCCGATTACCATGCAGTAAAGGAAATTCCTGCCGCAATCACGATGAACGGTGACGATGAGGCTGTCTGGAGCGCATCCGTTGATCTTTCACAGCTGAGTGAGGGCGATTACTTCCTCAAACTCAAATATAACTATGCAAAACGCAGTGAATACAACGGCGAATATTGGCTGGGTACGGAAAGTGTTCCGGAAAGCTTCACGGCTGCTCAGACAAGATATATCTTCGGTACTGACTCCAACGGATATATCACCGTTTCCGTTTCGAAAATCATCTGCGCTTCCAACGAGGTGTTTGATGAAACAAGCGGCGGATGCGTGATCGCGCTGGTATCGGAAAACAGTGTTCCGGTGGATGACGCATCAATGATGCGCGGCGTGGACGCGGCTGTTTATGAGCCTGAAAGTGCAAGCGTGAATCTGCGCGGCCTTGCCTTCTTCAGAGCGCTGGACGCAAAAGAGGGAACGGTCACGCATCAGCTCATTCTGGTCAACACAGAAACACAGACCGAACTGGTCCTTGATGCGGAGACTGACAACTATGACAATGCGCTTGCCGGCGGAGCAGTGGATCTTACCGATGTCGGCTTCAGCGCACAGCTGAATCTCAAGGAAATTCCTTCCGGCAACTATTATCTGCGCATTCGTACCGTCAATCCGGAACGTACCGGAGAAGGCGCGCTCTTCTGCAATCTTGAGAATATCGACTGCGAAATTGAAAATGAGCGGGGTGAAACCGTGCGCTTCTTCGCCAATCCGCTTTCCAATTACAGACTTGAGGTATCCGTTGAGAAACAGTCGCTGGATCTGAGTGAGGTGACAAAGCCTTCCAGAATGACATCGCTCTTTGGCGCCCAGGATATGAGAATCGAAGGCAGCACACTTGTGATTGACGGTCTCGGCGTGATGTATCAGGCTTCAATGACAGCCGATGACAATGTCAGCTATACGATGTATTTCGAGGATGCGGACGGTCAGCTCTATGCCTTTGAGGCAAGTGAAAAACAGAGTCCGGTTGATTTTGCAAAGATCATGGGCACCACACAGCCTCTGACCTATGCGTCGTTTGATCTGAGTGCTGATCTGAGCGTTCTGCATAACGGAACCTACCGGATGTATCTGCAGATTGATACAGACGATTATCATGACGTGTTTGAAATGTATTCGATCACCGCAAGCACACTGAACGGAAATCTGAGCGACAAACGTGCATGTTCTGTTTCCACCAGCAATGTCAGAAGCAGATATCTTCTGAAGATCGGAGAGGGCGAATGAAAGTGAACAAAGTCGGAAAAACGGTTTTATACTGCTGTGCATGCGCCGCGGCAATCGCGGCGGGTGCGCTTGGCGGAACATATTATTACAGCGCAAGCCACAAGGCTGAAATCATGGATTTCACCGGTAAAAACATCACCATCGCAAAGGACTGGGCAAAGAAAAACCGGGTCAGTGACCAGATGGCATATATCTATGTGTTCGATGAGGACAAAGACAGGGATATCATTCTGAAACAGTCCAAGAAGGAAGGGGACTTCCTTGGCAGTGATGAGATTCTCACACTCAATGTCTCCAAGGGAGCCGATCCGGACAGGGAATTCGCGATGGATGACTTCAGCGGAAAGAGCGAGCAGGAAATCAAGGCCTGGTTCTCCGCTAACAAATTCAGCAATGTTACATATGAATACCGCTATACGGATGATGATCAGTATACGGAAGGCATGTTTCTGTCCATCAAGCCGGAAGGCACGAAGAAGGCAAAGCGTTCCGATCATATTGAAATCATTCTTGCGACAAAGAAGAGCGAGGATATCACCATTCCCGATCTGACCCTGTACAGCCTTGAGAATACTGAGGCATGGGCATCCGAAAACAGGCTTGGCCTGAATACAATCTGGACGGAAAACGATGCCGCCTACGGAACGATTCTCTCATGCGATCCGGCTGCGGGAACCTCAGTGCATACCGGCGATGTGATCAATATCACAGTTTCAAGCGGTCCGAAGATTGAAGATGACGATGAGGATATGGGAGCGGTGGCCGCAGCGGGCACATCCTCTTCACAAACCCATACCTCCACACCGACACCTGCGCCTTCAACACCAACCCCGGCTCCTTCCACACCGACCCCGGCTCCTTCCACACCGACCCCGGCACCGTCGACCCCGACGCCGGCACCCGCGACACCGGAACCTGTGCCTGATACGCCGACGCCTGCGCCTGAAACACCGAGTCCTGAACCGGAACCGAGTGCAGAGCCGGAACCTGAACCCGTACAGGGCTGTCCGGCATCCATCATCACATCCATTTTCACCAATGCGACGGCGAATGATGTGATTGCCTATTACGGAACGGAAGGGTGTGCCTGGACCGTGGTGGAATACAATGACAGCACCACCAATCCGAACAATTACATGGGAGTTGCGGGGTATACAAAAACATCCGCGAACACCGCCACACTGACCATGTTTGTCAGATGGCAGTAAGCCTGAATAACCGAGTTCAAAGGATGCCGTGAGGAGTCACGGTATCCTTTTTTCTCTGTTTAAGGTATCATTGCATCATGAAACTGTATGTGACTGATATTGATTACGCGAAAGCCCATGAAGCCGAATTGAGATCGCTGCGCATGAAGGGAAACATGATCGTCATGTATTCCGATCATAACCGGCAGGCTTTGATGCGCTTATACAGAACCCTGGCCAATTTCTATATCGCCGATCATGGTGAATTCGCATTCTCAGGATGCTATATCCTGTTCAATGAACGTTCTAAACAAACGGAGAAGGTCATTGAAATCCTCAAGGAAAACAATGTCCGCTTCCGCTTTGCCTATCCCTATACCAACGCATGCGGCGGCCAGGATGTGAAATATGAAACGGATTCATCGCTGTCCAACGATCTTTACACTTATGTGCTAGCATTTGATTCACAAGAAAAGAAGAACACGGTGAAAGAGAAGCTTGCACCGTATTGTGAGATTGAAGAAGATGAACAGGGCTGCCATCTGATATTCCGTGAAAGCGATCCGCAGAAGGCTCTTGAAGCCATCCTTGCACATGAAAAGATCGATCCTTCGCAGGTCGTTTATCTGAAACAGTGAAGATCTTTTCAATCACACCGCATTGTTTTACAATGAATGACGCAGGTAATTTATGAGTTTGAATAACAGAACGTTTATTGTTGAAGGAATGAGCGACAGTGATGCGATGGAGCTCACCGGCACCAGAGACCGCAATCTCAAGGCGCTTGCCGATGCTTTCGGGGTTGAGATTTCCTTCCGTGACAATGCATTTCTGATTCAGGAATGCGATGATGTGACTTACGGGCGGATCAGCGCCGTGCTGAATGCGCTCATTGAGCAGATCGAAAGAAAAAAGAAAATCAGCGAGCAGGATGTCGTCTATGCTTCGCGTCTTGCGCAAAGGGATGAGGAGATCCGTTTTGAGGAGCTTGATTCCGTGATTGTCGGACGCACCATGAGCGGCAAGCCCGTCGTTCCCCGCACCCGCGGACAGAAGGCATTCGTTGATGCGATGAATGAGAATTCCATTGTTTTCGCAATCGGTCCGGCCGGCACCGGCAAGACATATCTCGCCGTTGTCAAAGCGGTCAGCGCTCTTAAAAAAGGGGAAGTCAAGCGGATTGTATTGACAAGACCGGCGGTTGAGGCAGGCGAGAACCTCGGCTTTCTGCCCGGCGATCTCAAGGAGAAGGTTGATCCCTATCTGACTCCGCTTTATGATGCGCTGCATGATATGCTTGGCAATGAGCAGACCGAAAAGCTGATGGAACGGGGCAATATCGAAGTGGCGCCGCTTGCCTATATGAGAGGCAGAACGCTCAATGACTCCTATGTCATTCTCGATGAGGCGCAAAACACAACCGGGCCGCAGATGAAGATGTTTCTGACCAGACTCGGCTTTCACTCAAAGATGATCATCACCGGCGATATCACGCAGATTGATCTGGACAGAAGAACCCCGAGCGGTTTATTGCAGGCTTCGGAGATTCTCAAAGGCATTGACGGCATTGAAATCATGCGCTTAAGCGCGGATGATGTGGTCCGCCATCCGCTTGTGCAGAAGATCATCGAAAAATATGCGGAACATGAATAAGGCGCATGCACAGCGCCTTTTCTGATGCCTGCCCATCTGTAAACAGCCTTCAAAAAGCGCTATAATACGGATGCGTAAGGAGTTTTTATGGAAATCACACTGTTCAACCGTACCAACGCGGACATCACCTGCTATGAGCCGCTGTTTGAAAAAATCGCAGAGAGAACAAAGAAGGTGCTGAAGCTGAAAAAGGAATATCAGCTTTCCGTCACCTTTGTCAGAAGCCGTACGATCCATACGATCAACCGTGATTACAGAGGCATCGACAGACCGACCGATGTGATCACATTTGCGGCGATGGATGACGGCGAATTCTTCACGGAGGAAGAGGAAGCGGATCTCGGCGACATCTTCATCAACATCGATTATGCGAAAAGGCAGGCAAGGGAATACGGCCATTCCTATGAGCGGGAAATCTGTTTCCTGTTCACGCATGGTCTGCTGCACTGCCTTGGCTATGACCATATGAATGAAGAGGACGAGAAGGTCATGTTTGATCTGCAGAAGAAGATTCTTGATCCGCTCGTGGCGAGAAAATGAAAGAGAAGTTCAGACCGGCATTCAACGGAATTCTTCTCGGTTTCAAAGACCCGGCCATCCGCCTGCAGATGATCCTGGCAATGCTTGCCATGATTGCCGGCTTTGTGCTGAAACTGAATACCGCGGAATGGATCGCGGTCATCTTATGCATGGGTCTTGTGCTCAGTACCGAGATCCTGAATACATGTGTTGAAAAAGTGTGTGATTTATATTGCCAGGAAGAAGACGAGAGAATCAAAGTCATCAAGGACCTTGCCGCAGGCGCGGTGCTTGTCAGTGCTATATGTGCCCTGATCACGGCAGCGCTGATTCTGATATCCCGTCTTTAAGATACCAGGAGGCTGATATGGAAAAACAGGAACTGATCAATGAAGCATTCAAAGCGATGAAAAACGCTTATGCGCCATATTCGAATTACCATGTCGGAGCTGCCATTGAGACAGCCGACGGAAAAATCATCTATGGCGCCAATATTGAAAACGCATCGTTTGGCGCGACCAACTGCGCAGAGCGCTCCGCTGTCTTTGCGGCTTATTCCAACGGCTACCGCAAGGACACAATCAAAGCTCTCGCAATTGTTTCAGACGGCGATCGCATCGCGGCGCCATGCGGCATCTGCCGCCAGGTGCTTTGCGAACTGGTGGAAGGAGATATGCCCATCTATCTTTCCAACGGAAAGGATGAGTGCACCACATGCATCAATGAACTGCTGCCGATGCAGTTTGTGCAGGAGGATGTGATCCGATGAGGAGCGGATTTGTCGCTCTGGCAGGCCGTCCCAACGCCGGCAAAAGCACCCTGATCAACGGACTGGTCAATGAGAAGATCGCCATCGTTTCAAACCGTCCCCAGACCACCCGCAGTGAAATCCGCGGCATCCTGACAAATGATGAGGGACAGATCATCTTCACCGACACCCCGGGCATCCACAAGCCCAAATACCGTCTTGAGACAAGAATGAACAACCAGGCGGCCGATGTCATGAACGGAGTCGATCTGATTTATCTGGTCGTGGACGGCAGCGTGCCGTATGCCAAAGGCGATGAGTTTGTCCTCAATATGGTGAAAAACACAGGTCTGCCGGTCTTTCTGATTCTCAACAAGACGGATCAGATGAAAGAGACGCAGATTCTGAAGAACCTGCAGTCATGGCAGCAGCGCTTTGAGTTTGCGGAATACTTCCCGATCTCGGCGAAATTCCAGAAGTCATTCAAAGACCTGATCGAAACCACCTTCCGCTATCTGCCCGAAGGGGATCTGCTTTATCCGGCTGACATCGTATCCGATGGGGCGGAGGATTTCCGCATTGCCGAGCTGATCCGTGAAAAGGTATTGATCTGCACGGAAGAGGAAGTGCCGCACGCCACCGCGGTCAAGATTGAAAACAAGGAATTCCGCAAAAACGCATGCTATATCCAGGCAGTGATTCTGGTTGAGAAACAGTCGCAGAAGCCGATCATGATCGGCAAACAGGGCTCCATGCTCAAAAAGATCGGCAAACTGGCCAGAGAGGATCTGGAAAAACTGCTTGGCAAAAAGGTGTATCTGGAGCTGTTTGTCAGAGTTGAGGATGAATGGCGCTCCAAGGATGCCCGCATCACCGAATACGGATACGGCATATCCGGGATGAATCTGGATGAATGATACTGTGACAGGGCTCATTCTGAGCCAGGCCGATTACCGGGATCATGATGTCATGTTAAGAGTCATGACGAAGGAATACGGCCTGATCGGTTTCATCGCGGCAGGGGCAAGAAAGATGACCAGCAAGAATGCCGGCTCCATCCTGCCTTTGACCAAAGCCGAAATCCATTTCGATTACAAAGACGGGAAAAGCCTGTTCCGCTTAAAGACGGCAAGAACAAGGGAATTCTTCCGCAATATCCATGAGGACCTCGTTCTTTCCGCCGCTGCCAGCGTGCTCGCCGATGCGTGCATGCATATGTGCCAGGACAATCCGGCCGGCGCACCTGAGGAATATGAACTGCTGGAAACCGCGCTCGCGCAGCTCAATGAAGGACATCCCCACACGCTTGTATTGAGTCTTTATCTTTCGGATATGATGAAGCTCTTCGGCATCGCGGCGGATGTGGATGAGTGCGTGCGCTGCGGAGCAACCACGATCCGTGCCCTCAGTGCGAAAGAGGGAGGCTTCCTTTGCGCGGATTGCGCTTCTTCGCTTGGGATTCCTTTCAGCGAAGTCAGTGAACTGAAAAGATTCCGCCTGATTGTCAAAGGCGGACTGAAACATACTGAGATTATCGAAAAGGCTTCCGCATCCTTTGAAAGGGATCTGGAAACCCTTGTGGAAATGCTGAGACTGCACGCAGGTATTGAACTGCGTTCTTTTGCGTTCTATAAGCGCTTTTGCCATTGAATGAAAGCGCTGAAAATGCTATCATTTTTAGGATTATGGAAAATTGGGAGGTTATACGCTGATGGAAAAGACATTTGACCTGATCGTGTCACATGCAAAGAATACCGGCTTTGTATTTCAGGGCTCGGAAATTTACGGCGGCTTAAGCAATACATGGGATTTCGGTCCCTACGGTGTCATGCTCAAGGACAACATCAAAAGAGCATGGCAGAAGAAATTTATCCAGGAAGATCCCAACAACGTTGAGATTCAGGCTGCGATTCTGATGAACCCGAAAGTCTGGGAAGCATCCGGACATCTCAAGGGATTCTCCGATCCGCTGATGGACTGCAAGGAATGCAAGACCAGACACCGCGCTGACCAGCTGATTGAAAACTGGAGCCAGGGCAAGGTGACATGTGAGGGCTGGAGCAATGAACAGATGGAGAAGTTCATTGAGGAAAACCAGATTCCGTGCCCCGATTGCGGCAAGCACAACTTCACACCGATCAGACAGTTCAATCTGATGTTCAAGACATTCCAGGGAACACTCGAAGACGCCAAGAGCACTATTTATCTGCGTCCGGAAACCGCGCAGGGTATGTTTGTTGATTTCAAGAATGTGCAGCGCGCATACAGAAAGAAGCTTCCGTTCGGTATCGGCCAGATCGGCAAGTCCTTCCGCAACGAGATCACACCGGGCAACTTCATCTTCAGAACCCGTGAATTCGAGCAGATGGAAATGGAATTCTTCTGCAAGCCGGATGATGATGACAACTGGTTCCCTTACTGGCGCAACTTCTGCATGGACTGGATTATCAGCCTCGGCGGCAACCCCGAGAATCTGCGTTTCCGCGACCATGAGAAGGAAGAGCTCAGCTTCTATTCCAAAGCGACAACCGATATTGAATATAAATTCCCGTGGGGCTGGGGCGAGCTGTGGGGCATCGCCGACCGCACGGACTACGACCTGACCCAGCATCAGATCACATCCGGCAAGGATATGACCTATCTGGATCCGGTTACCAATGAAAAGTACATCCCGTATGTCGTTGAACCGGCAGTAGGTGTCGAAAGACTGTTATTCATGTTCTTCACAGACGCCTATGATGAAGAGGTACTTGAAAACGGCGACAAGCGTATTGTCATGCGCTTCTCACCGGTTCTCGCACCGGTCAAGGCCGCCATTCTTCCGCTGAGAAAGAAGAATCACGGCGAGAAGGCACAGCAGATCTACAAGGATCTCTCCTATGACTTCACAGTCCAGTATGACGACGCCGGCTCCATCGGCAAGAGATACCGCCGCATGGATGAGATCGGCACACCGTACTGCATCACAGTTGATGATCAGACCCTGGAAGACGGAACCGTCACAATCCGTTTCCGCGATTCCATGGAACAGGAAAGAATGAGTGTCGAAGAGGTCCGTGCAAGGATCCTCAAAGACATCCGTTTCTGAGTTGAATATTTGAGCAGGTGAAGATGGCCAGAATCAGTGAAGAGGAAATCCAGGCAGTCAGAAGCAGGGCGGATATTGTGGATGTCATATCCCATTATCTCCAGGTCCGCAGACAGGGCAAAAACTACAAGGCGGTCTGCCCGTTTCATGATGACCACGATCCTTCAATGAACATCTCGCCTGATCTGCAGATATACAAATGTTTCGTCTGCGGCGCAGGCGGAAATGTCTTCAGCTTCGTACAGAATTATGAGAAGATCTCTTATCCGGAAGCAGTCGGAAGAGTTGCGTCCCTGGTCGGATTCAATCTTTCCGTCACCCCTGATGCGTATCAGCCAAAAAGCGATCCCCATAAGGAAAATCTGTACAAAGCCCTCAATGAGACAATCCGCTTCACCGCATATCAGCTCAACAGCCAGGAGGCGGCCAATGCGAAGGAGTACCTTTACGCAAGAGGTCTCAGCGATGAGATGATCGCGAAATTCGAGATCGGCTACAATCCCGGCGCAGACAGTCTGTACCGTTTCCTGCACGCGAAAGGATACAGTGACAATGATCTGGTCAGCGTCAACGTGGCAAGAGTCACGGAGAGCGGCATGCATGATGTGTTCTCGCAGAGAATCACATTCCCGATCCATGACGCGCGCGGCAACCCGATCGGTTTCTCGGCAAGGGCGCTTGATACGGGGAACACGGCGAAGTACATCAATACGAATGATACGGAGCTGTTCACCAAAGGCGATATCGTCTACAATGCCCATCGTGCGAAGGCCGAAGCCCGCCGCAGCGGAAAGATCTATGTCACCGAAGGCGTGACCGATGTCATCGCCTTTGCCAAAGCCGGCATCGAAAATGCCGTCTGCACCCTTGGCACCGCATGCACACCGCATCAGATTTCACTGTTAAGGTCACTGGCCGCAAGAATCGTCTTCTGTTATGACGGCGACAGGGCGGGACAGGCAGCCACATACAGAGCCGCGAAGATGGCCCGTGATGCCGGCTGTGATGTTTCGGTCATTGTCAACAAGACCGGCCTGGACCCCGATGAAATCGTGCGCACGCAATCCGCGGAAGCATTGAAGGAAATGCTCAGGCAGGAAATCTCCTGGATGGAGTTTGTGCTGATGTGGCTTTCCAGCAAGTACAACCTGAACAGCTATCTGGAAAAGAAGCAGTTTGTGCAGGAAGTGCTGGCGGAGATCAACCTGCTTACAGACGAGACAGACCGGCAGTATTTCAGTGATGAGCTTGCCCGCATCAGCGGCATGCGCATTGAAACCGCAAAGCCGGAAAAAAAGACAGACAGTCCCCGTCCTTTGAAAAAGCTGAACGTGAAAAACGGCGGTGAAAAGGCGGAGGAGCTGATCTTATGCATGATGATGACTTCAGGCGAAGCGGCCAGGACATTCGAGGAACAGCTCGGATATCTGGTGCGGCCTGATCATCAGACCCTGGCCATGATGATTCTCGATGCCCGCCATACCAACGGTACTTGTTCGCCGGCAGGGCTTATCGACATGAGCACGGATGATTCCATCCGCTCCCTGATCGCGACTCTGGCATCCAGTGATGAATATGGCTTGCCTTATGACGAAAAGGTGATGAACGGCGCGATCCGCAAAGTGAAGATCACCGTTCTTGAAAGCGAGGCAGACGCATACAAGCAGCAGCTCAATACGGATCTCAATCCGCAGAGCCGCCAGCTGATATTGAACAAGTATGCGGAGTGTCTCAGAGAATTACGGAGGTATATTGATGAAGAAAACAGTCAGTGAAACCACAGCGGAAGCTGAAGTAAAGAAAGAAAAGAAAACCGCAGCGAAGAAAACCGGAACGAAGAAATCCTCCGAAACTGAGAAAGAAACCGCATCGGTGAAGAAGTCTGCGAAAAAGACTGCCGTCAAAGCGGAAAAAGAAGACGGCACTGTTGAAGCTGCCGCAAAACCGGTAAAGAAGACATCTGCCAAAAAGGCTGCGGAAACAGCGGAAGCTGAAAGCAAGCCCGCAAAGAAGACTGCGAAAAAGAAGAACGTGAAGCAGGAAGAACCTGAACCTGCAGAAGAAAAGGAAACAAAGCCTGCCGCAAAGAAGGCGAAGAAAGCTTCCGCCAAAAAGGCAGAAGCAGCTGCGGAGACTGTTTCCAAAGAAGCGAAGGCCATTGAGGTTGCTTCCGACAATGAAGGCGGCAAGGCTGTCATCGACCGCTCCATGATGCGTGAAAAGAAGACACAGATCGATGTCTATAAGCGCGAGGGCAGAGTCAGGGAACTCAAGAGCCTTGAAGAGCTGAAGGAAGACTACCGCAAGGTATACCGCATTGACGGTGTCATCTATCAGAAGGACATCATGGCAAGTCTGGATCATCTGGATATGAGCGATGAGGATCTCGACATGTTATGGGACTGGTTCTCAAGCGAGAACATCACCATTTCGGAAGATGAGGATATCGCGGAAATGACCGCTGTCGAGGAAGAGGAGGTTGAGCTGGACGACACAGACAACCTGGATTCCAACATTGACGACACGGCCGCCCAGAATGACGATGAATTCTCCGCATCAACCATTCCGGATCTTTCCATGTATACCCGCAGCACCAACATCCAGCTCAATGACCCGGTCAAGATGTACCTCAAGGAAATCGGCCGTGTTCCGCTGCTGAAGCCGGAGGACGAGCCGGAAATCGCCAAGCGCATTGAGGCCGGCGATGAGGAGGCCCGCAACATTCTGATTTCCTCCAACCTGAGACTGGTTGTCTCAATCGCCAAGAAATACGTTGGAAGAGGCATGCTGTTCCTCGACCTGATCCAGGAAGGCAATATGGGCCTGGTCAAGGCGGTTGAGAAGTTCGATTATACAAAAGGCTTCAAATTCTCCACATATGCGACATGGTGGATCCGCCAGGCGATCACCCGTGCGATTGCCGACCAGGCAAGAACCATCCGTATTCCGGTCCATATGGTGGAAACCATCAATAAGCTCACCAGAGTGCAGCGTCAGCTCGTCCAGGAGCTCGGCCGTGATCCCAGTGCCGAGGAGATCTCCGCGAGAATGGACGGCATCACGCCGGAAAAGGTCCGCGAGATCCAGAAGATCGCGCTCGAACCGGTTTCCCTGGAAACCCCGATCGGTGAGGAGGATGACTCCCATCTCGGCGACTTCATTGAAGATAAGGAAGCGCTCAGTCCTGACCAGTATGCGAGCAACCAGCTGCTCAAGGATGAGATCAACAGTGTGCTCTCCGGCCTGACCGACCGTGAGGAGAAGGTATTGCGTCTGCGTTTCGGTCTTTATGACGGCAGAACAAGAACCCTCGAGGAAGTCGGCAAAGAGTTCAATGTCACAAGAGAAAGAATCCGTCAGATCGAAGCGAAGGCTCTGCGCAAGCTCAAGCATCCGACCAGATCAAAGCGTCTTAAAGACTTCTTTGACAAATAAGGATGAACCTGCGGATTGAAACAATCGCAGACATGGTAAAACCGGGCGTGATTGCGGCTGATATCGGCACCGATCACGCCTTTCTTCCGATTCTGCTGATGCAAAGCAGAAAGGCGGAAAAGGTCTATGCCTGCGATGTGAATGAGGGCCCTTTGAAAGCGGCGCGGCGCAATATCGCAAAGGAAGGCTTCTCACTGCAGATTGAAACAATCCTGAGCAACGGCTTTGAACATGTACCGCAAGACACAGAGTGTGCGGTCATTGCCGGCATGGGATTCTACACGGCAAAGCAGATCCTCGAGGATGCGATGGAGCGGCTTGATTCTTTGAAACAGATCATCGTCGAGGTCAACCGCAATGTCACCGACATGCGCGCCTGGATCAGCAGCCATCGCTTCACGATTGAGGAGGAGCGTCTGATTCATGAGCGCGGATTTGATTACATCGCGATCAGCTTCACAACAAAACCGCATGAGGAATACAGTGAACTGGAACTCTTATGCGGCACAGAGTCTCTGAGAAACAATGCAGGGTATGAGGAGTATTGTGAGCGCATGATCGCAAAGATCGATGAAATCCTGCAAGTATACAAAAAAGAAGATGCCCGTAAGGAACATCTTCAGCTTGAGAAATCATTGTGGCAGAAAGCCAAAGTTAAAACGCGGTGACCCGCGTTTTTCATTTCATTACTGAATAGAGTTTACAGCTTTTGCGAGTCTTGACTTCTGGCGCGCAGCATAGTTGGACTTCTTGATATGAGTAACAACTGCCTTGTCCAGAGACTTGTTCGCGCCGCTGAGTGCCTTGGTTGCAGCTTCCTTGTCACCAGCTTCAACAGCAGCGAGTACCTTCTTGATCGCAGTCTTCAGTTCGCTCTTCTGTCCGGCATGAGCGTTCTGTCTCTTCAGGTTTGTGAGAGCGCGCTTTTTCTGAGACTTAATATTGGCCATGAGAACACCTCCTGTTCATTCTTCAGCAGAGTGAATTATAACAAACGCACTTTTAAAATGCAATAAAAAGAGTATTTAGGTATAATAAGACCCGAAACAGGAGGTATTGCCATGAAAAATCCACGCATTGTGTTTTTCGGAACGCCCGCATTTGCCGCGGGAATGCTCAAAGTTCTGATTGATGACAATTATCAGGTGGTGCTGGCGGTCAGTCAGCCGGACAAGCCTGTCGGAAGAAAGAAAATCATACAGAGAACACCCGTCGCATCCTTATGTGATGCCAATCATATTGATGTCATTCAACCCGTGAAACTCAAAGAGGCGGCTGAAACCATCCGCTCTTACAATCCCGATCTGATCGTCACCTGCGCCTATGGCCAGTTCGTGCCGTCCGTAATTCTGGAAATGCCTGCACTCGGATGCGTGAATGTGCATCCCTCACTTCTGCCGAAATACAGAGGCGGCGCCCCGATCCAGCGGGCGATCATGAACGGGGATGAGCAGACAGGCGTATGTTTAATGGAAATGACAAAGGCAATGGATGCGGGAAGGGTCTATGCAAGAGTCTTCCATGACATCAAGCCCGATATCACCGGCAGCGAGCTGTTTGACGAACTGGAACAGGTCAGCGCGAAACTGCTTCATGATAATCTGCCTTTGTATATCGAAGGAAAACTCGAAGGCATCCCGCAGGATGAAAGCGGGGTGGTGATCGCTCCCAATATCGGCCGTGAAGAGGAACGGATCAATTTTGAGGAAGGCGATGTCAGCTCCGTTTATAATCATATGCGGGCATTGATTGAAGAACCGATCAGCTATGGCGTGATCGGCGGCAAGCGCATCAAGTTCGCAAAGGTGCGCAAAGAGATCAAAGCTCATGATGAGAAACCGGGAACCGTCATCGGATTTGAAAACCACGCGATGAAGATCGCCGCAAAAGGCGGATATATCCTGGTTTATGAACTGCAGCCGGAAGGCAGGAGCCGCATGAATGCGGACGCCTTTGCCAACGGTGCCGGAAGGGCATTAATCGGCAAGGTATTTGAGTAGGTGAATATGGATCAGAAGAATATCAGAAATTTCTGTATTATCGCGCATATCGATCACGGCAAGTCAACCCTTGCCGACCGCATTCTGGAAATGACCGATACGGTGGCCGAGCGTGATATGAAAGCCCAGCTGCTGGATGATATGGAGCTGGAAAGAGAAAGAGGCATCACCATCAAGCTCAATGCCGTTCAGCTCAGCTATCACGCCAAGGACGGCAATGAATACATTTTCAATCTCATCGACACACCGGGTCATGTCGACTTCACCTATGAGGTCTCAAGATCCCTTGCGGCTTGTGAAGGCGCGCTTCTGGTGGTGGACTCCACCCAGGGCGTGCAGGCGCAGACCCTTGCCAACACCTATCTTGCTTTGGACAATGATCTGGAAATCATTCCGGTCATCAACAAGGTCGATATGAACAATGCCCAGCCCGATCATACGAAAAAAGAAATCGAGGATATCATCGGTCTGGATTGTGAGGATGCGCCGTTAATCAGCGCAAGAACAGGACTCAATGTCGATCAGGTGCTCGAACAGATCGTCACAAAAATTCCCGCTCCTGCCGGAGATGCCAAAGCACCGCTGCAGGCGCTGGTGTTTGACTCATTCTATGATCCTTACCGAGGGGTCATCGCGCTGGTCAGAGTGCGTGAGGGAACACTGAAGCCCGGCGACAAAATCCGCTTTATGGCAACCGGCGCTTCTTATGAAGTGCTGGAATGCGGTATCCGCAATCCGCGTGAAGTGCGGGTAAATGAACTGAAAGCGGGCGATGTCGGCTGGTTTGCGGCATCGATCAAATCCATTCAGGATGTGCACGTCGGTGATACCGTGACCAATGATCAAAGACCTGCCGAAAAACCGCTTGCCGGCTACCGCAAACTCAATCCGATGGTCTATTGCGGACTTTATCCGTCCGATGCGGCCAAATATGAGGATCTGCGCGACGCCCTTGACAAGCTTCAGCTCAACGACGCATCGCTGCATTATGAGGCGGAGACCTCTCAGGCGCTCGGCTTCGGTTTCCGCTGCGGCTTTCTGGGCCTTCTGCATATGGATGTTGTGCAGGAAAGACTGGAACGTGAATACAACCTCGATCTGATCTGCACAGCGCCTTCGGTTATTTACCATGTGTATCTGTCCGATGGCTCCATGCTGGAAATCGACAACCCGGCCAAGATGCCCGATGCCTCAAGGATCGATCATGTCGAGGAGCCTTATGTCAGAGCCAGCATCATGGTGCCGGATGATTATATCGGCGCTGTCATGGAGCTTTGCCAGAACAAGCGCGGCATCTATTACTCCATGGATGTGATTGATGAGGGCAGAAACACGATTGTCTATGATATGCCGCTCTCGGAAATCATCTACGATTTCTTTGACCGTCTCAAATCCTGTTCCAAGGGTTACGCATCGCTGGATTATGAACTGACCGGCTACCGCAAAGAGGATCTTGTGCGTATGGATATTCTGCTCAACGGGGAAACCGTCGACGCGCTTTCCGTGATTGTGCACCGCTCCGAAGCCTATAAGCGGGGCAGCGGTATCACCATCCGGCTGAAGGAACTGATTCCCAAGCAGCAGTTCGAAATTCCCGTGCAGGCGGCCATCGGCGGCAAGGTCATCGCCAGAACCAATATCAAGTCATTGCGCAAGAACGTTCTTGCCAAGTGCTATGGCGGTGATATTTCCCGTAAGAAGAAGCTTCTGGAAAAGCAGAAGGAAGGCAAGAAGCGCATGAAGGCGGTCGGTTCGGTCGTCATTCCCCAGGAAGCATTCATGTCGGTTCTTTCAATGGAAAATGATCCCCAGAAGTAAACCGGAATATCTCTACGTGCATGTGCCTTTCTGTAAAAGCATCTGCCATTACTGCGATTTCACCCATACGGTCTACATGCATGATCGTGCTGAGCAATGGCTTGAAGCATTGCAGAAGGAAATCCTGCACAGAGAAATCAATCCGCATCTGAAAACGATCTACATCGGCGGAGGAACCCCGAGCAGTCTGGATGAGACACAGCTCGAAAGGCTGCTTTCCATGCTTGCGCCATATGCGAAGCATGTGTGCGAATACACCGTGGAGGTCAATCCCGAAACGCTGTCTGAAGCCAAAGCACAGCTGTTGGCGGATTATGGAGTCAACCGCATTTCCATCGGCTTTCAGTGTGCCCAGGCGGATCAGCTGAAGATGCTTGGCCGCCATCATACGAAAGAGGATGTATTGTGCACGATGCAGCTGTTAAGGTCAAAGGGAATTGACAATATCTCGCTTGACCTCATGTATTCTCTGCCGCATCAGACGATGGATATGTTAAAGCAGTCCATTGACACGGCGCTCTCATTTTCTCCGAAACATCTGTCGCTTTATTCCCTGAGCATTGAGGAAAACACCGTTTTCGGCAAAAAGGGAATGAAGCCACTGGATGATGAGACCGAAGCGGACATGTATGAATACATCTGTCAGGAACTGCCGAAGCACGGCTTTGAGCAATACGAGATCAGCAACTTCTCCTTGCCCGGATATCAGTCCGTTCATAACCGCGCCTACTGGACCTACCGTGATTTCATGGGAATCTCATGCGGGGCCAGCGGCAAGGAAGGGTACATGCGCTATGACCATCCCTTCACATTGAAGGAATATCTGCAGGACCCTTTGAAACAAGAAGATATCCCCTTAAGCAAAGAGGATGCCATGTTTGAAATGGTGATGATGAATCTCAGACTGAAAGAAGGGATGTCGCTAAATCTCTTCCAGGAGACTTTCGATGAGTCATTCACCGATGCTTTCAAAGGCAGATATGAGCCCTTATGCGAAAGCGGACAGTTATGCATGGAAGAGGGCATGCTGAAATGCACGGAGGATTCCTGGCATATCCTCAACAGTGTGCTTGGCGCACTGCTTTAAACAATTGAAACAGTATGGATGTTCTGATATGATTTGGAACATCGGGAGAATTATTGATGGCACAGAAACTGAAAAAAAGCAAAGTGAAAGCACGCTCTCAGAGAGCAATCGAAATGGAAGAAAAAAAGAACGCCGCAATCGCCGCCCATGAGCAGGAGATCGCGAAAAAGCAGAAGGCGACCCGCAATACACTGACAACCCTGTTCTGCTGGTACGCGCTGATCGCGTCCATCTTCTCAATCTTCTTAGGCTTCTGGGGCATCTTCTCAATCATGGCGATCGGATTCGGCGCCGCCGGCATCCATTTGATGAAAAAACAGGGGAACCGGAACAATCTGGATTACTGGGCAGCCGTGATCGGTATCGTGATCGGTGTCATCTGGCTGATCGTGCAGATTTACTTCGCCTTTATCCGCTACTCACAAGGCGCATAATGATACTTGAAACATCATTGATTTGATGTTATTATGATCAAGCTTTCGGGCTGGGCTCACGCCTTCCTCAGACGTATTCTCGGTCCGGAACGTAAATGAAAGAAGAGGAAAAAGAAATGCTTACAAAAGAAAAAATCGCTGAGATTGCAAAGACCTTCGGCCGTTCCGAAGGCGACACAGGTTCCGTTGAGGTTCAGGTTGCCCTGCTCACAGAACAGATCAACGTTCTGACTGAACACATGAAGCAGAACAAGAAGGACTACTCCTCCAACAGAGGTCTGCTCAAGATGGTCGGCCGCAGAAGAAAGATGCTTGAATATCTCAAGAAAGTAGATATCAACCGCTACCGCGAACTGATCACAAAACTCGGACTCAGAAAGTAATCCGGCTTTATCCTCATGCCAATGGCGTGAGGTTTTTTTTGTGCTTTCCGTTTTGATGAAGGCGGGAATGGAGTATACTTTTAAATCATGGGATATATCGAGTTTGAACATGTGACAAAGGTCTATCATCAGGGCGAGGTGGATATCCATGCCCTCAATGACATCACCTTTGAAACGGAAAAAGGTGAAATTGTGATTATTGCCGGCGCCTCCGGGGCAGGCAAGAGCACGGTGCTCAACATTCTCGGCGGCATGGACAGCGCAAGCAGCGGCAGAATCAGCGTGGACGGCGTGCGGATTGATCAGATGAGCGAGGCGCAGCTGACCGATTACAGACGGTTTGACATCGGCTTTGTTTTTCAGTTCTACAATCTGGTGCAGAATCTCAGCGCGCTTGAGAATGTGGAGCTCGCCGTTGAAATCTGCAATGATCCGCTTGATCCCGAAGAAACCCTGAAACAGGTCGGCCTCGGTGAGAGACTGCACAATTTTCCTTCCCAGCTTTCCGGCGGTGAACAGCAGAGAGTCGCCATCGCCAGAGCTCTTGCCAAAAATCCCAAGCTTCTTTTATGTGACGAGCCGACCGGCGCCCTGGACTATGTGACCGGCAAGCAGATCTTGAAAATCCTGCAGGAAACCAGCCGCACCCATGGCATGACGGTTGTGATCATTACCCATAATCTTGCCATCACCCCGATGGGAGACCGTGTGATCCGCATCAAAAGCGGTAGGGTGGTTGAGAACCGTGTCAATCCGGATCCCGTCAGTATTGATACGATTGAATGGTAGCCGATGAACAGAACCCTGATCAAAAATCTTCTGCGTCTTATCAGATCAAGCATGTCACGCTTTCTCGCAGTCAGTGCGATTGTGAGTATCGGTGTGGCTTTTTTCACCGGGGTTTCCGGCACTGCCGATATCATGGGGATTTCGGTCGATGAATACAGCGACAGCCTGAATCTCAAGGACATCACCATCTACAGCAACTACGGCTTTGATGAGGCGGATGTTGAAGCTGTATCAGAAACAGACGGTGTTCTCTATGCACAAGGCGCGAAATTCACTGATGTCATCGGCACTTACGGCAATGACACCAGAGTCACCCGCATTCATTCACTTTCCGATAACAGAAGAATCAATGATTTTGTGCTGGTCTCTGGCAGAATGCCCGCGAACGAACATGAGGCCCTGGCCGAAAACGGGAGCGATCTGTCTCCCGGTTTTCCGCTTGGCGCCCGCATCGATGTTGCCAATCCTGACGGTAAGCCAAACGAAAACCTGAAAAGCGATTATTTCATCATCACCGGCACAATCGATACACCGCTGTATCTGAACGAGGTCAAGGAAAACAGCACGCTTTCCAACCAGTACATCCAGACGTATTTTTACATCAATGATTCCGCCTTTACGAATGATTACTATACCGAACTCAATGTGCTCACCGAAAACGGAAAGCAGCTCAATTCCTTTACGGCCGCATATGAGGATTACAGTAAGGAAGTCCGTGAATCGATTGAAGCACTCGCTGTGACACAGCAGAATGCCCGGTATCAGAAGCTGCGTGATGATGCGCTGGAACAATACCGTGAGGGGCTGGAAGAATACGAAAAGGCGAAAAAGGAATTCGAGGAAAAAACAGCCGAAGCCGAGCAGGAGCTCAAAGACGGCGAACAGGAGATCGCCGACGGACAGGCCGCTCTTGCGGAAGGTGAAAACGAACTGGCAGAGGGGATCGCCGAATACAACCGCCAGGAAAGCGACGCCAGAAAACAGCTGGCGGACGCATTGGCGCTGCTGAATGATTCGGGAATCGAACTGGAAGAAAAAAGCAGGGAGTTTGAGAAAACCGAAGCGGAGCTACTTAAAACTGTTGAAACCCTGAGAGCCGGCATTGAACAATTGAAACAGGCTAAGCAGGGCCTTTTGGATATAGATGACGGTCTTGAGCAGATTCATGACGCAAAGCAAAAGGTTTATGATCAGAGAACCGTCCTGATCATGGATCTGTTAAGACAGATGGATCAAAGCATTCCGCTTACCGATCTTTATGATGTCCTTTCACAGCTGGAATCAGCGGCGAAACAGCTGAAGGAATACTTTCCCGAACTGGCGGAACTCAAAGCCGGTGAGATCACGGAACGGCTGCGCGAAATCGAAACATCATTCCGTGATGATGAGGCGTATCTGAGCAGTGAGGAAATCAAAGCGCTGATCGATGAGCTGAGGACGCTCGAAGAGCCGGTCGGTCTTGATGAACGAGAGGATATCCCGGCACAGCTGACTGACATCCTGCGCAAATACAATCCGCTTACTGAGATCACGGACACCGCCTCGCTGATTGAAGCCTATGATCGTACAATGACTGTTTTCGCAGAGATCGTTCAGTTCATGGAAAGCAATCTTTACGCGCAGCTGGATGAAATCATTGAAAGCATTGATCCTGACACAACTCTTGAACAGGCGTTTGAAATCAGTTCTGAAGAACTGAAAGATATGATCGCGCTGCTTGAGGAACATCATGGTGAGCCGCTGGAAACAATCGGTGATCTGGTTGGGGCATATGATGCGCTTTGCGCATATCTGGAAGAGACGGAAACAGAACTCAATGAAACCCGCTCATCCATCATTGATGCCCTGCGTGCGCAGAATATTGAAGAGGATGACATTGATCAGGCCATATCCGATTATGAGGCATTGATTGAAACGATTCTCGCAGGCCTTGCGGATGGCAGAAAACAGCTTGATGATGCCAGAGCACAGCTGCAGCAGGGCTATGAAACCTATGCATCTTCAAAGGCAGCAGCGGATGTGCTGCTTGAAGAAGGCAGAAGAAAGATTGCCGAAGGCCAAAGAGAGATCGAAGAAAACAGGCGCAGACTGAGTGACGCGCTGGCCGCTTTGAAAGAGGGCTATGATCAGCTGGAAAAGGCGAAGAGTGAATCGCTTGAACAGCTCGATGACGCAAAGCGCACCCTTGATGATGCCAAAGCGCAGATTGATGCGATGGCAAAGGGCAGCTGGACGGTGCTTGACCGCAAGAGCCATTACGCTTCGGCAACCTATCATTCCACGATTGATCAGATGCGCGCCATCGGCGATATCTTCCCGCTGTTTTTCATCCTCGTTGCGGCGCTTGTATGTCTGACGACCATGAGCCGCATGGTCAGTGAGCAGAGAAACGAGATCGGCACACTCCGGGCGCTTGGCTACACCCGCCTGCAGTGCGCCGCCAAATATCTGATCTATGCCGCAATCGCGACTGTCTCGGGATGCGTGATCGGCAGCAGTCTCGGTCTGCAGATTTTCCCGCGGATCATTTACAATGCCTGGCGCATGATGTATATTCTGCCGGATATCGTGCTGAAAACACCATGGAAGCTGGTCGGTCTGACATCGCTCATGTTTCTTGGCACAATGGAGCTGACCACATGGCTGGTCATCCGCAATGATATGAAAGAGGTGCCTTCCTCTTTGATGAGACCCAAGGCGGTCATCGCCGGCAGAAGAACACTGATTGAAAAGATCGGCTTCATCTGGAACAGGCTTTCCTTTACCTGGAAAGTCACGGTGCGCAATATCTTCCGCTACCGCAGACGCTTCATCATGACGGTGGCCGGCGTGGCGGGATGCTGCGCATTGATGGTGACCGGCTACGGCATCCGTGATTCCGTCAATTCCATGGTCGAGCTGCAGTTTGATGAGATCGTTCAGTTTGACGGCACGGCCTCCATTTCCTCAGATGCATCGCAGGAAGAGATCGATGATCTCAAGGCGCGTCTGTCCGCAAGAAGCGATATTTCCTCCATCACGGAAACTTCTGTCTACAGCGCCAAAGTGCATGGTGCGGATCAGAATACACTGGAACAGACGGTCACGGTGGAAATTTTCGATGATCCGAGTGACATCAAGGATGCCTATGTGTTGCGCACCCGCATCGGACACAATCCGATTGAGCTGAATGATGAAGGCGCGGTGATCACCGAGCGGCTGGCGGAGAATCTGGATCTGAAAAAGGGCGACACATTCTTCATGGAAGATGAGGACGGCAATCAGCTGGAAGTTAAGATCAGCGATATTTCCGAGCTTTACATCTATCATCATTGTTATATGACTGAATCGTACTACCGCAAACTGACCGGTCAGAGCTGTTCGAAGAAAGCGCTGTTCATTCACGTGAACGGCGATCAGGCAGCTTCGAAAAAGCTGCAGAACGATCTGATGGAGGAGCCATGCATCTCTTCGATCGGATTCTATGATGACACCCTGAACAATTTCTCCAGTATGGTGAAATCCCTTGATCTGATCGTATGGGCACTGATCATCTCATCGATGGCTCTGGCATTTGTCGTTCTGGGCAATCTGATCAATATCAATGTGTCAGAAAGACAGCGTGAGATCGCCACCATGAAAGTGCTCGGCTTCCGCCGCAGGGAAGTGCAGAACTATATCTACAAGGAAAACAACATCCTCACAATCATCGGCGCCTTAAGCGGTCTGCCGCTTGGCAACTGGCTTCATCATTACATCATGAGCTGCATCGAAATGGATTTTGTCATCTTCGGCCGCTTCGTCAAACCGTTCAGCTTTGTGATCAGTGCCGTGCTGACCGTCGGCTTCGGTATACTGGTCAATCTTGCCATGCGCAAAAACCTGGATGAGATCGCCATGGTGGAAAGTCTGAAGAGTGTCGAATGAACTGCGTATATATCCTGGAATGTGAGGACGGCTCCTATTACACCGGCTGGACAAACAATATTGTTCAGCGGTACAAAGCCCACCAGGCGGGCAGAGGGGCAAAATACACGAAAAGCCATAAGCCGATGCGGATTGTTCATCTCGAGCTTTTTGCAGAGAAAAGCGATGCCATGAAGCGGGAATATGCGATCAAGCATATGAGCCGTGCGGAAAAAGAAAAGCTCATCGCGTGTAATTGAAAAAATGAGGCAAACAGGTGATAATGAATGAAGGAGGATATTCATCATGAGTAATTTGAAAGTTGTCCGCTGCGAAGCCTGCGGCAAAATCGCTGTCATTCTGAAGGATTCCGCATGCCCGACAAAGTGCTGCGGTGAGGCTATGACTGTTCTTGAGGCCAACACAACCGACGCGGCTCAGGAAAAGCACGTTCCCTGCGTGACCAGAGAAGGCAATAAGATCACCGTCACAGTCGGCTCCGTGGAGCACCCGATGGTTGAAGCCCACTACATCGAGTGGATCGCCCTGGAAACAGCGAAGGGATTCAGAATCGCTTATCTGAACCCGAACGAGGCACCTTGTGCCGACTTCTATGCGGAAGAACCCGTCACAGCGGTTTACGCATACTGCAACCTGCACGGTCTCTGGAAAACAGAAGCGTAAAAACGGAAACGGCTTAACCGGTCAATATCATTCAAACCGGCAGAAAGCCGTTTTTCTTTTTGGTTTTCTTTATATATTCTTTGTGGTATTATTATGCAGTTGAAATTTAAAGAGAAGACGAAAAGAACTGAGGAAAAGACGAAAGATGGAAAAGTTCAAGAAGAGCTGGAATTTCCACGGACGCACGATTACCGTGGAAAACGGCGAAATTGCCAAACAGGCAGGCGGATCGGTACTGGTCCGCTATGACGACACAGTGGTTCTTTCCACTGCCACAGCAAGCAACCAGGCGAAGGATACAGATTTCTTCCCGCTGACAGTGCTTTACCAGGAAAAGATGTACGCTGCCGGAAAGATTCCGGGCGGCTTCTTACGCAGAGAAGGCAGACCGAGCGAACACGCGACACTGACTGCGAGACTGATCGACAGACCGATCCGTCCGCTGTTTGCGGAAGGCTTCAGAAACGAGGTCCAGATTGTCAACACCGTATTCTCGGTTGATCCCGACTGCTCCAGTGAGATGATGTCGATTTTCGGCTCATCCCTGGCATTATGTGTTTCCGACATCCCGTTCAACGGACCGGTGGCCGGTGTGCAGGTCGGTCTGGTTGACGGTGAATACATCATCAACCCGACGGTTGAGCAGAGCGAAAGAGCGATCATCAACCTGACCGTTGCCGGCACCAAGGCTGCCATCAACATGGTTGAGGCAGGCGCCAAGGAAGTCAGCGAAGAGCAGATGCTCGAAGCGCTGGCTGCCGGACATGAGGCAATCAAGGAACTGTGCGCGATCGAAGAGGAAGTCATCGCCGCATGCGCAAAGGAAAAGATGGAAGTCGTTCTCTATGAGATCGATCCGAAAGTCCGCGCATATGTCGACGCCAATGGCGCAGATCGAATCCGCAAGGCAGTCACAATCGAAGGCAAGCTGGAACGCTATGGCGCCATCGATGCCCTGATCGCTGAAATGGAAGAAGGCGTTGCGACTCTGGAATGGGAAGATGACGCTGCTAAGACAAAGGCTGTCAAGCAGGCGCATGAATACAGCGTCGAGGTTGAGGCCAACGAAATCAGAAGACTGATCTCCGAAGAGAAGATCAGACCGGACGGAAGAAAGCTCGATGAGCTGAGACCTCTGGATTCACAGGTTGACCTGCTGCCCCGTGCACACGGCTCCGCCATGTTCACAAGAGGCGAGACACAGGTCATGTCCGTGACAACACTGGGTCCGCTGTCCGATGCGCAGATCATTGACGATCTGACAACCGTAACCGAAAAGAGATTCATGCACCAGTACAACTTCCCGCCGTTCTCCGTCGGTGAAGTCGGCCGCATGGGTTCCCCGGGCAGACGTGAAATCGGCCATGGCGCGCTTGGTGAAAGAGCGCTGCTGCAGGTCATGCCGAGCGAGGATGAATTCCCGTATGCAATCCGCACCAGTGCCGAAGTGCTCGAGTCCAACGGCTCAAGCTCCCAGGCTTCCATCTGTGCGGGCACAATGAGCCTGATGGCTGCCGGTGTTCCGATCAAGGCAATGGTTGCCGGTGTAGCGATGGGTCTGATCACAGTCGGCGACACATATTCCATCCTGACCGATATCCAGGGTATGGAAGACCACTACGGCGACATGGACTTCAAGGTTGCCGGCACAAGAAACGGTATCACTGCTCTGCAGATGGATATCAAAGTCACAGGTATTTCACAGCAGATTCTCAGAGAAGCTCTTGCCCAGGCGCATAAGGGCCGCATGGAGATTCTCGACAATATGGAAGCAACCATTTCCGAACCGAGACCGGAAGTCTCCAAGTGGGCTCCGAAGATGGATCACCTCACCATTCCGGTGGACAAAATCCGCATCGTCATCGGCAAGGGCGGCGAGCAGATCGACAAGATCATCGAGGAATGCAACGACGTCAAGATTGACATCGATGATGACGGCAAGTGCGTGATCTACCACACTGACCGTGAGATGATCAACAAGGCCAAGCAGATCATCCTCGACCTCATCCGTGAGGCGAAGATCGACGAGGTCTATGACGCAACCGTTTCCGAAGTACGTGAAAGCTTCGCATTTGTCACCCTGTTCCCGGGTACAGACGCACTGCTGCATGTCTCCGAACTCTCCTGGGAGAGAGTTGAAAAGATCGGCGATGTGCTCCATGTCGGCGATACCATCAAGGTCAAGGTGATTGCGATTGATGAAGCGGGCAAGGTCAAGGTATCCGCAAAGAGATGCCTTGAAAAGCCGGAAGGCTATGTGGAGAAGAAGAATCCGCGCCGTCCGGATAGCCGCAACGGCAACCGTTCACGCGGCGGAAATGAAAAGCCCGCAGCCAACGTTGAGCGCAGAGTTTTCAAAAAGAAGGACAGTGAGTAAAAAGAGGGCTTCAAGCCTTCTTTTTCATAAAAAGGGTAAACATCATGAGAATGAGAAAGAAAAAATGGGCCGATCCCTGGATCGCGGAACACGGCGATTATATCTATGAGGATCCCTCCGCATTCAAAGGCAAATGGAGAGATCTGCTCAATTGTGAAATCCTTCATGTGGAAATCGGCACCGGCAAGGGCGACTACCTCAACCATATGGCGGCCATGTATCCGAATGAGGGCTGGGTCGGAATCGAAAAGGACCGCAGCGCCGCAGCCGTCGCCGCAAGAAAAGCGCTGGAGGATGAAAACTGCGATCTTCATAACAAGCGGATGATCGTCAACCGCGCGGAGATGATGGAAGAGTGGTTTGAGGAAAATGAGATCGACATCATTCATCTCAATTTCTCCGATCCCTGGCCCAAGAAGGGAACACATAAGCGCCGTCTGTCCTCCAAGACATTTCTCGACATGTACAGAAAACTGCTCAAAGATGACGGAAAGATCCGCATGAAAACGGACAACAAGGATCTCTTTGAGGATTCCGTATGCTATTTCACCGCCAACGGCTGGATGTTTGAGGAATTCTCGGTGGACTATCGAAGAGAGCCTCATGAAGAGGATGCGATCACCGAATATGAACAGCGTTTCCTCGATCTTAATCAGCCGATCTATCAGCTTTGCGCCATCCGGTGCAAAGAAAACGGCGATATGGTAGAATAAGCGCGGAGGCGCAACCCGTATGAAAAAGATTGTCTGTCTGATATTGGTTCTGTTTCTGAGTTCCTGCTCCGAATACCGGGGCAGTGTTCAAAGCCGTCTGGATCAGCAGATTTCAGCGTGCGAAAACAGCGCCATATCCAATCCCAACAACCGCAAGACCTATTATTCGTATTATCTGGATCCTTCCATCGGGCGTGTCTATTCCACCGGCACCGGCAATGTGTTTTCGCTGGACGGAATCAGTTTCGTCATGAATCTTGACGTTGCGAAAATCATCAACGAAAAATACTATCCGCTCAAACTCGATATCCATGAATACGCCCTGGGCGGGGATGTGCTTGCGCAAAGAGACGGAACCGTCACGGATATCAGCGGCAATGAGCTTCCTTACCATGCGGCGGTGCTGCTGGCAAAGGATATGGAAGTGCTGGTGAGTGTCGAATGCGGATATATGAAATTCGACTCGTTATGCAATACGAATATCGCGCCTGTGATCGCCGCGAAAATGATTGAGATCGGCCGTTCGGTCAGTGTCAGCACCACGGAAGTCCTCAACGCATATACAACGCTTTCCGGCATTGATTATGTCGGCACACCGGTGGAACTGTTTGAAAACAAGGCGCCTGAAAACGGCTCGATTGAGGAGCTGCTTGTCGATTATGAGGGCAGAGCGACACCGGAAGCCTCAGCTGAACCGAGTCCGGATGCGGAAAAGGAAAACGACGAATAAGGATGCATTGCATTCAAAGAAGTCTGAACATGAGCGCCCCATTGTGCTTACTGGCATGAAAAATGCATGTGCGCTGATGTTTTGTGGTATTATTTTTATTAACATTGATGCTGATTTAGCATAAAATAAAGAATGTATTCCAGGAGGGAAATCATATGCTTAAAAAATTACAGGGTCTGCTGTTCGAAGAAGACGACGACGATATTGAGGAAGAGGAAGAAGAGGTAGTTGAAGAGCCTGCCCGTACTCCGAAGGCTGAAACTCCCGTCAAACAGCCCGAACCTCAGCCGGTTGTTCAGGAAAAACCGCAGCCTGCGCCGAAACCCGAGCCGGTGCTCAGTGCAGAGGAAACCGTTGATGTCCGTCCTGCCATGCAGAGAATTGATGTGACACAGCAGATTCCGGTAGCCGAGACAAGAAAAGAACCGGTCAGAAACGAGTCTGTATTCAAGGAACCGGCTAAACCGGCCGCTCCGAAATTTGATATCAAGGTTGATGAGAAGCCTGCACCCGCAGCTGCCAGACCCAAGTCAAAGCCGGCTGCCAAGCCTGCACGCCGTGAAGAGAAACCGGCCCGTTCCGGTTATCAGTTCCAGCCTGTGATCAGCCCGATTTTCGGTGTGGATGAAAAGGACATGAATGCCCTGAAGACAACAACCACAAAGATTTCGGAAGTCCAGAAGGCAAAGAACGACCCGAATATCAGCCCGATTATAAGTCCGATGTACGGCGTCAACCAGGAAGACAAGCCGTCCAGCATCCAGAAGAGTGTCAAGAAGTCCAATGAGCAGGAGAAAATCATGGCGACTCCGGCAGCCATCGCCGCCGAGGATGATATCCTTGATTTCTCACTCGATGATATTCTGAAAGAAAGAGACGAGGAATTCGCAAGCGCGAAGAATGCGGCTGAATCCACAGAACCGCTCTTCCCGGATCTCAACCTCTGGGATGAGGAGCCGGAAAGCGCTGATGACGCAACCATCGTCATTGAAAAACCGGTCAGATAAAATGATTCAAAAGATAGCCGGGCGGTGATCCGCCGGGCTTTTTTCATGTTTCTTGACAAATCCGGAAATGCGCCAAGCACGTCTTTGAATGCATGGTTAAGCGCTATCATTCGTGTTGAAAAAGTTTTCAGAGAATAATATAATCGATTTAGAAGGAGACCGTATTATGGACGATTTATTACTTGCATTGCAAAATGTTTCACAGCAGCTGATTCCGATTCTCGGAGCGGTTGCGCTGGTTTTTCTGTGCATTCTGTTAAGAAAAATCGTGGCACTTGTGGAAGGCATTACCGCGACTGTGAAAGGACTTGATCCGACTCTGCGTCTTGTCGACAAGAGCATTGAGAAAGTGCAGGCTCCGCTCGATACAGTCGTTAAATACAGTCATACACTCGATAAGGTACATGACAAGACTGCGGAGACATTCGGTAAGGCCGTCGACTTTGCCAGCGACAATATTGATAATCTGAAAGAATTTGTCGCAGATAAACTGCCGAAGGAGGAAACGGAATCCGCGGCAGGTGAGGAGTAATTTATGAGTGAAGAAAAGAAGATTAACGATGCTGAGGAAAAGGTCATCGACTTTGATAATTCCGATGAACCGATTGACTCAATCGAAAAAACCGTTGAGAACCTGAAAAAGAAGATTCAGGAACTCAATGAAAAGCCCGCCGAGGCAGAAGAGACAACCGCTGAGACGGAAGTGAATCCGGAAATCAGCCAGGCAGTTGAAGAAGTGATGAACAAAGCCGAAGAACAGGCACCAGAAGCTGCCGAGGCTGTTCAGGAAGCAGCTGAACAGGCCGGTGAAAAGCTGGAAGAGGCAGAAGAAAAAGCCGAAAGCATTCTCGAATCCGTCGATGACAAATTCGAGGATTTCGTTGATGCGGCCAAGGAAAAAATGGAACAGATCGGCGATGCCATCGAGCAGAAGATCGATAACATCAAGGAAGAGTTCGATGATGACGCTGATGAGATCCATGAGGCTGCGGATGATATTGATGATGAGGAAGACGGCTATGACATCCCTGATTTTGTGTCCAGTGAAAAGAACACAAAACTCGATGAATTCAAAGAGAATGCGATGAAGACCGTCAATGAGTCCATCGACAATGTCAAAGAGGCGGCTGACCAGTTCATGAGCAAGCCCGAGGTGAAGAATGCCGTTGACAATGTGAAGGACAATGTAAATAAGGCGGTTGAAACCGCCAAGGTTCATATTGCCAAAGTAACTGACAAACCTGAGGTGCAGGAATTTGCAAAACAGGCTCAGGAAGGCTTTAAGAAAGCGGCTGAGGGAATCAGCGGCGGCGCAAAGCTTGCGGCGAAGAAGATCGATGAGACAATGAACAGCCCGCAGGTTCAGGAAGCCATTGTCAAGGCGAAGAATACTGCGGCAGGTCTCTTCAATTCCGCCGTTGGATCCATTCAGTCCCTGTTTGGAAAGAAAGAAGAAGCAGCCGAAGAGGAAAAGATTGAAATCTCTGTGGAGGACACAGAAGAAGCAGATGAAAAGAGCGAATGAGTGAGAGAAAGGTGGTTTTGCGTACATGAAAAGAGTAACGATTTATGATGTCGCGAAAGAAGCCGGTGTCTCACTTGCGACAGTATCACGTGTCATCAACGGTTCCAATGTGGTAAAGGGACCGACCCGTGATAAGGTACAGGCAGCCGTGGATAAACTGGGATACAAACCGAATGCAATCGCCCAGGGTCTCGCTCTGCAAAAGAGCACAACAATCGGCCTGGTTGTCCCGGAAGCCAGCTTTACCTATACCGGTCAGATCATCAACGGACTGATCGATGTGGCAAAGATTTACAGCTACAACATCATTCTGCATACCGTCACGGCAGGCATTACCGATCTCAGTTCAGTCATTGAGGATATCATCAAATCCCATGTGGACGGTGTCATTCTGTATTATGACAAACAGGATGTTCCGGAAATGGAAACCCTGTCCAAGTACAATATTCCGATCGTTCTGATCGGCGGCAGAATTCACGGTGAAAGAATCTGTTCCGTCTATGTGGATATTGAGAAGGCTGTATATGAGCTGACTACCAAATATCTCGAAGAGGGCAAGGATTCCATTGCGATCATTGAGGACCGCAAGAACCAGTATGCATGCACACAGATGGTCAACGGCGCCTCGCGTGCCTTTGAGGCAAAGGGCAAGAAGTTCGAAGGCTTCCTGGAGATTCCGGCTGAAGCCAGAACAAGCTATCTGTTCCTGCAGCAGTGGCTCAAAGATCACAGATATGATCTGATGATCGGCAACCGTGATTCCCAGGCGATGGCAATCGTCAACGCGGCCAGAGAGAATGATATTGCCGTGCCAAATGAGATGGAAGTCGCATGCGTCATTGACACAAAGTACAATGCGATGATGCGTCCGCAGATTTCCAGTTTCTCCATTCCGTCGTATGATCTCGGTGCAGTTTCCATGCGTGTGATGACCAAGATGCTTTCCAATGAAATGGAAGCGGACCGCATGATTGAACTGAGCTATCTCTTCACACCGCGCCAGACAACAAAGAATTGACAAATCCGATTTGCGGGATATAAAATCTATTCGCGATGATCAGGATAAGTAGCGGATGGATCCTTTCGCAAAGAGAGTTCCCGGCTGGTGCGAGGGAATGAGAGAACTTCCGTGAATACACCTGTGAGCTTCCTGCCTCAAAAGACAGGACGTGCGCGCCTGCGTTAAAGGCATAGATGAGTGCACATGATTGTGAACTAAGGTGGTACCGCGCTTCAGGCGTCCTTAGAATGATGAGGACGCCTTTTATATATGCGTCCGGGGAGAAAGAGTATGAATTTTATTGAAGAACTTGAATGGAGAGGTCTTGTCAAGGACTGCACTGACCGTGAAGGTCTTGAAAAGCAGCTTGAGAAGCCGACAACAATCTACTGCGGTTTCGATCCGACCGCGGATTCCCTGCATGTCGGACATCTGCAGCAGATCCTGCTGCTGAGAAGATACCAGCAGGCAGGCCATCAGCCGATCGCACTCTGCGGCGGCTTTACCGGAATGATCGGCGACCCGCGTCCGACAACCGAGCGCAAGCTGCTCACCCATGAGGAAGTGCTCCACAATGCGGACTGCATCCGTGAACAGCTCGCCCATTTCCTTTCATTTGAAGGCGACAATGCGGCAATCATGGAAAACAACAATAACTGGCTGGGCTCAATGACACTGCTGGATTATCTGCGTGATTACGGCAAACTGTTCAATGTCAGCTACATGCTGCAGAAGGACACCATCAAGAAGAGACTTGATTCCGGTATTTCATACACCGAATTCAGCTATACGATTCTGCAGGCGATTGACTGGCTGCAGCTCTACAAGCGCCACAACTGCCAGATCCAGATCGGCGGCAGCGACCAGTGGGGCAACCTGACAACGGGTACTGAACTGATCCGCAAGGTCGTCGGCGACAACGCAGGCATCTTCGGCATCACTTCACCGCTCATTACAAAGAGCGACGGCTCCAAGTTCGGCAAGAGCGAAGGCAAGAATGTCTGGCTTGATCCCAAGAGAACCAATGCCTATGAATTCTACCAGTTCTGGGTCAACACACCGGACAGCGACATCATCGACTACCTCAAAAGACTCTCATTCGCAACTCCCGAAAAGATCATGGAGATCGAAAAGCAGATGCAGGAGCATCCTGAGGAAAGAGCCGGCCAGAAGCTGCTGGCGGCTGAGCTGACCGAGCTTGTCCATGGCAAGGAAGGCCTTGAGAAGGCGCTGCGCATCACCGAGACATTCTTCCGCGGCAACATCATGGATCTGCCGGCAGAAGAGATCAAGGAAGGTCTTGCCGATGCGAAGAAGACACAGGTCGAAGACGGCGTGCTTCTGATCGACGCCCTGGTTGCGGCTGAAATCTGCAAATCCAAGGGTGAGGCGAGAAAGCTGATCCAGCAGGGCTCTGTCAGCGTCAACGGCGAAAAGAAGACAGCGCTTGACACAGTACTGCTCAAAAAGGATGCGGTCAGCGAAGAGTTCACAATTCTTAAAAAGGGAAAGAAGAACTACTTCATTCTGACATTCTGAAAATTCTTAAAAATATGATTCACGGGCGGCGAAGGCCGCCTTTTCTCTGTTATAATTCTTGTTGAGGTTTTAAGCATGAAAAAATATCTGATACCGGTCATTGCCGGCAGTCTTCTGCTTTGCGCCTGCGGCAAAAAGGGAAGCGACGGCGATGTGACCAGATATGAAACATATTACAGAGCGGTTACGGAGAATACAAAATTCATCACGGAAAGTGAAAACTACACGGTCAGCGCCGAAATGACGCAATGGGATGACGGAACATACCGCTACTATGTGATCTTCGATGAGCCGCGGATTTCAATGTACGACATTGTGATCATGGCTGTTGAGGACAACCGTCCTTATGAGGAGGCGGTCAAGATGATGCCTTCCTCCGGCATATTCGATGCGACAAGCTCTATGATCCCCAACCAGGTCAATTCCAAAGCGGGCTTTGTCAAAGGCCTGATCATCAGCGGCGAATGTGATGAGGAACCGGTTGAGCTGGATATCATGGTTGAGTGGAAAGACCGCTCCGGCAAAAACGCGACCCGTGAATTCCTGAGTATGGAACTGGGAATGGACGGAATCATCAGCGGGAATGAGGAAGAAGTCCCGCAAGAGGAACAGCCCTGATGGCGAAAATGAAAAATGCAGTGATGGCCGGCTGCCTGGATGAGAGGACATCACTGCATTTCATTCTGATCATGAACTTCATCCTCTCAGGCTTTTATTATGCCTTCGCCGGCTTAGAAGCCATGAAATACAGCGTCATCACAGGTGCCCTCACAGCTGCTGTTTCATTATGCGGAATCAGCGGCTTTGCCTTTTCGGAAGCAGCCTTCACGGCATCCGCAGCCGCCCGCAATGATTACAAAACCGTCCTTTATGTGAGATTTGTCTCATGTCTGTTCAGCTTCGGACTTACCGCGCTCTTTGTGATCATCCTGATTGCGGCAGGCAGACCTATGGCCGCATTCATGCTTGGGGAAGGGGCGCTTGCCGAAGATATCACGCATGTTTATGCAATGATGATCATGATTGCCGTATATGCGCTGATCAGCTGTTATGTCTTCTGGCTGCGCGGCTTCTGGCAGGGCGCTCAGCAAAGTGCGGTAGACACCCGTTCCCAGCTGATCTTCTGCGGCTCATTCTATATCCTTGCATTCATGCTGACGGTCATTCTGGTCTATGGCTTCCATATCAACCGTGCGCTGAGCGCCTATGGTTTATGCGGGGCTTTGATCCTGGCAAGGCTGTTATGTCTTGGCTATTATGTGCTGTTTGACAGACTGCGTCTGAAGCGGTTCAAAGCGATGGCAAAAGCGCAGATCCTGCCAGCCATGCAGAAGAAAAAAGTCTTTGCGGATCTGATCCGCTTCACGCTGCCGTCATTAACGATGGCGCTCTGCGCTTCGATCTATATTCTCAGTTTTGCCGGCGGCGCATTGCGCATTGCGCAGATGATCCGGATGAAAGCAGCCCCCATGAACGCTCTTTATGCGGAGGGCGGCTGGATGATTCCTTTGCTGGCAATGATTCCTCTGGTTTTCAGCGCCTCATTGTTTGACGGCAGTTCATCCCTGATTACTTCCGCAACTCTTGCGAAGGAAAAGAAGAAGGCGGCAGCCGAACGCATGTTTGTGCGCTATATGGCGCTTTCTCTTGCCTTCAGCTTTGTGCTGGGCTGTCTTGCGCCGCAGATCACCCGTCTGTTTTACGGCAGCGGCTTCAGCTATGATCTGGTCCGTGTATTGCGCATCCAGGCGGCGGAAGGAATGCTGGCGGGCTTATGCGTGATGAGCGCGCGCTTTATGATTGTGCAGGGGCTTGGCCGCAATGCGATGGCCTACAGCATGATCAGCGCCGCACTGAGGATCGGACTGATGATTGTGATGCCGATGCGCTTCGGGCCTGACGGCATCCTCTATTCCGGCATCGGGGCATTGTGCGTCAATCTGTTCCTTTGCTTCACGAAACTTTCCAACCGCGAGGCAATGAGCTTTGTCAAAGTCTTCATCATGACATTCCGCATTCTTCTGGCATGTCTGGCGATGAACGGCGTGTTTGTGATTTTCCGGCTGCTCGGGCTGGATGCGTTAAGCGGGGACAGGCTGTTTGACGCGATGCTCATCATGGGCATGTGCGCGGCCGGTGCGCTTGTCTATGTGTTCATCCTTTCCATCAGCGGCATTCCGCTATGGACAAAGAAAAAAAGAAAGAAGAAGTAAACAGCAGATGATCAGACTGGATAAATATCTTGCGGAGGCAGGGGTCGGCACCCGCAGCCAGGTGAAAAAAGCCGTCCGTGACGGACGGGTGAAAATCAACGGCGAAACCGTGAAGCATGCCGATCTGAAAGTGGATGAAGAGACCGACACCGTCACTTTCGATGATGAAGAGGTGTATTTCAGCGAATTTGTATATTTCATGCTGAACAAGCCGCAGGGTTATATCTCAGCAAGCAGAGGCTGGGATCCCAACGTGATCGATCTGATCGCGGAGCCTTACCGCAACCTGTTTCCGGTGGGCAGACTCGACAAGGATACGGAAGGACTTCTGCTCATCAGCAATGACGGTCAGCTGGCCCATGAGCTTCTTTCGCCGAAAAAACTCATTGAGAAGGAGTATTACACCGAAGTGGATATTCCTTTGACAGAAGAAGATATCAGCCGCATTGAAAGCGGCATTGAGTGGCATGGGGAAAGCTACCGGCCGGCAAAATATAAAAAGATCTCGGATCATGCCATGACCCTGACGGTCACCGAAGGCAGATATCACGAGATCAAGCGGATGATTGAGGCATGCGGATCGAAAGTGACTTATCTGAAGCGTGTCCGCATGAAGAATCTGGTTCTGGATGAAAATCTGAAACCGGGGGAATACCGTTTCCTGACACCGGAAGAGATCGATGATCTCAAAGCAGTCTGACCAGTGCCTCTGAAGGCAGCTGCCAGATTCCGTCAATTGCATATTGTTTCAGGAAATCAATCACCTGGTTGGTGAGTGAATTGGGAGTTGAAGAACCGCTTGTCACGGCAATGCGGTTTTTATTTTTCACCATCTCCTCTTTGAGATCGAGCACGCTGCCGATCAGGAATGCTTCCTTGATGCCGGCATCAAACGCGATCCGTTTGAGCTGATTGGAATTGTTGGAGCGGGGATCGCCGACCACGATCAGACAGTCGGTATCCGTCAGATTCATGACCGCTTCCTGGCGCATTCTGGTGGCGGCGCAGATTTCCTCGGCCACCGCAGCCTTTGGATATTTTTCAAGGCATGCATTGATGATGCCGCGGGTGTCACGCAGCGAGAGGGTGGTCTGGCAGGTGATCAGGACATTCTCAAGTCCGTCAAGACCTTCGAGATCCTCCGCCTTAGTGATCAGATGAATGCGCGGGGAAAGGGATACGGTGCCTTCGGATTCGGGATGATTCTTCTTGCCGATGTAAAGCACATCGCCGTTTTCAACATGCGAGCGCACCAGAGTATGGGTGCGGATCACATCCGGGCAGGAGGCATCGACAATGCTCAATCCTTTGGCGCATGCTTTCTCACGCACTTTGTCAGAAATGCCGTGTGCCGTGAAGATGACAATTCCTTCATCAATCTCATCAAGCAGCTCCTCACGTGTTTTCTTCGGGTTTTCGACAAACCCGATGCCGAGCCGTTCGCATTCGCGCACAACGAACTCATTGTGCACGATCATGCCGAGCATGGTGATTTTTCTGCCCGGGTTTTCCTTTGCGGTTTTCTGCGCGGTTTTGATTGCGCGGATGACACCGGCGCAGTAGCCATGAGGCACAACATTGATAATTTCCATAACTGACTCCTGTCCGCATTCATTGTATTACAGCCGGTCTTCTTTCACAAATGCGCCATGAATGGTAAAATAAAGCGTGTTGAAACAGGGAGGTGTACCCATGTACAGAATCAATCCTGAACAGCCCGTGCACGCGCACTTTATCGGTATCGGCGGCACATCGATGAGCGGGCTGGCGGAATATCTTCATGAATGCGGTTTTCAGGTAAGCGGATCGGATTCCGCCCATTCCAAATATACGAAGCATCTCGAGGACAAGGGAATCGTGATCGGCTATCCCCAGAAGGCGGAAAACATTCCGGAAGATACCGATGTCGTGATCTTTTCAGCCGCGATTCATCCGGGCAATCCGGAATACGACGAGGCGGTCAGAAGAAATCTTCCGATGCTTTCAAGAGCCGAGCTGCTCGGTCAGCTGATGGCGTTCTACAATAATGCGATCAATATCTCCGGCACCCATGGCAAAACCACCACGACATCCATGGTGACCGACATCTTCATTGATGCGGGTCTTGATCCGACCATTGAAATCGGCGGCATGCTCGATGACATCGGCGGCAATATGCGCATTTCAAAGCGCCAGGACTATTTCATCGCCGAGGCTTGTGAATATACCAATTCATTCCTGCATTTCCACCCCACATGCGCAATCATCCTCAATGTTGAAGCGGACCATCTGGATTTCTTCAAGGACCTCGATGACATCCGCCATTCATTCAGAAAGTTTGCGGAACTGCTGCCGGAAGGCGGATTCCTGATCGTCGGAAATGATATTGAGAATTATGAATATTTCTATAAGGGACTCAATCTTAATGTCATCACATTCGGTCTTGAGAATGCGGATTATACGGCAAAGGATATCGTCTATGATGAATTTGTCAGAGCCTCTTTCACCGTTTTGGAAAAGGGCGAGGAGATCGGCAGGGTGACCCTTGGCGTGCCGGGCGAACACAATGTGCTAAACGCGCTTGCTGCGATTGCGGCAGCACGTGCATACGGCATCTCCATGGATACAATTGATCATGCGCTTTCACGTTACCATGGAACACAGAGACGCTTTGATATCCGCGGACATGTCAACGGCTTCACGGTCATGGACGACTATGCCCATCATCCCCAGGAGGTCGAAGCGGTGCTGAAGACCCTGATGAGATATCCTCATCACAAGCTCTGGGCAATCCAGCAGCCCCATACCTACAGCCGCACAAAGAAATTCATGAATGAATTCGCCGATGTGCTTTCGCTCGCCGATGCGGTGCTGGTGCTTGATATCTTCCCGGCAAGAGAGACGGATGATCTCGGCACGCATGCGACGCAGCTGGTCGAAAAGCTGAAAGAAAGAGGCACAGAGGTTTATTACACACCGACATTCGATGATGTTGAGAAGTTTGTGGTTGAACACGGTGAAAAAGATGACATCTTTATCACGCTCGGCTGCGGCAATGCCAATATCGTCGCTGACCGGATTGTTGCCAATCACGGGACAAAGGAATCGCACTGATTCCTTTTTTCGGATATTATGTTAAAATCCATATGCTCAAAAACAGGAGGTAATGACAACATATGAAACGATTTGAAGATTTTAATCTGAAGCCTGCTGTCAGGAAATATATCAGTCTGAATCATTTCACAGAGCCGACTCCGATCCAGGAGGAAGTGATTCCGGCGGTTCTCAGGGGAAAAGATGTCATCGGTCTTTCCGCCACCGGTTCCGGCAAAAGCCATGCCTATCTGATTCCGATTCTTGAAAGGATCGACGCATCCAAAGATTATACCCAGGCGGTCATCACTGCTCCGACCCGTGAGCTTGCCATGCAGATCTATGAAATGGCAAAGCCGATGATGGATTGTGTGGAGGGACTCAGAGTGCGTCTGTTTATCGGCGGACGTGACCGTGAAAAGGATATTGAACAGCTTGCCGCGGCCCAGCCGCATATCGCCATCGGCACTCCCGGAAGAATCCGTGATCTGTTCCTTGGCAGTGCGAGCCTGCGCATTGAACAGGCATCCGTTCTTGTTGTGGATGAGGCGGATATGACACTGGAATACGGCTTCATCGATGATATTGACGCGTTTGCGGGAAGGCTGCCCGATGATCTGCAGATGCTGGCATTCTCGGCAACCATGCCCGAGCAGCTCAAGCCGTTTCTGAAAAAATACATGCATCATCCGATCACCATGCAGATCGGTGAAAAGGTCCGCTTCAATCCCGATATCAGACACGTCCTGGTGCCATGCTATCACCATGGCTATGCCCGTACGGTTCTTTCCGTGCTGGAAGGCATCAATCCCTTTGTCTGCCTGATCTTCGCCAATACCAGATCCGAAGCCGCATCCATTGCGGAAGCACTTCGTGAAAGCGGACTGGATGTGGAAGAGCTCCATGGCGATCTCACCAGCCGCAGACGCAAACAGGCGATGAAATCCATCTCCGCGGCGGAACATACCTATGTCGTGGCGACCGATCTTGCCGCAAGAGGAATCGACATCGGTGAAGTATCGCATGTCATCTCATGCGGTTTCCCGGAAGATCTTGAATACTATGTGCACAGAGCCGGCAGAACCGGCCGTGCAGGGGCAAGCGGCACATGCTATGCGCTCTATGAGGAAAGAGATGACGCTTCCATCCGCTCACTGATGAAGCGCGGAATCCGTTTTGATCATCAGCGCTGCCGCAGCGGACAGTGGCAGGATTTAAAGCCTTATGGCGTGCGCTTCACAAAGAAGGATGATGATCTGGAAAAGAAGATTTCCCAGATTTATACAAAGAAGAACACCAAGGTCAAGCCCGGATACAAAAAGAAGAGGGCGGAACAGATCGCCCGTGTGCACCGCGCGAAGAAGCGTGAGATGATCCGCTCCAAGATCCGTGAGGAAAAGAAGGCGATGTATAAGGAAAGGGCGAGAAAAGACAGGGAGAACGGTTTATGATTCTCGGCTGCCATGTGCAGATGAAAGCGCCTGATTATGTCGAAGGAAGCGTAAAGGAAGCGATCGCGTATGGCGCCAATGCCCTGATGCTTTATACCGGCGCCCCGCAGAACACCCGCCGCAATCCGGTTGAGAAACTGCGCATTGAAGAAGCGAAGCAATTGATGCATGAAAACGGAATGAAGATGGAACACCTGATTGTCCATGCGCCGTATATCATCAATCCGGCCAACAGCGTCAAACCCGAAGTGGCAGAGCTCGCAAAGGAATTCCTGGAGAGCGAACTGGAACGGACCGCCGCGATCGGCGCCTCATACCTTGTTCTTCATCCCGGCTCCTATACGACAACGGATCTTGAAACCGGCATTCACACCATCATTGAGCGTCTCAATTCGGTTGCGCATTATCCGGAAGGTGTGAAGATCTGTCTTGAGACAATGGCCGGCAAGGGATCGGAAGTCGGATACCGCTTTGAACATCTTGCTGAGATTCTTTCCGGTGTGGAACATCCCGAAAGTTTCGGAGTGTGTCTTGACACATGCCATATTTCCGATGCCGGATATGATATCAATGATTTCGACGGAGTCCTGGATGAATTTGACCGTGTGATCGGTCTTACGCATTTGCATGTCATTCATCTCAATGATTCCAAAAACGAAAGGGGCGCACGCAAGGACAGACATGCCAATCTCGGCATGGGAACGATCGGCTTTGATGCACTGCATGCGGTCGCTTGCAATTCCAGATGTGCAGCGATTCCAAAGATTCTCGAAACGCCGTACATCGGCAAGAAGCCTCCTTACAGATACGAAATCGAAATGCTCAGAAGCGGTGTTTACAACCGCGAAATTCTGGAACAGATGGCAAAAGAAAACGGCTGAGGTCAGCCGTTTTACTGTTATTACTGATCGGACTCGGAAATGATTTTCTGGATTTCATCCTTGAGCGCCTGGGTCAGCTCAGCCTGGGGAACCTTACGGATCAGTTCGCCTTTGCGGAAGAGCAGACCGATCTCATAGCCGCCGGCGACACCGACATCCGCGCGGGATGCCTCCTGCATGCCGTTGACCGGGCAGCCCATGACCGCCACGGAGATATTGGCATGGATATGCTGAAGATAGTCTTCCATTTCCTTTACCACCGGCAGCATATCATACTGGATTCTGCCGCAGGTCGGGCAGGCGATCAGATCGGGAACCCCATCAATCAGATCAAAGCATCTGAGCAATTGCTTGGCGATGGGAAGCTCGTCATTGGGATCGCCCGATACGGATACGCGGATCGTATCGCCGATGCCTTCATTAAGCAAAACACCAAGCGCAGCGCTGGATTTGACTGCTGATTCGGCAAATCCGCCGGCTTCTGTCACACCCAGATGAAGCGGATATTCAAATGTTTCCGCGGCTGCCTTATAGGCGTCGATTGTCAGTCTGACATTGCTGGATTTGAATGAGAGGCAGATGTCACGGAAGTCCAGTTCCTCAAGGATATCGGTATGGCGCTTTGCGGAAGCGATCATCGCTTCGGCGCACGGTCCGCCATACTGTTCCAGAAACTGGCGCTCCAGAGAGCCTGAATTGATGCCGATGCGGATCGGCACATGTTTCTCGCGGCACATGTTCACGACTTCCTCGGTATGCGCGCGGGAGCCGATGTTGCCGGGATTGATGCGGATCGCATCCACACCGCCGGCAAGCGAAATCAATGCCAGTCTGTGATTGAAGTGGATATCCGCGACGAGCGGCACATTGGTGCGCTTTTTGATCTCGGCAATCGCTCTGGCGTCTTCTTCATCAAGCACTGCGGTTCTGACAATTTCGCAGCCGTTTTCGGCCAGGGAATTGATCTGGGCAACGGCAGCGTCAATATTCTTGGCGGGAATGTTTGTCATCGACTGCAGAATGCATTTCTGCTGGCCTCCGATCTGCACACCGCCCACGAAAATCGGTCTTGTTTCTGTTCTTTTCATATCATTGCACCTCGTAGATATTATGACATTATCAACTCTTTTGTGGAAGGAAATGAAATGCTTGGAAATTAAAAATGTTTATGCTATACTCATTCACGTAGGTCAGGAGGTGTTCAGAAATGCCCAGAGAAAATATCACATTCAAGTGCACAGAATGCGGTGAAGAAAACTACATCGGCACACGGAATAAGCGCAAGCATCCGGAAAAGATGGAAATCAAAAAGTACTGCCCGCGCTGCAACAAGGTAACTGCACATAAGGAGAAGAAATAACCCACGGGTTATTTTTTTGTTTTGAATTATGAAAGTCGATGTTCTTCCGATCGGCCAGGATGATGAAAACAGCTATGTATTGCATGATCGGGGCCATGTGCTCTTCATTGACCCCGGACGCAAGGCAAAAATGATCGCGGCCTGTGTTTTGCCAAAGGAGAAGGTGGACGGCATCATTCTGACCCACGGCCATTCGGACCATACCCAGGCGGCCGATGATCTGGCTGATTTATATGACTGTGAGGTCTACATGTCCCACCGGGATCTGATCCTGGTTGATCCTGCCTCTGTGCAGGGATATGGCTTTGACGGGCCGGTATACCATGAAATCACGGATCTTAAAGAAGAGATGCTCATCGGCAGCTTTACGCTGCATGTGATATTCACACCCGGCCATACCGAGGGCAGTGTCTGCGTGCGATGCGGATCATTGCTGTTTACGGGTGACACGCTGTTTGCCGGTGATATCGGCAGAACCGATCTCTTCGGCGGCGATGAGCAGCAGATGAAAGCTTCCCTAAAAAAGCTGGCGCAGCTGCCCCATGATCTGAAGATATATCCGGGTCATGGCCCTGCCAGCACCATCGGCAGGGAACTGATGAGCAATCCGTACTTTGTATACGCCGGTTGATTTTAAAGTGATATTGCCGTTACAATAACCATGAAGCGAGGTTTTGCTTATGAAAAAGATTTTGATTGTCTGCATGTCAGCACTGCTGTTATGCGGATGTGGAAAAAAACAAAAAGATGATCCGGCTGTCACTCCGGATACCCGTGAAAGCGCGCCGATCACCCAGATTGACTTCACCCAGGCGGATGCCGAAAAACTGCTTACCAAGGCAGTGGCTGATCATTGCGGCCAGGTTGCGTGCAAAGTGACATCGGTCAGAATTTCCGGTTCGGATATTATCGGTGTCTACACTTACAGCAGCGGCACCGATGAAAAGAGCGCCGATGTTGTTCTGCACAATGTCAGCGTTTCACCGGCTGACAAGACGGTATACACCTGCGACCGTTCTGAATTCAAGGACAATCTGCCCGATATCGACGGCGGAAAGAAGGATGAAAAGTCCGATGATCAGAAGACTGACGGAAAAGACAAGGAAGGTTCTGAGGAAGATTCCAAATCACATGAAAAAGGCAATTACGATCTGCCTGCTGAAGTGGATGAGTCCGATGAAAGCGCCCGCGATGACCAGAAGGTCTATGATGAAAACGGCGTTCAGATCTGGCGCATTTATTCCTACAAGGGAACGATTGAATTCACCGGCACATATTCGGGCGATTCGAAATTCATCATCCAGGTCATGGACCTCAAACAGAATGTCAAGGGCGAGCCGGTCAATATCAAGACGGCCGGCGACATTGACGCATCCATGAAGCTTGATGAGGGCTACTACTACGTCAAGATTGAAGCCGTCGGCGGATGGTCGCTCTACTGGAACAGAATCTATGAATGAGGAGATTCCTCATTAACTTCTTCACATTTGCGAACAGGGAAAACAGTTCAGGCTGTTTTCCTTTTTTATTTCTGAAGATTCCCGGTGTCTTTGCGTAATAACAGTAGCGGGAGGGCAGTATGAATGAGAGACTTCTTGAAATTCTGCGGATTGCGCTGGCATACCGGGTGAGCGATATTCATTTTTCTCTTTCGGAAAACGGCAGCACGCTCATTGAAATGCGGGTGGACGGGAAAATCCGTCAGCTGAAAAGCGGTGAGAAAGACGGCAGACTTTTTCATTATCTGATGTACCGGGCAAACCTGGATGTCTCAAGCGTGTTTGAACCGCAGACCGGCAGCTTTGAAATCACTGTGGACGGGGTACGGCTCTCATTACGCTTTGCGATCATGTCCGCCTGGCAGAGAACCAGCGGTGTTCTCAGAATCCTTAACAGCACAAGCGGCATCACGATCGATTCATTAAGCAAAGATGAAACAGTACTTGGATGGATGAAGCGGATCCCGGATATGAAAAACGGACTGATCATTTTTTCCGGTCCCACCGGCAGCGGCAAGACCACCGCTCTCTATACGATCCTCGATGCGGTGAAGGAACGCAAGATTTTCACTCTCGAGGATCCGGTCGAGGTCATCCATGAGAATTATGTGCAGCTGCAGGTCAATGAAAAGCAGATGGGCTATGCGGAAGGCATCCGCCAGCTGATGCGCCATGATCCCGATATCATCATGATCGGCGAAATCCGTGACTCACTGGCCGCAAACATGGCGGTGCGCAGCGCTCTGACCGGCCATCTGGTTGTCACGAGTCTGCACAGCTTCAGCTGCGTCGGCGCAATCGGAAGAATGCTTGAACTCGGGGTGGAAAGGGCGGCATTGCGCAGTGTGCTGCGCGGTGTTTCCAATCAGCGGCTCTTCATGGATGCGCAAGGGAAAAGGACGGGGATTTATGAATGCCTGGATGAAAACGGGATTGCATACTGGTTTGAAAAACAAAGTCTTCCCGAAGGCTTCAAAGACATCGAAACAAAGATCGCCGAAGCGGCATCCGGCGGGCTTAAGCTTCTTTGAAAAAGAAGAAGTCCTGGATGATGAGACGCTGGATTCGATCTGTCTGCTCTTAGGCGGCGGTTTCAGTTTTCAGGAAACCCTGAAGATACTTCAGACCGATGCCAATCAGAAGATCTTCAGCGCCATTACCGAAGAGCTGAGCGAAGGCAGAGCGGTGGATTCCTTCATCAGCGGTTATTGCGGAAAGCAGATCCGTGTCTATCTGTCCGGGTTTCTTTCCTACATGAATCTTCGCGATGCATTAAGCGCTTCATTGAATATTATCAGACAGGAAAAGCATGAGAAAAGCGTTTTGATCAAAGGCTGCCTGTATCCGTGTCTTCTGTTAGGCGGTATGTTTGCAGGCATCTTCCTGTTTGCCTCATTTGTGCTTCCCGTCATGCTCGGTCTGATGGATTCGCTGCACATCGACAGCGCGCTTGATTATGCGCTTATGGCGGGTATCATCCGCACCGGCTCCATGATCATGGCAGTTCTCACAGCAGCCGGGGGAATATGCGTGTGGGTGATGCTGCAGCAGAAACGGATCCGCAAAACCTATCTCATGATGGCTGCGAAATTTCCGGAAAGCCTGCTTGTGAAAACCGCGACCCGCGACTTCACGCGCTTCTTTCTGGAATGCTGCAGAAGGAAGCTTTCAACCTACGAGGCACTGCATATTCTTGCAGCGCTGCAGGAAAAGCCGCTTGTCTCTCTGATCGCCGGCATGCTGGATCAGTCGTTATTGCGGGGCGACACACTCGAGGAGGCAATGCGTTCCTGCCCCCTGGAGAAAGCGCTTGTGCGCTTCATCCACATTGCCGCAAGCGCGAAAGACTGCACATCCATGCTGGAAGGCTATCTCGCCATGTGCGAAAAACGCACCAATGCGGCCATACGCCGGTTTTCAAGAACCGTACAGCTGACTTCCTACATTCTGATCGGTTTGATGCTGGTCTTTGTATACAGTGTGCTGATGCTGCCGATGAGCATGCTGTCACAGATATGAAAGGAGAGATTATGCTGCGAAAAATGCGCAAAGGTTTCACCCTTCTGGAAATGACAATTGTGGTTCTGATCATTTCCGTTCTGTTTCTGCTGACTGTGCCGAATATCCAGAAAACCCTGAAAATCGTCAACAGTAAAGGCTGCAAGGCGCTTGAAAAGGTGGCAGACTCCGCCATCATCCAGTACAAGCTTGAATATGATGAATACCCGGGCAGCGTACAGGATCTGATCAGCGCAGGGCTTCTGACTGAAGATCAGGCAAAATGCGACGGATCCCATACCCTGGTGATCAGCGATGGACAGGCGTACATTGACTGAAGGCTTCGTGATGGCTGAGGTTCTTGCGGCTTTCGCAATCGTTTCGCTGCTTTGTGCGGTATTCGCATCTTCCGTGCACATTTATGAACCTGACCCGGATCATCTGTTTCCGTCTGATTATCTGCTCACCCAGTCCGAAGCGATGGCAAATGCGCAAAGCACTCCATTGCAAAGCAGGGTGGCTGATCTGCCCGCCATCCGCTTCAGCGAAAAGGGAAATGTGTCAAAGGCGATGACGCTGCGGTTTGGAACTGACGATCATGACATCATTGTTGAACTGGGTCCGGGAAAGCTTGTGTTCCGCTAAAAGAGGCTTTCTTCTCAGTGATGCCCTGATTGCGCTGGCAGTCATCTGTATGATGGCACTGATGGCTCACAGCGCATTGAGTATGCATGCTTCTGCGGTGCAAAAGGCGGATAAAGCGCTGATGCGGATTGAGGAGGAGGCTTTATGGCATCTGAAAGACTGTCAAAGCTGCGTGCCAGAGGCAGAGCAGGATTCATCCTCGGAAACACCCTGATTGCCTTCATGGTTGCTTTGTATCTGGTTCCCTTATGCATGGCGTGCATTGCGCCGCTGCGGGGGATCATGGAATTCAGGCGGGATGTGCAGGATGAAATCAGCGCGGTTCAGCTGAGGCGTCTGCTGCTTGTCAGTGATGATATTGAAATCAGCGGAGAATCGCTTGTCTTCACCTATCAGCAAAAATCCATGGAACTCTCCCAGGGCGGTCATCATGTGATCCTGAAACCGGGCACACAGATCTATTTCACCGATACGGAAGGATGCCGTTTTGAATGCATGGAAGGGGTGTTGGAAATTGTCTATGAAAGAAACGGCAGTGAATACCGCAAGGTTCTTGCGAAAATGCCGTAAGGGTGTGATCAGCACATGGTATTTCAGCGTGTTTCTGTTCTGCTTCGCATTGCTTGGCACCGCCATGGACAATGATATCCGCACGATGAAAACACTGATCAATCTGCAGAAGGCACAGGCATATCTCGATGCGGAAAGCGAAGTGATCCATGATATCCGCTGTATGCTTCTGCAAGACAATGTGCAAAGCGGAATCAGACACACATCTTCCGTTGTTTATTTCCTGGATGTCAGTGATGAATACCTGATTGCACAAATCAGCGATCCTGCTGAAACACTTACAATTGAGCTGGCGGAAGGAAGAATCTTTGATTACACATCCGAAAGACCTGAACCACAGGGTTAATCATGATGGAACATCCTGCAGAAAAGGGCGGGATGTTCTTTTGCATGCAGGCTTAAGAATTGCCCGCTCACATTGACAAAAACACTCTTTTCTATAGAATAATAAAGGATAGGAAGTAACGGATTATGGTAATAGTAAACGATTTAAAACCGGGAACAGCCTTTGAATACGAAGGCAATATCTACCAGGTGCTCAACGTCGACCACAATAAAACAGCAATGCGCCAGATGATCATCAAGGTCAAGGTCAAAAACCTTCGTACAGGTGTCATCAACGAAATATCCTTTACAGGCGGTGACAAGGTCGAACAGGCTCATGTCGAGAGAAAGACCATGCAGTATCTTTATGATGACGGCACAAGTCTTGTCTTCATGGACAATGAGACATATGACCAGATTGAAATCGGCAAGGACCGTCTTGAATGGGAACTGAAATTCCTCAAGCCCAACGCGAACGTTCAGATCTCAATGTACGAAAATGAGATTCTCGGCGTCATCCTTCCGGATAAGGTGGAGCTTCAGATCGTTGAATGCGAACAGGCAGTCAAAGGTGATACAGCCACATCCGCATCCAAGAATGCGGTTGTTGAAACAGGACTTGAAATCAAAGTCCCGCTGTTCATTCAGAACGGTGAAATGGTTGTCATATCAACTGCTGATGGAAAGTATTCCGGCAGAGCTTAAGACTTTCAACAGATGTGCTGAAAAGCACATTTTGTTATCAGACCTTTGAAGGAGCGGCTTATGAACAGAAATTATATCGGTGCAAGACGCAAAAGAACAAACACGCCGGTGCTTAACAGGCAGCGTGCGGTTGAATACAGACATCGTCCGTACGCGCCCGTAAAATCTGAAATACCGGTTGTGATTGAAGAACCGGCTGTCATCGAAGAAACAGCTGAGATCATTGAAGAGACTGCATCGGAAGCCATTGAGGCACAATCCGTCACTGAAGAGGCTCAGCCGGCCGCTGAACCGGTACAGGCAGAAGCGTCTTCGGTACCCGCAGCCGCAGCAGGCGCAGCCGTTGGTTTTTTTGCGAAACTGGCCGGTGCGTTCAAAAGCTTTTTCTCCGGAAATAAAGTGAATTCCTCTGACACAGAGGAACAGGGCGGTCTTGTTTCAGAGCTGAAGACCTGGATCAATTCGCCGATTGATCCGGATGAGGAAAGCGAAGAAGTCACTGAAGAATCAGCAGAGATACAGGATGTGACTGAAACAGCCGAAGAGACAGCTGAAACGGAAACTCAGGCTGAATCTGTTTCTGAAGACACAGCTGAAAAGACTGAAACATCGGAGGAAGCAGCAGAAGAAACACCTGAAGCCGAAACAGCGGAAAATGCTAAAGAGACTGCCGCAGAAGAAGCAAGTGAAGAAGCTGCTGAAGCTGCAGAAGAAACAGTCAAGGAAGAAACCGAAGAAACAGCTGAAACTGAAACAGATGAATCTTCTGACGATGCTGAAACCGCTGCTGAGGCAGCTGAAGAAACAGCGGAAAATGCGGAAGAAGTTCCTGCAGAGGAAGCAGCCGAAACAGCTGAACCTGCTGAAGAGACTGCAGCGGAAGAGTCTGAAGAACCGGCAGAAAGCGGAACAGAGGAAACATCTGAATCAGAAGAAGCCGATTCTGAAAAGAGTGACGATGCAGCTGAAGAGAATGCGGAAGTCACGGAAGAAAGCGAACCGGCAGAGATTTCCGAAGAAGAATCAGAAGAGGTTCAGGAAACGGAAGCTGAGCAGACTGCGGAAGCAGCTGATGAAGCAGAGACTGCTGAAACTGAAGAGACAGAGAATGAAACGGCTGCGGAAGACGGAACTGATGAGTCTCCTGAAAACCCGGAAGAAACGTCTGCTGCAGAAGAAACCGCATCAGATGAATCCTTTGTCACTGAGGACGCTTCTGCTGAAGAAACAGGTGAAGAAGCTGAAACAAAGCCTGAAGAAGCAGCTGAACCTGAAGAAGAACTCACCAAAGAAGAGAAAAAACAGCTGAGAAAGGAAATCCGTAAGGAGACCAGACTGCAGCTGCTTGATGAGATCATCGATTCGCCGAGGGCCGGCCTGCTGACAATGCTGGTGGCACCGGGCTATGCGATGAAGAAGGTTTCAGCCGTTGAGAAGACAACGCTCGCAGGTCCTTCGGTATTGCTGCTGAATGTGTTCAAATGGGCTGCCATCGGAACATTCTTCACAATGTTCATCGAGAAGTTCATCAACCATTTCAATTACAGCTTTGTGCGTCTGAACTTCACCGGTACTGCATCGCTTGCATTCAGGATCGGTATCTTCGGTCTGCTCGCGGAATATGTCAGCTGGATTGTCATCGGTCTTGTATGCGGTCTGATGCGCCGTAAGATCTCGACATTCAAGCTGATGGAAGTTGAAGCGCGCTCAGCGCTGGCAGTGATGCTGCTGTTTGTGATCGGCAGTGTGTTTGTCTGGAAGGATATGTTTGCGTACGGTGTGGTAGCCGGTATCTGCGGTATCGTCATCGGATTCATGACCAAAGGATACGGAATGGATCTGGTTCTGCCGATCGGCAAGAACACACAGCTGCTGCTGGTACTTGTTCTGGTAAGTGTCGCAACCGTGCTCTCATTCAGCTATTTCCCGCTGATCTTCTCGGGACTGATGGATATCTTCAAAACAATTCTGAATTTATGATCTGAAAGGGTATGCGGAAATGCAGCTCAATTTTCAGTGAAAGCCCCTTATCAGTGAAACCGCCTGTTTTTAGGCGGTTTTAATAACGCATAGGTCTTCCAGTAAAGCGAGAAATGTGGTAAACAGGTATTGTAGATCAATATTTTGAGCGCATGAAAGCTCGTTCACTGACAATGATTTCACGAAATTATCAGTGAAAGCTCCTGTTTGGAATATAGGATATGCGCCGGATTATTGATTATCTGGTAATAGGTATTAGCTTGACCTGATCTGGTGGGAGATAGGAAAGGTTATTGAGAGCTAATACTTTTTTT